>NZ_JANIFL010000008.1:0-298552 GCF_024518695.1 Mesorhizobium sp. LMG17149
GATCTTCGTCACGCCCGACGGCGAGCGCTCGATGAACACCTATCTCGGCGCCTGCGTCGAGCTTGGCCCTGAGGATGTCGAAGCCGACAAGGCGTCTGGCGCCAAGGTCACGTATTTCGAAGGCTATCTGTGGGACCCGCCGCGCGCCAAGGAGGCAATCCGCCAGACGGCGAAGCTGGCGCACGCGGCAGGCCGGGAAGTGTCGATGACACTGTCGGATTCGTTCTGCGTCGACCGCTACCGCGACGAATTCCTCGACCTGATGCGCTCGGGCACGGTCGACATCGTCTTTGCCAACAGCCACGAGATCAGGTCGCTCTACCAGACATCGTCGTTCGACGAGGCGCTGGCGCAGATCCGCAAGGATTGCCGGATCGCCGCCGTCACCCGCTCGGAAAAAGGCTCGGTGATCGTGCGCGGCGACGAGACCGTGGTGATCAAGGCGACCGCCATCAAGGAACTGGTCGACACGACGGGCGCCGGCGATCTCTATGCTGCCGGCTTCCTGCATGGCTACACGCAAGGCCGCGACCTGCAGACTTGCGGCGACCTTGGCTCACTGGCAGCCGGATTGGTGATCCAGCAGATCGGCCCCAGGCCCCGTCAGAATTTGCGCCGCGAGGCCGAGCAGGCGGGGCTGACCATTCCGGACGTTCAAACGAGTTAGTGGCCTACCTTCCCGTTGTGCAGGCTATCTCGCCAGAAGCGCAATCACGGAATAGGGAAATCCTGATGTCGAACATGATGAAGGCGCTTGTGAAGGCCAAGGCCGAACCGGGCATCTGGATGGAAGAGGTGCCGGTGCCGGAAATCGGCCCCAACGACGTGCTGATCAAGATCAAGAAGACGGCGATCTGCGGCACCGACGTGCACATCTACAATTGGGACCAGTGGGCGCAGAAGACGGTGCCGGTGCCGATGGTGACGGGCCATGAATTCGTCGGCACCGTTGCCGATTTCGGCGCAGCGGTCACCGAGTACAAGGTCGGCCAGCGTGTATCGGGCGAAGGCCACATCGTCTGCGGCCATTGCCGCAACTGTCGCGCCGGGCGAGGGCATCTGTGCCGCAACACACTCGGCGTCGGCGTCAACCGTCCGGGCGCCTTCGGCGAGTATCTGGCGATCCCGCAGCACAATGTCGTGCCGATCCCCGACGATGTGCCCGATGAGATTGCCGCGATCTTCGATCCCTTGGGCAATGCCGTCCACACCGCATTGTCCTTCGATCTGGTCGGCGAGGACGTGCTGGTGACTGGCGCCGGGCCGATCGGCATCATGGGCGCGCTCGTCGCCCAATGCGTCGGCGCGCGCAAAGTGGTGATCACCGACATCAACCCGGTGCGGCTGGCGCTGGCCAAGAAACTCGGCGTCCAGCATGTCGTTGACGCCTCGAAGGAAAAGCTGCGCGACGTCATGCCGGTGCTCGGCATGACCGAGGGGTTCGACGTCGGCCTCGAAATGTCGGGCGCCGCCCCCGCTTTCCGCGACATGATCGACACCATGAACAATGGCGGCAAGATCGCCATTCTGGGCATCGCGCCGACCGGCTTCGAGATCGACTGGAACAAGGTCATCTTCAAGATGCTGCATCTCAAAGGCATCTACGGCCGCGAGATGTTCGAAACCTGGTACAAGATGATCGCGCTTGTGCAGGGTCCGCTGGATGTCTCCGGCCTGATCACCCACCGCATCGGCATCGACGATTTTCAGATCGGTTTCGATGCGATGAAGAGCGGCAGTTCCGGCAAGGTGGTGATGGACTGGTAGGGATTGCCTTGGCCGCTATTCAGGAAAAGCTGACGACAGCACCTCTGGTCCGCCGGACATTTTCCAACTAGGGGAACATGGCTGGGTGGAGAGCTATGGCTACGCTACGTGCGCTCGCTAATCATACACGGCGACGTATCGCGGCCCACCCGGTGACGGTCGATGGGGCAATTCGCTTCAGTCGATGACGGAAACCCGGTGAACCGATGCTGAGGCCCCGACGCGATCGTCTATTTCCTATGATCTGCGATTGAGGTCGAGGTGTTGCCGCTTTCAGCGGGTAAGATGCGATAGACGACTTCCGGTACCCTTCCGGTCAGCGAAAAGGAAGGCAACGAGCCGCATTGCCTCAAGCAAAATGTTACCAATAGTGTCCTGTTCCAAAGGGGATGGACAGGTCGTGCCATTCCGGTTCGGGGGAAGGATGGCGCGGCTCAGCATGGCGACACGGTGAAGCGGCGATCGTGGAGCTTTATTGCGGCGTTGACAAGCGGCGCATTCTGGATGAGTTCGAGGCGGTAACCGGCTATTATTCGCAAGCGCGCGATCCGTCTTATGAACCGTCGTGAGCAGAGGCCGTCTGCGGGCAAGAGCCGCAGCCGCTGTTACGGCAGCGATGTCCGCGACGCGCTCATCGTGTTGTGGGAGGATTCGGAGCGGCTGGGTCCGCATCGACGCTCGCGGCGGCCAGCGCCGCCGGGCAGGAATGAGTTCGCAGTTCGCCGCTCGGTGCCAGCCCGCACCTTCGGCGATTGGAAAGATCCGCCGCCCGGCTTTGTTGAGCGCATTCGGGCACGTCTTCGTCAGGGAGCTTCGTGCAGACGATGGTGCTGACCGGATTGCCGCCGGCTGGACCGGCTCCGCACGCGCGACAGCGGCAATGTGATCATGGCGATCAAGCAGGCCCGCTCCCGGTTTCGCTGACCCTGTGCTGCTGTTTGCCGGCATCCGCCCGCACAGGAAGAGCTTGTAAAAGCGGTCGGTGCGGAAATCGAGGAGCCGTTGGTCGTCGATCTTCAGCCTGAACGCGGTCGTTTGCTGGTGCCGCAAATCGGCTGTTGCATGTACATCCCTGTCAGACGTCAGTTTTCCTCGCCTATTTTGGTGTCGAGCGGAAGTGCTCCAACCAGATTGCAAGGCTTTTTGGAAATGAGAGCGGCTTTGCGCAGGGCGCTCCGTTGTTGAGCATTCAAGCTACCAAGCCAATGACGCGCAGGTTCCACCAGGCTCGCCAGCCTTGAAGGACAGCGAAAAAGCAGAGCACGACAGACACAACAGTGCATCAGGACGCCGCAGTCGTTGAAGATGGGGCGCTGCATCCATACCGTGGATGCATTCGATCCAAATAATCGATTTGTTCAATCAGTTTCTCGAAAGCTAACCCTACCCTCTGTGGGAATCGGGCTCTGAGCCGCGACGCTGCCTTGCGAGCGCAGGGGCTGCACGTTGGAGAGATGATGCAACGAGAAATCGCACGCGGGTTGCTGGCCTCGTGGGTTCGCCGACCGGCGTATTTGAGCCCGTCAGTTGGTCCTCACCCGCGCCTATTGCCACCGAGCGACTTGCATGTCCCTCCGACTCGGACCAGTTCCGAGAGCTGCGACGAGTTGCGCGCCGTGTGCTCCGATCAGATGGCCGCCGGTGACGCGTTCGATAGCCCGTCCCTCTTCGAGAGGAGATGAAATGCGAACGCTGCTCGTGGATCATCATGCGGATCTTGCGCGCGCCATGCGACTTGCGCTCGGGGATGGCGGCTTCGTCGTTGATGTCGTTGGTACTCTGGAACTGGCTTCGAGTGCATTTTCTTGCGCCAGCTATGAAATTCTCCTGCTGGAATTGGCTCTGCCAGATGGCGATGGCTTGGGTTGGCTGAGGCAGTTGAGGACCCACGGGCATTCAGTTCCTGCCGTCATTATGAGCAGCCTTAACGATCTCGATAAGCGAATTGCGATCTTCAACGGTGGTGCGGACGACTTTCTGCTCAAACCCATCTCTACCGATGAGCTTATTGCCAGAATGAGAGCCATTCTGCGCCGGGCGACACAGATGACCGACCTGAGGCTCGTATTTGGCAATCTCGACTTTGATCCGGTCGCCCGCCAGGTTTTCGTTGATGGGCACCCAATGATGATCGCACGTCGCGAACTCTGTATTCTAGAGCACCTGCTTAACCGGGCAGGCCGCATCGTGCCCCGTGCGCAATTGGAAGATCACCTCTATTCATTCAACGACGACGTGTCTGCCAACGCGCTTGAAGTCGGAATTTATCGTTTACGGGGACATCTGACCAGATCAGGTGCAACGCCACGGATCAAGACCATCCGAGGCATTGGTTACATCCTAGAATTGACTGACGCCTCGTCCGCATAGTTTGTCGAATCGAAAGAAGATCTATTTTGCTGATCCTTAAACATCCTTGCCCTGCGCTCAATTGGCGGGCGATCGCCAACAAGGTTACAAGACCTGCAGTGCCCCGTTACCTGGGCCATCTCCTCTGCGCGCTTATTGTGACTTTCCCACTTGGTGTCGCGGCGCAAAACAAGCAGGACAAAGGCCCGCCGCATGCGGCTTCGAATAGCATCAACGCCACGCTGACCCTTTCCTCTTCGCTCGGGGAGACCGTTCATCTGCCCGCGCCAGCCACGACCATCTTTGTTGCTGACCCCACGATCGCGGATTTTCAGGCGCCATCGAGCAAAACAATCTTCGTCTTTGGCAAGAAATCGGGGCGGACCAGCCTATTCGCCTTGGATGGCAATGGCGAGCCTCTCGCCGAATTGCGTATCGTTGTCACGCAACCGATCGGGGATTTACGCGCCATGTTGCGGGAGCAGGTCGGCGACTATCCCATCCGCGTCAACTATACGCCGCGCGGCGCAATCCTTAGCGGGACGGCGCCCGACGCAGAGGTCGCCGACACCGCAAAAAGAGTCACTGAGCAATATCTGGGCGACGGAGCGCAAGTCGTCAACAACATCAAGGTCGCTGGATCCCTGCAAGTTAACCTCAGCGTGCGCGTAGCCGAAGTCTCACGCAGCGCCATGAAGTCACTCGGCGTCAACTTGTCCGCCTTCGGTCAAATCGGCAATTTCAAAGTGGGCGTTCTAAGCGGAAGCGCTGCAAGCGCTGGGTCTGGTTCAACCCAGGGTGGCGGCACAGCAGAAATCGGATTCGACAACGGTGCCGTCAACGTCAGCGCGGTTCTCGACGCGCTCGCCAAGGAGCATATAGCTTCCGTCCTGGCTGAGCCGAACCTCACCGCTATGTCGGGTGAAAAGGCCAGCTTTCTCGCGGGCGGCGAATTTCCCATTCCTGTCCTGCAGGAAAACAGGCAGGTATCGGTTGAATTCCGTCACTTCGGCGTCAGTCTGGAATTTGTGCCGACAGTTCTCAGCAACAATCAAATCAACATTCACGTAACGCCCGAAGTCAGTGAACTGTCGACGCAAGGTGCCGTGCAAATCAACGGAATTTCCGTGCCGGCAGTTTCCACGCGCCGAGCCGATACGGTCGTCGAACTCGCCAGCGGCCAGAGCTTCGCAATCGGCGGTCTAATCAGGCGGAACGTCAACAATGATGTCAGGGCCTTTCCCTGGCTCGGAGAACTGCCGATCCTGGGACCGCTTTTTCGCTCGACCTCGTTTCAAAAAGAGGAGTCAGAACTGGTCATTCTAGTTACGCCTTACATTGTAAGACCAGGCTCCAACCCAAACCAGATGAGCGCACCGACCGAGCGGGCGGCACCGGCTTTGAACGGAGGGGGCGCTCCGACGAATTCCGTGACAAGTCCCCCGCGAGACCGCGCTGCTATCCGTGCGGGCGCGCCAAGCGCCCAGGGCGGTCTCGGCTTCATCATCGAATAGTGTCATCCAAAGATGTTGCGTTTTATAATCCTCTTTGTCGCTCTGGCACCAAGCGTAAGTGGCTGCACAAGCACTACGCCAGTTGATGTCGAACCATCGGCACCAATGCTTGTCCGAGAGGAGACCACCGTCCTGACGTTGCAAAGCCTGCGCGCTTCCGAACGGCAGCGTTTGCGTGTTTTCCTAGACAAGGCCAGTCGCGGCCGGTTCGATGCCATCCACCTCCTCATCAGCGGTTCGCCCCAGCTCAGCACAGGGGTAGCCCATCAGGCCAGGCAGTTGGCAATCGAAGAAGACAACATTCAATTGCGCGATCAACACGACGCCGGCTCAGTGCGAATTGAGGCGATTGTCTATCACGCCCGTCCGCCGGTCTGTCCCTCATATGGTGCCTTACCCAATGAAGAATCCTTCAAACAGCCGCTTGGTTGTTCGACAGGACATAACCTGGCCGTGATGGTCAACGATCCGCGCGATCTGCTCGACAATCAGGCCGTCAAGGCCGGCGATGGCGATCGTGCTTCTGTACCAGTTGCAACTTACAGAGCATTCGGGACGGATAAAGGTGGCTGATACCGCCCTTATCTCGGCAGCACTCCTACCGGAGATTGAAAGCTTCCAATCGCGTCCTGATTAAAATAAAAGGAACCGCTGGGTGCAATATAGGCGCTATATCGAGGGCCTTAGGGCCGTTGCTGTACTTCCGGTCGTACTCTTTCATTTCGGAATTTCGGCGATCCCGGGTGGCTTTAGCGGGGTCGATATCTTCTTCGTCATCTCCGGCTACCTAACCAGCGGAAGCCTCCTGGATGACCTTGAACGCGGCCAATTTTCCATCGTCAACTTCTACTGGCGCCGTGCCCGGCGCATTCTGCCGGCGCTCGTCTTTGTGATGCTTCTCACCTGCATTGCGGCATTGTTCATTCTTCTGCCACCGGATCTGCGCGGATTCAGTCTTAGCATCATAGCTACCTCGACCTTCTGGTCGAACGTTTTCTTCTGGAAAACGTCAAGTTACTTCTCTATCGATGCCGCGCTTCTACCACTGTTGCACACTTGGCCGCTTTCCGTAGCGGAGCAGTACTACATCTTCGCACCAATCCTGATGTTCCTAATCTATCGCTACATCGGGAAGCGCTGGCTGACGACACTTCTTCCGATAATTCTCTGCAGCTTCGTAGTGGCGGTGATGGCGACATCGCTGGCACCCACCGCCGGATTCTATCTGCTGCCGACCCGAATCTGGGAACTCATGTTGGGCGCCCTGCTCATGCTCAAATGCCCCTCGCCGCTGGGCAACCGATTCCTGATGGAGTCGGTGGGGGTGGCCGGATTTGGCCTTCTCGCCATCGGGTTCTTCGCGATTTCGGCGAGTGATCCGTTCCCAGGCTACAACGCCTTGTATCCATGCATCGGAACGGCCCTTCTGATCTATGTTGGCCAAAATACCCCCTCGACGGTCGCCACCCGCATGCTCGAAGTCCGGCCGCTGGTCTGGATTGGGCTCATCTCGTATTCGTTGTATCTTGTTCACTGGCCTCTCAATGCGTTCGCGCACTATCTTTCGTTCCAAAAACTCGATCCGTTGATGACCGGTGCGATGTTGGTGGCAAGCCTCGCATTGGCTGCATTCTCCTGGAAGTTTGTAGAGCAGCCGTTTCGACAGAAGAGGGCCTTCACCTCCCCGGGGCCTATCTTCGCCTTTTCAGCGCTCGCGATCGTTGTCCTTTGTGCCGGCGGAGCGGCGGGGGCGCTCGGCAACGGCTTTCCGCAACGGTTTCCGGACTATGTCCAGCGGCGCATTTCCGTCGGGGACTGGAGGAATGGCATCTGTTTCAACGAGGGCACCAGCCGGATCGAAAGCTGGAATATGGAGGATTGCACGCGCACCAGCGGTTTTCCAACAACGGTTTTTTTGTGGGGCGACTCCTTCGCCGCGCACTATGTTTCCGGCTTGGGTGCTAACATAAATCGATTGCAGGCGAACATCGTTGAATATACGTACGCCAGCTGCGCGCCGATACTCTATTACTACCCTTACGATCGTCTTGATTGTGTCCGGTTCAATCGCAAGGCCTTGGACGTCATCTTGGAAGCGGACATCAAGACGGTTATCCTCAGCGGTAGATGGAGTGACTATGAGGTCAGAGGTTTCGACGGTCTTCAGCAAACAATCGCTACGCTTCGTGCCCTGGGCGTGCGCGTGTTTGTCATCGGCCAGTCTCCGCAGTTCCCAACTGACGTCCGGAAAATTGCGTTCTTCGCCAAGCGCCAAAATCTGGACGATACGTCCTGGCCGATCGCGATGGACCCCGACATCAACGAACGTGTGCGCTCATTTACCAAAGGCGCCACATTCATCGATCCGCTGAAATTCCTGTGCAGCGCAGGACGCTGCGCCTATTCCGATAGAGGAGAGTTTTTATATTTCGACTATGGTCATTTCTCTTCAGCCGGCGCCACACTGGCAATCTCGAAATACTGGCCGGCTTTTGGCAAGGACAATGCTCTTCCCAAGACGAAGTAGCGGCTCAGCGGCTGACAAGCACCAGTACGGGTCCCAGTGATAGCTCCTGCTTCCGCAGCAGCCGCGACGATGGAGCTGTTCAGGTTTAAGGCCCCCCGATAGTGACCTAGGATGGGTGCTGCCACGCGGCTCGGACTCAGCGTGCATTATCACGTAAATGTTGAGAGAATGAATGGCGCCGCGAAGGGCAATTCCAGCCGTCCAAAGCGACAGGCGTGTCGCGGCCTCGACATTGCAGTGGCGCTTACCTAACACGGCCTCACACTGCCCTCTAAGCGGCCCCGAATTTGAACTGACGGCCCCTGGCCGGTTCATCGGGCAGGTCAAGGGCTAGGTGTAGTACACAGGGCTCATAACTTTCAGTTTCTAGTTGGTACGATGGGCCGTGGACGGTCGATGCAGACTTCAAGATGGCGAACGAAGCTCTCCATGCGTGCGTTGTCGAGGCAAGTGCCTTTGCCATGCTCGCGACTGGAGAGATTTCAAAATGAGCCTTGTAAGCGGAGAATGCCGCCGACGCTGTTCGGCTTGCTCGTGCCCTTGACGGCGGTAGGCTCGGCAGGGCCGAGGCCAGAGTTGCCGTAGTGGTCGTAATCGACCTCGGCTGTGACCGTGAAGCCGGGAACGACCATGTAGGCGACGTTTGCAGCCACACCAGCATCCTTGAGCTGATCACCCGAGACCTGAAGGTTGAACGAAGTTTTCTCGTCAAACTCGTAGGTGGCGCCCGCCCAGAAAGCCCACTGGCCGTTCCAGATTTTGTACGAGCCGCGCCCATGATTGGCAATTGCGCCGTTTGAGTCCTCGTTGAGACTGGCATTGGAACCGTAGCCGAAGAGTCCAAACAGCGACAGCTGGTTTGTGACAGCGACGTCGACGCGGATCTTGCCGGCAAAAGCTTCGTAATTGCTGTCATAAGCCGCGACGCCGGTGATCGAGCCCCAGCCTTGCGTGTATTTCAAGCCGGCGACAACGTGCGGAATATAGCTGTCGATAGTACCGGCTGAGCCCGATCCTTGTTCGAGCGAAATCACAGTCGAAATGCCGTTGCCGGCGTCGAAGTGGTACTGAGCCACGTTGGTGTCGAAGCCGGCCGACGGAACGAGCATACTATCGAGAACGTTGCCAGCGTAGCTTGCAAACGTATCGAAGGCCGACCCCTCCTTGCCAACTCGCAGGCCTCCCAGCTCGACCCAGGCAGAAGCCAGTGCGAGGCCGCTGTTGAAATCATAGTTCTGAGGACTGTCATGCGAGTTAGCGCTGTTGCCAAAATTCACGTGGGTTTCGGTATAGGTCGTCAACGCGCCGAGCTCGGTCTGCTGGCCGGTCCAAGTTTTGAACGTGAAGCGTGTGCTGTTTCGCCAAGTGCCTTGGTCCTCGCCAGTTCTCACGTCCGAGGTTCTTGCGCTGTCATACGATCGGACGTCACCCAGGCCGATATCGTAACGGACATAGCCGCCGATGCGCAGGCAGGTCTCGGTGTTGGGAATATAGGAATATCCCGAGCCGAGGACGTCGCAGATCTTGATGTACTCGGCCGGTTCCCGCTCGGCGCCAGCTGCTCGACCGACGGAAACGGTCATCAGAGCAGTTAAGCCGAGAAGAGGACTCTTGATGTACATGTCTAGATCTCCATGAAGGAATAAAAAGGATAGAGGCGAAAGAGCAAGCTTTTCCTCTAAATTTTGTGCGTGTTGTCTCCAATATGTGGACGCCAAAGCGCTTGACACGAGAGGTGAGCCAGCGTAAAAGCCACATGTACTTATAATAGTGTTTTCTGCTAGGAGATTCATTATCGTTTACATGTGAAACACTCCGGTCGGACCGCTGCAGCTCTCCGAAATAGAGCAGCAAGCGACATGCCAACCTGAAGCGTAAATGCGGCCGACACCAAAATCGGGCCGACGCGCCTTCGTCTCGCTGGAATCACTTTTTTTGAGGGTCACTGCGAAAAGCAATGTGCGACACGGTTCGCCATGTTCGATATGTGACAGTCTCGTTTAACAGCGACGGCTTCCCGTCTGACCGCAACGGAGGCCGCGCCATGCGCTACCGAGAAGGATCACTGCGCGTACGCTCCGCAAGGGCTGCGCCAGGAACAGAGGGCGTGCACGTCCGAGGCGTCGCATGGTGGCCGCAGCACCTTTTCGCCGCTGTAAGTTCGCCGTGCAGGTACATTGCGCGGCCGGAAGCGAGAGGGAGCGCACCCTGAAACGGCTGCCTACGGCTCGCCTCGAGTAATTGGCGATGAACAGCATTCTCGAGAACTTAGTCTCGACGGAAAGAGCAACGAAAGGAAGCCGCTTGGACGAGCACGATCCGAAGGAAGAACCGATCGAGACCATTTTCCGCAACGGCACAATCACTGCCGTGGGTATCCTGCTTGCCTTTTCGCTCGGCTTCCTCACTCATTGGGCCGCGAACCCCTTGCCATGGCAACTCTACGATCTGTTCGCCGTAGTGCCGATCCTGCTCGGCATCGCACTGCAGATGAGAGCGCTGTCCATGCTGCTCGACATGAGTTCCTTGCGGCGCCCCATCTACGAACGCGCCAATCGCATTTTCATGGTCGGCCTCATCCAGACCGCGTGTGGCGTCGGCATGGCCATCTTGGTCGATCTTTTCGGGATATCGGTAGGGGGCACGCTGCCCGGCGCTTGACGACAAGCCACACCGCCGCTCTTCGCTCGAAGCGACGTCAAGCCGGGGAACCTTGTGCACCCCCTAGCGGCGTCCTCCTTTCATCAAATGAGCCGACGTCAGCTTTAGAGCGTCTCGGTGGCTAAAGCCGGTATGGTTCTTCGGCCGGCAGGGAAGGCCGCTGGCTGGACCTGGATGGCGTCTGAACGAGGCTTGACAGGTCCGTTGCGTCGGACATGAATTTCGCATTGCAAAGTTCTTCCGCAGACGCCTCAAGCACACTGCACTGGCGTCACGTACTCAGACGTTGAATGCGGCACCGCACCATCACCTCAGGCGCAACCATGGCACGCGCGCTCCCCGGCGTGGTTGACCCCATCCTGTCCAAACGAGACTGCGACATAAGCGGGACGCACTGACTTAGGTCAGAGACCAGGACGAGCGCGCAACGAAAGAATGATGGATCAGCGACGTGGGATGACAGCTCCTTGCACACCTCAATCCTGACAAAGTACCGGGACCCCCGGCCGCCTTGGTATACCATCTATCCGACTGTGCCAGACTTCTCTGCGGCAGTTGGTGCTGACGATTATGAGGAATGGCTGGGGGGCCTCCCGGCCGACGAATCGGTGTCGCTCTATTTCCACATTCCGTTTTGCCGATCCATGTGCTGGTATTGCGGCTTCCCTACCGCGGTCATCCGTCGCAACGGCCCGATCCTTAATTATTTAGCGGTGCTGCGTCAGGAGATCAGTTTGGTGTCGGAGCAAGTGCGGCAAGGGCTGCCGGTGAGCGATGTGCATTTCGGCGCGGAACGCCTCACCTTATCGGGCCAGCCGAGCACTTGGCGCTGATGGAATTTCTACGCCGCCACTTCGCTTTCAGCAAAACTGCTGCGATCGCCGTGGAGATCGATCCCCGAACGTTCACACCGGAAATGGCCGAAGCCTTGGCAGCTAACGGTGTCAACCGCGCGAGCATCGGCGTGCAGAGCTTTGATCCCGATGTGCAAAGGCGATCAATCGGATCCAGAGTAAGGTGCAGACGGCCGCTGCAGTCCAAAATCTCCGCCGGCATGGCGTTGGCCATATCAACTTCGACCTCATCTTCGGTCTACCGAAACAGACTGTGCAGTCCTGCATCCAGACCGCGATGGCTGCGGTCGCCATGCGCCCCAACCGGCTTGCGGTGTTCGGATACGCGCATATTCCTTCCGTGATAAAGAACCAGCGCCTATCGAGCAGGCAGGTCTACCGGACGGCGATCTTCGCGCCGAACAGGCTGCAGCTGTCGCCGAGACACTGGTTGGCGCTGGCTACCGGGAGATCGGGCTCGATCATTTCGCTCCGCCGGACGACGAACTTGCGCTAGCGCAGAAGACCGGGCGCGCCTACGGCGTAATTCGCTGGGATACTCGGCCGATACTTGCAAAACGTGATCGGCTTAGGCGCGTCGGCTATTGGCCGAGTCCGCGAGGGGTATGTTCAGAACGAAGTAACACGGGATTCTTACGCCCGGCACATCGCAAGTGGACGTCTGGCGACATCAAAGGGTCACCGTCTGACCGACGATGACCGGGTGCGCGCAGCGATCATCGAGCGACTGATGTGCGATTTGGAGGCCGACGTGCCGACCATCTGTGCCGCCCACGAAATCGAACCAGCTCGTTTTCTCGATTCAGTTGAGAGTTTGGTGACGCTGGCTGAGGAGGGGATCCTGGACGTCGAAAACGGCTTCATCCGCGTGCGGCCGGAGCACCGCTTTGTTGTTCGCGCCGTTGCTGCTGCATTCGATGCTTTTCTCGCGAATCGATGAGTTGAGGCCACGACTCCGAAAGGCATCAAACCTTGTTTGGCGCTCGTCGGCATGGGCTCTCGCAGAAGACTCCGCAAGCGTATGCAGGGGACTTCCACTTGACGCCGCGTTCACCATCATCTCGCCTGGGTGCGCGCGAAAGCGCACAACCCGGAGCACGCTGCTCTCGGTGTGAGGCTGTGCTCTGCAAAGCACCGGTGATCCACCCTGTCCCTGGACAGCAGCTTGATGGCGTCATCTTGGAGGACGAGAAAAGATTGTCGAGGTACGGGTACGAATTGCCTCGGTCGTCCGTTCAATCGAAAGCACTGTCTGCGGAGGCACCTCTCCTTCATGCAGTGACAGGAGATGCTGGGCGACTTCCTTATCTGCTGCGGTGAGTCGATGATTTAGGCGGAGAAAGTCCATCCAGGTGGGGGTGCGGAATGTCTCCGTCCAAAGTGACGGTGTTTGCAGATTTCGCTGGAGCGTCCAGTTTCGTGCACCGGCACGGCTCTGGACGTGTCGCCGCGTGCGCATGGAGCCCAGAAAGGCCTCGATATTTTCCTCCGATATCAAATACTCGACCTTGGCCACGATAGGGCCACTTCTGGGTTTCAGATCGAGAGCCACGTCCGGCGGATGAAAAACTGAACTTTCTTGATCGGTTTCTTCCCAGGGACGGACCGGCAACACGATCCCCGCTGCTGCAACCAGCAACAGAGCGCCTGCGGCGCCCTCCAATGCTAAGGTCAAGGAATAGTTTTGCGCGACAGAACCCCAGATCCAGCTGCCAGCAGCCATACCGCCTGCGCTCAAGGCGTAGTAAATGGAGAGCGTGCGGCCTACAACCCACCTTGGGCTTGCCAACTGCACCGACACGTCAATGGCCGTCCAGGTGATAAGCCAACCCGCTCCGCCGAGCGCCAGCGAAATGGCCGCCACAGGAATCGACGATGTAAGGGCAAGGGAGAGGCAACAGACTGCACAAGCCACAGAGGCGAAGGCCACCAGCCTGTTTTGAGACGTGACCTTCCTCAAGAAGCCGTTGCCCATGCCCGCGATGAAAGCACCCATGCCGAAGCCGGCCAATAAGATACCGTAGACAATTGGCCCACTCTTCAACTGATCCCGGACGACGAGGGGGAGCAACGCCAGAATGGAGATGCTTGCCAATCCGAAAAGAGCGGCTCGGGCGGTCGCTGCCCTGATCTCCAAAGACATCGCAGTAAAGCGCACTCCGTCATGAATTGCCGTCGTCATTCTCTCACGAGGGAGAGGCGAAGAGCGGACCTCCCATTTGGTGCGCCATATCGCGCTTATGGGCGCCAGATCACTCACCGCAGCCAAGGCGAAAGCGGCCAGCGGCCCAAAGACGGCCAGGATCACGCCCCCCAAGGCCGGACCAACGCTGCGCACAATGTTGTATCCGACGGACATAAGCGTCACTGCGGCCGGAATGTCGCGTTTGTGAAGGATATCGCCGACCGAAGCGTGCCAAGCCGGATCATTCAAGGCAAAGCCGCAGCCGGCCAGGAAACCTAACCCGAGAATCAGCCAAGGACTGACAAATCCCAGACCCACAGAAATCATCAGCGTCGTCGACGCCGATGCTATCAGGCAGTGTCCCGCAAACATCACCCACCGGCGGCTGAAGTTGTCGGCAATGGCTCCGGCGAAAACTGAGAGGAAAAACACCGGCAATGTGGATGCGGCCTGGACGAGTGCCACCATGAGGTCGGACGCTGAAATCGTTGCCATAAGCCAACTGATGGCGACCGTTTGCACTAGCCAACCGAGGCTGGAAATCTGGGTGGCCGCCCAAATTGAGCGAAACACCTTGTTTCGAAATGGGGCGAGCGTCTTTGAAACGGGCGGTTGAGGATTTTCGCTCTGCATGAGGTATTGCTGGCCTTCGATGAGCGCTGCGATTTGAGCAAGCGGGTCGATACTTAGACATCGCGGAGCACCGCACGGAACCCAGCTCTATGGAGCTTGCCGGCGACTATTTACGTATTGAGCCATTCTCATAGTCTCATTCATGAGCAGTCCTGTGCGCAAGCATTGCTTTGCTAAATTCCCACCACAAGCGCGCCGCCGCTGAGACCCGCACCCGCTGCCGCCAAGAGGACTTTCTCGCCAGGCCGAAACGGCTGCGCCCGATGGGCCAGCGACAATGAGAGCGGGATCGTCGCGGCGGAAGAGTTGCCATATTCGGCGATCGTCTTGACGATCGAGTGATCAGCGATGCCGAGGTTCCTGCCGACCGCGTCGAAAATGCGCGCATTGGCCTGATGCGGCACGAAACGATCGAGGTCTTGCGGCCTCAGTCGGGCAGCAGTGAGCGCATCTCTCGAGCAGGCGGTCATCATCTCCACGGCCTTGCTGAATACTTCACGGCCGTCAGTGATCGTCATCCGTGTCTGCGCGAGGTCGAGGTCGGCATGGAACGGAGTGTTGCTTCCCCCGGCGGGAATCTGGATTAGCCCGTAGCGCGAGCCGTCGGAATCCACCGAAGCGCCGAGAATGCCTCGATCCGGGTCATCGCAAGGACTGATCACCATGGCGCCGGCGGCATCGGCAAACAGCACGGCGCTGGCGCGCTCGGCCAAATTGATGCGGTGGCTGAGGATGTTGGCGGCGATGACAAGGCTCGCTTTGCCGTGCAGGCGGGTGAACCCGTCGGCGAACATCAGCGCATAGATGAAGCCGGCGCAGGCGCCGGTCAGGTCGATCGCTCCGGCGCGGCCTAGCCCCAGCCGATGTGCGACCAGCGGCGCGCTTGGCGGCAGAAGGTGATCGGGCGTCGACGTGGCGAGCAAGAGTAGACCGACGTCGCCGCGGTCGATACCGGCATTGGTCAGCGCCATGTCGCCGGCAGAGGCGGCAAGGCCCGACAGCGTGTCTTCGTCTGTTGCCCAGAAGCGCGAGCGAATTCCGGTGCGCCGCTCGATCCAGCCGGGCTCAAGCCCGAGCCGGTCTTCGATTTCCGGGTTCTCGACCTTGCGCGCCGGCGCATGATGGCCGAAGCCGAGAACGCGCGACGATAGGTTCATGGCCGCGAGCCGAAGCGTTCGCCGGCCTCCTCTATCGCGTCATAGAGCCCGCCCAATTCGTCGCTGGTGATGCAATAGGGCGGCAGAAGATAGAGGACATTGCCGAGCGGGCGCACCAACAGGCCGCGCTCAAGGAAAAAAGCGCGCAGTTTTGGCCCGATCTCGGCCAGATAACCGGCTGAGCCGGTGCGTAGGTCGAGTGCCGCGATGGTGCCGGTTGTCCGGCAGTCGGTGAAATATGGATTGCCCCGGAAGCGTTGCAGCCCGGCGGCCTGCCTCGCGCTCAAGACCGCGATCCGCTCGGCCACCGGCTCGTCACGCCAGATCTCGACATTGGCAAGTGCTGCCGCGCAGGCGATCGGATTGGCGGTGTAGGAGCTCGAATGGAAAAACGTCTTCTTGCGATCCTCCGAAAAGTGAGCGTGGAAGATGGCATCGGTGGCGATCGTGGCGGCCAGCGGGATGGTACCACCGGTCAGACCTTTCGACGTGCACAAGATGTCCGGCGAGACGGACGCCTGTTCGCAGGCAAACATGGTTCCGGTGCGCCCCCAGCCGGTCATCACTTCATCGGCGATCAGCAGCGTGCCGGAGGCTTCGGCGATCCTCTTCAATTCGGCAAGAACCCAGGCCGGATACATCAGCATGCCGCCGGCGCCAAGCACCAGCGGCTCGACGATCAGCGCGGCTGCGCGCCGGTCGCGGCTAACGGCCTCGAACCGATCCAGCGTTTCCTGCTCGCGCCCGGCGGCCGGGAAGGGGATGGCGTCGACCTCGAACAGCAAAGGATCATAGGCGGCGTTGAAGACGCCGCGGGCGCCGACGCTCATCGCCCCGATCGTGTCGCCATGATAGCTGTGCTCCATGACGGCGATGCGCGAACGCGGCGCGCCGATGTTGCGGAAATAGCCGAGCGCCATCTTCAGCGCGACTTCGACTGAGGTCGAGCCACTGTCGGAATAGAACACCCGGTCGAGGCCGGCGGGTGCGATGCCGACAAGCGCCTCGGCCAGCCGTTCGGCCGGCTCGTGGGTGAAGCCCGCGAAGATGATCTGGTCGAGGCTCGACGCGGTCGTCTCGATGGCCTTCATGATGCGGGGGTGGCGATGGCCATGGGTGACGACCCACCAGGAAGAAATCGCATCGAGGATGCGGAAGCCGTCGGCCTTGTGGAGATAGGCGCCTTCAGTCAGCACGATTTCAGGGACCGAGGGCTCTAGCGCGTGCTGCGTGAACGGATGCCAGACTCGAGACTCCGCCATCAGTCGCCTCCGGCAATCATGGCCAGGTCGAAGCCGGAAATCATTGCATCTCTCAACGTTTCACCCGTCAGCGGACCGAGGTGCGGCAGCCTGCCCAGCTGCGGCACGCAGCCGAATTCCACGATTGTCCTTTGTGTATCGGCCACCTCTTCGCCAATGAAGGCAATGCCGATGAGCGGGATGGAGCGGGCTCTCAGGGCCTCGATCGACAACAGCGTATGATTGATGGTGCCAAGCGCGGTGCGGGCGCACAGTATGACCGGCAGCCGCCATTGTTCGAATATGTCAATGAACCTTGTCTGTCGATTGAGCGGCACCATCAGCCCGCCGGCGCCTTCGATGACGAGCGGTGTCGGCAGGACCGGAAATGAAAGATCGTCGGCCTCGATCGCGACGCCGTCGATTTCGGCTGATCGATGCGGCGACAGCGGCATCGTCAGTCGATAGACTTCGGGCAGCACGCGTCCGTCGGGCAAGCCGGAAAGCCGGGCGACGACCTCGCTGTCGGTCTCCTCGTTGAGGCCCGATTGCACCGGCTTCCAGTAGAAGCCGTCGAGCAGCCCGGCAAGTCCGGCCGAAAACACTGTCTTGCCAATTCCAGTGTCTGTTCCGGTGACGACGATGCGTTTGGTCATGCTGTGGCCAACACTCCGACGAGAGCCTCGACCATGGCGGAAATGTCGGCTTCGTCGACGTTGAGAGTCAGCGAAATGCGCAGGCGCGACGTACCCTCAGGCACTGTCGGCGGGCGAATGCCGCGTATGTCGAAGCCGCGTGCCTGCAGTCCTGCCGCCACCGCCATGGTGCGGCTGTTATCGCCGATCACAAGCGGCTGGATCTGCGAACCGCTGGGCATCACGCCGCAGCGTTCGGCCAATTGCCGGCTCGCGAAAGCGACACGCTCGTGCAACTGAGCACGACGCATAGGCTCGTCAGACAGAATAGTCAGCGCCTCACGTGCCGCGACTGCCATCAGCGGCGATGGTGCGGTCGCATAGATGAATGGCCGGCACCGGTTGATAAGATAGTCGCACAGTGTTCGCGGTCCGGTAACGAGCGCGCCGGATGCGCCAAGCGCCTTGCCGCATGTGTGGAGCGTGACGATGTTGTCGCGGCCTTCATACGCGGCGGCCAGTCCCCGGCCGTCCGGTCCCCAGACGCCGGTGGCATGCGCTTCATCGACGACGATGAATGCCTGGTACCGATCAGCCAGCGCGACCAGGCTCTCCATCGGCGCACGGTCGCCATCCATGCTGTAAAGGCTTTCGAAGGCGATCCACACCCGCCCCATGCCGCCTTCGGCGCGCCAGCGGGTGATTGCGTCCTCGACAGCGTCGACGTCGTTGTGCGCGGCCAGCTTGAACTCAGCGCGCCCGGCCTGGGCACCCTCATGCATGCTGGCATGAGCGAGCTCGTCGAGGACCAGCAGGTCGCCTTTCTGCGGCAGGGCCGTCAGCAGAGCGAAGTTGGCGATATAGCCGCTGCCGAAGAACAGTGCACGCTCGGCTCCGAAAAATGCCGCTGCGTCCGCCTCCAGTTGCTCATGTTCCGGTGCATTGCCGCGCAACAGCCGCGATCCGGTGGCGCCCACTGGCGTGCCCCGCGCAATCGCCGTCGAAACCGCATCGCCGAGTCTTTTGGAGGCGGCAAGTCCGATATAGTCGTTCGACGAGAAGTCGAGCCCGGCGCGCGGTGCGAGCGTCCGTAACCGGTCCTTGCGCCCCAGTCCCCGCAAGGTTGCGTCATAGCGGGCAAGAATTGCCTCCTTCATTGCGTGGCGAGTTCCATAGGCTCAATGCCGAGGCGCCGGAACAGAAGGGTATCCTTGTCCTCGCCGGGATTTCCCGCCGTCAGCAGCGTGTCGCCGACAAAGATCGAATTGGCGCCGGCAAAGAAGCACAGCGCCTGCGTTTCGTCGCTCATCGCCGTCCTGCCGGCGGACAGCCTTACATAGGATTTCGGCATCATCACCCGCGCGAGCGCAACGATGCGGACGAAATCGATCGGATCGATGGCGTCGGCCGCGGCAAGCGGCGTGCCTTCGATGGGAATAAGCATGTTGATCGGCACGCTTTCCGGCGGCTCGGGCAGGTTCGCGAGCGTGACCAGCATGTCGATGCGATCGGTCTTTTCTTCTCCCATCCCGACAATGCCGCCGCAGCAGACTTTCATCCCAACCGCGCGCACGTGCCCAAGCGTTTCCAGCCGGTCGGCAAAAGTCCTGGTTGAAATAACCTCGCCATAGTAGCGCTCAGAGGTATCGATGTTGTGGTTATAGTAGTCGAGACCGGCCTGCTTCAGGCGAGCAGCTTGCTCAAGATCGAGCATGCCGAGCGTCATGCAGGTCTCCATGCCGAGGGCCTTGACGCCCTCAATCATGGCGACCACAACGTCCATGTCGCGCTCCTTGGGAATTCGCCACGCCGCGCCCATGCAATAGCGCGTTGCGCCGCCATCACGCGCCTTGGCCGCTTCGTCGATGACATGCTTGACGTCCACCAGCTTCGACGCCTTCACACCGGTTTCGTAATGCGCAGACTGGCTGCAATAGCCGCAATCTTCAGGGCACCCGCCGGTCTTGATGCTAAGGAGCCGCGACAGCTGCACTCGGTTTCGATCGAAGTTCTGGCGGTGGATCGTCTGAGCTAGGAACAGCAGATCGTTGAATGGCATGCCGTAGATGGCCTCGGCCTCTTTGCGGTTCCATCGCGGAGGCGTTCCATCGACCAATTGCATGGTCTGGTTCACGTCGAACTCCGAGTTCATTCCAATCGTCATCGTCAAACCTTTGTTTGCTAGTCCGGTACGCCTTCTTGGCTTTGGGGCGCACTCGCTAAAGGCGAGCTGCGGCACGTCTTTCCAGCACCTCCTACGCCTGCCGAGCTGATGTTGCTCCTCACGCCGTAATCCTCAGTTCAAGTGCTTGCAGATGTTCTGGTGGTCCGGCATGTCCAGGCCGATGTCGAGGATCGGGGCGCTGTGCGTCAGCCAACCCATGGAGATGAGATCGACACCGGTCGCCGCAATCGCCGCCGCCGTTTTCGGCATCACCCGACCGGACGCCTCGGTGATCGTACGGCCATCCACTATAGAAACCGCGCGGGCAAGATCCTCGACCGACATATTGTCGAGCAGCACCGCGTCAACACCAATCGCGAGCGCTGCATCGAGCTGCTTCAGCGTGTCGACCTCGACCTCGACCTTCACCATATGCCCTGCTGCGGCGCGCGCCCGCTCTATTGCTGTGCGGATATCGCCGGCGATCGCGATGTGGTTGTCCTTTATGAGCACGCCGTCATCGAGGCCGAACCGGTGATTGGCACCGCCGCCGACGCGCACGGCGTATTTCTCCAATGCCCGCAGCCCGGGCGTCGTCTTTCGCGTCGATACAATCCTCGCCTTGTGACCGCGCACGGCCTCAACCATGGCCGCTGTGGCAGTGGCAATGCCGCTCAGCCGGCATAAGAAATTGAGGGCCGTGCGTTCGGCCGTGAGCAGGCCTCGTGCGGGTCCGGACAATCTTGCAATGGTTTCCCCGGCCCCAACCTCGCTGCCATCAGGGCGCCAGATCTGGATGTTGATCGCCGGTTCCACGAGAAGGAAGGCATACGAGACCAGATCGAGCCCGGCAACGACGCCCGCCTGCCTCGCTTTGAGCACCAACGTGGCAGTGCAATCATACGGGATAACCGCATCGGTGGTCAGGTCGCCGGATCTGCCCAGGTCTTCGAGGAGCGCAATGCGCACAATCGGTTCGATCAGGGTCGCGGGGAGGGGGGAGAATGAAGTCATATCAAGTGCTCCGTATGGTAGCCCGGCAATCGAGTGCGGCCGCGGCCCGCATTGCGCTGTGCAGTGTCAGCCGTGATGGGCGCACGTTGGCATCGTGGAGCGGGAAATCGGACCGACAGTGCGCGCCTCGACTCTCTTCCCGCCTCAGGGCCGCCGCGGCGATCATCAGTGAGACCAAAGCCGGACCAGAGGCAGCGACACTATTGGCTGCGATCGGCAGCAGGGTCGCCACCGCTTCGCGCATTGCCTCGCCGTCGCGGATGATACCCAGGGCGGCGGAGACAATCGGGCGGACCACGGAAGCGTCTGGTCGTGGAGGGACGAATGTGGAGCATCTGCGCGGTCGCCGGGTATACGACGTGCCGGCAACGCTTTCGGCAACCCAGCTCGCGGTGACCGCCGCTTCGGTGAGCGAGTTGCTGGCCAGGCGGTTGGCGCCGTGCAGGCCGGTACAGGCCACCTCACCGCAGGCCCACAATCCCTCGATGGAGCTGCGGCCGGCGCTGTCTACGGCGACGCCGCCCATGTGATAATGTGCCGCCGGGCGCACCGGGATCAGGTCGGTCGCGGGGTCGATTCCTGCGCTCCGGCACAATTCGGCGATGCCTGGAAAACGCTTGCCAAATCTCGGGCCGAGACTTTGCCGTGCGTCCAGGAATACGCGGCGTCCAACGGCAAGCTGGTGCCAAATGGCGCGCGCTACGACGTCGCGAGGCGCAAGTTCACCGCCAGGTGTGTCGGCGAGGAAGCGCTCTCCTCGCTCATCGATGAGCACCGCGCCTTCGCCACGCACGGCTTCGCTCACCAGCGGCATCGGCCGGCGCGGACCGTCGAGCGCAGTTGGATGGAACTGTATGAATTCCAAGTCGGCGAGTTCCGCCCCCGCCCATGCGGCGAGCGCCAGCCCGTGACCCCATGAGCCAGCGGGGTTTGTCGTGTCGCAAAACAGCCCGCCGACGCCGCCGGTCGCCAGCACCGCGCGACGCGTGGGCAGAGCGAGCGCGCCGGCTCGTCCTGCTGCGACCACGGCGATGACCGACCCGTCCTGCACGACCAGCCGGCGGACCTCCACATTTTCGATAATGGTGATCGAGGCTGTACGCCGAACCGCGGCGACGAGCGCGCGCACCAACTCGCGACCGGTGGCGTCGCCGGCTGCATGCACAATCCGCCGTCGCGAGTGTGCCGCCTCGAGCCCAAGTCGCAACGCGCGGTCAGGGTGCTGGTCGAAGTCGACGCCGAACCTTTGGATCGTCCTAATCGCTTCGGGTGCAGCTCGTACCACTCGCCGCACCGTGGCCTCATCGCAGAGTCCGTCGCCGGCAGCTATCGTGTCGCAAAGGTGAAAATCTGGGCCGTCGTCGCCCCCGAGACTTGCCGCAAGACCGCCCTGGGCAAGTTCACTGCAGGCTCCGGTTCCAAGCGGCGCGTTGGTCAAAAGCACGACCGGTTCCGGCGCCAGATGAAGCGCCGTCATCAGGCCGGCAATGCCGCCGCCGATGACGACCGGTGCCCCGGCGATGTCGCGAACCTCCAGACTCATAGGGAAAGCATGCGCTCGACCGCGCGGCGGGCGGGGCCGGCAATTTCGGGATCAATCCGGACCTCATGCCGGTTCTGCTCGAGTGCGGCGCGAATGTTGGCCAGGTTGATGCGCTTCATGTGCGGGCACAGATTGCATGGGCGAACGAACTCGACGTCGGGATGCGCGACCGCGACGTTGTCGCTCATCGAACATTCGGTCAGAAGGACGACACGCGTCGGTTTCTCACGCTCGACATAATCCGACATCGCCGCGGTCGAGCCGGAGAACTCCGCCTCCGCGACAACGTCTGGTGGGCATTCTGGATGGGCCAGCACGATGACGCCTGGATGGGCATCGCGCAGTTCCCGGATGTCTGCTGCGGTGAAGCGCTCATGCACCTCGCAATGGCCTTTCCAGGCGATGATCTCGACGTCTGTATCGGCTGCCACGTTCCTCGCCAGATATTCGTCCGGGAGCATCAGCACACGCGCCACGCCAAGCGATTCCACCACCGCCTTGGCGTTGCCGGACGTGCAGCAGATGTCGGACTCCGCTTTTACGGCGGCGGAAGTGTTGACGTAAGTAACAACGGGGACCCCCGGATACCGCAGCCGCATTAGCCGCACGTCGTTTGCCGTGATCGATTCGGCCAGCGAGCAGCCGGCGCGGAGATCCGGGATGAGCACGGTCTTGTTCGGATTGAGCAGTTTTGCCGTCTCGGCCATGAAATGAACGCCGGCAACCACGATGATGTCGGCGTCGACCGTCACCGCCTTGTGGGCCAACGCCAGGCTGTCGCCGACGATGTCTGCCACGCAATGAAAAATTTCGGGCGTCTGGTAATTGTGCGCCAGCACCACCGCATTGCGCTCACGCTTCAGCGCTAAGATGGCTTCAATATCGCCGGCGAACGCGGGCCATTCAACGGGTGGGATCACCCGCCGGACACGCTCATACAGGGACGCAGCCATAGGTAACGCCCCAGTCATTGGCGCCTCGATTATATTCGGTTTGACAATAAGGGAATATATCTACCTTGACTATAAGTATGTCAAGCCCGCGCCAGCGGTAATTTTGTCCCGGCGATAGCCCTGTCGTCGAGGACGGCATGCCGGAAGCGATAAAGCTTCGCCGGTCGGCCGCCCGTGTCGAGGGAGGTCTCCCCGGTCTCCTCAACAAGTTCCTGCTGCTCGACCAATCTCCGGAAGTTCGGCTTGTTGATCAGCCTGCCAGCCAAAGCTTCCACGGTTCGCTGCAGTTGCAGCAGCGTGAAGGAAGGCCGCATAAGCTCGAACACGACCGGCCGGTATTTGATCTTCGAACGCAGCCGCGCGATACCGGTTGCCAGAATACGACGGTGGTCAGCGACCATTGGTTTGCCAGCCGCGGCCGCAATCGCGTCCCTGCCGCCACCGGCCTCCTCAATCAGAGCAGCTTCATAGAGCAACTCGTAGCGTTGGAGCGTGAGTTCCTCGTTCCAATGGCGGTCGTCGAAGCCGAAGGCTATCGCAGCGCGCTGCCGGCGCTCGCGTTGAGTGGTCGGCTCGCTGGCGCCGCCGGCCCACTCAATCAGGCGGGGCCGCAATCTATCGAGCAGCACAGGCGGCGTGCCGAAGCGGTGGTCCTCCCAGGGAAAATATTCGTACCAACTTTGCCAGCCGCACGCGGCCGAGTTCGTTGCCTGTTCCTTCCTGGTCAATGCGAGATAGCTGATTGAGATGACGCGCTGGTGGCGCTCAGTGCCGATGCGATCGCGATCGGCGAAGGTGTAGAGTTGCTCGATGTATCCAAGTGCATGGCCGGTCTGCTGCTCCACCCACCCCCTCAAACCCGACTGCAGTGATCGATGCTCAAGGGCAAAAGGTCCAGAAGGGAGGGTGTCCGCATGACCGACTGTGAGGACACAGGGCTCACTGTCGTTTACGGCGACCACGACGGCAGTCAGGTCCACTTTGGCTTCGTCAGCTTTGACGGCGGCTTTGCCTTTCTTGGTTCTTCTTGTCTGAGGATCCATGTTTGCGAAAGCGGGTTGGCCCAACGGAGCGCCTTAATCGATTGAATGTAACCTTGGCAGCCAGCACGTCAACACCGGAGTACTCAAGCGCTGTTTTTAGCTCTTCGCAGTCGCACAAAAATATGCCAAACGCGACACCCGCTGTTGGTAACGTAAGGGAAGGGGCCTCGGTTGAGCGCGGGTGAGATAAAAGGGATGACTCCTCCAGATATTCGATCGCGAAAAGGCCAGACGCCACTTGTATGCTTGACGGCCTACACCACGCCGGTCGCGAGGCTGCTCGATCGCCACTGCGACATCGTTCTTGTCGGCGACAGCGTCGGCATGGTGCTGCACGGCCTGTCGTCGACGCTGGGGTCACGCTCGACATGATGATCATGCACGGACAGGCCGTTCGCCGCGGCCTTGAACACGCGCTGATGGTCGTCGACCTGCCCTTCGGTTCCTACGAGGAAAGCCCAGAGCACGCTTTCGGCAACGCTGCGCGCGTGATGGGTGAGACCGGTTGTTCAGCGGTAAAGATTGAGGGCGGCGAGACCATCGCGGAAACCATCAGCTTCCTTACCGCGCGCGGCGTACCTGTCATGGCCCATGTGGGCCTGACGCCGCAGGCGGTAAACACGTTTGGAGGCTATCGTGTGCAGGGCCGGGGAGCCGATGCAGAGCGGATCAGGCGCGACGCCAGGGCGGTAACCGAAGCGGGCGCCTTCTCCTTGGTGCTGGAAAAGATACCGGAGCAGCTTGCGTTCATCGTGACCATCGCGATGCTGCATGTGGTCAACAACCTGTCCATACCAGTCTCGTTCCTGGGCTCCAAGAGCTACTCCGCCTTTTCAGGGGTCCAGGACGCCTTGACGCAATGGTGGTACGGCCACAACGCGGTCGGCTTCTTTCTCACCGCCGGCTTCCTCGGCATGATGTATTATTTCGTGCCCAAGCAGGCGAACCGGCCAGTCTATTCCTATCGGCTGTCGATCGTCCATTTCTGGGCTATCATCTTTCTCTACATCTGGGCCGGGCCGCATCACCTGCACTACACCGCCTTGCCCGATTGGGCGCAGACGCTCGGCATGGTGTTCTCGATCATGCTGTGGATGCCGTCCTGGGGCGGCATGATCAACGGCCTGATGACGCTGTCCGGCGCCTGGGACAAGCTGCGCACCGATCCGATCATACGCATGATGGTGATGGCCGTCGCCTTCTATGGCATGTCGACCTTCGAAGGCCCCATCATGGCGATCCGGGCGGTCAATTCGCTGTCGCATTATACCGACTGGACCATCGGGCACGTCCATTCGGGTGCGCTCGGCTGGGTCGGCATGATCTCGTTCGGCGCGATCTACTACATGGTCCCGAAGCTCTGGAACCGGCAACGGCTCTACTCGCTGAGGCTCGTCACCTGGCACTTCTGGCTGGCGACACTCGGGATCGTCGTCTACGCCGCGGTGATGTGGGTGTCCGGCATCATGCAGGGCCTGATGTGGCGCGAATATGGCGAGCAGGGCTTCCTGGTCTACTCCTTCGCCGAAACCGTCGCCGCCATGCACCCCTACTATGTCATGCGCGCCATCGGCGGCGCCATGTACCTCTCCGGCGCCCTGATCATGGCCTGGAACATCACCAGGACCATCCTCGGCCACCAGCGCGAGGAGGAGCCGATGCCGAGCCCCGTCGCCATCCGACCTGCGCGATCAGGAGCCAGGTAATGGGCTTGATGGACAAACACGCAATCATCGAGAAGAACGCCACGTTTCTTCTCGTTGGCTCGCTGCTCGTGGTGACGGTCGGCGGCATCGTCGAGATCGCGCCTCTCTTCTATCTCGACAATACGATCGAGAAGGTGGAAGGCATGCGCCCCTATTCGCCGCTCGAACTTGTCGGGCGCAACATCTATATGCGCGAGGGCTGCTACCTCTGTCATAGCCAGATGATCAGGCCGTTCCGCGACGAAGTTGAGCGCTATGGCCACTACAGCCTGGCTGCCGAGTCCATGTACGATCACCCCTTCCAGTGGGGATCGAAGCGCACCGGGCCGGATCTCGCCAGAGTTGGCGACCGCTACTCGAATGCATGGCATGTCGCGCATCTTACCGACCCGCGCTCGGTGGTGCCGGAATCGATCATGCCGAGCTATGGGTTCCTGAAAGACACGCCGATCGACGTGAAGGATTTCTCGACGCATCTGGTCGCCAACAGGCTTGTAGCCGTCCCTTACACCGATGACATGATCGCCCACGCCAATGCGGATCTGGCGGCGCAGGCCGATCCCAATGCCGACACATCAGGCCTTGAGGCGCGTTACCCAAAAGCCAAGATCGGCGACTTCGACGGCAACCCGCAACAGGTCACCGAAATGGATGCCCTGCTCGCCTACCTGCAGATGCTTGGCACACTGGTCGACTTCAAAAATTACGACGAAGCCGCCGGCTACCGCTGAGGAGAACGCTGATGACCTACAATTTGATGCGGGCGTTTGCCGACAGCTGGGGCCTGGTTGCGATGGCGCTGTTCTTCGTGGGGTGCATCGCCTTTGCCCTACGCCCCGGCAGCCGAAGGCTGGCCGACGAAGCGGCCCGCATTCCGCTCGAGGACGAGTGATCATGAGCGACGAGCATATCGATGAAATCTCTGGCGTCTCGACCACCGGCCACGAATGGGATGGTATCCGGGAGCTGAACAACCCGCTTCCCAGATGGTGGGTTATCACTTTTTACGTCACCATTGTCTGGGCGATAGGCTACACCATTGCCTATCCAGCATGGCCTCTGTTGCACTCGGCGACAACGGGTGTGCTCGGCTATTCCAGCCGCAACGAGGTTAGGAACGAGCTGACCGCGGCTGAGGCCGCCAAGGGCAAATATATCTCGGCGGTGGAGTCCAAGAGCGTCTCGGAAATCGCCGCGGACGACGGCCTGCGCGAATTCGCAATCGCCGCCGGTGGCGCCGCTTTCAAGGTCAATTGCGTACAATGTCACGGCTCCGGCGCCCAGGGTTCCAAGGGCTTTCCCAATCTCAACGACGACGACTGGCTATGGGGCGGCAAGGCCGAGCAGATCCAGCAGACGATTACGCACGGCATCCGCTTCGCATCCGATCCGGACACGCGCCTGTCGGAAATGCCGGCCTTCGGCGACATCATTACCGCCGACCAGATCGCACAAGTCAGCGCCTACGTGGCCAGCCTTTCCGGCAAGGTCCGCGATGCAAGTCTGATCCAACCCGGCGCCAAGGTCTTTGCCGAGAATTGCGTGGCCTGTCACGGCGACAATGCAAAAGGCAACAGGGAATTCGGCGCCCCCGACCTGACCGATGCGATCTGGCTCTATGGATCCGGTGAGACAGCCATCGCCGCACAGGTCCGTGCGCCAAAACAGGGCGTCATGCCGGCCTGGGTTGGCCGTCTCGGCGAGATCAAGGTCAAGGAACTTGCAGTTTATGTCCATTCGCTTGGCGGCGGAGAATAGGAATGGAAGCCCTATTCTTCGGTCCCCCCTGCCAAGCGGACGAGGCCCGGCGTGAGCCGGGCCTCGACACCATCCCTAATGCGATCTGCACAACCCGGCAAGGCTATCCTACGGCGAGGCTTTACGACAGGTGCCCCTGACATTGGCTGGGAAAGTGGAGTTGCACATGCGTGACAAGACGCAGTTGACAGGGCTCGAAACAGAAACTGTCAATTCCGCCAAAACCCGCAAGCCGCTTTATGCCGCGCGTCAAAAGATCTTTCCGAAGCGCGCCTCGGGCAACTTTCGTCGCTTCAAATGGCTGGTGATGACGATCACACTTGGCATCTATTACCTGGCTGCGTGGCTGCCTTGGGCTCGCGGTCCATTTGCCCCGGACCAGGCAGTCCTGCTCGATCTCGCGAATCGGCGCTTCTACTTCTTCTTCATCGAGATATGGCCCCAGGAATTCTTCTATGTGGCCGGCCTCCTGGTCATGGCGGGCGTCGGTCTTTTCCTGATCACCTCGACTGTCGGCCGTGCCTGGTGCGGCTATGCATGCCCTCAGACGGTGTGGGTCGATCTGTTCCTCGTCGTCGAACGTGCGATCGAGGGGGACCGTAACGCTCGCATGAAACTCGATGCCGGCCCCTGGACCGCCCGCAAGCTGATGCTGCGCTTATCGAAGCACGCCGTCTGGCTGGTCATAGGGGCGGCAACCGGCGGCGCCTGGATTTTCTATTTTGCCGATGCGCCGACGCTGGTTGGCGAACTCTTCACCGGCACCGCGCCACCCGTCGCCTACATCACTGTCGCCGTGCTGACGGCGACGACCTATACGTTCGGCGGTCTGATGCGCGAGCAGGTCTGCACCTACATGTGCCCATGGCCGCGCATCCAGGCAGCGATGCTCGACGAAAGTTCGCTCACCGTCACCTATAATGACTGGCGCGGCGAACCGCGTTCGCGTCATGCGAAGAAGGTGCAAGCTGCAGGGCAGTCCGTCGGCGACTGCGTCGACTGCAATGCCTGTGTCGCGGTCTGCCCGATGGGGATCGACATTCGCGACGGCCAGCAGCTCGAATGCATCACCTGCGCGCTTTGCATAGACGCCTGCGACGGTGTCATGGACAAGCTCGGCAAGGAGCGCGGGCTGATCGCCTACGCGACGCTCTCCGACTACAACGCCAACATGACGCTGGCGACCGCGGGCGGCTTCAGTTCAATCAATCCGTCGCTGGTCAGGACCGCTGATGGCCTGTTCTCCGACAAGGTGGCGCATTTCCATGTCAGCAAGATCTTTCGGCCACGCACCTACGTCTACATGGGCTTGTGGTCGCTGATCGGCCTCGGCCTGCTCTGTTCGCTGCTGACGCGCGACCGGCTCGAAGTCAACGTATTGCATGACCGCAATCCCCAGTTCGTCACGCTGACCGACGGTTCGATCCGCAACGGCTACACCGTCAAGCTGCTCAACATGATCCCCGAACCGCGGACCATTGTTGTCACTATGCAGGGCTTGCAAGGCGGCGAAATGAGCGTGGTCGGGGACGACATTAAGGCAGGCCGCTCCTTCGCCATCCCGGTCGAGCCCGATCGCCTGAAAATGCTGAAGGTCTTCGTGCGCCAGCCGGCGGACCAGATCCGCGCTCCGGCACAGACCTTCAAGTTCCGCGTCGAGGACAGAGCCAGCTTCGAGTCGAACGAGTACACCGCCACCTTCAACGCGCCGGAGGCCCCCAGATGACTGCCAATGTACAAAAGCCTCGTGAATTCACCGGCAGGCACATGCTGGTCATCATCCTGGCCTTTTTCGGCGTGGTCATCGCGGTCAATCTGACCATGGCAACGCTCGCCAGCACAAGCTGGACTGGCCTCGTCGTCGAAAACACCTATGTGGCGAGCCAGCAATTCAACAAGCAGGCCGAGGAGGGGCGCGCGCAGGCAGCCCTTGGCTGGACCGGCAAGCTGACCATTGCATGGGGCGAAGTTCGCTACGGCCTCACCGACGCCGCCGGCAAGCCGGTTCCCTTGCACGGCGTCAAGGTGCTGTTTCGCCATCCCGCGTACGAGAAGGAGGACAAGTCGGTCACCCTCGCACCCGCCTCGGGCCAGGAATTCGCAGCCCAGCACATGCCGAAGGACGGCGTCTGGATTGTCGAAGTCGACGCCGACGCCGGTCTGGATAAACCGTATCGCGACGTCCGCAGGATCATGATTTCCCATGGAGCGCTGCAATGAGTTGTTGTGCACCGGGCGCCGAAATGGCGCTTGATCTGGGCAGCACCACGTCGGTCCTGCCGTCTAGTCAGGAGATCAGGCTGGCGAGCCGATCGCTTGGCGATGATCTCCGCCAGACCGATCTTTCAGTACCGACGGTCCATTGCGCGGCTTGCATCCAGACGATCGAGGCGGCGCTGGGAAAGCTTGATCGCGTCGAGAGCGCCCGCGTCAACCTGTCGACGAAACGGGTCTCGGTCCGATGGCATGGGGATGAGGTTCCACCGTTTGTCGCCGCACTTGGACGGCTGGGTTACGAGGCGCATCTGTTCGACCCCGAGGTCGACAACAAGGACAAGGCGCTTTCGGAGTTGATCCGCGCCGTCGCGGTTGCCGGGTTCGCGGCGGGCAATATCATGCTGCTTTCGGTCTCTGTCTGGTCCGGTGCCGAAGGCGCTACCCGCGACCTGTTCCACTGGGTCTCGGCGCTGATCGCGATCCCTGCACTCGCCTTCGCCGGCGGCATCTTCTTCCGCTCGGCCTGGAATGCGTTGCGCCACGGCCGCATGAACATGGACGTGCCGATCGCGGTCGGGGTGTCGCTTGCCTACGCCATGAGCCTCTATGAGACGATCAACCATGGCGACCACGCTTATTTCGATGCATCGGTGTCGCTGCTGTTCTTCCTGTTGATCGGCCGCACGTTGGATCACGTGATGCGCGAACGTGCCCGGACCGCCGTGAAAGGCCTGTCCCAGTTGGCCGCACGCGGCGCCATGGTGCTGCGCGGCGACGGCGCACGCGACTATCTGCCGGTTGGCGAGATCGAACCAGGGATGCAGCTGCTGATTGCCGCCGGCGAAAGGATACCCGTCGACGGCAAAATCTTTCAAGGGGCATCCGATCTGGACTGTTCGCTTGTCTCGGGCGAGAGCACGCCCCGAAGCGTTGCGGCAGGCGAAGCCGTGCAGGCTGGTGTCCTCAACCTAACCGGCCCGCTGACGATTGAGGCGACAGCCGCCGCGAAGGATTCATTCCTGGCGGAAATGGTCCGCCTGATGGAGGCCGCCGAGGGCGGTCGGGCACATTATCGCCGGCTCGCCGACCGCGTTTCGGCGCTCTATGCCCCGGTGGTTCATCTGACCGCCTTCGTGACGTTCCTTGGCTGGATGGCGGCAAGCGGCGACTGGCACCGGGCGATAACCATCGCCATTGCGGTTCTCATCATCACCTGCCCATGCGCGCTCGGCCTCGCCGTACCGATCGTTCAAGTGGTCGCTGCGCGGCGCCTGTTCGAGAGCGGCATCATGGTCAAGGATGGTTCGGCCATGGAGCGCCTGGCGACGATTGATAACGCAGTGTTCGACAAGACCGGAACGCTCACGCTCGGACAACCCCGGCTGGTCAATGCGGGCTCGATCGATCCGGCCATGCTGGCAATCGCGGCAGACATGGCCGCGCACTCGCGTCACCCGTTTTCAAAGGCCATAGCCGGCTTTGCCGCTCTTGACGGGCAGCACAAATTCGATGCCGTCACCGAGCATCCAGGGTTCGGCATCGAAGCCACTGACGCCGGAAGCACCTGGCGGCTGGGTCGACGCGGATGGGCTGGATGGAAGGCCCGGACCGGCGGCGAAGGCAAACATGGCCATGGCGGAACGGTTCTGACGAAAGACGGGATCATTGTCGCGACCTTCGATTTCGAGGATGCGCTGCGCGCCGACGCCAGCGCGGCGATTAAGCGATTGAACGATGTCGGGGTGTCGGTGCAAATGCTGTCGGGCGATACTGCGGGTGCCTGCGCCGAAGTCTCGAAAATGCTGGGTGTCGACGACTTCGTTCCGTGCCTGCTGCCGTCCGGCAAAGTCGAGCGCATCGAGACCATGGCGAAAGACGGATACAAGGTTCTGATGGTTGGCGACGGCCTCAACGATACGCCAGCGCTGAGCGCGGCGCATGTCTCGATCGCACCGGCTACCGCCGCCGACATTGGCCGCAATGCGGCCGACTTCGTATTCCTGCGCGAAAGCCTTCTGGCCGTGCCTCTCGCGCTGGACGTCTCGCGCAAGGCTGGACACCTGATCCGCCAGAACATCGCGATCGCGATCGTCTACAATGCCGTCGCCGTGCCGATCGCCATCCTGGGCCACGCCACGCCTTTGTTAGCGGCGATTGCCATGTCTGCCTCATCGGTGCTTGTTATTGGAAACGCATTGCGCTTGCACGGCTTCGGGGCGAATGCGACGCTGCAAGTTATTCAAAAAGTCGGACGCTCCGCAGTCAGCTATTCGGCATAATCCTCGTGACGACGTTGCTCTATCTCATACCAGTGGCCCTTTTTCTGGGTGCACTGGGTGTGTCCGGCTTCGTCTGGGCATTGCGAAGCGGTCAATACGAAGATCTCGACGGAGCCGCCGAGCGGATACTAATTGATCGGGACGACAAACCGGAACGCTGATTTCAATCCGCTGTGCATAAGATGCGCGGATCGCGCTCGTCAGTCGAGCCGGCTCGGTCGGGAACAAGCTGTCCATGCTCCATGCTCCATGCTCCATGCTCCATGACCATCTTGACCTAAGCTGCACACTACATTTGTGAAAAGCCTCTGTCGTGCGAAGGACTGCCTCCCATTGCACCCAGTATGAGGCGGCTGATGCCACGAGAGTACCTCGCGTGGCCGGACGAGAGCTTGGCAATGTGCGCACGGGTTCCAAAGTGGAACGTCACGGTCGATCACCTGACCGTGAACCGCCAGTGCCGATTGGTCATGTCTGGCTGATCCAGATCAGGGTCATACTCATCGGTGTGGTCTATTGACCAGTCTTCGACGGAGAAATCCATGACTTACGGAAAGATTGGTCGTCATTATCAGCACCTTCACGGTTCTGGGTTTTCTGTCGTGTGGTCGGCCATGCCTTGTGCTTACGGCGCAGCCATTAGCTGACCGGCGTCGTGTGTATCTCGCTTGCTGGCTGACCATCCGCGTGGCTGCGCGGACAGGGGGGCCGATCAACAGCTTTCGCCTTTGATGGGTTGTGTGCGTCGTTGCCGATCCATCCCGATTCCCGGCCCGCGCCTTGAGGCTATGCGACGGTACCGGAACCCAGCGCACGCCACGCGGTTCCGCGCGCGTGGTGTCCGCTCGTCACGACGATGAACGAACAAGCGGCTGGAGTACCATGAACACCGTACACATCATCGACTGCCACAATGCAAATGACTACTTCGCCGACAGGCAAGAGGGACCGATCGTGCAGCACTTGTTAAAGGCTGTCAACATCCGCGCGGAGCTCCACATGGCGTTGAACCGAACGAAATTTGGTGAGGCTGTAGTACGAGCGATGGAGGCGGAGTGCGACGTGCTTCACATCGCCGGGCACGGCAATGGTGACGGGATCGCTTCGTCCAGTGGGCGAAGTGGCCTTCTTTGGGCTGACTTCGTAAAAATGTTCCAGGGCTCGCATCCAGCGCCGAAGATCCTCGTGATGTCAACGTGCTGCGGAGCATCATCGGGGTTGGGACGTGCGTTTTCGAAATCGATCAACCGTCCGAAGTTGATCATTGGTTCGAGTGACGCGCGCTATTTCGACGACTATGTCGCCGCGTGGGCTTTGCTCTATCGGCGACTGAATTGCAAGGACATCGACATCGAAGCCATGCAGCAGGTTCTTGATGAGATATGCGCGGTCGTGGATAAAAGTTTCCGCTACCTTGGCTGGGATGACGAGAGAGAGCGCTACGTTCGATACCCTCACCCTCGCAAGAGAGCCCGCTTCGACGTCGTGGAGCGTGAGTAGTATGCGCAAGGGTTCCAGGTGGAATGTGGCGATCGATGCGGCGCGGCCGTCGCTGACCAGCGTCGCGAGTGTCTCGCTTGCTGGCGGCGATCTGCGCGGCTGCGCGGCGAAAGGGCGGGATCGGTTAGCCGCATCCACCTCTGAGCGCTTTGAGTGCTTCGTTGCCGATCGATGCGAATCTCCCGGCCCAGCGCCTTTAGGCAATGCGGCGGGCACGGAGCTCATGTCACTCGGCTCAGTTCCACCGTTACACGAGGATAGGCGACCGGATGGCGGCACGCTGATGGGCTCTGACGATAATTTTGACATCGTTGTCGTTGGAGCCGGCCCGGTCGGCCTTTCGTTCGCTGCGTCGCTTGCCCAAAGCGAACTCAAGGTGGCAGTTGTTGAACAGAACACATTCGATAGTCTGGCGAATCCGGCTTTCGATGGTCGCGAAATCGCGCTGACCAACGCTTCGATCAGAACCCTTCGCGAGCTCGGCGCCTGGGATGTCATCCCGGCTTCGGACAAATCAGCACTTCAAGGCGCGCGCGTGCTCAACGGCTCGAGCGCATTCGCTCTTCGTTTCGATCCTCCCAGCAACTCTGGAGAACCGCTGGGGGTTTTGGTTCCAAATTGCCGGATCCGCGAGGCGCTGTTCAAAATCGTCCGCTTGCAGGATCGCGCCCGGCTGTTGTGCGGCCACTCGGTCGTCGATGCAACAAACAGCCAAGAAGGAGCAGTCGTAACGCTCTCTAATGGCGCGCGTTTAACTGCTCGGCTGGTTGTTGCCGCGGATTCGCGTTTGTCCGCCACGCGTGATCTGCTAGGCATCGGCGCCGATATCAACCGGCTTGGCCACTCGATGCTGATTTGCCGAGTGAGGCACGAGCGCGCCCACCACCAGATCGCCATCGAATGGTTCGATCACCATCAGACGATAGCGATATTGCCCCTCGCGGAGGGCATGTCGTCGCTGCTGCTCACATTGCGCTCAAACGAGGCCTATAGACTGCTTGCCTTCGATGATGATTTGTTCCTGTCGGAGTTGACGAAACGGTGTCGAGGGCGCCTTGGAAAAATGACCTTGGCAAGCAAGCGCCACACCTATCCGCTGGTCACGACCTGGGCGCACAAATTCCGGGCGCCGAGCGCCGCACTCATCGGCGACGCTGCCATCGGCATGCACCCGGTGACCGCTCACGGATTCAACATCGGTCTCAGCAGCCAGAAGCAACTCGCCCGTGGAATCATGACTGCGTGCCGCGACGGCCGCAATGTTGGCGACCCCGACATGCTGCATATATACGAAAGGCGGCTGCGCCTGTCGGCGGCGCCGCTCTACCATGCAACGAACATATTGGTTGGACTCTACTCCAGAGACCACCTGGCGGCACGGCTTGCAAGGCATCTGGGGCTTCGCTTTGCCCAACATGTTCCCCTTGTCCGGCATGGGATTTCGGCGGAGCTCCAGCGGTGATACTGCACCAGCAGTCGCATTTTTGCGCGTGCTGGGCGAGCGATGAGAGAGTGCATGATGCGCCGGAGTAATCCTGCTCCCCGACGCTGATCTCCGATTGAAGAATTAACCCGTCCTTCAGGGGGGCTGCATAGGCTGCGGACAAGCAGGAGTAAGCAAGCTGACCCGTCCAGCCTTGGAAAAAGAAGATCCGCTGGAGGCGAGAATCCTTCAGGACCAGCTCGCTGATCTGAGGGCAGGCCTTTTCGTCTCAATGCCGATAAGCATTGTGCTGTCCGGGCTGATTTTGACCGTGCAGGCCCTTTCCGGGAACGGTCTTGCTGGCGCGGCCTGGTTTTCGGTCGTTAATGCGATAAATGCCGCCCGCCTTGCACTCGCCCGTCATCAGCTGAAGGAACCCGGAGTCCAGGATGATCTGACACGGGTTTGGCTGCGGCTTCGCTGGTTTGGCAGGCTTGCTCTTCTGGCGGGATTCACCTGGTCATTCCTTGCCGTCCTAACGGCTGGATACACGACGTCTCAAGCATCGCTGCATCTAATAATTCTGGCGGGCATTTCAGCTGGCGCGGTCACGTACGGCAGCTCATATGCTGCGGCAGCGATATGCTTCATCACACCGCCACTCCTCATTGCCGCCGCATGTTTGCTGACGAAGGGAGCCCCGGAAAACTACATTCTGGCTTTTGCCGTCCTGCTTTTCGAGGGCGGCCTGGTTCGATCCTCGTTCGTTGGACAAGCGCGCTTCCGTGACGCGAGCCGCCTGAGACATCAAGCCGAGCGGCTTGCCGCGGAAATGGAGCGCAATTCCAGGGAGGACCATCTTACCGCGCTCCTCAACAGGCGGGGCCTCGAACATGCAATCGATCAGTTTGAGAACACCGATGGACCCTTTGTGGCCATGCTGATTGATCTGGACGGGTTCAAATCTGTCAACGATACCTACGGTCACAGAACGGGTGACGAGCTGCTTGCCAGGATCGCCCGCCGAATAGAGGAAGAAGCACCGGAGGGCTCAACGCTCGCCCGCATCGGTGGGGATGAATTCGTGCTGGTTTTTTCTTCGCGAAAGAATTCTCCTTCTCCCACCAATCTCGCGTCCAATCTCATAGCCAAGCTTGCTCGCCCCTATCCTGGGATCGCATCAGTCCGCATTGGAGCGTCTATAGGAATCTACTTGGCTGAAAACCCCGGACTAACGGAAATGTTGTTGCGGGCCGACATCGCCCTTTACACAGCTAAGCGCCGCGGCAGGAATGAATTTTGTCTGTTCGATGCCGAGCTAGCCCGGGAGTTGCAACGCCGCCAGTCAATCGAACGCGATCTTCATTCGGCGATAACGATGAGAAGCTTGGTCGCTTGGTTTCAGCCAATCGTAAGACTCGAAACTGAAGCCGTCGTCAGTTTTGAAGCCTTGCTAAGATGGTCTCACCCGCTTCACGGTCCCATTTCTCCGCCCGAGATCATGACAGCGGCACGCGAAACTGGAATGCTTCAGCTGCTAACTCAAACGGTATTCGCCGACTGTTGCGCTCTTATCGAGGGCTTGGTCAAAGCTGACCGTCGTGATGTTCGTGTGGCGATGAATGTTTCACCGTGCGAGTTGGAAGCTGGCGATATTGACGAGATGATTCTTAATGGTCTGGCGGCAAAAGACCTCCCTGCAACGATGTTCGACATCGAGATTACCGAAGAAGCCCCAGTGGATCCGGACAGAGTGGATGAAAAGCTCGCCCGGCTTTCACATGCTGGCATTTCTATCGCGCTCGATGACTTCGGCACCGGTTTTTCGACGCTGACATCGCTCAAGGACAGTCGGATCAGGAAGGTGAAAATAGATCAGGGCTTCGTTCGCGGCTTAGCCAAGTCCCGGGAGAATCGGCTGCTTGTCAAAGCGGTGATTGATCTTGGTAGGACGCTCGGGATCGAGGTCATGGCCGAGGGCGTTGAAACAGAGGCAGATCGGCAAACTCTGTACAAGCTTGGCTGCAGAACCGCCCAGGGCTTCCTGTTCTCTAAGGCAGTGCCTCTCCATTTGGCACTTGATTCGGTAGTAAAAGAGCACGCGAAGGAGTTGTGACCAGCCTCTCCGTCCGTGCTGCTCGCGGAACTTTCATGTGGGGTGGACCTGACGCGCGAAAGCCGTTTCGGACGGTAGAGTTATTACGGGGGCGAAACTGAGCACGTGGTTTGGATAGCAGCAATCCGGTCCACCGGCGCACATGCAGCGGCTTCATACAAGCGTTCAAGTTGCGAGATGAGCTTGAGTGAACGACGTCGGAGAATTGCGTCCTTTGGACGCTGGTTTCGCGGTTCCCGTAGGATTCGATTACGGGAAGCGTTCTTGGCTGCTTCTCGGCTCAGCGCTCATCGGGATGAACAACGTACCCGCGGTCAAGGTCTTCGCGACCTCAACCCAGTCACCATCCCGCAACAGCAGCGGTCGGGTCCTGATCAAGCGCTCAGCCTCAGCACAGGTGCTGGAGCAACGGTAGAGCGCGGAAAACGTGTATCGGAATGCGCTGGCTCACCATAGGAAGCTGCCACGGCATGTCGAATGTCCCCAGGGGGCGGACCGTTCCCTTGCATTTGTCTCGATGACGGGCTCTCAAAGCTAAAGCCAAGAGAGCTTTATAAAAATCGCACCCGATCGGCTGCGCAACGACGACCAGCTGAGGCCCGATCGGGTGCTAAGGTCGTGCCAAAAAAGGCGCGTCACTGTCGCATTTCTAGCCGGCTTGCGATCGGACGTCATCTCTTGGCGATAGCTGCCCCTTCTCTCAAATGCGCTTAGCGGCGCCGATGGCGAATAGCGCAAGCTTTTCCACCCGTTTCTACTCCACTACCGAGACTCGTCACCAACCTCCTTTTATTCGCTTCCATATGGCCCATCCTGTCTCCAATCGAGGAGGAGCGCGAACATGGGCCAAGCCGTAGAACGTCTCAGTCTCGGGAATTCTTCTGCTCGCCAAACTGCCGTTGTCGCCGGCACCATATTTGGCAGGGTGACAGTGCACGACAAGATATCAGGCGTTCTTGTCTGGGCTGAACTATGCTTGCAAGCCATAACCCAAAAATCGCCGATCCCTTTGAATTCGAGCCGGATGAATGGGTGTTTCAAAAGTTTTGGCGGTTTTAGGCAGAACCCTCCGATGGCCCGCGTACCGGTCAAGCTTCGTGAGCACTTTAGGTTCGTCGATCAGGCATAGGTTTCTTTCCCATGCCACATGCTGGCCGTTTGCCTAGTTCGGAAGCCCTCGAGAGGCGTTGCTCGTCTTGGTATGGCGTCGCCCCTTTTTCCGATCCATCGGCCACGGAGCTAGAATGGTGTCTAGCTGTTGCCGCCTACTTGGTCATCCGGCATGGAGATGCCTATATACCGACCTTCGAAAGGCTGGAATACGAGGTCGAACAAATGCGGCGGAAGCTCGGAAATCGCGAGCGAGCGCAGCGCGTGCTGGCCACGCTCAACCTAAATGGCTCGGACAGCTGGAGCCGTGAGGTTGGTTCTCAAGGCCTGGATGGCGCCGCAATCACATTCGCCCGGGCGGGGTAAAAGCGATTTTTTGGAGCCACTCGCGCTTTTGCGCTAACGAAGGTCCCGCGCCGTATTTGGGCCGGATCCATTTGTGGCCCATCAGAGAAGCAGTTACCTTCTCCGGCGCCTCAACTGCCGTCAGCCGGTCCTCGAAAGTGTGTCGCAGGCTATAAAGACTATGCTCGGAAGTCGGCAGAAGTTCCTTGCTGGCGAGCACCTTGTTGACGAGCGCTGAAAGTGACGCGGCCTTGTCGCGATAACGAGGAAAGCCGTCCGGATGGAGCTTGATGGCTGCAAGTGCGCCGCCAACCAAGGGAATGTCACGGGCTGAATGACCGGTCTTCAAGCGACGGCCATTGGGGCGCACCCGCACATGCGGGATTTCTCGATCGAGGTGGATTGTTTCGGTGGTGAGGTTTGCCGCTTCAGAAAGCCTGAGTCCGGTATCGGCAATCACATAGATTAGATGGCGGGCTTCGTCATTGAGTCCGTCGAGCGCGCCTTCAGCGAGTATCTTCTCCTGAATGAACTCCGCTGTGAACGCAGCGCGTTGCCCGGGGACGGCGCCGGAAAGACGCAGGTTTCGAAAAACCGGCTCCAGCTTGAGCTGGTGAGTCAGATCGACGACGCGCAGCATTTTCGAAACATGGCCGATGTCCTTGTTGGCCGTACCGATATCAAGTCCATCCTCAACGATCCGCTTTTGCCACCACTCGCGGAACGCGATTGCGTCGTCCCGAGTGAGGCTTGCGATCTCCTTGTCGCCAATGACTCCAACCAGATTGGCAACTGCGCGCTTTTTGGGGTTACGCCATTTCTTGATTTGGTTGGGCGACATGGTCAGCAAGTTCTGTTGCTCGATCGTCTCGAATTCCTTGATAAGACCGCTCAGGCGGACCGCTGGCCGCTTCTCCCCACCCATGACGGCCGAGACGTCCTGCGCGTCCTCGATCGATTTTTTGTCGAGGAGCAGCTTGATACGGGCCATGAGTTCGTCGAGCGGCCCCGCTGCTAGTTCCTCGTTAGTGCGATAGGCCAATCCAAATGACCGCGCGCGCTTCCTCGCGGCTTCGAAACGCAGCCCCGCCTCGGCGGATTGGCCTTCCCGCAGTCTACGCCAATACGCCTCCAGCCCCGCGCCGAGGCTTTGCACTGCATCTCGCGCCCGTACACCGCGGGGATCGTCAGCCACGGCGACGCCCGTGGAAATGCGTACTAGGCAGCGGCGATCAAACGCCGCGAATTCCTTCGGCACCCTGCGGACGAGATACCAGATGCCTTCACGTTTATGCGGCTTTGGCGCTGCGGAACGTCGCATTATCTTTCTCTAATGTTACACAGTTTGTTACACAGTCTAAGATATGTTTCGCTTCGTGCTGGTCAAGCGCAACAAGGAAGCTTTTGAAAGGAAAGGATTTTTATGGAAGCTATATGGCGGAGAGGGAGGGATTCGAACCCCCGATGGGCTTGCACCCATGCCGCATTTCGAGTGCGGTGCATTCGACCACTCTGCCACCTCTCCGCGGTCATGGTCGGCCGTTGCCGGCGCGGCGCACTAGATAACGGCTGAACGGGCAGGTTACAAGGCCAATCCGTCAGTTATTTGGCTTGCTTGGCAAGCGGCGGATTCACGGGCTGGTGGGTACAGCGAGGCCCGAGGCAGATTGCCGACCAGTCACCCATCCTCAGCCCAGGCGGGGGCAACGCCGTGGGCATGTCGGCACAGCCGGTCCGTGCCCGCCAATGACGGTCTCGAAACGGCGCGGCTGGTTTGCCTTGACTCGCCCCCAACCTTCGGTTAGGGACAGCGCGCAATCGGCGTGGAGGGTTCTTCCGCGCCGCTTGTTTTTTGAACCCGCAGACTGACAAAAAGACGGCTGAACTGCCTCAGGCGGTTCATCAAGGCCGACCGAACAGCGAAAGGCAAAAAATGTTCGCAGTCATTAAAACGGGTGGCAAGCAGTATCGCGTTGCCGCCAACGATCTCCTGAAGATCGAAAAACTCGAAGCCAATGTCGGCGATATGGTCGAGATCGGCCACGTCCTCGCACATGGCGAGGGCGAGAATGTCACGTTCGGCGCGCCGTTCGTCGACGGCGCGGTGGTCACCGCCGAAGTCGTCGAACAGGGCAAGAACCGCACCGTCATCGCCTTCAAGAAGCGCCGCCGGCAGAATTCGCGCCGCAAGATCGGCCATCGCCAGCTTTTGACCACCGTGCGGATCTCCGAGATCCTGCTGGGTGGCGCCAAGCCGACGAAGACGGCATCGGTCAAGGCGCCGAAGAAGGTGAAGGCCGAGGCCGCCACCGAGGTGCAGGCGGAAGCTGCGCCGAAGAAGGAGCCCAAGGCCAAGGCAGCCGAGACAAAGGCAGCCGAGACCGCGGCAGCGCCGCTGTTCAAGGCGCCGAAGGGTGAGCCGGACGATCTGACCGTGATCAAGGGCATCGGCCCGGTCGCAGCCAAGGATCTCAACGAGCAGGGCATCATCACCTTCGCGCAGCTCGCCAAGCTGACCGACAAGGATGTCGCCAAGATCGACGAGCACATGTCCTTCAGCGCCGACCAGATCAAGGACTGGCGCGAGCAGGCCAAGGAATTGGCTGCGAAGTAATTTTCTGGCGACCTGGTCGCCGGATCGGACTTGAAACGGAACGCGAACGCGTTCATAAGGCCTTTTAGGCGCCTTGCGGCGCAACGGAGTTAGTTAGATGGCACACAAGAAAGCTGGCGGCTCGTCGCGCAACGGTCGCGACTCGCATTCCAAGCGTCTGGGCGTGAAGAAGTTCGGCGGCGAAGCCGTCATCCCGGGCAACATCATCATTCGTCAACGCGGCACCACGTGGCATCCCGGCGTCAATGTCGGCATGGGCACGGACCATACGCTTTTTGCGCTCGAGACCGGCGCCGTGACGTTCAACAAAAAAGCCAACGGCCGAACCTACGTATCGGTCAACCCGATTGCCAAAGCCGCGGAGTAGCCGGTTCCGCACTAGAACACCGGCGCCCATCTCGGGACCGGTGTCTGGCAAAGCCAGGAAAAGGATCAGGGGAGATGGGTTTCCATCTCCCCTTTTTCTTGTGCCTGGAGGACTTTCAAATGGTTGCCGAAGCGGAAGACTCAGAAGACGAAAGTTACGCGATAGATTGTCCGGTGCTGGTCACCGAGCGGCTGGTGATGCGGGCGCCACACGAGGGCGATGTCGCGCAACTGGTCGAGCTTGCCGACAACCGCCATGTCGCCGAAATGCTGGCCCGCATGCCGCACCCCTATGGCGAGGCCGAGGCGCGCGCCTTCCTCGCCATGGCCAAGTCGCGCCGGGCCGGCATCGCCTATGCCCTGACGCTGGCGGGCACCGATACGTTCGTCGGCTGCGCCGGTCTCAACACCACCGATCGCGGGCTGGAGCTCGGTTACTGGATCGGCGAGCCGTACTGGAAGAAGGGCTATGCGACCGAGGCGGCACATGCGCTGGTCGATCTCGCCTTCCAGAGGACGTCGATCCAGGTGCTGCATGCCTCGACGCGGGTCATCAATCCGGCCTCGCGCCGCGTCATCCACAAATGCGGGTTCCAGTATGCCGGCCAGGGCATGCTGAATTCGATTGTCGCCGGCCAGGTTCCCGTCGAGCGCTACCGGCTCGATCGCAAGACCTGGACCAGCTTGCGGAACTGGGTCCACTTTTGATGTGTGCCGATATTCAGGTGAGGCCGGCCTGCGAATGGCGGTTTCCTGCGCTTCCGGTGCTCGCGTACGAAAAGTACGCTCCGCTCCGGTTCTCGGAAGCCACTATTCTCGGCTCGGCCTGACCTGAATCTCGACACACATCGGGTACGGCGCGAAACCAATGGGAGGCAAACCTGGATCAGCCCAGTTCGACCCAGACCGGCAGGTGGTCCGAGCCGACGGCCTTTCGGTCGACCCACAGGCGCTGCAGGGATTTGGCGAGCGACGCGCTGGTGAAGATGTAGTCGATGCGCTTGTGGCGGCTAGGATCGGTGGGTTGCTTGGGATCGACCCAGCTGATGAGATCGTCGCCGGTGGCGTTCAGGCGCAAGGCGGCATCAACGGCGAAGTCGGCGGTCAGCGGCATGCCGAATTCATGATCCGGCCGGCCGGCGAGTTCGATATATTCGGGTGAGCCGGCCAACATGTTGAAATCACCCATGCCGACAAAGGCTTCGGGATGCGGCAATTCCGGCAGGCCGATCTCGGCGACGCCGGACAGCGCGCCGCCTTCGAGCGCGTAGTTCAGCATGCGTTGGCGCAGGAACTGGATCTGGCTGGCGCGTTCGACGGGGCTGCGGTGATCGAGATGGATGGAATAGAAGCGGATGAAACCAAGCGGCGTCTCGATCAGCGCTTCCAGCGCGCCACGCTGGAAGTTCATCATCTCGAAGCTGCGGCTGCGCGGCAAAAGCAGGTTGCGCGACAGATGAATGGGGGTCTTAGACAGCACCATGTTGCCGAGCTGGAAGGTTTTCGTGACGGCACGGCCGTTGTCGATGTGCGAACCGATATTGGCCTCGAAATTGCTGCCATAGACAGCGAAATAGTCGGGCAGCGCCTCGCCGATCTCGGCGACCATGTCGCGGCCGCCATTCCGGGGATTGTTGCGGGTCACCTCCTGCAAAGCGATCACGTCGGCGCTGCGCACGGCATCGGCGATGCGCCCGACATCGTATTGCCCGTCGAGGCCGATGCCGTACTGGATGTTGTAGGTTACAAGCTTCATTCCGGCATCTCTCCGGCCGATCCCGCGCGGCCATTGTCACAAAACGGCCTCGCCCTTCGCCGCGCCTTGGTTTAGAGCAAGGGCCAAGGTTTAGAGCAATGCCGCAAGGCCACTAGTAGAAACTGTACAATCCCATGAAATTTCTCGATCAAGCCAAGGTCTACATCCGCTCCGGTGACGGTGGCGCCGGTTCCGTGTCGTTCCGGCGCGAAAAGTTCATCGAGTTCGGCGGGCCGGATGGCGGTGATGGCGGCCGTGGCGGCGATGTCTGGCTGGAGGCGGTCGACGGGCTGAACACGCTGATAGACTACCGCTACCAGCAGCATTTCAAGGCCAAGACCGGCGTCCACGGCATGGGCCGCAACATGACCGGCGCCAAGGGCGCCGATGTCACGCTGAAGGTGCCGGCGGGAACGCAGGTGTTCGAAGAAGACAACGAGACGCTGATCTGCGACCTGACCGTGGTCGGCCAGCGCTTTCTGCTCGCCAAGGGCGGCAATGGCGGCTTCGGCAACCAGCATTTCAAGACCTCGACCAACCAGGCGCCGCGCCGCGCCAACCCCGGCCTGCCGGGGCAGGAGCTCAACATCTGGCTGCGGCTGAAGCTGATCGCCGATGCCGGGCTGGTCGGGCTGCCGAATGCCGGCAAGTCGACATTCCTGGCCGCCGTCACCGCGGCCAAGCCGAAGATCGCCGACTATCCGTTTACGACGCTGCATCCCGGCCTCGGCGTTGCCCGCATCGACGCGCGCGAATTCGTCATCGCCGATATTCCGGGCCTCATCGAAGGCGCGCACGAGGGTGTCGGCATCGGGGACCGCTTCCTTGGCCATGTCGAGCGCACGCGTGTGCTGTTGCATCTGGTTTCGGCGCAGGAGGAAAATCCGGGCAAAGCCTACAAGACCGTGCGCGCGGAGCTCGAGGCCTATGGCAACGGCCTGACCGACAAGGTCGAGATCGTGGCACTGTCCCAGGTCGACACGCTCGACGCCGATGCGCGCAAGAAGAAAGCCGCCTCGCTGAAGCGTGCCGCCGGCCGCGCGCCGATGCTGTTGTCGGCCGTCACCGGCGAAGGCGTCGAGGCGGTGCTGCGGGCGTTGATGTCGGTGGTGGCCGAGGCGCGTGCGCAGATCGCTGCGCCAGTCGAGACGCGCTGGGAAAAGTAGGACGATGCAGTCGCTGGGAAAATATCGGCGCATCACCGTCAAGATCGGCTCGGCGCTGCTCGTCGACCGCACGACGGGCCTGAAGCGTGACTGGCTGGCTTCGCTCGCCGACGACATTGCCGTGCTGGCCCAGGGCGGCGCTGAAATCCTCGTCGTCTCGTCCGGCGCCATCGCGCTTGGCCGCACGATCCTTGACCTCGGCAAGCGCGCCTTGAAGCTCGAAGAGAGCCAAGCCGCGGCAGCCGTCGGGCAGATCGCGCTGGCCGGCGCGTGGTCGGATGCGCTCGGCAAGGGCAGCTTGAAATCGGGCCAGATCCTGCTGACGCTCGGCGACACCGAGGAGCGCCGCCGCTATCTCAACGCACGGGCAACGATCTCGACGCTGCTCAAGATGAAGGCGGTGCCGGTCATCAACGAGAACGACACGGTGGCGACTTCCGAAATCCGCTATGGCGACAATGACCGGCTGGCGGCCCGTGTCGCCACCATGATGGGTGCTGATCTTTTGGTGCTGCTCTCCGACATCGATGGCCTCTATACGGCGCCGCCGGCGCGTGACCCTCAGGCCAAATTCATTCCGGTGGTCGACCGCATCACGCCCGATATCGAGGCGATGGCGGGTGCGGCCGCTTCCGAGCTGTCGCGCGGCGGCATGCGCACGAAGCTCGATGCCGGCAAGATCGCCACCGCCGCCGGCACCGCGATGATCATCACGTCGGGCACGCGGTTGTCGCCGCTGATGGCGATCGAACGCGGCGAGCGCGCTACTTTCTTTCGGCCGAGCAGCAACCCGGTCAAGGGCTACAAGACCTGGATCGCCGGTCAGCTCGAACCGGCCGGCCGGCTTACGGTCGATGCCGGCGCCATCGGTGCGCTGCTGTCGGGCAAGTCGTTGCTGCCGGCCGGCGTCAAGCTGGTCAGCGGCAATTTCTCGCGCGGCGACACGGTGGCGATCCTGTCGCCCGAGGGCCGCGAGATCGCGCGCGGGCTGGTTGCCTACGATGCAGCCGATGCCGTCAGGATCGCGGGCCTGAAGACGACCGAGATCGAAACCGTGCTCGGCTACGAGGCGCGTTCGGCGATGATCCACCGCGACGACCTTGTGGTGAGCCATTCGGGTGACCAAGTACGGGCCGGCGACCAAGTACTGGCCAGTGACCAGGTAACCAGCGGAGGATGAGCCATGCTGAAACTGCATGAAAAATCCGGGGATGACACCGTAGCAACGATGGCCGATATCGGCCGTCGTGCCCGCGCTGCCGCCCGACCGCTGGCCATTGCCACGACCGCCGCCAAGAACGCCGCACTCCTCGCCATGGCAGAGGCGATCGTCGCTCGTGAGCAGGACATTCTCGACGCCAACGCCATCGATGTCTCGAACGGCCAGGAATCCGGGCTTTCCGCCTCCTTCATGGATCGGCTGAAGCTCGATCCGGCGCGCATTCGCGCCATGGCCGACGGCATCAGGGAAATCGCCGCGCTGCGCGATCCGGTCGGCGATGTGATGGCGCAATGGGACAGGCCGAACGACCTGCATATCGAGCGTGTGCGCACGCCGCTCGGCGTCGTCGGCGTCATCTATGAGAGCCGCCCGAACGTCACCGCCGATGCCGGTGCGCTGTGCCTCAAGGCCGGCAATCCGGTGATCCTGCGTGGCGGCTCGGATTCGCTCAATTCATCAGCCGCCATCCATGCCTGCCTGGTCGAAGGGCTGAAGGAAGCCGGCCTGCCGGAAGACGCCATCCAGCTGGTGCCGACCACCGATCGCGCCGCCGTTGGCGAGATGCTGAAGGGCCTCGGCGGCACGCTGGATGTCATCATCCCGCGCGGCGGCAAAAGCCTCGTCGGGCGCGTGCAGGCTGAGGCACGGGTGCCGGTTTTCGCGCATCTCGAAGGCATCTGCCATCTCTACATCGACCGCTCGGCCGATCTCGACATGGCGGTGCGGATAGCCGTCAACGCCAAGATGCGGCGCACCGGCGTCTGCGGTGCCGCCGAGACGCTGCTGGTCGACCAGGCGGTCGCCTCCACCCATCTGGTGCCGATCCTCGACGCACTGCGCGCGGCGGGTTGCGAAATCCATGCCGATGCCGACGTGCTGAAAGTGTTTTTCGATGCCAAGCCGGCGATCGATGCCGACTGGGTGACCGAATATCTCGACGCCATCATCGCGGTGAAGCTGGTCGACGGCGTTGCCGGTGCCATCGAGCATATCGAGACGTTTTCCTCGCATCACACCGAGGCGATCGTCGCCGAGGACGCGCAAGCCGTCGAAAGATTCTTCAACGAGATCGATTCGGCGATCCTGCTGCACAACGCATCGACGCAGTTCGCCGATGGCGGTGAGTTCGGCATGGGCGCCGAGATCGGCATAGCCACCGGCAAGATGCATGCGCGCGGACCGGTCGGCGTCGAGCAACTGACCTCATTCAAATACCGCGTGCGCGGGTCGGGACAGGTGAGGCCTTGAATCTTTTCGTTGTCAGAGCCTGAGGCAATGCTGGCATCTTCCGAACCGGCGGTACCCTCCCGTTACCTGAAGATGCCGCATGCCGAGAAAGGCCTCGCCGTCGGCCTGTTCGGCGGCTCGTTCAATCCGCCGCATGCCGGCCATGCGCTGGTCGCCGAGATCGCGCTCAGACGCCTGGCGCTCGACCAATTGTGGTGGATGGTCACGCCGGGCAATCCGCTGAAGAACACCAGGGAATTGGCGCCGCTCGGCGAACGGCTGCAGCTGTCGGAGCAGATCGCCAAGAACCCGAAGATCAAGGTCACCGCGTTCGAAGCCGCCCATCACGTCCGCTACACCGCCGACACGCTGGCGCTGGTCAAGGCGCGCAATCCCGGGGTCGACTACGTCTGGATCATGGGGGCGGATAGTTTGCGCGATTTCCACCGCTGGCAGCGCTGGCGCGAGATCGTCATGACCTTCCCGATCGCCGTCATCGACCGTCCGGGCGCGACGCTGTCGTTCCTGTCCTCCGTCGTCGCCAAGACCTTCGACTATGCCCGCATCGACGAGGGCGATGCGCCGCGGCTTGCCCGCATGAAGGCACCGGCCTGGACTTTCATCCACGGCCCGCGCTCGTCGCTGTCATCGAGCGCGATCCGCAAGCTGGCGAAGGGGTGAGCCCGACCGCCCGCCCATGTCGCTTTTATCGCTCCCTTTGCCCGTTTCATGGGCAATCCTGAGCTGGCATGTCGATTCCCAGGAAAACCCGTAGCGAAGCCGAGCAGGGCGCTGAGCCCACACCGCTGATCGCGATTGCCAGCGTCATCGTGTCGATGGCACTGATAGCCGTCGGCAACGGGCTGATGTTTGCCTATATCCCGGTTCGGCTCGGCGCCGAGGGTTTCGATCCGACCTGGGCCGGACTTATCATCACCGGACTTTCGGCCGGTGGGCTGGCGGGCTGCATCCTGACCGGACCGCTGGTGCGAAGGGTCGGCCATGCCCGTGCCTTCATGGTGTTGTCGGCGCTGATCGCACTGGCCAACGCCGCCGTCGGCGCCGGGGTCCATCCGCTGCTGTGGATAGCCGCCCGCGCGCTCTACGGCTTTGCCATCTGCGGCCTGTTCATCGTCGCGCAGAGCTGGCTGAACGACGCCGTTGCCAACGCCATCCGTGGCCGGGTCATGGCTTTCTTCTACGTTGCCTATGTCGCCGGGCTTGGCGTCGGCTACGCGACGCTGGCGCTGGTGGATATCAGGACAGCGGATGCGCCGCTGATCGGCATCGCCTTCACGGCGCTATCGATCCTTCCCGTCGGGATGACCCGACTTGCCCAGCCGCCGGCACCGCAGGCGGCCTCGGTGGCGCTGCGCCGCGCCTGGCGGGTTTCACCGGTCGGCGTCGCCGGCATGCTTGCGGTCGGCGGCCTGTCAATGTCGATTGCGGGCTTCGCGCCGATCCACGCCACGGCCAAGGGCTACAGCCAGGCCGATGTGGCGCTGCTGCTTTCGGCGATGCCTCTCGGCACTCTGATCCTGCAGATCCCGCTTGGCTGGATTTCCGACCGAACCGACCGCCGCTATGTGCTGATCGCCGCATCCGCGCTCGCCATGGTCGCCGGCCTGTTTGCGCTCGGGTTCGATGGCGGCGCGTTGGCCGCGTTGGTTGTGATCTATATCGTGTGGGACGGCGCCTCGGAATCGATCTATTCGCTGGCCAGCGCACATGCCGCCGACCGCGCCGGCAAGGACGACATGGTGGCGCTGTCCAGTTCGCTTCTGTTTGCCTGGTCGCTGTCGGGTTTCGTCGTGCCCGGCATTGTGACGGCGCTGTCGGCCGTCTTCGGCACGCAGGCTTTCATCTATGTGGCTGTTCTCATCGCCGCAGCCTTCTGCCTGTTCGTGCTTTTGCGCGTGTTCACGACGCGTGCGGTCCCGGTCGGTGAAACCGGCAGTTTCGCACCGATGACGGCGCAGGCGCCTTTGCCGGTCGAACTTGCCTTCGCACCGGACGATGAGGGCCGGCACTGAGCCAACCGATTATTGCCGGCGGGCTTGCGGTTGGGGCGCTTCCGGCGGCGGCAGCGGGATCGATATGCCTTCGCTATCGAATTCCTGTTTGGCGCGCTTGGTGAGATCGGTCTGGGTGGCGAAGAAGTCCGACGCCGACGTCCAATAGCGCAAGGCAATCGAAACAGTGCTGTCGCCCAATGTCGAGACGAAAGCGATCGGTGCCGGCTCACGCTTGATCCTCCGCTCGGCCGCGGCAATGGCAAGCAAGGTTTTCTGCGCCCTGTCGATGTCGTTCCAGGAGCCGATGCTGAGCGTGATATCGCTGCGGCGCACGCCGTTGCGCGAGAAGTTGCGCACCGGCTGGTTCCACAACGTCGAGTTGGGCGCCAGGATGTAGACGCCGTCGGCGGTCCTGAGCTTGGTCGCGAACAGACCGATTTCCTCGATCGTGCCGGCGATCGAACCGACCTCGACGGATTCGCCGATGCGGAACGGCCGCAGCGCCAGAAGCATGATGCCGGCGGCGATGTTCTGCAGCGTGCCTTGCAACGCCAGGCCGATGGCGAGGCCAATGGCACCGATCGCGGCAATGATCGAGGCCGTCTGCACGCCGAACTGGCCGAGCACCATGATGGTGACGAGGATCAGGATGGCGTAGCGGACGATCTTGGAGAAGAAATGCCGCAACGTGGCATCGAAACCATGGATATGGCCGAGACCGGCGAAGATCGAACGTTCGGCAAGACCGGCGACGATATAGCCGACAATCAAGAGGATGACGGCACCGATGGCCGAGAAGGAGTACGAAACAATCAGCGTGCTCAGTTGGGCAAGGCCAGCCTGGACGCTGAGAAAGGCGTTTTGCGGGTCGATCGGCATGGGGGGAATCCGGTTGGTCGGTGAGCCGATAACCCATGCGGGCGGTGAGGGTTCCGATCTTTTCCGGCGTGCAGCGGAACCACAAGAGCGACAATACGTTCGTGCGAGGCAGGGTCCCGTCTTGAAACTGTCAGGGAACTCTGCCTATCTAAGTGGTGTCACCTGCTTCAAGGGGTGATTTGGTTGTTCTTGCTGCGAAAGGAAATACACTGAGAACAGCACTGCGGAAGAAGGCCGATATCATGCCTTCGCCGGCCAGGATCAGCGTAGACGACGCCGTGTCCCGCGCCATCAAGACAGTCCTTGCCAGTCTGGAAGACTCCAAGGCCGAAAACATTGTCTCCATCGACATCCAGGGGAAATCGAGCCTCGGCGACTACATGGTCGTCGCTTCGGGCCGATCGCACCGTCATGTCGCGGCTGTCGCCGATCATCTTCTCAAAGCGATCAAGGATGCCGGTCTCGGCACCGCGCGCGTTGAGGGGCTGTCCGGCGCCGACTGGGTCCTGATCGATTCTGGCGACATCATCGTCCATGTCTTCCGCCCCGAAGTCCGCGAATTCTACAATCTCGAAAAGATGTGGCAGGCGCCGGACCTCGAGGAAGAAACGCTCCACTAAGTCGTTCGCGCGGCTTACAAGGCGAGGATGAAGATATCAGTTCATGCCGTGGGCCGGATGAAAGCCGGCCCCGAAAAGCTGCTTGCCGACCGCTATTTCGAGCGCTTCGCCAAGAGCGGCCCGGCCGTGGGGCTTGAATTTGGCGGCATTGCCGAGATTGCCGAGGGGCGCAGCCAGACCGCCAACGAGCGCCGGCGTGAGGAAGGCCAGAAACTGCAGACGCAGTTGCAGCCCGGCACCGCTTTGATCCTGCTGGACGAACGCGGCAAAAGCTTTTCTTCGGAAGATTTCGCCGGGCGCCTCGGCCTGTTGCGTGACGGTGGCCGCAAGGGACTGGTCATCGCCATCGGCGGCGCCGACGGTCACGACCAGTCGCTGCGCGACCAGGCCGAACTGGTGATGTCGTTCGGATTGTTGACATGGCCGCATCAGCTGGTGCGCGTGATGCTGGGAGAGCAGCTTTATCGGGCGGCCACCATCCTTTCGGGACATCCTTATCATCGCTCGTAAACCGGTGAATTGGTGCAGTACACCCGGATTTCCGCCCCAATGCCGAGGCAAGATTGCATCGAGTGGGCGGTTTCGAACATGGTTGATTGTTCGTTAACGAAGCCACGCATAGAGTCGGGCTTCAATGTCTGAAGACAGAAAATCAAGAACGGGCTCATGGCGCGCGCGCTGCGGCATCGCGGTGGCGGTGCTTGTGCTGTCGCTGCATGCGGGGCGGGCGGAAAACACGCTCGACATGGCTCCCGATCCGGATCAGAGCCGGGCCGAATACGAACGGGTCTCGAAGGAGATCACGCTGTCGTCGGAACGATTGGCCAAACTCTCCGCCGATATCGCGACGATCAAGAAGGATCACGCCTCGATCACCGCCGCATTGATCCAGTCGGCGATGACCGAGCAGAAGCTCGGCCAGGACATCGAGGACATCGGCGCCCGGCTGGAAGGACTGAAGGGCCAGGAACAGAAGATCCGCGCCTCGCTGATGGCGCGGCGCGACGTTCTGGCCGAAGTGCTGGGCGCGTTGCAGCGCATGGGCCTCAACCCGCCGCCGGCGATCCTGGTCAAGCCCGAGGACGCGCTGTCGTCGGTGCGCAGCGCCATCCTGCTCGGCGCGGTGGTGCCGGAACTGCGCCAGCAGACCGATAGCCTGCTTGCCGATCTCAAGGAACAGACCAGGCTCACGGCGTCGATCGAGGCCGAACGGGCGCGGCTGACGGCGGCGGTCGGCGACCAGACGGCGGAAAAGAAGCGGCTCGGCATGCTGCTGGAGGCCAAGCAGAAGCTCGAAGCCGACACGCAGACGCAAATGGCCGCCGAAAAGCAGCGATCCGAAGCGCTGGCGGCCAAGGCCGGCAGCCTGAAGGAGTTGATCGCGTCGCTCGAAGCGCAGGCCGACAAGAGCCGCAAGGCTGCCGATGCTGCCAAGGCCGCGGAGCCGAAGACACCGGATGGCGACAACACATCGGCGCCGACGGAACTGGCGTCGCTGCCCGTTCCGGAAAGCAACCAACTTGCCGCCGCGGTGCCCTTTTCGGCCCTTCAGGGACAGATCGCGCTGCCGGTGACCGGCCGTATCAAGCGGCGATTCGGCGCCGATGACGGTAACGGCGCGGTGATGCTTGGCGACATGGTTGCGACACAATCGGGAGCCATCGTTACCGCGCCGGCGGATGGAAATGTGCTTTATGCGGGGCCGTTTCGCTCTTATGGTCAACTCTTGATCCTGAACGCAGGCGACGGCTATCATGTCGTTTTGGCGGGGATGAGCAGAATCAGCGTTGCGACCGGTCAATCAGTGCTTGCAGGAGAGCCGATCGGTGCGATGGGAGAGGCCCGGGTGGCGAGCACCTCGGTTTCGAAGAATGGAAATGCCACGCCGGAACTCTATGTCGAGTTCCGCAAGGATGGAAAACCCGTCGATCCGGCCCCATGGTGGGCGGACCGTTTTTCTGGAAGGACGTGAATAATGCGGAAACTGTCGCTTCTGTTTGCCGGTGCGCTGATGGGCGCGTCCGCCATGAGCCTGGTCTATGGCGCGCCCGGCTCGGCGGCGAACGCTGCAGGGTCGGAGACCTACAAGCAACTGGCGATCTTCGGCGATATCTTCGAGCGGGTGCGGGCACAGTATGTGACACCGCCCGACGACAAGTCGCTGGTCGAGAATGCCATCAACGGCATGCTGGCCTCGCTTGACCCGCACTCCTCCTACATGAATGCCGAGCAGGCGCAGGATATGCGCGTCCAGACCAAGGGCGAGTTCGGCGGCCTCGGCATCGAGGTCACCATGGAGAACGATCTGGTCAAGGTGATCACGCCGATCGACGACACGCCGGCCGCCAAGGCAGGCGTGCTGGCCGGCGACTACATCGCCAAGATCGACGGCGAAGAGGTTCGCGGCCTGACCCTCAACGATGCGGTCGACAAGATGCGCGGCCTGGTCAACACGCCGATCAAGCTGACCATCCTGCGCCAGGGCGCCGACAAGCCGATCGAACTGACGGTCGTGCGCGACATCATCAAGGTCAAGGCGGTCAAGTTCCGGGTCGAGAACGACATCGGCTACATGAAGATCACCTCCTTCACCGAAAAGACCTATGACGACCTCGAGAACGCCATCGACACCATCAAGAAGCAGATTCCCGACGACAAGCTGAAGGGCTACGTTCTGGATCTCCGCCTCAATCCAGGTGGCCTGCTCGACCAGGCGGTGAGCGTGTCCGATGCCTTCCTCAACCGCGGCGAGATCGTCTCGACGCGCGGCCGCGACCCCAAGGACGTCACCCGCTTCGACGCCAAGCCCAAGCAGGTCGACGACATCAACGGCAAGCCGATGATCGTCCTGGTCAATGGCGGTTCGGCCAGTGCGTCGGAAATCGTCGCCGGCGCGCTGCAGGACCTGCGCCGTGTCACGGTGGTCGGCACGCAGTCCTTCGGCAAGGGTTCGGTGCAGACCATCATTCCGCTCGGCGAGAATGGTGCGCTGCGGCTGACGACGGCGCTCTATTACACGCCGTCCGGCAAGTCGATCCAGGGCAAGGGCATCACGCCGGACATCAAGGTCGAACAGCCACTGCCGCCGGAACTGCAGGGCAGGGATCTGACACGTGGCGAATCCGATCTCAAGGGCCACATCAAGGGCGCCGACGAGAGCACGACGGGTTCGGGCTCGGCGGCCTATGTGCCGCCGGATCCGAAAGACGATCTGCAGCTCATCTATGCCGAGCAGCTGCTGCGTGGCCAGAAGACCGATCCGTCCTTCCCGCCCAATCCGCAAAAGGCGGTTCTCAACCAGTAAGGATCTGGAGTGGCGCACGCGCCGCCCCATCTTTCTGTTTGAGCCAGATGGAAGCAATGCGATGCTGCCGGGACCGAGAGGTTCCGGCAGTTTGATTCGGGGGGCGAGGCAAAGCTCCCGAGACATGGCGCGGGGTGCGCCGGGATTGATGAATTCGCGCATGTCTTTTCGAAGCGGCTTCGTCTTCGGAGCCATGCGCCCGGGGATTAGGCTTGGCTGATATCGGCAAGGACATCGAACGCCCGCTCGGACAGGCAGTCCGGTCGCCGCGCGCCGCCGGCAAGCTCAGCGGCGGTGCGATCATGGCGACAGTGGCCGTGCTGGCGGTGGCCGGCGTCTCCGGCGCGATCGCGCTCAGGGAAAAGCCGTTTAGAAAGCCGCAAGAGGTTGCCGTTTCAACGCCGAAAGTGACCGCGGCGGCCGAGCCTGCCCCTGCGCCGCCCGCATCGACCCCGAAGCCGGAGGCGCCGGTCAAATCAGGCGGGCCGCAGATCATCCATGTGCAGACGGAGGAGGGCGATGGGCCGCCCAAGGCAGCGATCGTCATTCGCGATCCGTCGACTATCGGCCAGAACCTGAAGATCGCGCATATTCCAGACAAGGCGCTGATCGAGACCAGCGAGACCGGGCCGTTGCCGGTGCGCGCCACGGATGGCAGGCGGCCGTTCGACGTCTATGCGCGGCCCTGGTCGGGCGGGCGCGGCGCACGGGTGGCGATCGTCATCGGCGGGCTTTCGGTTTCGCAGACCGGCACCCAGGCGGCCATCGCCAAGCTGCCGGCGGAGGTGACGCTGGCTTTCGCGCCGCAAGGCAACAGCATCGGCCGGTGGATGCAGGCAGCCAGGCAGAGTGGCCACGAGATCGTCATGCAGGTGCCGCTCGAACCGTTCGATTATCCGAAGGTAAATCCGGGCCGCAACACGCTGACGGTGGCGGCGAGCGCGGATGAGAATCTGAAAAGCCTGCACTGGGCACTGTCGCGGACGACCAACTATACCGGCGTCATGAACTATATGGGCGCCCGCTTTTCCGCCGACGCGGCGGCGATGGAGCCGTTCATGGCCGAACTCGGCAAACGCGGCCTTGCCTATATCGATGACGGCTCGTCGGCTCGCAGCCTGGCGCCGGACCTGGCGCTGAAGGACGGCGTGCCCTTCGTCGCCGGCGACATGGCGATCGATGCCGTGCAGGATCGCGGCGAAATCCTGAAGAAGCTCGACAGCCTGGAGGCGACCGCGCGGGCCAAAGGCACTGCCGTCGGCATCGGTTCGGCCTTCGACTTGACGGTCGATACCGTGTCGTCCTGGGTGGTCGAGGCCAAGAAGCGCGGCATAGAGATCGTGCCGATTTCAGCGGTGGCTATAGATCCGCAAAAAGGCTAGCCATCGTAAGACGGCTGGAAAGACTGACTGATGCCAAAGACGAACAAGATCGACCGCGAAACGCTGCCTTACCGTCCATGTGTCGGGCTGATGATCCTCAATGCCGAGGGCCTTGTCTGGGTCGGGCACCGGATTGCCGAACCGGACAGCGAATTTGCCGGCACGACGCAGCTCTGGCAGATGCCGCAGGGCGGCATCGACGAGGGCGAGGAGCCATTGCAGGCGGCCGAGCGTGAGCTCTATGAGGAGACCGGCATGCGAGGCGTCTCGCTGCTGGCCGAGGCGCCGGACTGGATCAACTATGATTTGCCGGACCATCTCGTCGGCATCGCCTTCAAGGGCCGGTATCGCGGCCAGACGCAGAAATGGTTCGCCTTTCGCTTCCACGGCGATGTCAGCGAGATCCAGATCAACCCGCCGCCGGGTGGCCACACCGCAGAGTTCGACAAATGGGCATGGCGGCCTATGCAGGACCTTCCCGACCTGATCGTGCCGTTCAAGCGCCATGTCTATGAGGATGTGGTGACGGCATTCCGGCATCTGGTGCAATAGCCGCTATACAACAACCGCGGTTGCCGCGCCGGCCCGGCGGTCCTATTGATGTATCCACTAGCACGCGAAGGGTCGCCATGAACGACGCCCCCCAAAAGTCGCCGCCAGAAGAGGTCACCGCCACAAGCGAAGTGGCGGCTGGGGCCATCCTCACCATCGATCTCGGTGCAATCCGTGAAAACTACCGGCGGCTGAAGGCGCGGTTGGGCGATGTTGCCTGCGCTGGTGTGCTCAAGGCGGACGGCTACGGCGTTGGCGCCGGCCAGGTCGGGGCGGCGCTGCTGCGCGAAGGCTGCGATGTCTTCTTCGTTGCGCTTCTGGGCGAAGGCGTCGCCCTGCGCCGCTCGCTTGGTGCGGGCCCTGCCATTTTCGTGTTGAACGGCATTCCGTCCGGTGCCGAGACGGACGCCGTGGCAGCGGACGTTTGCGCTGTCATCAACAGCCCCGAGCAACTGGCGGCTTGGCGTGTGTCGGCTCGCCGCGCCGGCCGAAAACTGCCGGCCGCCATCCAGGTCGACAGCGGCATGTCGCGGCTCGGCATGGCGCCCCGGGATGTAGAGCGCGTTGCCGCCGATCCGCAGGCCTTCGACGGCATCGACATCCGGTTCGTGATGAGTCATCTGGCCTGCGCCGACGAGCCGGAGCACCCGGCCAATGAGCGGCAGCGATTGGCATTCGAGCAGCTGCGCAAGATGCTGCCGGCGGCACCGGCCTCGCTGACCAATTCCTCCGGCATCTTTCTTGGGGAGCGCTTTCACTACGATCTCGCCCGCCCCGGTGCCGCGCTCTACGGCATCAATCCGACGCCGGCAAAGCCCAATCCGATGCTGCCGGTGGTGCGGTTGCAGGCAAAGGTGGCACAGACGCGCAGCATCGAAAAAGGCGCCGGCGTCGGCTATGGCCACACCTATCAAGCGCAAGGCCCGCTCAGGCTGGCGACAATTTCGTTCGGCTACGCGGATGGCTGGCAGCGCCGGGCCGTGTCGGCTGCGTGGTTCGAGGGCACGCGCCTGCCTTTCCTCGGGCGGGTGTCGATGGATTCGATCATTCTCGACATTTCCGCCCTGCCGGCCGGCAGGTTGCGCGAGGGTGATCTCGTCGAACTGCTCGGTCCCTCGCAAAGTGTCGATGACGCTGCCGGCCATGCCGGCACCATCGGCTACGAGATCCTGACCAGCCTCGGCCCGCGCTTCCATCGGCGCTATGTCGGCAGTTGAGCGGTTTGGCCGCGCTTGACAAGCGGACGCCTGTCGGCAAGGCTCCTTGCATGAGCAACCTAGCTTATATCAGAACCTTGTTCAGGGTCTGCCCGATCGCGGGATCGTAGCCCCGGCGCGGTCGCCTTTTGGCGTTCGTCCGAACCGGGGCATTTCTACCTGACATCATCATTCCCGAGCCAGACAGCTTCGCGGCTGCCGGCTTTTCATCAAGCCACCGCTTGTGCGGGGGCAGGCGCGCGTCTGTTGGATGCGCCAAGTCATGAGGTTTGCCATGCAACATGCAACAGGATTGCGTCCACCGAGCCGGCTTCTGGTCAGCGATGCCGACCACCACCGGCTGACGGGCCTAGCGCGGGCGTCGCTCGACCGCGTGCCCGAGACGGCCGAAGAACTGCTTTCGGAGATGGACCGTGCCTTCGTGACGGCAGCGGCTTCCATGCCGGCCAACGTGGTGCGGATGGGTTCGACGGTGACAATCCGCAACGATGGCGGCCACACCCAGCGCATCACGCTGGTCTATCCCGGCGAAGCAGACATCAGTGAAAACAGGATCTCGGTGCTGACGCCGATGGGGACGGCGCTTATCGGCGCGTCGATCGGGCAGACAGTGTGCTGGAGCAGCCGTGGCGGCCGGGAACTGTCGGCGACCATCGAAGCGGTCGATGCGCCGGCCTGCGGGCGGGAAGGGTCCTGAGCATGGAGACGGCGATGACAGGCGCGAATTTCCGGCTGACGACGAAGGACTTCGCCGTCCTCGAGATCATGTTGGAGCGTTGGCGGGCTTTCGCGGATCCGATTGTTCCAATGCTTGAAGAGAAGCTTTCCAAAGCCGAGGTCGTCGCGATCGATTCGGTCGGATCCGATATCGTGACGCTGAACAGCAGGCTGGTGTTTCGTGTCGATGCCGGCCCTGCCGAGACCCGAACTCTGGTGCAGAATGAGGTGCGCGGTCCGGTCGGCTCCAGCCTGTCGATCATGACAAGGCGGGGGCTTTGCATGCTCGGCATGGCCGAGGGTCAGACTGCATGGATCGAACAGGCCGACGGCAGGCGGGAGTCGGTCCTGATCGCGACCGTGCTCTACCAGCCGGAGGCCGCGCGGCGTGCCGTCAGGGAGAAATCCCGAGACGAGGCGCGACGGCCGCATGGGCTCACCCTCGTCTACAGCGCCGCAGCCGATTGGCGGCCCCTTGGCGAAAGGGCCGGAATGCGGCAGACAGGGGATGACGACCCCGGTCCCACGGCGGCGTGAACAGGCAACACTGCATGATCCCGAAAGTCGGCATCGATTTTCGCTGGGGATCGTGCGCAAATCGGAAATACGGCCGCGTCCAGGCGTCCTCAAGGGCGTGCGGCGCGGCAAGGAGTGAACGATGAAGATCATGGTGCTGGGCGGCGGCGTCATCGGAGTGACCACGGCGTACTTTCTTGCCGAGGCCGGCCACGAGGTGACGGTTCTCGATCGCCAGAAAGGCCCGGCGCTGGAAACCAGCTTCGCCAATGCCGGCGAGATATCACCCGGCTACGCCTCGCCCTGGGCCGGCCCCGGCATTCCGCTGAAGGCGATCAAATGGCTGCTGATGAAGCATGGCCCGCTGGTGGTGCGGCCGGCCTTCGATCCGCATATGTGGACATGGCTGATCAAGATGCTGCGCAACTGCACGGCCGAGCGCTATGCGATCAACAAGGCGCGCATGGTTCCGCTCGCCGAATACAGCCGCGACACGCTGAAGGCGCTGCGCGAAGCGACCGGCATCGCCTATGACGAGCGCACCCAGGGCACGCTGCAATTGTTCCGTACGCAAAAGCAGCTCGACGGCACATCAGGCGATGTCGAGGTGCTGAAGAAGTATGGCGTGCCTTACGAGATCCTCGACCAGGACGGTTGCATCGCGGCTGAGCCTGGCCTTGCCGGGGTGCGCGAAAAGTTCGTCGGTGGCCTCAGGCTGCCGCACGACGAGACCGGCGACTGCAAGATGTTCACCGACAGGCTGGCCGAACTCTGTGTGGCCCGCGGCGTCAAGTTCGAATACGACGTGACGATCTGGCGCGTCATCCGCAGCCGCAACCGCATTGCCAATCTCAGCACCAGCAAGGGCTGGAAGACCGCCGATGCCTATGTGATGGCGCTGGGCAGTTATTCGGCAGGTTTCATGCGCCGGGTGAAGCGGCCGATCCCGGTCTATCCGGTCAAGGGCTATTCGATCACCGTGCCGATCAAGGACGCCGCGGCGGCGCCGGTGTCGACGGTGATGGACGAGACCTACAAGGTGGCGATCACCAGGCTCGGCGACCGCATCCGGGTTGGCGGCACGGCCGAGATTTCCGGTTTCGACCTCAGGCTGCATGAATCGCGGCGGCGCACGCTGGAACACTCGGTTGGCGATCTCTTTCCGGGCGCCGGCGCCATGCGGGATGCGACGTTCTGGTGCGGGCTGCGGCCGATGACGCCGGATGGTCCGCCGCTGATCGGCCGCACCGAGCTTTCCAATCTCTATCTCAACACCGGCCACGGCACGCTCGGCTGGACCATGGCTTGTGGCTCGGGCAAGGTTCTGGCCGACATCATCTCCAGCCGGGTGCCTGACATCGACGTTCGCGACCTCGCGCAGGAGCGCTATCTACGGTAGAGGGTCAGAACGCCTGCCGGACCCAGTCCTGGTCGAAAAGCAGCCGGTAGGCCCACGGGATCGTTACATTGGTGGCGACCGGATTGGAGTGCGCGACATAGTCGTCATAGATCGGCTTCATCCTGGTGTAGAAGGCCGGATCGAGCACCATCATGCCGTTCTCACTGTCGTGGAAGAAGCTGCGGTTGTTGAGATTGACCGACGAGATGGCGACCAACCTTTCGTCGATCATCATGATCTTGGAATGCAGCACCACGTCAGGCGCCTTGAATTCGCGGATGTTGATGCGGTCGCCATATTTCTCGACGAACAGCTTGTTGAGCGCGGTGAGGAATTTGCCGCCGATATCGCCCTTGAGATCGATGCGGCCGACAATGTCGATCCTGACGCCGCGGGCGAGCGCCCGGTCAACAGCCTGGGCAAGCTTGGGCGTCAGGTTGAGGTAGGGATTGACGATCTGGATATGGTGCTGGGCAGCGTCGACCAGTTCGACGAAATAGTCCTCCAGCGCATGGCCGTCCTCGTAGGGCACCGAAATGAAGTGTCGTGCCGTGCCTGACGGGCGGGCGCCGTCGGACCGGACCGGAATGGAGAAGGGGCGCGCCAGATTGGTGTCGGCGTCGCGCAGCCACACTGTCGAAAGATGCGCAGCCAGCATTTCGACCGTGGCCGGATCGGCGAACTCGATGTCGAAGTCGCTCCAGTTCGAATAGTAGTTCAGCGAGAGCCCGTCGGTCTTGCCGTATTGCTCAAGATCGGGATAGCGCGACAGATCGATCGGCTGGTGGAACAGGAAGCCGTCATGGATGTTGCGGCCGCCGATGATGGCGCGCGACCGCCGTGGATCGTCGGCAAGCGTCGCCAGCATCTTGACGTGATGGACCTTGTGCAGTTGTGAAATCTGCTCGTCGATCGGCGCACCATGGTCCGCCCGCCAGCGATATTCCTGCAATTCGACATTGGGGAATTCGGCCGCCAGCCGATGCAGCAGGGCGTCGTCCTTGTCGCGCTCCAGCACGTCGGTGACCATGATGCGCACCTTGGTGCCGAGGGCTGCATGGTGGCGGATCAGCCGTTCGATGATGCGGCCGGAGAAGTCGGCCTTGAACTCCAGCGACGACAGGTAGATCAGCTTCAGCCTTGGCGCCTTGGAGAAGTCGAGCGGCAGCTCCGGGTCGCCCTTGTCGATGGCGCTGTCGGACAGCGGCGCTCCCATCAGCGCCTCGACCTTGGCGTTGAAGCCATCGCGCGATTTGCGCAGCAGGCGCGGCTTTCCGATCGGCAAGGCGCAGGTCTGCGACAGCCAGCGGCTGGCATAGAAGGCGCGGCTGAGAGGATCGAGACCGGTTGAGTCTGGCGTCGGGCAACGCTCGTAGCGACTGTCGAAGGCGGCGAGAGCCGGATCTGCGGTCTCCTCGCGCTGGATGGTGAGCGGCGCGCCGGCCGGGGCAAGGCTGGAGCGGATCCTTGCCGTGCAGCGGTTCAGGCTTTCGCTTGGGAACAGGCTGACCGTGTCGTCCTCGCCGGCCAGGCGAAGGCGGAATGCCGTGCCCGTGGCGATGGTGCGTGAACCGCCGCCGGCACGGATCGCCAGCGTGCCGTCGCAGGTGCCTTCGATGTCGGCCGGTTGCTTGCCGGACTGGCGCAGCACGATCTCGACGCTGCGCGCCTGCAGGCCGGAGAAATCGAACACCCTGGGCACTGAGGGCCGCGCAGCCGCATCGATGTAGAGTGTCTGCCGCGACACCCGCCAGCGTCCATCGAAATGGCCCTCGCCGCTGCTGGCGCCGGCCGGCGGCAGATGCGTTTCGGCAACCGGCCCGGCCAGTTGCTGCAGTGTCCGGTAGGTCGCCTGGAAATCGCTGTTGGCGATCTCATGGCGGTCGTGACCGAAAGGGCCGGTGCCGTTGGCGCGGTCCATGGCGCCGAGCTGGTGATGGGCGAGCAGCGCCAGGAACCGTTTTTCGTAGTCGTTCGTACCGGCGTCACCGAAAAACTGCGCGGCGGCGATCCGCGGCCCAGCTGTCCCGGCCGAGAGCGCGGGTCGCGCGCAAGCGCTCTGGCCCTGCAGCAGGTCGCAGGCATTGCGGCCAGCGCCGGCACAGCCGGCAAGGACAGCCAGCCCGAACAAAACGATGGCGATGGATGCGCAACCCTTCACCCGGCGACTCCGGCCTTCAGGGCGCTCAATTGCGCGGGATCGCGCGGCGGCATGAAGCCCTGCGGGAAGACCTTGCAGACGGGAATGGCGAAGGTGGCGATCAACAGTTCGGCCTCGCCGCGCATTTTGCGTGGCGCTGTCTTGTCGTCGCGGATCGCTTTCGCCGAGGCGACCAGGGTGCCGTCGCAGTCGCAATGGTTGTGGCGGGCGATATAGCAGGCATCATGCGTCTGGCAAGCCGCATCGAGGCGGTCGGCCGGCCGGGCCGACAGGTCGCCGGTGCGGGTGCCGGGGCCGCAATAATTGCCGAGAACGAAAGGCGAAGGCCGCGCCATTGCGTAGCGGATCGGCTTGGGCAGTTCGGCTCCCGGGACCTTCGTCCACGGATTGGCGCAAGCCGAAACGAGAAGCAGCGGCAGGATGGCAAGAACGGCTCGCATGTCTATCCGCGCCAGCTTTCTAAGGGATCGTCTCTACGCGGCGGCTGCACGTCTGATGCCACTCTGGCCGGTTTTGTGGCAAGGAAAAGGCGGCACGGCTAAACAAATAGGCTCCGCTCCCGCTCCACCATCTTGGTGATGAAGCTGGCGACGATCTGGACGCGGCGCAGCGGCCTGACCGATTCGTGATAGACCAGCCAGTAGGCACGGCGGATCGGCGCGACCACATCGACGGATACCAATTCCGGCATCGAGCGGGCGACGAAGGTGTGCAGGATGCCGATGCCGGCGCCCGAGCGCACCGCCTCGGCCTGGCCGAGCGCCGAGGAGATGGCGAAACTGGTGCGCCAGTCGGCGCTGAATTCGCCCGCATAGTCGAGCGAGGGACTGACGATGAGGTCGGGTACGTAGCCAATGAGCGTGTGCTGGCCGAGCTCGGCGGCGGTTTTGGGCAAGCCATGCGCTTCAGCATAAGCGCACGAGGCAAACAGGCCGAGCGAGTAGTCGACCAGCTTTCCCGCCACCAGCCGGCCTTCTGTCGGCCGCTCGACGGTGATGGCGATGTCCGCCTCGCGGCGCGACAAGGAAAAGGAGCGCGGCACCGGCACAAGCTGGATCGTCAGCTCGCGGTGCAGGGCGGTCAGTTCGCCGAGGCGCTTGGCCAGGAAGGCGACACCAAAACCATCAGGCGCGCCGATGCGCACCGTGCCGGAAACGTCGTCGCCTTCGCCTGAAATGGTCGAGCGCGCGGCGATCATGTCGCCCTCCATGCGCTCGGCAATGTCGAGAAAACGCTCGCCGGCGGGCGTCAGCTCGCTGCCGGTGGTCAAGCGGCGAAACAGCTTTGTCCGCAGCGCTTCCTCGAGTGCGGCGATGCGGCGTGAGACGGTGGCGTGGTTGAGCTCCAGCCGTTTGGCGGCGCCAAGGATCTGGCCTGCGCGCGCCACGGCGAGGAAGATGCGGACGTCATCCCAGTTCATGGGGAGGGTCCAGATGACAATTATCGACGCTGCGTTCTGTGGTGGAACTCAATCTCTCAATCCGCACGGCAGCAATTGCATCCCACCATTTGCGGGAATTGATGCTCGCTCGTCAATCGTTATCTATTCTCCGCACAACGGTTGCGTTCTCACTCGCGTTGCCATCCGCCGGCCAAAGGCGGACAATGCAGCATCACAAACAGGGAGAGAAATCATGATCGACTATGGTCATTTCATTGGCGGCAAGCATGTCGCCGGGACCAGCGGCCGCAAGCAGGATGTCATGCAGCCGATGGACGGCTCGGTGCGCGGCACGGTGGCGTTGGCCTCGCAGGCGGAACTGCGCGCGGCGGTCGAGAATGCCAAGGCAGCGCAGCCGAAATGGGCCGCGACCAACCCGCAGCGCCGCGTACGCGTGCTGATGAAGTTTCTCGAACTGGTCGCGCGCGACTATGACGAACTGGCCGACATCCTGGCGCGCGAGCACGGCAAGACGATCGCCGATGCCAAGGGAGACATCCAGCGCGGCCTCGAAGTGGTCGAGGTCTGCATCGGCGCACCGCACATGATGAAGGGCGAATTCACCGACGGCGCCGGCCCCGGCATCGACGTCTATTCGATGCGCCAGCCGCTCGGCGTGGTCGCCGGTATCACGCCGTTCAACTTCCCGGCGATGATCCCGCTGTGGAAGATCGCGCCGGCCATCGCCTGCGGCAACGCCTTCATCCTGAAACCGTCGGAACGCGATCCGGGCGTGCCGATGCGCATCGCCGAACTGTTCCTCGAAGCCGGTCTGCCGGCGGGCATCCTCAATGTCGTCAATGGCGACAAGGACGTGGTCGACGCCATCCTCGACGATCCCGACATCAAGGCCATCGGCTTTGTCGGCTCGACGCCGATCGCCCACTACATCTATTCGCGCGGCACGGCCGCCGGCAAACGCGTGCAGTGCTTCGGCGGTGCCAAGAACCACATGATCATCATGCCCGATGCCGACATGGACCAGACCGTCGATGCGCTGATCGGCGCCGGCTACGGCTCGGCCGGCGAGCGCTGCATGGCGATCTCGGTCGCCGTCCCGGTCGGCAACGATACCGCCAACCGGCTGATGGAAAAGCTGATCCCGCGCGTCGAGAGCCTGAAGGTCGGTCCTTCGACGGACTCTTCCGCCGATTTCGGCCCGCTGGTGACGGCGCAGGCGTTGGAACGGGTCAAGGGCTACGTGGATACCGGCGTCAAGGAAGGCGCCAAGCTGGTCGTCGACGGCCGCGGCTTCTCCATGCAGGGCTATGAAGACGGCTACTATATGGGTGGCTGCCTGTTCGACAACGTCACCGCGGACATGCGTATCTACAAGGAAGAGATCTTTGGGCCGGTGCTCTCTGTTGTGCGCGCCCCGACCTATGAGAGCGCGATCAAGCTCGCCAACGATCACGAGATGGGCAATGGCGTCGCCATCTTCACCCGTGACGGCGATGCCGCGCGCGACTTTGCAAGCCGTGTCCAGGTCGGCATGGTGGGCATCAACGTGCCGATCCCGGTGCCGATCGCCTACTACACGTTCGGCGGCTGGAAGGCATCTTCGTTCGGCGATCTCAACCAGCACGGCCCGGACGCGTTCCGCTTCTATACCAAGACCAAGACGGTGACCTCGCGCTGGCCGTCCGGCATCAAGGATGGTGCCGAATTCGTCATTCCGACGATGAACTGACCGGACGATTTCTTGGTTGCGCGTCCTCGCCTTCGGCTGCGGTCGCGCGGGCGGGCATCAAGGATGGTGCCTAATTCGTCATCCCGACGATGAATTGACCGGACAACAAATTGATTTGTATTAAGGCCCGGGCGCTCGCGCCCGGGCCTTTTTTGCAATCCGGCCGCGACCCTATCCGCTTGAACGCTAATGTGATGGAACCAAGTAGGTTCTGCCGTCTTGGTTTGCAGTCCTGCCGCAAGGAGGTACGGCAGATCAAGCAACGGCGCTGGCGACAGCTTCGGGGACATCGTCTGGCGCAAGGAGGTGTCAGATGACCCGTCTTGTGGCAACGCTATTTTTCGTGGCAATTTCTGCGTTTCCCGCCGTCCCGGCGCTGGCGGCGCAATGCGCGGCCCGTGCGGATATGATCAAAGCGCTCGGCGAAAAATTCCACGAAAGCGAGGCGGCGCGCGGCCTGGTCAACCCGAGCCTGATTCTTGAGATATTCGTCTCCGACCAGGGTACCTGGACAATTCTTGCCACCGACACGCATGGTCAGAGCTGCGTCATCACGGCAGGCGAAGGCTGGGACGGTCCGTTGATGGCGGCGGCTGCCTTGCCCGGGACTTGACCCGAGCTTCGAGGAAGCACCGGCGACGAAAGCGCACCGGATATAAAAGGACGTTCAGCGCGTGGCGGCCGTCTCGGCGTGGCCGCGCAGCAGCGCCATCAGGCGTTTGGCATCCTTGGCCGCGGCCTCCTCGTCGCCGGCAAGGATCGAGCGGATCAGCGCGACATGGTGCTCGGCGGATTCGGCAAGGCCGGTCTCGGCCTTGTAGCGGAACCAGAAGCGGCGGCTATGGGTCTGCAAGGGGGCGGCCAGACGGGCGGCGAAGGGATTGTCGGCAGCCAGCGCCAGCGCTTCGTCGAGTGCCTTGTCGGCCTGGATGAAGGCAAGCACATTACCCGAGATCACCGCCTTCTGCATGGCAAGCGCTGCTTCGTGAAACAGGTCGGCGGCTTCGCGGGTGACGAAGCGGGCGGCCGAGCGGGCGAGCACCACCTCGACGCCGCGACGCGCATCGAGGACGCGCAACCAGTCGCCGGGATGGAGCGGGGCGATGGCGATGCCGGCGCGCGGCCTGACGTCGAGCAGCCCTTCCCATGCCAGCCGCTGGATCGCTTCGCGCACCGGTGTCCTGCCAAGCCCGAGCCTGTCGATCAGAGCGCCCTCGGTGACGAAGCTTGCCGGGGCCAGTTCGAGCGTGACGATCATGTGCTCGAGCACATGGTAGGCCTTGGTCGCGGCCGGCTCTGCCGGGAGGCTTGCTGCCATGGATATCAAATGCGCTCTCCTGATATATCTTGAATATATCATAACGGAATCCGCATTGACAGCGGGTTTGTTAATAGATATACCACTGATATATCAGATGGAGAGATGATCATGTGGACCGGAGTTTTCCCTGCCGTCACGACCAAATTCACCGCGGATGATCGTCTCGATCATGCCGAGATGGAGCGCTGCTTCAGCCTGCAGATGGAGGCCGGCTGCGACGGCATCATCGTCTGCGGATCGCTCGGCGAGGGGCCGATGCTGTCGCCCGACGAGAAGATCGAGGTGCTGAAGACCGCACAGAAGGTCGCCGGCAAGAAGCCGGTGCTGCTGACCGTCAACGAGGCCGGCACACGCGAGGCGGCCAGCATCGCCAAGCGCGCCGCCAAAGAAGGCGCCAATGGCCTCATGGTCGTGCCGAGCCCGATCTACCACACCAATGCGGAAGAGACGGTCGCGGCGCTGCGCGCGGTCGCGCAGGCGGGCGACCTGCCGGTCATGATCTACTCCAACCGGCTTGCCTACCGCGTCGACGTCACCGTCGACCAGATGGAGGAGCTAGCGTCGGACAAGCGCTTTGTCGCGATCAAGGAATCCTCCGACGACATCCGTCGTTCGACCGAGATCATCAATCGCCTGGGCACTCGCTACGACCTGTTCACCGGCGTCGACAATCTGGCCTTCGAGGCGCTCTCGGTCGGCGCCATCGGCTGGGTGGCGGGACTGGTCACAGCCTTCCCGCGCGAGACCGTCGCCATCTTCCAGCTGATGAAGCAGGGCCGCCGCGAGGAGGCGCTCGCCATCTACCGCTGGTTCCGGCCGCTGCTCGATCTCGATGTCTCGACTTACCTGGTCCAAAACATCAAGCTTGCCGAAGTGTTCGCGATCAACACAAATGACCGCGTTCGCATGCCGCGGCAGCCGCTGTCTGGCGAGCGCCGCAAGGCTGTCGAGAAGATCGTCAAGGATGCGCTCGCCGTGCGGCCGAAGCTGCCGACATTTTGATGGCTTTCTTCTCCCCGTTCACGGGGAGAAGATGGCGGCAGCCAGATGAGGGGCAGCGCCTACGTGTCAGGAAATTCCAAGTCGACAGAAGCGGCGCGCCGCCCCTCATCCGCCCTTCGGGCACCTTCTCCCCGTGAACGGGGAGAAGGCTTGGACATCGCCATCATCGGTGGCGGCATCATCGGCATCTGTGCCGCTGCGTCTCTCGCCGAGGCCGGACGCCGGGTCACCGTCTTCGACCGCACCGGCATTTGCGAGGAGACGAGCTCCGGCAACGCCGCCGCCTTTGCCTTTTCCGATGTGCTGCCGCTGGCCCACAAGGGCATGATCCGGCAGCTGCCGAAATGGCTGGCCGATCCGCTTGGCCCGCTCAGCATTCCGCCCGCCTATCTGCCGAAGCTTCTGCCCTGGCTGGTCCGCTTCTGGCGCGCCGGTGCGCTGGGAAAATACGAGGTGAGCCTTGCTGCTCAGGCGGGCATGATGAAGCTCGCCGAGGCGGAGTGGATGGGCCTGCTCGATCGCTCCGGCACGCGGTCGATGCTGCGCGAGGATGGCTCGCTCGAGCTCTATGAAAGCGAAGCCGAGTTCCAGGCCGGGCTGCCCGGCTGGGCGGCGCGTGAGCGTTTCGGCATCGGTTTCCGCCATGTCGAGGGCGAGGAGCTGGCCGCCTTGCAGCCGGGGCTGTCGCCGCGCTTCATCAAAGGCACGTTCGTGCCGGGATGGAAGACGGTCGCCGACCCGAAACTGCTGGGCAAGGCGGTGTGGGCCTACGCACAAAGCAAGGGTGCCCGCTTTGAGATGGCCCGGATCGGCCAAGTCGCGGCGGATCAGGATGGTGCGACGCTGACATTGGCAGACGGCACGACCAGACAGGCGCGACACCTCGTCGTCGCAGCAGGCGCATGGTCGCATCTGCTGGCGAAGCAACTCGGCGATCGCATTCCGCTGGAGACCGAGCGCGGCTACAACACCACGTTGCCGACGAGTGCCTTCGACGTGAAGCGGATGCTGATCTTCTCCGGCCATGGCTTCGTCGTCACGCCGCTCGCAACGGGCCTGCGTGTCGGTGGCGCCGTCGAACTCGGCGGCATCGAGCGGCGGCCCAATTATGCCAGGTCTAAGGCGCTGCTGCAGAAGGCGCAGAAATTCCTGCCGGGGCTCGATCCCTCGGGTGGGCGCGAATGGATGGGGTTCCGCCCCTCGCTGCCGGATTCAGTGCCCGTCATCGGCGGCGCGCCGGGAAGGCGGTCGGTGGTCTATGCCTTCGGCCATGGCCATCTCGGCCTGACCCAGGCGGCGGCCACCGGACGGTTGATCAGGGATCTAGTCCTGGGGCAGACTCCACCGATCGAACTGGCCCCCTTCAGTCCGCAACGATTTTGATATTTTCGGGTTTTGATTTTCGAGGAGCGTCATGGCCAAGAAATCCTTCTTCTGCATAGACGGCCACACCTGCGGCAATCCGGTGCGGCTGGTCGCTGGGGGCGGCCCGCTGCTGCAGGGCGCGACGATGATGGAGCGGCGTGCGCATTTTCTGGCCGAGTATGACTGGATCCGCACCGGCCTGATGTTCGAGCCGCGCGGCCACGACGTGATGTCCGGTTCGATCCTCTATCCGCCGACGCGCGAGGATTGCGACATCGCCATCCTGTTCATCGAAACCTCCGGCTGCCTGCCGATGTGCGGCCATGGCACCATCGGCACGGTGACGATGGCGATCGAGCACGGTCTGATCAAGCCGAAGACGCCGGGCGTGCTTCGGCTCGACACGCCGGCCGGACTTGTCATCGCTGAATACAAACAGGTCGGCGACTATGTCGAGGAGGTGCGCATCACCAATGTGCCGTCCTTCCTCCATGCCGAGGGGCTGACGGTCGAATGCCCTGGGCTCGGCGAAATCACCGTCGACGTCGCCTATGGCGGCAACTTCTACGCCATCGTCGAACCACAGAAGAACTATCGCGACATGGCCGATTATTCGGCGGGCGACTTCATCGCCTGGAGCCCGGTGGTGCGCCAGCGGCTTAACGAGAAATATTCCTTCGTCCATCCCGAGAATCCTGGCATCAACCGGCTGTCGCACATGCTGTGGACCGGTGCTCCGACGGTGGATGGGGCGGATGCCCGCAATGCCGTGTTCTACGGCGACAAGGCGATCGACCGCTCGCCCTGCGGCACCGGCACCTCGGCGCGCATGGCGCAGCTTCATGCCAAGGGCAAACTCAAGGCCGGCGACAGCTTCGTCCATGAATCGATCATCGGTTCGCTGTTCAAGGGCAAGGTCGAAAAAGACGTCACCGTGGCCGGCAAACCGGCCATCATTCCCTCTATCGGCGGCTGGGCGCGGATGACCGGACTGAACACCATCTTCATCGAGGACCGCGACCCGTTCGCGCATGGATTTGTTGTCAAGTGATGGGAATCCTGACCTTGCGGAAAGCGAGGGCTTGAAAAATGGATCATGCCAAAAACGCAAGGATTCCTTTCATCACCTAATTTTGACGGCGATTTCTTCGAAACGGAGCGCATGATGCGGTCGAATCGTCAAAGACATTGCGTTATGCCAATGGTAGGGTCCGCGATAGTCCAGGGGCCGGATGGTGGAAAACGGGCAATCGGGTAGCGTGCTTCGAAAACACGCATGACGATTGAAAAATGACGTTGCAATCCGGGCTCGAAACTTTACGACTAGGGGAAATACGAAAAGGAATGCGTCTGCATGGGCGACATTCCAGGGGAGCCATGTACACATGCAGTACTTTGTCCAGCAGCTTATCAACGGGCTGACGCTGGGATCGATCTATGGGCTGATCGCGATCGGCTACACGATGGTCTACGGCATCATCGGCATGATCAATTTCGCCCATGGCGACATCTTCATGGTGGGTGCCTTCACAGCACTGATCGTCTTCCTCGCCCTTGGCGCGCTGTTCTATTCCGTGCCGGTTGTGCTGGCGCTGCTGGTCATGATGATCGTGGCGATGCTGCTCACCAGCCTCTACAACTGGACGATTGAAAAAGTCGCCTACCGGCCGCTGCGCGGTTCGTTCCGACTGGCCCCGCTGATCACCGCCATCGGCATGTCGATCGCGCTGTCGAACTTCGTCCAGGTGACGCAGGGTCCCCGCAACAAGCCGATCCCGCCGATGGTCAGCCAGGTTTACAACATCAACGGCATCAGCGTGTCGCTGAAGCAGATCATCATCGTCGTCGTCACGGCGCTGCTGCTGGCGCTGTTCTGGTATCTGGTCAACAAGACCTCGCTCGGGCGAGCGCAACGGGCCTGTGAGCAGGACCGCAAGATGGCGGCGCTGCTCGGCATCGATGTCGACCGCACGATCTCGATCACCTTCATCATGGGTGCGGCCCTTGCCGCGGTCGCCGGCACTTTGTTCCTGATGTATTACGGCGTCATTGCCTTCTCGGATGGCTTCACGCCGGGCGTGAAGGCCTTCACGGCGGCGGTGCTGGGCGGCATTGGTTCGTTGCCGGGTGCTGTGCTCGGCGGGCTGATGATCGGCTTCATCGAGAGCATGTGGTCGGCATATTTCTCGATCGACTACAAGGACGTCGCGGCGTTCTCGATCCTGGCCATCGTGCTGATCTTCCTGCCTTCCGGCATATTGGGCCGGCCAGAAGTCGAAAAGGTCTGAGACCATGGCCGTCACCGTATCTCCGGAGCGCGACACCGTCGCCACGCCTATGCAGCGCGCGTTGCGCGAGTCACTTTATGCCGCTGCCATATCGTTCGGCCTGTTCGTGCTGTTCATCGGCCTGAAGACCGGCCAGAACATTTCCAATGAACTGGTCCTGACGACGCGCTGGGGCCTGCTTGCCGCCGTGGTGATCGCCACGGCCATCGGGCGCTTCCTCTATGTCGCTTATGGCCAGCCCTTCCTGGCCAACCAGAAGATCACCGACGTCGCCACTGGCCTGTTGCCGGCCAGCGTGGCGTCACGTTTCTTCCAGTTGCCGGCCTTCATCGTGGCCTTGGTCGCGGCGGTGGTGTTGTTTGCGGTCAATAGCTCTCTCGTCGGATGGGTGGGAGCCGTGCCGGCCGGCTATCTGCAGTTCCTGCGCGCCCTGGCAATCATCTACGTGCTGGCCTGCGTGATCTATTACTTCCGCGGTTTCATTCACGCCAACTTCACCAAACTCGGCATTGCCGCGCTGATCCTCTATCCGATCCTGGTGGTGGCGATCCTGTCGCTGATGTCCTGGTCGTTCGTCGGCGGGCTGCAAGGCTCGCTGAAATGGGTCGACAATTTCGGCATCCAGATCCTGATCTATGTGATGCTGGCCTGGGGCCTGAACATCGTCGTCGGCCTCGCCGGCCTGCTCGACCTCGGTTATGTCGCCTTCTACGCGGTCGGCGCCTATGCCTATGCGCTGCTCGGCACGCAGTACGGCCTGTCGTTCTGGATCCTTTTGCCGGCCGCCGGCGCCATGGCCGCCTTCTGGGGCGTGCTGCTCGGCTTCCCGGTGCTGCGCCTGCGCGGCGACTATCTGGCGATCGTCACCTTGGCTTTCGGTGAGATCATCCGCCTGGTGCTGATCAACTGGCGCGAGGTCACCAACGGTTCGGCCGGTATTTCCGGCATCCCGAAGGTCACCTTCTTCGGCCTGATGACCTTCAACGTGTCGGACCCCAATTACATCGCCAAGGTGCTGCATCTGGCGACATCGAGCGCCTACTACAAGATCTTCCTCTATTACCTGATCCTGGCGCTGGCGCTGCTGACAGCCTTCGTCACCATCCGGCTGCGGCGCATGCCGGTCGGCCGTGCCTGGGAAGCGTTGCGGGAGGACGAGATCGCCTGCCGCTCGCTCGGTATCAATACCACCACCACGAAGCTCACAGCCTTCGCCACGGGTGCGATGTTCGGCGGCTTCGCCGGCGCGTTCTTCGCTGCACGGCAGGGCTTCGTCAGCCCGGAATCCTTCGTCTTCCTGGAATCGGCCATCATCCTGGCCATCGTCGTTCTCGGCGGCATGGGTTCGCTGGTCGGCATCGCGGTCGCCGCAATGGTGATGATCGGCGGCACCGAGGCATTGCGCGAACTCGACTTCCTCAAGCAGGTCTTCGGGCCGGACTTCACACCGGAGCTCTACCGCATGCTTCTGTTCGGTATGGCCATGGTCATCGTCATGCTGTGGAAGCCGCGCGGCTTCGTCGGCAGTCGTGAACCAACCGCCTTCCTCAAGGAGCGAAAGGCTGTCTCAAGCTCCTTCACCAAGGAAGGACACGGCTGATGAATGCGAACCCTGTTCAGAAGGCCAATTCCGGCGTGAACGACGCTATCCTGCAGGTCGATCATCTGTCGATGAAGTTCGGTGGCCTTGTGGCCATCGGCGATCTGTCTTTCGCCGCCAAGCGCGGCGAGATCACCGCGCTGATCGGCCCTAACGGCGCCGGCAAAACCACGGTGTTCAACTGCATCACCGGTTTTTACAAGCCGTCGGAAGGCATGATCACGCTCAACCGGAACGATGGTTCGACCTTCCTGCTCGAGCGGCTGCCCAACCATGAGATCCCGGCGCGCGCCAAGGTGGCGCGCACCTTCCAGAACATCCGCCTGTTCTCCGGCATGACCCTGCTGGAGAACCTGCTGGTCGCCCAGCACAACAAACTGATGAAGGCATCGGGCTACACGGTCCTCGGCCTGTTCGGCTTCAGCGGCTATCGCAAGGCTTCGGCCGAATCGGTGGAACTCGCCAAGCATTGGCTGGAAAAGGCCGATCTTGTCGACCGTGCCGACGACCCGGCCGGCGACCTGCCCTATGGCGCGCAGCGCCGCCTCGAGATCGCTCGCGCCATGTGCACGGGACCCGAGCTTCTGTGCCTCGACGAACCGGCGGCCGGCCTCAATCCGAAGGAATCGGCGGCGCTGAACGAGCTGCTGATCGACATCAAGAACACATCCGGTACCTCGATCCTGTTGATCGAGCACGACATGTCGGTGGTCATGCAGATCTCCGACCATGTCGTGGTGCTGGAGTACGGCCGCAAGATCTCCGACGGCAGTCCGCAGTCGGTGCGCACCGACCCGCGCGTCATCGCCGCCTATCTCGGCGTCGACGACGAGGAAGTCGAAGCGGTCCTTACCGAAGTCGGCGACGAAGATGTCATCGAACAGCTCGATACAGGGCCGGATGCCGCGCATGGTCCGGGAACATCGTCGTCCTATCTCGCCGGGCCGGTGACCGACACGGTCGGCCATAGTTCGGGCGAGCGGGTTACGGTGGCCAAGGGAGCGTCAAAGGCCGGTCAGGTTGACGCCAGGTCGCTCGCCGCGGCAAACAAGGCAGCCTCGCTGGCAGCCGTGCCGGCAGCGAAGGCAAAGCCTGCTCCGAAAGCGGCTTCAAAGGCGGCAACCGGCGCGGCGGCGACGTCGACCGCGTCGGCCAAGCCGGCAGCCAAGGCCCCGGCAAAGGCTGGAGAGATCTCCAACCGGCTGGCGGCACCTCGCGGCGGCAAGGCCGATAATTTGACCCGCATCAAGGGCATCGGCACGGTCAACGAGAAGAAGCTCAACGATCACGGCATCTTCCATTTCGACCAGATCGGCGCCTGGAAAAAGGCCGACGTCGAGGCCGCCGAAGCCTATCTCGCCTTTGACGGACGTATCGCGCGCGAGGAATGGGTCAAACAGGCCAGGCTGCTCGGCCAGGGCAAGGACACGGAATTCTCGCGCCGCGTCGATGCGGGCAAGGTGGCGACAAGCCATGCTTCCGCAAAGACTGCAAAGGCAGCCACCGGAAAGACCGGGAGCAAGACCGCTGCCAAGCCCGTGGCGGGCAAGCGCGGAGGGGGCAAGTGATGGCCGCGACAACACTGCTCGATATCAAGGGCGTGCAGACCTATTACGGCAACATCCGGGCGCTGAACGGCGTCGATGTCACCGTCAACCAAGGTGAGATCGTGGCGCTGATCGGTGCCAACGGCGCCGGCAAGTCGACGCTGATGATGACTATTTTCGGCGCGCCGCGGGCTCGCGCCGGCACCATCACCTTTGCCGGCACCGACATCACCCAGATGCCGACGCACGAGATCGCGCGCATGCGCATTGCCCAGTCGCCCGAGGGCCGGCGGATATTTCCGCGCATGACGGTGATGGAAAACCTGCAGATGGGCGCCAGCCTCGACAACCTCAAGCACTATGACGAGGACGTCGAGAAGGTGTTCACGCTGTTCCCGCGTTTGAAAGAGCGCATCACCCAGCGCGGCGGCACGCTGTCGGGCGGTGAGCAGCAGATGCTGTCGATCGGACGCGCGCTGATGGCACGGCCGAAGCTGCTTTTGCTCGACGAGCCGTCGCTGGGTCTCGCGCCGCTGATCGTCAAGCAGATATTCGACGCCATCCGCGAACTGAACCGCACCCAAGGGCTGACCGTGTTCCTGGTCGAGCAGAACGCCTTCGGCGCGCTCAAGCTCGCCACGCGCGGCTACGTCATGGTCAATGGCAATGTGACGATGAGCGGCACCGGCAAGGAACTGCTCGCCAATCCGGAAGTGCGCGCCGCCTATCTCGAAGGCGGGCACCACTGAGTTCGGAGCGGAATGCGTGCATCCGCCATTCCGCTCCAGATTGTTTGTTTGTCGCATGATCTTGTCCGGAAAGTCCGCAACTTTTCGGGATCATGCTAAGGAGACTTCACCATGCAGGGCATTCTTTACGAGGAACCCTCGATCTGGCAGTTCTTCTTCGTCACCTGTCTGCTCGGCGGCTGGGCGGCGTGGATGACGGGCAAGGCCAGTGCTCAGACGTGGCGCAGCTTCATCCAGCTGTTCGCCTATATGCTGGGCCTCGGCATCGCGATCCGCTTCATCCATCACGCGCTGTTCGGCGGCACCATGTTCTCGCTGCACTATTATGTCGTCGACACCATCGTGCTGATGATCCTCGGCTTCGTCGGCTACCAATACACGCGCACCAACCAGATGGTGACACAGTATAATTGGCTCTACGAAAGAGCTTCACTCTTGAGCTGGAAACCGAAAGGTTGACGTTCATCATTAACGCCGTCTCGAAATTGAATCGGCGTGACAAGTGCCTGAAAATCGGCAAACTATGCTTTCTGCGATAAGGGTGGGCATCGCATGAAAGCTTCATCCACGCCCACTCCGTTAATGGGAGCGTTTAAATGAAAAAGTCACTTTTGTCCGCCGTCGCCCTGACCGCGCTTGTCGCGTTCGGCGGTGCCGCGTGGGCTGACGTAATGGTCGGCGTCGCTGGCCCGATCACCGGTCCGAATGCCGCCTTCGGCGCGCAGTTGCAGAAGGGTGCGGAAGCTGCTGTCGCCGACATCAATGCGGCTGGCGGCATCAATGGCGAGCAGATCAAGCTCGAAGTCGGCGACGACGTTTCCGATCCGAAGCAGGGCATCTCGGTCGCCAACAAGTTCGTCGGCGACGGCGTCAAGTTCGTGGTCGGTCACTTCAACTCCGGCGTCTCGATCCCGGCCTCGGAAGTCTATGCCGAGAACGGCATCGTCGAAGTGACGCCGGCCGCAACCAACCCGCAGTTCACCGAACGCGGCCTGTGGAACGTGTTCCGCACCTGCGGACGCGATGACCAGCAGGGCAGCATTGCCGGCGCTTATCTGGCCGCCAACTTCAAGGATGCCAAGATCGCCGTCGTGCACGACAAGACCACCTACGGTCAGGGCCTTGCCGACGAAACCAAGAAGGCGATGAATGCCAAGGGCCTGACGGAAGTCATGTACGAAGGCATCAATGTCGGCGACAAGGACTTCTCGGCGCTGATCGCCAAGATGAAGGAAGCCGGCGTTTCCATCATCTATTGGGGCGGCCTGCACACCGAAGCCGGCCTGATCATCCGCCAGGCCGCCGACCAGGGCCTCAAGGCGACGCTGGTCTCCGGCGCCGGCATCGTGTCGAACGAGTTGGCTTCGATCGCGGGCGACGCGGTTGCGGGCACGCTCAACACGTTCGGTCCGGATCCGCGCCTGATCCCCGCCAACAAGGAACTCGTCGAGAAGTTCCGCGCGCAGGGTTTCGAACCGGAAGCCTACACGCTCTACTCCTACGCAGCCATGCAGGCGATCGCCGCGGCAGCCACCGCTGCCAAGTCGAACGATCCGCAGGCAGTTGCCAAGGCGCTGCATGAAAACGGCCCGTTCAAGACCGTGCTCGGCGACCTGTCCTATGACGCCAAGGGCGACCCGACGCTGCCCGGCTACGTCATGTACGAATGGAAGAAGGGCGACGACGGCAAGTACACCTACATCCAGAAGATGTAAGCTCGTCAGTCTCCAGACCATGTACGATGCCCGGCGCTCGCGCCGGGCATTTTCTTTTGCCATCACGGGGGGCGGCCGATAGAGCCGGGTTCTTAGCCGGTGAATGATCGTGCGCTAACTGCAAAGCCGGGCTTTTCTTGCTGTTCGGATGAATGCGAAGGGCTTCTGGCTCAATGATTCCATTTCAATCGGTTTAAACGCACGTCAATTTTGTTTGCACTGCAGCATTTTCACGCTAATCATTGCGCCGATTTCTCTTCCTTCCGTTGCTGGAGCCCAGTCCTTGGCCATCACGAAGATCCTCGTCGCCAACCGGTCCGAAATCGCCATTCGCGTTTTTCGCGCGGCCAACGAACTCGGCCTCAAAACCGTGGCGATCTGGGCCGAGGAAGACAAATACTCCCTGCATCGCTTCAAGGCCGACGAGAGCTACCAGGTCGGACGCGGGCCGCATCTGACCCGGGACATGGGGCCGATCGAAAGCTATCTGTCGATCGAGGAGGTGATCCGCGTCGCCAGGCTGTCGGGTGCCGATGCTATTCATCCCGGCTACGGATTGTTGTCGGAAAGTCCCGAATTCGCCGACGCCTGTGCCGAAGCCGGCATTACCTTCATCGGGCCGAAGCCGGACACAATGCGGCGGCTCGGCAACAAGGTCGCGGCGCGCAATCTCGCCATCGAGGTCGGGGTGCCGGTGATCCCCGCCACCGATCCGTTGCCGGATGACATGGAGGCGGTCAAGAAACTGGCCAAGGGAATCGGCTATCCGGTGATGCTGAAGGCGTCATGGGGCGGCGGCGGCCGCGGCATGCGCGCCATCCGCGCCGAAGCCGACCTTGCCCGTGAAGTCACCGAGGGCAAGCGCGAGGCGAAAGCCGCCTTCGGCAAGGACGAGGTCTATCTTGAAAAGCTGATCGAACGCGCCCGCCATGTCGAGGTGCAGGTGCTGGGCGACACCCATGGCAATGCGGTGCACCTGTTCGAGCGCGACTGTTCGATCCAGCGCCGCAACCAGAAGGTCGTCGAGCGGGCGCCGGCGCCCTATCTCGAAATGTCGCAGCGCGAGGAGCTTTGCGGCCATGCGCTGAAGATCGCCCGCGAGACCAGTTATATCGGCGCCGGCACGGTCGAGTTCCTGCAGGATGCCGACACCGGCAAATTCTATTTCATCGAGGTCAATCCGCGCATCCAGGTCGAGCACACCGTCACCGAGCAGGTGACCGGCATCGATATCGTCAAGGCGCAGATCCACATCCTCGACGGCTTTGCCATCGGCACACCGGAATCAGGCGTGCCGGCGCAGAAGGACATAAGGCTGAACGGCCACGCGCTGCAGTGCCGCATCACCACGGAAGATCCCGAACACAATTTCATCCCCGATTACGGCCGCATCACCGCCTATCGCGGCGCAACAGGCTTCGGCATCCGCCTCGATGGCGGCACCGCCTATTCGGGCGCTGTCATCACCCGCTTCTACGATCCGCTGCTGGAAAAGGTGACGGCGTGGGCGCCGACGCCGGCCGAGACGATCGCCCGCATGAACCGGGCGCTGCGCGAGTTCCGCATCCGCGGCGTCGCCACCAACCTGACTTTCCTCGAAGCGATCATCAACCATCCGAGCTTCGCCGACAATTCCTACACGACCAAGTTCATCGACACGACGCCGGAACTGTTCCAGCAGGTCAAGCGCCAGGACCGCGCCACCAAGCTCATCAACTATCTCGCCGACGTCAGCGTCAACGGCCATCCCGAGACGCGCGGCCGGCCGCAGCCGAAGGCCGATGCGGCCGCACCCGTGGTGCCTTACCTCAACGGCAATGTGCCCGGCGGCAGCAAGCAGAAGCTGGATGTGCTCGGGCCGGAGAAGTTCGCCGCCTGGATGCGCGATCAGAGGCAAGTGCTGGTCACCGACACGACGATGCGCGATGGCCACCAGTCGTTGCTCGCCACCCGTGTGCGAACGCATGACATTGCCGGCATCGCCGGTACCTATGCGCGCGCCTTGCCGCAGCTTCTATCGCTGGAATGCTGGGGTGGCGCCACCTTCGACGTCGCCATGCGCTTCCTCACCGAGGATCCGTGGGAGCGGCTGTCGCTGGTGCGCGAGGCGGCGCCCAATCTGCTGTTGCAGATGCTGCTGCGCGGCGCCAATGGCGTCGGCTACACCAACTATCCCGACAATGTCGTGCAGCATTTCGTCAAGCAGGCAGCAAGCGGTGGCATCGACCTGTTCCGGGTCTTCGATTGCCTGAACTGGGTCGACAACATGCGCGTCGCCATGGATGCGGTCGGCGCCGAGGGCAAGCTGATCGAAGCGGCGATCTGCTATACCGGCGACATCCTCGATCCGGCGCGGGCGAAATACGACCTCAAATACTATGTCGGCCTGGCCAAGGAATTGCAGGCGGCCGGCGCCCACATCATCGCCGTCAAGGACATGGCCGGACTGCTGAAGCCGGCGGCGGCACGCGTGCTGTTCAAGGCGCTGCGCGAGGCGACCGACCTGCCGATCCATTTCCACACCCACGACACGTCGGGCCTGTCGGCGGCGACGGTGCTGGCGGCGGTGGAAAGCGGCGTCGACGCCATAGACGCGGCGATGGATGCTTTCTCCGGCAACACCTCGCAGCCATGCCTTGGCTCGCTCGTCGAGGCGCTGAAGGGCACAGAACGCGACCCCGGTCTCGACCCGCAATGGATCAGGAAAATCTCGTTCTACTGGGAAGCGGTGCGCAACCAGTACGCCGCCTTCGAAAGCGACCTCAAGGGGCCGGCCTCGGAAGTCTATCTGCACGAGATGCCGGGCGGGCAGTTCACCAATCTGAAGGAACAGGCGCGCTCGCTCGGACTGGAGACGCGCTGGCACGAGGTGGCGCAGACCTATCACGACGTCAATCTGATGTTCGGCGACATCGTCAAGGTGACGCCGTCCTCCAAGGTCGTCGGCGACATGGCATTGATGATGGTCAGCCAGGACCTGACCGTTGCCGATGTCGAAAACCCGGACAAGGATATCGCCTTTCCGGACTCGGTCGTCTCGATGCTGCGCGGCGATCTTGGCCAGTCGCCAGGCGGGTGGCCGACGGCGCTGCAGAGGAAGGCGCTGAAGGGCGACAAGCCGATCACGGTGCGGCCCGGCTCACTGCTCAAGCCAGCCGACCTCAAGGCCAACCGCAAGGAAATCGAGGAGAAGCTCGAGCGCAAGCTGTCGGAGTTCGAATTCGCCTCGTGGCTGATGTATCCGAAGGTGTTCACGGATTTCGCCGGCGCGCAGGAAACCTATGGGCCGGTCAGCGTCCTGCCGACGCCGACCTATTTCTACGGCATGAAGCCGGAAGACGAGATCTTCGTCGACATCGAGAAGGGCAAGACGCTGGTGGTGCGCTGCCTGGCCATCGGCGATGTCGACGAGAAGGGCATGGTCACCGTGTTCTTCGAGCTCAACGGCCAGCCGCGTCGTGTCAAGGTGCCCGACCGGGCGCATGGCGCGTCCGCCGCCAAGGCCCGCCGCAAGGCCGAACCCGGCAACGAGGCGCATGTCGGCGCACCGATGCCGGGCGTCGTCTCGGCGCTTTCGGTGGCTGCCGGCCAGGCTGTGAAGGCCGGTGACGTGCTGCTTTCCATCGAAGCGATGAAGATGGAGACGGCGCTGCATGCCGAGCGCGACGGCACGGTCGCCGAGGTGCTGGTCAAGGCAGGCGACCAGATCGATGCCAAGGATCTGCTGATCGCTTTCAATTAGAGTTCGCAAAACGGACTGGCTGTCGGCTTCTGGCGGCAGCCCCTTGTGGCTTGGTCGATAACGGCTTGACCCGCCGCCGCCGGTCGGGCATCGAACCGGCTCAAATTTTGCCGCAGTCGTCCGCGAGTCGCGGAGCCGATGCTTTTGGAGAAAAATATGGCCGACGATATCACCGATACCAGCCAGACTGTTGCCGCCGGCCAGCTGCGTGCCTTCATCGAGCGCATAGAGCGGCTCGAGGAAGAGAAGAAGACGATTTCCGACGACATCAAGGAAGTGTTCGCCGAGGCCAAGGGCACCGGCTTCGACACCAAGGCGATGCGCACGATCATCCGGCTGCGCAAGAAGGACCAGGCCGAGCGTCAGGAAGAGGAAACCATCCTCGATCTGTACAAGGCCGCACTCGGTATGGTGTAGAGACTGTCTGGAAATTCTACTCTGGCGGCCATCTGTTGGCGTTTTCTGCGCTTCCGGTGCTCGCGTACTTTAAGTACGCTCCGCTCCGGTTCTCGAAACCACCACCATATGACTCGCCAGAGCGAATTTCGAAACAGTCTCGGGCCGAGCATGATGCCGAAGCGAGCATCGAGCCATGAGCGAATTCGACTTCGGCGCCCGCCGCGCCTCTGAATTCCGCCAGCGCGGCTTCTGGACGCTGTTCGCCGAGCGGCATCCCGAAGAAAGGGCTCTGATGGCGAGGCGCGGACCCTGGTTCTGGCAGCGCGGGCTGCCCGACTTCGCCTTGGTTCTTTCCATGTATGTTGCGCCGGCGCAGAGCCAGGTCGGCGTCTTCTTCGGTCGCAACGAGAAGTTCGGCGCCACGCAGGCGTGGTCGCGGTTGAAGCCATTCCAGCCCGATATCGAGGCCAGGCTGAAGCTCAGGCCGGAACAGAGTTGCGAGGGTCTTGGCATCAACTCGATGTGGCGGGTGAACTGCTGTGCCGAGGACAACTGGCCAGCCATGGCCGACTGGCTGGTGACCGAATGCTCGCGTATCGAGCGCGCGGTAACCGAAGTCCTGGGGCAGGGATAGACATCCGGTGTTGCCAGAAGGTATCGGCTCCTTTTTCCGCTCACGCTGGCAAGGCCAGGTGCCGCTCGACCGGCTGTTCTGGCGCGACCTTGTCCTCGTCGGCACCGCGGTCAGCATCGCCGCATCGGTGCTGGCGCTCGTTCTGCTCGGATTGAAGTTGCCGCTCGGGCTTGTGCTGGCAGTGCATTTCGCGTCGGTGCCCTACAGCCTGTTCCTAACCTTGGCGGTGTGGCGGACCACCGAAAAGATACCCGGTGCCAAGGCCTGGATGATGACGCTGGGCGCTACGCTGTGGCTGGTGGCGATGATCGTGGTCTGATCGTCTGCCCAGAGGGGGGCAACGGATACTTAAACGAAAAGGGCGACAGATGCCGACCTTTCATAATAGTGTCGAACCCGGATGGCTCAGGCCGAAGGCTCGAATTTCAGCGCCACCCCGTTGATGCAATAGCGCAGGCCGGTCGGCGGCGGGCCGTCCTCGAAGACATGGCCGAGATGGCTGCCGCAGCGGGCGCAATGACATTCGGTGCGAACCATGCCGTAGCTGCGGTCGACGGTGTTTTCGACCGAGCCCGGCACCGGGTCGTTGAAGCTCGGCCAGCCGGTGCCGCTCTCGAACTTCAGCTTGGATTCGAACAAGGGCTGGTCGCAGCCGGCGCAGGAAAAGGTGCCGGCGCGCTTCTCGTAGAGCAAGGCGCAGCTTCCCGGCCGTTCGGTGCCGTGACCGCGCATGACGGCATACTGCTCCGGCGTCAGCCGGGCGCGCCATTCGGCGTCGGTGCGAGTTACAGGGTAGGTATGGGTGTCCATGTGATCTCCTCAGCCTTGCCGGCTCGTTGTTGATTGCAACCGGATATTCGCGTCAAGATAGGCATTTGTTACACGACTGCCCAGTGTCTGACGTTCCAAGGTTGAATTCCCCCTTCTTCAGGCGTCTGCGCCGCCCCTCACCTGCCTGCCGGCATCCTCTCCCCGTAAACGGGGCGAGGGGCTCTGTCGTCCGCGATTTCGCCAATTGTCAGCGTTGCAAGAAAGGCGCCGGCGTTGCGGCCAGGCCCTCTCGCCCCGTTTACGGGGAGAGATGTCCGGCAGGACAGTGAGGGGCGGCGCCAACTTTCACGATTGATGGTCTCTGAGGTGATGGTTCCGCACCTCTGACAACTAATGCTTCCTTGAAAGCTGCTTGGTCGCGCCTTCGAGCCCGGCCAGCGTCAGCGGGAACATGCGGCCGCCGAAGATGTCGCGGATCATCGCAATCGAATGGGTGTAGCCCCAGTTCTTGGGGTCTTCGGGGTTCAGCCATACCGCGTTCGGCCATTGCTGCAGCAGGCGGCCGAGCCAGACGCTGCCTGCCTCCGGATTGGAGTGCTCGACCGAACCGCCGGGGTGAGCGATCTCGTAGGGGCTCATCGACGCGTCGCCGACAACGATCACCTTGTAGTCCGGTCCATATTTGTGGAGCAGGTCGAAGGTCGGAATCACCTCGGCATGCCTGCGGCGATTGTCCTTCCACACGCCCTCATAGAGGCAGTTGTGGAAATAAAAATATTCGAGCTGGCGGAATTCGGCGCGGGCGGCCGAAAACAGCTCCTCGACGCTCTTGATGTGGTCGTCCATCGAGCCGCCGACATCGAAGAACATCAAAAGCTTCACCGCGTTGCGCCGTTCGGGCCGCGTCTGCACATCGAGATAGCCGTGCTCGGCGGTGGCGTGGATGGTGCCGGGCAGGTCGAATTCCTCCTCGGCGCCTTCGCGCACCCAGCGACGCAAGCGCTTCAGCGCGATCTTGATGTTGCGGGTGCCGAGTTCGACGGCATCGTCGAAATTCCTGAACTCACGTCTGTCCCACACCTTCACCGCGCGGCGGTTGCGGCTTTCATGCTGGCCGATACGCACACCTTCGGGATTGTAGCCATAGGCGCCGAAAGGCGAGGTGCCGCCGGTGCCGATCCATTTCGAGCCGCCCTGGTGGCGGCCTTTTTGCTCCTGCAGCCGCTGCTTCAAGGTTTCCATCAGTTTCTCGAAACCGCCCAGCGCCTCGACCAGTTTTTTCTCTTCGTCGCTCAGGTGCTTTTCGGCGAGGCGGCGCAACCATTCCTCGGGGATATTGGCGACATCGACGGCATCCGGCCCGCCCAGTGCTTCGATGCCCTTGAAGACATGGGCAAACACCTGGTCGAAGCGGTCGATGTGGCGCTCGTCCTTCACCAACGCCGCACGGGCGAGGTAATAAAAGCCTTCGACGTCGTAGTCGACCAGCCCGGCTTTCAGCCCCTCCAGCAGCGACAGATATTCCCTGAGCGAAACGGGAACACGCGCGGCCTTCAGTTCGAGGAAGAAGGGGATGAACATTGTCTATCTACAGCAGATCATACTCGATGAAGCCCGTGCGGCGCGCAACGTGGTCGTAGAGTTTGCGCGCGGTGGTGTTGGTCTCGTGCGTCATCCAGTAGACGTTCTTGACGCCGACTTTTTCGGCTTCCTGTCTCACCGCCTCGATTAGCGCCGCGCCGATGCCCTTGCCGCGCACGTCAGGGTCGGCGAACAGGTCCTGCAGATAGCAGTTGTTTTTTTCCGACCAGCCTGAGCGGTGGTAGAGATAGTGGGTGAGCCCAACCGCCTTGCCGTCCAGCGTGGCGATGAAGCCTTTCGGCTCGAACTCACCTTCGGTGAACAGCCGCTTCCAGGTGACGGCATAGACCTCTTCCGGCAGCTTCGTCTCATAGAAGGTGAGGTAGTCGGTCCACAGCCGCCGCCAATCGGCGTGGTCGGACTGCGCGAGCGGGCGGACGATAATCTCAGACATGTCATCTCCTCTGAAGGTTTGGCCGAGGCTGCCTGCCTGTTCGGCTGCGGGCAACGGTCCACAGGAGGGAAAGCGCTGCTGCTGACCTATTGCTGCCTTCGTGCCATGAACGCCAGCCGCTCGAACAAATGCACGTCCTGCTCGTTCTTCAGCAATGCGCCATGCAACTTGGGCAGGGCGTTCTTCGGATCGGCGCGCAGATCTTCCGGCGCGATATCGTCGGCGACCAGCAGCCTTATCCAGTCGAGCGCCTCGGAGGTCGACGGCTTCTTCTTCAAGCCGGGCACGTCGCGGATTTCGTAGAACTGGGTCAGCGCCGCGCGCACCATGTTCTGCTTGATGCCGGGATAGTGGACATCGACGATTCTGTGCAGCGTATCGACGTCGGGAAAGCGGATGTAGTGGAAGAAGCAGCGGCGCAGGAACGCGTCCGGCAACTCCTTCTCGTTGTTGGAGGTGATGATGACGATCGGCCTGACGGCGGCGCGGATGGTTTCGCCGGTCTCGTAGACGAAGAACTCCATCCGATCGAGTTCCTGCAGGAGGTCGTTGGGGAATTCGATGTCGGCCTTGTCGATCTCGTCGATCAAAAGCACGACCTTCCTGCCGGCGGCGAACGCCTCCCAGAGCTTGCCGCGCTTGATGTAGTTCCTGATGTCGTTGAAGCACTCGTCGCCAAGCTGGCTGTCGCGCAGCCGCGAGACGGCATCATATTCGTACAGGCCCTGCTGCGCCCGCGTCGTCGACTTGACGTGCCATTCGATGAGGTCGAGGCCGAGTGCAGCAGCCACCTGGCGGGCGAGTTCCGTCTTGCCGGTGCCTGGCTCGCCCTTGACCAGCAAGGGCCGCTCCAGCGCGATCGCCGCGTTGACTGCCACCATCAGATCCTTGTCGGCGACATAGGCCGCCGTGCCTTCGAAACGCATTCTTGCTCCTCGGTTGGTCATGGCAACCGTAAGGACGCGGCTCACCCTGTGCAAGGGTGCGCCGGCCGCGGCGAATGGGCTTGAACCCTGATGGAAACATATGCCCGTCTCACTGGCGCTTAGCCGGCCGGCAGCCTATATTGGGCGGGACGGTCTGTGCTTCCCGGCAGGAGAACATTTTCCCCGGGGCCTTAACGATCCTTAGGGAGCTGTCCCTGGGAAGACCCGTGGGTTTTCTCACACGGCGCCCACCTACTTTGTAGGTTCCCGGGATCGCTCTCTCCACCGGTTGTGTGGATCGTCACTTATTGCCACGCGTCCCGCATTTCGGTGGATGATTGCGGTGGAAAACGTCGCTCCCAAAACTCCATCCAGATCTGACCTTTTCTACCCTGGCTGAATGACCTCTCTCAAAGACCTGAAAAAGCAGCTTCGCCGTGAGGCCCTCGGACGCCGCGATGCGCTCGATGAGTTCTGGCGGGTGGAGGTCGCGCTTGAAATGGCCGAGACGGCACGCGATCACCTCCATGTCGAGCCGGGCCAGATCGTTTCCGGCTTCTGGCCGATGCGTTCGGAAGTCGACGTTCGGCCGCTGATGTTTGCCTTGCGCGAAAAGGGCGCGCGGCTTTGCCTGCCGGCCATTCTCGACAAGACCACCATTGTCTTTCGCGAACTGGTGCGCGGCGCGCCGATGGTCGAGATGGGTTTCGGCACGGTCGGCCCTCACGAGGAAGCCGAGGTGCTCGACCCCTCTGTGATGCTGGTGCCGCTTGCCGCTTTCGATGTACGCGGCCATCGCATCGGCTATGGTGCCGGCTATTACGACCGCGCCATCGCCAAGCTGATCGACAAGGGAGAGCCGCCGCGGCTGGTCGGCATCGCCTTCGACTGCCAGGAGGTGGCAATGGTGCCGGATGAGGAACATGACGTCGTCATTGCGGAAATACTCACCGAGAGCGGGTTGCGCCGCTTCGCGCCAAAATTGTAGATAAGTACAAGGGACGCATGATCTTCACTGGCGTCATGCAGCTTTCGCTGACCTTCGGTGCGGGATCATATGAGACTTCTCTTCCTCGGTGACATGGTTGGAAAGACAGGACGCACGGCGGTGTGGGAACAGCTGCCCGGACTGATCTCCGACTTCAAACTCGATTTCGTCATCGTCAACGGCGAGAACGCCGCCGGCGGCTTCGGCATCACCGAAGACATCTTTCGCGAGACGATCGCGGCCGGTGCCGATGTCGTCACCACCGGCAACCATGTCTGGGACCAGCGTGATGCGCTGGCCTTCGCGCCGCGCGAAGAGCGCTTCCTGCGTCCCTCCAACTTTCCCAAGGGCACGCCCGGGCGCGGCTCCGGTGTCTATATCGCCAGGAGCGGCGCGCGCGTGCTGGTCGCCAACATCATGGGCCGGGTGTTCATGCATCCCGAGCTCGACGATCCGTTCCAGGCCGGCGAACGCGAGCTTGCCGCCTGTCCGCTCGGCGAGCAGGCGGATGCCGTGATTATCGACTTCCACGCCGAGGCGACCTCGGAAAAGATGTGCTTCGCGCATTTCGTCGACGGCCGCGCCAGCCTCGTCATCGGCACCCACACCCACCAGCCGACGGGTGATCACCAGATCCTCAACGGCGGTACCGGCTATATGTCCGACGCCGGCATGTGCGGCGACTATGATTCCTCGCTCGGCATGGACAAGGAGGAGCCGCTCAACCGGTTCCTGTCGAAGGTGCCGAAAGGCCGCTTCGAGGCGGCGACCGGACCGGCGACTTTGTGCGGCGTCGGCGTCGATATTTCAGACCGCACAGGGCTGACCGAGCGGATTGCGCCGTTTCGTCGCGGGCCACGGCTGGAGGAAACCGCACCGTCCTTCTGGTCGTGACATTGATATAGGCACGCTTAATACCTAACTGCCGGCGACACTGCTCTAGATCGTTAAAAGAGGGGACGACCTCCATGCAGCTCATCGAATTCCTGGCGCCGCATTTTCAATTTGTTTCCGACCCGACGGCCTGGGTCGCGCTGCTGACGCTGATTGTGCTCGAGGTCGTGCTCGGCATCGACAATCTGATCTTCATCTCGATCCTGACCAACAAGCTGCCGGAAGCACAACGGGCCCGTGCCCGCCGGCTCGGCATCTCGGCGGCCCTGATCATGCGGCTGGTGCTGCTGGCCACCATTTCGATCATCGTCCAGCTGACCACGCCGGTGTTCACGGCCTTCGGTCACGGTTTTTCCTGGCGCGACCTGATCCTGATCGCCGGCGGCCTGTTCCTGGTCTGGAAGGCGACCAAGGAGATCCATCACACCGTCGATCCCGACGACCACAAGGATACGATGATGGGCGAGACGCTGCAGATCAGCCTTGCCGGCGCGATCTTCCAGATCCTGCTGCTCGACCTGGTCTTCTCGATCGACTCGATCATCACCGCCGTCGGCATGACCGACGAGATCGCCATCATGTACATCGCCGTGATCGTCGCGGTCACCGTGATGATGCTGGCGGCCGGGCCGCTGGCCAACTTCATCGCCAAGAACCCGAGCATCGTCATGCTGGCGCTGGGCTTCCTTCTGATGATCGGCATGACGCTGATCGCAGACGGCATGGGCTACCATGTGCCCAAGGGCTACATCTATGCGGCGATGGGCTTTTCGGCATTGGTCGAGGGGCTCAACATGCTGGCGCGGCGACGTAAGAAGTCGGGCGGCGGGCATTGAGGCAGACCCTGAATACCTAATGTCCTGGCACGCCCTTCGGGTGACGGTCGCCGATCAGGCCGAGCGTCAGGCCCTGTTCCAGCCACGCCTTGGCGCCGGCCAGCACCAGCGTGAAGCCGCCGGTTGAGCCGACGGCCTCTTTCACCTGCTCGTCGCCATCCCCGGCGAAGCCAAAATTGCGAACCTCGAGAAAGGTCGTCTCGCCAGGCATTTCGGTGAATGTCCAGACCACGGTGGTTGGCGGATCGCTCCATTGCATGACGATCTTTTCATTCGCGACGATCTCGCTGACGTCGACTGTCGTCGAGACGCCGTACATGCGCCACTCCCAGAGGACCTGCTTGCCGCTGTCCAGCCGGCCGCTGCCATGGGTGAACCAGAATTTCGTGGTTATGGCCGGATCGACGATGGCCTCGAATACATCGGCGACAGGCCGCCGGATCAGCATGCCGGCTTCGGCGAATGGTTTTTCGCGGATGTCCATCGGATGCTCCTTTCGGGATTCGGCGCTCACCAGGCGTCCGGTTCGCGCAGCATGTGAATAATGTTGGCAGGGTTGGTGATCCAGCCGCCGCGGAAGCCCTCGCCCAAGGGCTCAATGGCGTCGCAACGCACAACACCGGCCTTGGCGAAATGATCCGCAGCCATGGGGAAATCCTTGGTGAACAGCTCCAGCCACACCTCGGCCTGGCTCATCATCGGCGCCTCATCGATCCACAGGCGGTTGGGGCCAAGCTCGAAGCCGATGGCCGGTGCTTTGTCTGTGAACGGCTTCAGGCCGACGACGTCGCGGTAGAAGGCGATCGTCGCCTCATATTGGTGCGGCGGTACCTTCATGGCGATGTTGATGCCGCCGGTGATTTTCGTGGTCATAGCTGGCTCCGTTGTCGTGTTCGGCTGTTGTCGCCTTTGCTCAGGCTGGTCATGCGAGATTTATCTGCCAGGAGACCCCGAACCTGTCGTTGAGCCATGCGAAACGGCGGCTGAAGCCGTAATTGTCCGGTGGCATCAGGAACGCGCCGTCCTCGCCCAGTGTCTCGACAATCCGGTTCAGCTCTTCTTCTGAGGAACAGTCCACATAGAGCGAGACCGATGGCGTGAACGTGAAGGCGTGGTGCACGGGGCTGTTGAAGACCATGACTTCCAGCCCAGCGATCGACACCCGCGCCAGCTTGACCGTTCCTTGCGGGCCGTCTTCGCCGGGGCCGTAATTCGTGACGTCAAGCACGCTGCTGCCGGGAATGGTCTCGCAATAGAGGGTCATTGCCTCTTCGGCCTTGCCCTCGAACATCAGGAATGGCGTTACTTTCTTCATTGCGGATCTCCATCCTCCCCATAGTCGCTCAGATATTGGTCTCGTTGGCGGGTTCGCCCCTCATCTCGCTGCGATAGTAGCCGTCGCGCAAATTGATGCCGTATTCGACATAGGCCTTCATGCAGGCCAGCATCTGCGACCAGCCCTCGCAATTGAGGTAGGACTTCTTCAGGCCGACCGCGCCTTCCTGCCAACCGCTCTCGGCGATGGTGACGAAGGTGCCGCCATCGTCGAGCGGCTCGAAATTCATCTCGATGCGGGTCTTGTAGGCGGGTTTGCCGTCGGCGTCGGTGGCATCCCAGCGCAGCACGATGCGGCTGTCCTTGACCACTTCGTCGACCTCGACCGGCACCTTGCCCCACCAGACGACGCCGGCGCCAGCTTCCAGCGGGGCGCTGGCGCCGCCGATCGTGGTGAAATAGCCGCTCAGTTTCTTCGGATTGACGACCGCGTCGAAGACGTCGGCGACCGGCTTGCCGATGCGTCCGGAAACACTGAATCCAAGTGACATATCCACAACTCCTTCCCTTGATCGACCCAACAATATGTTATAAAAACATAACATGTCAAGCCAATCGCAAGACGACAATGTTTTCAAGGCGCTGGCGCATCCGCGCCGGCGTGAAATGCTGGATCAGCTGAAGGACACGCCGAAGACGACCGGCATGCTGTGCGAGGCCTTTCCCGACATCGATCGCTGCACCGTGATGCTGCATCTCAAGGTGTTGGAGGAGGCCGACCTGATCGTTGCGCGGCGCGACGGCCGCGAGCGCTGGAACCATCTCAACGCGCTGCCGATCAAGCAGATCCACGACCGCTGGATCAGCCAGTATGCCGGGCATGCCCTCAGCATCATCGACCGGCTGAAGTCGGACCTCGAGGCATGAGCGGCCGCAGCAGGTCATGTCTTACGCCGCATGCGCGGTGCGGCTGGACGAATTGAGCCGATTTATCTATAAGCCGGCCATTCCGACAGAGAACGCCGTGCTTCCACGAGGTGCACCTGAGACGCTCTGAAATTTTGAATTCGGGCATTGCGGAAACGAGGTCAGATCACTTCGCTTCGGGATGCTCTAGCCGAGAAGACGACACCATGGCTGGCCATTCACAGTTCAAGAACATCATGCACCGCAAGGGCCGCCAGGATGCGGTGCGGTCTAAAATGTTTTCCAAGCTGGCGCGCGAAATCACCGTCGCCGCCAAAAGCGGGACGCCCGATCCATCGATGAACCCTCGCTTGCGGCTGGCGATTCAGAACGCCAAGGCGGTGTCGATGCCGAAGGACAACATCCAACGCGCCGTCAACAAGGCCTCGATGGGCGATGCCGAGAACTACGAAGCCGTGCGCTACGAGGGCTATGGCCCGGGCGGCGTCGCCGTCATTGTCGAGGCGCTGACCGACAACCGCAACCGTTCGGCATCCAATGTGCGCGCCGCCTTCACCAAGGCCGGCGGCGCGATGGGCGAAACCGGCTCGGTGTCGTTCATGTGGGACCGTGCCGGCGAGATCTACTATCCGGCATCGGCCGGCAGCGCCGACAAGATCATGGATGCGGCGATCGAAGCCGGCGCCGACGATGTCGAATCCGACGAGGAAGGCCACACCATCTATTGCGGCTTTGAGAACATGGGCGAAGTGTCGAAGGCGCTGGAAGGCGCACTCGGTGAGGCTGAATCGGTCAAGCCGATCTGGCGGCCGCAAAACAACGTTCCGGTCGACGAGGAGCGGGCACAGTCGCTGATGAAGCTGGTCGCCACGCTCGAGGATGACGACGACGTGCAGAGCGTCTACGCCAACTTCGAAGTCGACGACGAGACTATGGCCAAGCTCAGCGCGGCATGAGCGAAGCTCAGTCCGGCATGAGCGGAGCTATACCCGCCACGAGCGAAAAGCCGTTGCCGGTCATCCGCATCACCTATTGCACGCAGTGTCAGTGGCTGCTGCGCGCCGGCTGGATGGCGCAGGAGCTGCTGTCGACCTTCGGCACGGACCTTGGCGAAGTGACGCTGGTGCCCGGCACCGGCGGCATCTTCACCATTTCCTGCAATGACGTGCTTGTCTGGGATCGCAAGCGCGACGGCGGCTTTCCGGACGCGGCCAAACTGAAGCAACTGGTCCGCGATGTCATTGATCCGGACCGCGACCTCGGCCATTCCGATCGGAAGACAAAGGCATAGGGGTCGCCAGCGCTGCCGTCACTTGCGTCGCCACGCACCGACGGCGGCGCCAATCGCAATACCCACGGCAACGCCCATCGGCAGATCATCCAGAGCGGTGCCGATCGCGGCACCGACACCAACTCCGATGGCCATGACGAAGGCCATATTTGCGTATTGATCCTTCATCGGTCGCTCCATCCATCGTCGTCAACGCGTGGCGAACCAGAAGGATGCCAGCGCGGCTATGCCGCTGATGGTGCGGACATGGTTCCACATCACCCATTCATTGAGGTAGCGCGACCACAGGCCTGCGCCATTGCCGCTTGCCGGATCGACGGCGGCGAGCGCATCGTTCAGCGGGACGTTGAAGATCATCGTCACCACCACGATGCCGATGAGATAGAGCAGGCTGCCGGCAAGCAGCCAGAGCGAACCCGACTGGCTCCAGCCCATCACCGCGCCGATGGCGACAAGGACGCAGACAAGCGCCGTGCCGAACAGGGCGGTCATGAACAGCGGCGTCACCGCGGTGACATTGATCGAATTCATCGCGGCGATACCGCCGGCAGCGGGCATGCGGGCGAGACCCGGCATGACGAAGCTGGAGAAAGCAAAGAAGACGCCACCGACGACGCCTGAGCCGATTGCGGCGATGAAGATGAGGGTGGGGAGAAGCTTCGCGATCATGTCAGTTGCTCCAGATGCCGGTTGCGGCGGTTTGCGTTGCGTAGGCGGAGAAGTCTCTTGGCTGGCGACCAAGCACGCGCTGGACGCCGTCGGTGAGCGACTCGTTGCGGCCGTCGAGCACCTGGGTGAACAGCTCATTGAGCAGCCAGCCGAATTCGGGCGGCAGCTCATGCGCGGCCACTGCGGCAGTGAATTCGTCATGCGAGATCCTGACAAAGCGGATGTCGCGTCCGGCCGCCTTGGCAATCTCGGCGACCGCGTCTGCGAAGCTCAGCAGCCGCGGCCCGGTCAACTCATAGAGCTGGCCGACATGGCCTGGCTCCGTCAGCACGGCAAAGGCGGCGTCGGCGATGTCGTCGGCATCGACAAAGGGCTCGCCGACATTGCCGATCGGCAACGCCACTTCGCCTTCAGCCAGGGACCCGGTGAAGAAGCCTTCGCTGAAGTTCTGCGAGAACCAAGCGCAGCGCAGGATGGTCCAGTCGGCGCCCGAGGCCTTCAGCATCTCTTCGGCGCGCTGGGCTTCCGTTTCGCCGCGCCCCGACAGCAGCACCAGTCGGGTGACACCGTTTTGCACCGCGAGCCTGGCGAAGGCGTCGACGGTTTCAGCGGCGCCCGGCACGGCGATGTCGGGATAGTAGCTGATGTAGACGGCGCTGACGCCTTGCATTGCTGGTCCCCAGGTCGCTGGGACTTCCCAGTCGAAGCGCGGTGTACCGGAGCGCGAGCCGATCCGCACCGGCAGGTCGTGCGCCGTCAGCCGCTCGGCGAGACGGCGGCCGGTCTTGCCGGTGCCGCCGAGGATCAGAATTGGTTTGGTTGTCGGGTCAGTCATAACCGTTTCCTCTGTTTAAAATATGAATAATCCTCACGTTTGCAAAATGTGATAAATCCTCGTATTTTGCGAGTCAAGCGATTTTGCTGGCATTGGAGTCAGTCATGGAAGACACGGCCGCGCCGGTTTCCCCGCGGGAGCAGATTGCTTCGCCGCGCCGGGCGCCGAGCCAGCAACGCAGCCGCGAGCGGGTCGAGCGCATGCTGGCGGCTGCCTCGGCGCTGATCGCCGAGCAAGGCAGCGACGCCATGCGCATGGGGGAGGTGGCGGAGCGCGCTGGGGTGTCGATCGGGTCGCTCTACCAGTTCTTTCCGGACAAGCGGGCGATCATCTGGGCGCTGGCCGAGCGCTACACCGCCGAAAGCCAGGCCTGCATCTCAGCCGCACTGGCTGGTGTCAGCGACGCCGAAGGGCTGGGCCGGGCGTTTTCGGAACTGGTCGATATCTATTACCGGCTGTTCCTGGCCGAACCGGTGATGCGCGACATCTGGTCGGGCACGCAAGCCGACAAGGCGCTGCGCCAACTCGAACTCGCCGACAGCCGCGCCAACGCGGAATTCCTCACCGCGGTGCTGAAACGGCTGCGGCCGGCAGCCGATCCGGTGGCGTTGGAAACGACGGCGTTCCTCATCTGGCAAATGGGTGAGGCCGCCATGCGGCTGGCGATTTCCGTCAAGCGCCAGGAGGGCGACAGGCTGGTCGCCGCCTACAAGCGCATGGCGCTCAGGGAATTGCTGGCCGAGTAGCAACTCGCACTAGTGGCCAAAATAGTCCTTCAGCATTTCCGCGCGTTCATCCTCTGTGCACATCGCCATGCGGCCGAGGTTGAACTGGCCGCGATAGAGCGCGATGACGGACAATGCGCATTTCACCGTCTCGTCATCGGTGGAAGTTGCCAGATCCCGCAATGCCAAATGCAGAAGCGTTCGCCACGCTGCCTTGTAATGCGGTTCGATCCAAGCAGGAATCTTCGGGTTCCGGTCGTCGAGCAGTCGCGCTTCTTCGATGGTTGCGGCCAGACCATAGGCTCCCCAGTAAGCCGGAGCGTGACCTTCGGAGATGCGAACGATTTCAACGACCGCAGCGTAAGACGCGTCTCCAACGTCCCCCTGATGATGCAACTCATTCCAAAGTTCGTCCCAGACCGTTTTGTCATCATAGCGAAGGGTCAGTGTTCGCAATGCCGGTCGAGGATCGTAGGCCACCTTGTATCCGCCTTTAAGGCCGGACCATCGCTCGTCGTCGAGAATAAACATCTTGCCCTCCGAGAACCATTGCGTTCCACCAAGGCTGCCCGTGGTCAACAAAAAACCCGCCACAAGGGCGGGTTTTTGATCTGCAAAAAGCTCGTTGAGCTTAGATGCCGAAACCTTCGAAACGCTTCTTGAACTTCGACAGGCGGCCGCCGCGGTCGAGCAGGGTCTGCTGGCCGCCGGTCCAGGCCGGATGGGTGGTCGGGTCGATATCGAGGTTCATCGTATCGCCTTCCTTGCCCCAGGTCGAACGGGTCGTGTATTCGGTGCCGTCGGTCATGACGACCTTGATGGTGTGGTAATCGGGATGAATAGCGCTCTTCATGGCTCGGTTCCTGGCTTGCCGGCGCGGCTGACGGGCATAAGCCTGCGTCGATGCGCCTCTTTTTAAAACTCGAAGCCGCAGCTATTGAGGAGCCACGGCTTCTAAAACGGTCGGCGAGCCTATACATCAGCCGGAATTGAATCACAAGGCCGCGGCAAGCGCATATTGAGGCGCAGACCCCAAGGGCGGCTGGAGGAAACATCGGGATGGCGCAAATCACCAGCGCAGACGAGCGCCGGCGTTCGCTCAAGCCGCTCCGGCGCCTATTCCCCTACATCACGCACTATCGCACACTGGTCGTCGGCGCCATCATCTCGCTGGTCATCGCGGCGGCAACCACGCTGGCGCTGCCGCTGGCGGTGCGACGCATGATCGATCATGGTTTCTCGTCGTCCAGCACCACCTTCATTGCCGAATATTTCGCCGCCCTGGTGGCGATGGCCGCCGTGCTGGCGGCGGCATCGGCCGGCCGCTACTATTTCGTCATCACGCTGGGCGAGCGCGTCGTCGCCGATATAAGGCGCGATGTGTTTGCCCATGTGACGACGCTGTCGCCTGCCTTCTTCGACACCGCCCAGTCGGGCGAGATCGTGTCGCGGCTTGCCGCCGACACGACGCAGGTCAAGTCGGCGGTCGGCGCGACGGCTTCGGTGGCGCTGCGCAACGTCATCCTCGGCCTTGGCGCGGTGGGGATGATGGTCATCACCAGCCCGAAACTGTCCGGGTTGGTCATTGCCGCTATTCCTGTCATCGTGCTGCCGCTGGTCGCTTTCGGCCGTTCGGTGCGGCGCAAATCACGCCAGGCGCAGGATACGCTGGCCGATGCCACCGCCTATGCCAGCGAGCAGATAGGCGCGGTGCGCACGCTGCAGGCCTTTACCAATGAGAAGCTGGTCACCGGGCATTTCTCGGCCGCGGTGGAAGCTGCTTTCGAGGCGGCACGCTCCTCGATCTTCGCGCGCTCCTTCCTTACCTTCTTCGCCATTTTCACCATCTTCTCGTCCGTCGTGGCGGTGCTGTGGTTTGGCTCGCGCGACGTGCTGGAAGGCTCGATATCGCCCGGTACGCTCGGCCAATTCCTGCTCTATTCGGTGTTCGCCGCCGGCGCGTTGGGCGCGTTGTCGGAAGTCTGGGGCGAGCTTGCGCAGGCGGCGGGTGCTGCTGAACGGCTGACCGAAATCCTGGCCGAGAAGCCGGCGATCCAGGCTCCCGCCGATCCGAAGCCGCTGGCGGCCGTCGCCAAGGGCGCGATCGCCTTCGACAATGTCTCCTTCTCCTACCCGGCAAGGCCGGACCGTGCCGCCGTGCATGGCTTGAGCTTTCAGGTCATGCCGGGCGAGACGGTGGCGATCGTCGGGCCGTCAGGGGCCGGCAAGAGCACGGTGTTTTCGCTGATCCTGCGCTTCTACGATCCCGAAACAGGCAAGATCCTGATCGATGGCGTCGATGTGCGTGAGGCCGATCCCGTTTCGGTCCGCCAGCGCATCGCGATCGTGCCGCAGGACGTCACCATTTTCGCGGCAAGCGCGCGTGACAATATCGGTTTCGGCCGGCCGGGAGCCAGCAAGGCTGAAATCGAGACGGCGGCGAAGGATGCGCTTGCCGACGAATTCATCCTCAAGCTCGAGAACGGGTATGAGAGCCAGGTCGGCGAGCGCGGCGTGACGCTGTCAGGCGGCCAGCGCCAGCGGGTTGCGATCGCCCGCGCCATCCTGCGCGACGCCCCGATCCTGCTGCTCGACGAGGCCACCTCGGCACTCGACGCCGAAAGCGAGACGCTGGTGCAGACGGCGTTGGAACGCCTGATGCAGGGCCGCACCACGATCGTCATCGCCCACCGCCTGGCAACGGTGCTGAAGGCCGACAGGATCCTGGTCATGGATGGCGGCTCGATCGTCGAGGAAGGCACGCATCAAAGCCTTGTCGCCAAGGGCGGCATCTATGCGCGGCTGGCCAAGCTGCAGTTCGAAACCGGCGCCAGTGCTTTCAGGGGCGCGGCTGAGTAGGCAGAAACATCTGCCGCTGTGCCGGCAGCCGCTATACGGCTCCGTATCGCTGCTTCAGATGGTTTACGAAATAGGTAGCGTTGAGCTTTTCGCCGGTGGCGCGTTCGAGCAGGTCCGGCGTCGACCAGCGTGATCCCTGCGACCAAATCTTTTGGCGGCGCCAGTCGTTGATCGCTTCGAAATTGCCCTTGGCGAGATCCTCGTCGGCGGCAGGATGCTCCCGCGTCAGCGCCGCCCATTGCTGTGCCGCCATCATCGCGCCCAGCGTGTAGGATGGGAAATAGCCGAAGGCCGCACCCGGCCAGTGCACGTCCTGCATCGGTCCGTCGGCGGGGTTGTCGATGGTGGAGAGGCCGAGATAGTCACGCATCTTGGCGTCCCAGGCTTCGGGCAGATCAGCCACCTCCAGCCGGCCCGCGACGAGTTCCTGCTCCAGTTCGTAGCGCAGGATGACATGCAGGGGATAGGTCACCTCGTCGGCATCGACACGGATCAGGCCGCGCTCGACGCGATGCACATGCGGCAGGATGTCGTCGAGCGACCAGGCTTCGCCGAGATGCTTTTCGACCACCGGCAGCGCCCAGCGCCAGAAGGCCGGGTTGCGGCCGAGCTGCTTCTCGACGAACAGGCTCTGGCTTTCATGCACGGCCATGCCGCGCGCCTTGCCGAGCGGCCAGTGCGACCATGCCTTCGGCAGGTTCTGCTCGTAGAGCGCATGGCCGGTCTCGTGCAGTACGCCCATCAGCGCCGACAGGAAGTCTGTAGTCTTGTAGCGGGTGGTGATGCGCACGTCGCTCGGCACGCCGCCGCAGAAAGGGTGGTGCGACACCGACAGCGACCCGTGCGTCAGGTCGAAGCCGACCGCCGCCATCATGGCAAGGCCGAGCTCGCGCTGCCGGTCGATCGCATAGGTGCCTGAGAGCGGCTTCAGCGGGCGCTTGCGCAGCCGTGCGTCCTGGATAGCCAGCGCCTCCGGCACGAAACCTTTCAGGAAAGCCTTCAGGTCGGCGAACACTGGCGTGATGTCGGCGGTGCGGTTGCCGGGGTCGTACTGCTCCATCAGCGCGTCATAGGGGGCGAGGCCGAGCACATCGGCACGCAGCGCCGCCTCCTCGCGCACCAGCGCCACGACGCCCTCCAGCGCCGGCTGGAAGCCCGCCCAGTCGTTCTTGGCGCGCAGGCCGCGCCACAGCTGCTCGCAACGCATGCGCGCGGTCGTCTGGCGTTCGACGAATTCGACCGGCAGGCAGGTCAGGTTGGTGTATTGCCGCCGCAGTTCCGAGACCGCAGTGCGCTGCTCTTCACCCAATGCTTCCTGTTCGGCCGCAGCGATCCAGTCGGCTATCTCCGGCGCCGTTGCCCTGGTGTGATACATGCCGGCCAGTGCCGACATCGCCTCGGCACGTTTCTCGCCACCGCCGACAGCCATGTGGGTGGCCTCATCGGCGCCGAGGATGGCCAGTGCATGCTCAAGCGCTTCGAGCTTGTGGCCGAGGTCATCGAGTTTCTGAAAGGACATGGCGGCTTCCGTGATTGGGGACGGCGCGAAAAGACACCAACACAAATGCGTTGGCAACCCTCGGATGCCGTCGGGCAAATGCACCTTGCGCAGGCGATGCCGCGCATGGAATGCTGCCGGCGACAACGCAAGGGGGAAAAAATGATCGGCAACATCCTGGTCGGGCTGGTGGCCTTGATCCATGCCTACATCGTCTATCTGGAGATGGTGCTGTGGGACACGCCGCGCGGACACAAGGCTTTCAACCTGACACCCGAATTCGCCAGCGCCTCCAAGGTGCTCGCCGCCAATCAGGGGCTCTACAACGGCTTCCTCGCCGCCGGCCTCATCTGGGGGCTTTACCTCGGGGCGGCCGGTTTCCAGGTCAAGGTTTTCTTCCTGCTGTGCGTGGCTGTTGCCGGCCTCTATGGCGCGGCAACGGTTGGCCGCAAAATCCTGTTTATCCAGACCGCGCCGGCGATTGCCGCGCTGATCGCGGTCTGGCTGGGCTGGTAAAAAGGACGCCCGCGGGATGGCTCCCGAAAGCGCCAGGTGGTCCCTTCCTCTTGGACCGTTTCAGCCGCTGTGGTCTCAGCCGTTCGGGTAGTTGCCGCCGTCGTCGCCGTCGCCCATCAGGAAACCGCTGCCGGTATCGACCCTCAGGCGCTGGTCGACATTGTCGAGCCGGCGCAGCAGGTCATGATATTGCGCGGCCGGTATCCTGCCGTGATCGGACGCGGCGACTTTCTCTGCCGCCTGACCGATGTGGGCCGTGCGCATTTCCAGGCGTTCCGCCACGGCCGGGGTGATGTTGTTGGCCTGTCTTGCATCCACGATGCCCTGCCGGACGCCCTGCACCTGTGCGATAAGCGCCTCGACACGCGGGCCAGTCATGTCGGTCGCATCGGCCGCGTCGAGAGCGCCCTTGTGATGGCCCGCGGCATAGGCGCCGGCAAGCGGAACGGCGATGAGGAACGCCGTGAGTGTAGCAGTTCTAAGCGAGGTCTTGAAAGAGCGCATCACGCGTCTCCTCTTGTAGAGGAAGGCGGCGGTTGTCCGCCTGCCTTCCGGCCTTGGGCCGTCCGGTTCCGTCGCGTCGCGATGAGGGGGTTCATCGCCGGCGGTTCTCGGCCCGGGCGGCAAGTTAGGATCGCCCTGCGACAATGTGTAATTAAAAAAAGATAATCTTTTCAGGCCTTGTCGGCCTCTATCTGCGCCCTAGAGTTGAGCCGACGAACAAGTTCGCGTGATTTTGGATCAACGTTCGGTGAGCTTCAGTTCAATACGGCGGTTCTTATTGCGCGCCTCTTCGGTGTCGGCGGGGTCGAGCGGCTGGAACTCACCGAAACCGGCGGCTACGAGCCGGTTGGCAGGCACGCCGTTTTCGATCAGGAATTTCACCACCGAGGTCGAACGCGCCGTCGACAGCTCCCAATTGTCGCGGTAGCGGCCGGCGCCGGAGAGCGGCTTATTGTCAGTGTGGCCGTCGACGCGCAGCACCCAGTTGATCTCGGGCGGGATTTCCTTCTGCAACTCGATGATGGCGTCGGCGAGCTTCTTCATCTCGACCTTGCCGGCATCGTTGATCACCTCGGAGCCGGTCGGGAACAGCACTTCCGACTGGAAGACGAAGCGGTCGCCGACGATACGGATGTTCTCTCGGTCGGCGAGGATTTCGCGCAAGCGGCCGAAGAAGTCGGAGCGGTAGCGGTTCAACTCCTGCACGCGCTGTGCCAGTGCGACGTTGAGGCGTCGGCCGAGGTCGGCGATCTTGGTGTTGGAATCGCGGTCGCGGATTTCGGAGACGTTGAGCGCATCCTCGAGCGCGCCGATCTGCTTGCGCAGTGCCGCGATCTGCTGGTTGAGGATCTCGACCTGGCTCAGCGCCTGCTGGCTGATCTGGCGCTGGTTGTCGAGTTCGCCGCCCAGCGCCGCGGCACGCTGGTTGGCGGCGTCGCCGGCACCGGCGCCTTGCGCCAGCAACTGTTGGAGCCGGCTCCTTTCCGCTTGCGCGGCTGACAGCGACGCCTGCAGATTGGCCAGTGAATCATCCTTGTCCTGCGCCGTCGAGCGCTCCAGCGCCAGCAGCTGGGTCAGCTCGTTGATTTGCGAGTTGAGGCGCGAGAGTGCCGTATCCTTGCCGGAGATTTCGCGTCCCAGCAGGAACTGCGCCAGCACGAAGACCGTGAGCAGGAACATGATGGCCAAAAGCAGCGTCGACAGCGCGTCGACGAAACCCGGCCAGTAGTCGATGCGGCGATCGGTGCGCCGGCCCCTGGCGAGTGCCACTTCAGTGAACTCCGGGCTTCTTCAGGGCATCGGCGATCTTTTCCAGCGTGTTTCGCATCGCCTTCTGCTCGTCGGACTGGGCTTCGACCCAGTCGCGCATGATCTGCTGTTCCGAGCGCATGTTCTTGACCAGGCCGGAAATGCCGTCGGCGAGATTGGCCATGGCGGTGGCGACGCGCGGGTTGGAGCCGCCGCCATTCTCCTGCATCGAGCGCAGCCGTTCCGACAGCACCCGGATCTCGTCGGAGGATTCGGTCTTGGCTGGGTCGGCGACGACGATGTCCGACGACAGGTCGGTCACCGAGGACAGCCAGTTTTCCAGTTCGGTGTAGAAGCGTGTCTGGGCGCGACCGGCCTGCAGGTCGAGGAAGCCGAGCACCAGCGAGCCGGAGAGGCCGAACAGCGAGGACGAGAAGGCGGTGCCCATGCCGGCCAGCGGCGCCGAAAGCCCCTGCTTCAGGGAATCGAGCACCGCGGCGGCGTCACCGGTGCCGGGATCGAGCGATTCGATGGTCTCGCGGATCGAACCGATGGTGTTCAACAGTCCCCAGAAAGTGCCGAGCAGGCCGAGGAACACCAGCAGGCCGACGAGATAGCGCGAGGTGTCGCGGCTTTCGTCGAGGCGGGTGGCGATGGAATCGAGCATGGTGCGCATCGAACTGGTCGAGAAGGCCGTCGCCGAGGAGCGGCCGATCATCGCCTTCATCGGCGCCAGAAGCACTGGTTCTGTCGTTTCCGAGCCGGCACGGAAGGAGTTGACCCAGCGCACTTCGCGAAACAGTCGCCCGACCTGGGCGAAGGCCAAAAGGATGCCGACCACCAGCACGCCGACGATCAGGCCATTGAGGCCGGGATTGCTGCCAAAAGCGGTTGAGATCTGTCGGGTGAGGATGGCGGCGATGAAGGCGACGATGACCAGGAAGATCACCATGGTCAGCAGAAAGACCTGCGGGCTCGATAATTTATGCGGGTCGTAGATCAGGACATCAGAACGTCTGCCCATGCCGAAGGATCTGAGAAAAGCCATCCGTGCCCCGTTTCCGATGCCGCCGCCGATCACGTAAACCGCGACTCTAAACGGAATTGTGACCAAATTGAATGGCGCTTGGCAATATTGCCGCGTCGAGAATGTCAGAGGCGATTGATGACCAGACAGTCGACCATGGCGGCCAGATGCAGGCCGGCGCCGGTGACGACGAAACCGTGCCACAGCGCGTTGTGGAAGCGCAGCCCCTTCCAGGCGAAGAAGATGACGCCGCAGGAGTAGACGATGCCGCCTGCGACGATCAGCGCTATCGATGTCGTCGGCAGCGTCTGGACAAGTGGCTTGACCAGGATGATGCCGCTCCAGCCGATGGCGAGATAGAAACCGATCGCCAGCCGGTCGAAACGGCCGGGAAAGAACACCTTGATGGCAATACCCAGCACTGCCGCGGCCCAGACCAGCACGATCATCCAGCGCGCCAGCGGCGAGCCTTCGAGCTGCGCCAGGAAAGGCGTATAGGTCGCGGCGATCAGCAGATAGATCGCGGCGTGGTCGAAACGCCGCAACACCCATTTTGCCGGCGACGACACCGGCCACAGATTGTAGGTCATCGACACCGAGAGCACGGTGAGCAGCGAAACCACGTAGAAGGCGGCGGCGATGTATTCGCCAGGTCCGACACGAAACGCCGCCAGCGCCAGCAGTGCCGACCCTGCCGCGATCGCCAGCACGATGCCGACCGCGTGGACGATACCGTCTGCGATCATCTCGGCACGCGAATAGTGCCAGCGTCCGATGAACGGGATATCGGGGTAGGGTTGGTTGTCTCTCACTAAGCCGGGTTCCTGCACCGCGCCCTTCAATTTGGGCGCATGCCGGGCAGTATTTCAAGCTTCCATTGCGGTTTTGCGACTGCGGCGCATCAGCGCGGCGTGGCTGTCAGCGGGAGGAGAGCGGCTTCTTCACGACCTTCAGCAAAGCGCGCTGGATGATCTCGTTGCCGGCGACGACCGAGCCGTTGTCGAGCATGTCCTGGCCGCCATCCATGTCGGAGACGAAGCCGCCCGCCTCGCGGATCAAAAGCAGCCCGGCGGCGATGTCCCAGGCCGACAGGCCAGTTTCCCAGAAGCCATCCATGCGGCCGGCGGCGACATAGGCGAGATCGAGCGATGCGGAGCCGAGGCGGCGGACGCCGGAAACCTCGGCCATGACATTGCGCAGTTCGACCAGGAAATTGCCGTGGTGGCCGCGGCCGAGATGCGGCATGCCGCAGCCGATCACGGTGTCGACCAGCTTGATGCGGCCGGCGACGCGCAAGCGGCGGTCGTTCATGAAGGCGCCGCCCCCGCGTTCGCAGGTGTAGAGTTCGTCCATCGCCGGATTGTAGATGACGCCGGCGACGATCTGGCCCTGGCGCTCCAGCGCGATCGAAACGGCAAAGAGCGGAATGCCGTGCAGGAAATTGGTGGTGCCGTCGAGCGGGTCGACGATCCAGCGATGCTGGCCGTCGTCGCCTTCAACCACGCCGCGCTCTTCCATCAGGAAGGAATAGCCGGGCCGAGCCTTGGACAATTCGGCAAAGACGATGTCCTCTGCCTTGCGGTCGGCCTGGCTGACATAATCGCCGGGGCCCTTCATCGAGACCTGCAGGTTCTGCACCTCGCCGAAGTCGCGCGACAGCGAGCGGCCGGCCTTCATTGCGGCCTGGACCATGACGTTGAGAAGGGCTGAGCGTGCCATAGTGCTTTTTCCCGGTGCTGCGCTTTAAATTCTGCCTCGATGCATGTCGGTGACCCGGAACCCGGCCACTTCTGGGCGACATGCGTCAGTCGGCGCGGCGCACGTAAGTGATTTCGTTGGTGTCGACGATGATGCGCTCGCCGGCGCCGATGAAGGGCGGCACCAGGACGCGGATGCCGTTCTCCAGGATCGCCGGCTTGTAGGACGATGCCGCCGTCTGACCCTTCACCACCGGGTCGGCCTCGGTGATGGTCAGCGTCACATAGTCGGGCAGCGAAATGCCGATCGGCCGCTCTTCGTAGAGCTGGACCGTCACCATCATGCCGTCCTGCAGGAAGGCGGCGCGATCGCCGACGAAGTCCTTGTTCAATTCGAGCTGCTCGTAGCTCTGGGTGTCCATGAACACCAGTGCGTCTTCCTGCGCGTAAAGGAACGAAAAATCCTTCAGGTCGAGCCGGATCTGTTCGACGATCTCGGCCGAGCGGAAGCGCTCGTTGAGCTTGGTGCCGTTGATGAGGTTCTTCAGTTCGACCTGATTGTAGGCGCCGCCCTTGCCGGGCTTGACGGTGTTGGTCCTGACCGCCACCCAAAGCCCGCCATCATGCTCGATGACATAGCCGGGACGGATTTCGTTGCCATTGATCTTGGCCATGATGAGATGATCCGGAATGATGCCAACGGCCACGCCATCGGTATGGATGTTCGCTGGGAAAGCGATTTCGGGCTCCCAAGACCACAAATCGCCAGAAGAGGCAAGGGAGCGGGCAGGTCGGTGCCAGGCGAGGGGAGCCGAGGTTACACTTGCAATGACCGCGAGAACCGCCGTCAAGGCAGCCGGTTGGCCTTCTGCAGCGCCTGCCTGGTCTGGTCGTCGTCCAGCCCCTGCAGGAAGTCGTCCATCTGTGGGTCGATGAGGCCGGCACGGCGGGCGACGACGTACCAGGCGCCGGCAAGCACAAGGTCCGGATCGGTGCCGATGCCTTGCATATAGAGCTTGGCCAGGCGGTTCTGGGCGGCGACATTGCCGCCCTCCGCCGCCTGCTTCATCCAGCCGAAGGCGGATTTCAGGTCGCGCGCACCGCCGCGGCCTTCGATCATCCAGGCGGCGAGATCGATCTGCGCGGTGTCGTAGTTCTGCCTTGCGGCCTGCGCCAGCAGGCGCCTTGCCTGGGCGTCGTCACGTGGCTTGCCACCGACACCGTTGGCGTAGATCTGCGACATTGCATATTGCGCGTCCGCGAGGCCGGTCGCGGCGGCGCGCTCATAGTAGGAAACCGCCTTGGCCATGCCGGCGTCGCCGGGGTCCTGCTGGACCAGCATCTGCGCGAAATTGAATTGCGCCAGCCGGTTGCCGGCTTCGGCGGCGGCCTGCATCAAGGCGTAGGCCTCTTTTCCATCCTTTTTGACGTAGCGGCCGTCGAGCAGCATCAGCGCATACTGGAACTGCGATTCCGGCACACCCTGTTCGGCGGCCAGCGCGTACCATTTCGCCGCTTGCGCCGAATTGACCGGCACACCGAGCCCCCGCGACAGGATATCGGCCACCAAGGTCTGCGCCGCCGGATCGCCGTTTTGCGCCCGGACCAATGCCAGATTGTAAGCTGTCTTGTAGAGACCGCGCTGGAAGGCGCCATAGGCCGCGTCGGCGGGTTTTGCGCCGAAGCGGTCGGGATTGACCGTGTCGGCCGACGGCAGCGGCGCGGGCTCGGCCGTGGTAGCGGGCTGCGGCAACGGCTTGTCGATCGGCTTGTCGGTGTGGACGCCGATTTCCGGCTTGGGCTGCGGCAGGGGGATGGTCTCCGCGGCGGCAGCCTGGACCATCAGCACCGCAAGCAGAGCCTGGAGGGGAAGCGTCGCCGAGGACATTTCAGTCCTCGAAGCGCGGCGCGGTCTCGTCGAGCAGCGCGTTGGCGGTGGCGACCGCTGTCCTGGGATCGGTGCCGTCGGCAAACACGGCGCTCGACAGCGCCACGAATTCAGCGCCGGTGGCGCCCACCGCTTCGACCGAGGCGATGTCGGATCCGGCCATGACGATGCAAGGGATCTGGATCATGTCCGCCCACCATGCGCCGAGCGACAGGTTGCGCGGGTGCGGTTCGGGCTTGTTGTCGTAACCGAAGCGGCCGAAGAAGATGTAGTCTGGCCGCGTCTCGCCAAGCTCGAGCGCGTCGTCACGTGTCTTGGCGCCGCCGGTGCCGACCATCATCTTTGCCTGGAAATGCTCGATCATCTCGGCAAGTTCGGCCTTGGAGACCTCGACATGGATGCCGTCGGCCTGGACGCGGCCGGCTATGCGGGTGTCGCCGGCGATGATGACAGCAACGCCGGCGGCTTGCGCTGCCGGCACGATCTGTTCGGCGAAAGCCTGGAAGGAGGCTTCATCCATGCCGTTCTCGGGCAGGATCAGCGAAGCGACATCGCCGCCATCGAATGCCGCGACAATACGGGCCGCCGGCACGCCGGACGGCGCGATCAGCACGATGCGACAGCGATTGGGGGGCGTTGCTTCATTCATGGTTCTTCGGGTCCCGCGTTTCGCCTATGCCGGGCGAAGATGGTTGGATTGCGGCATAGAGCAAAGTGCCCGCTTTGAACAGGCGGGCAGCCGGGATCGCGATGTTTGACCCGCCGGGCATCCGGCGGGGCGCTTCATTTGATCGGGTGCGGACTCGCCACGGGCGGTTTGCCCTTCCACAGCGTCCAGCCGAGATTCATGCCGGCGGCGGCGATCAGGATGGCGGTGGCGCCGGCGACCTGACTCAGATGCAGCCGATGGCCGAAGGCGACGACATCGACCAGGATGGCGACGATCGGATAGATGAAGGACAGCGATCCCTGCAGATGCGTCGGCAGCTTCTGGATGGCGCCGTACATCAGTATGTACATCAGGCCGGTATGGACGATGCCGAGCGTCGCCAGCATGGTCCAGCTCCAGGCATCGGCCGGAAGCTCTGCAAGATTGGCGAAAGGCGCCAGCATGACGACGCCGACGCAGACCTGGATCAGCGCGATGAGGTGCGGCGGCGTGCCCTTGAGCTTCTTGGTGACGATGGCGGCGACGGCCCAGAAGAAAGCCGCGCCCAACGCCATGACGATGCCGGTGAAATAATCCGTGCCGATATCGCCGGCATCGGGAGCCGACTGCACGATCAGAACCATGCCGGCGAAGGCGATGGCCAGCCAGGTCAGCTTGGTCAGGGTCAGCCGCTCGGCGAAGAAAAGCGCACCGAAGCCGACCAGCATGAAAGGCTGCGTGTTGTAGACAGCGGTGGCGATCGAGATCGACGCGCGCGAGAATGCGCTGAACAGCAGCAGCCAGTTGACGACGATGGCGACGCCGCCGAGCGCGGCGATGCCGATGATGCGCAGCGACAGCCTGTTGCGCAGCAATCCCAGCCCGGCGCAGATGATGAGCAGCGTCAGCGCACCGAAAGCGCAACGCCAGAACACCACATCCATGATCGGCTGGCCGGACAGGACGACGAACCATCCGATCGTTCCCAGGATGGCCATTGCGGCTGACATTTCGACCGTGCCGCGCACCGTTTCGTTCACAACAAACCTCCATATCGGTTGAGCCGCCATAATCTCATGCTGCCGCGAAGCTTTCCATCTGATTGGAAAGGGTGTATGGCCGGTGGCCTAATTATATTAGGAGAAAACTCCAAACTATCGGGGAAAGAAAAAGATGCTGGACGATCTCGACCGAAATCTCCTTGAAATCCTGGTCAAGGATGCACGGACCTCGCTGAAGGAACTGGCCGCCCAGGTCGGGCTGTCGTCGCCAAGCGTTTCGGAGCGGCTGCGACGGCTCGAGGAGCGCGGCGTCATCCGGGCGTTCACTGTCGAGATCGATCCGCTGGCGCTCGGCTATACCCTGCAGGCGATCGTGCGCATCCGGCCTTTGCCGGGCAAGCTGCACATCGTCCAGAAGCTGATCGAGGAGATTCCCGAATTCGGCGAATGCGACAAGGTGACGGGCGATGACTGTTTCGTCGCCCGACTGTTCGTGCGTTCGATCGGCGATCTCGACGGGATTTTGGACCGTATCGCCGACAAGGCGGAGACAAGCACCGCCATTATCAAGGCGCAGCCGATCCGGCGTCGGCCGCCGCCGTTTGACGCAACCGCCTCTCGGGATAGGGCAAAGGCCTTGCAGGCCTCCTGATCGAGTTGGGTGGAAAGCCGGTGGCCGGTTGGTTAGTGTGCCGGCCCAAACGAGGCCGGAACCATGGCGCAGAATATATACGATCGTGAGGATTTCTTCGCAGGCTACAGCCAGCTCGGCCGTTCGGTCGAAGGGCTGGAGGGTGCCGCCGAGTGGCCGGCACTGCGCGCCATGCTGCCCGATGTCGGCGGCTTGAGGGTCGTCGATCTCGGCTGCGGCTTCGGCTGGTTCTGCCGCTGGGCCCGCGAGCATGGGGCGGCGCAGGTGCTTGGCCTGGATCTGTCGGAGAAGATGCTTGCCCGGGCAAGGGCCGCCGGCCCCGATGCTGGCATAAGCTATGAGACGGCCGATCTCGATCGGCTCAGCCTGCCGGAAGCCAGCTTCGATCTCGTCTACAGCTCGCTCGCCTTGCACTATGTCGAGGATGTGTCGCGTCTGTTCGGGACCGTGCATCGGGCCCTGGCGCCTGGCGGGCGTTTCGTCTTTTCGACGGAACATCCGATCTTCATGGCGCCGACCAAACCCGGCTGGGTGATCGATAGCGAAGGCCGCAAGACGTGGCCTGTCGACCAATATCTGGTGGAAGGACCGCGCAGCACCGACTGGCTGGCCAAGGGCGTGGTGAAACATCACCGCACGATCGGCACCACCCTCAACGCACTGATCCGGTCCGGCTTCACCATCGGCCATGTCGAGGAATTCCGGCCGACCGATGCGCAAATCGCAGCCAAGCCGGAACTGGCGGAAGAGCTCGAGCGGCCGATGTTCCTGCTGGTCTCGGCTCGGCGCTAGGCACTGGCCGGCGTCGGCCGAGTGTGCCGCCGCCACGCTCATATTTGCTGTCGCTCCGCCGGGCATTCTGGGCTATTCAAGCGTCGACCCGCTTTCCCTCCGGACCAGTCCCCCCTCCCATGTCAGGCCTGCTTCTCGATCCGTGGTTCTATGCGGCTGCCATTCCGGCGGTCATTCTGGTCGGCCTGTCCAAGGGCGGCTTTGGCGGCGCCGTCGGTTTCGTCGGCGTGCCGCTGATGGCGCTGACCATGCCGCCGGTGCAGGCGGCGGCCATCCTGCTGCCGATCCTGTGCCTGATGGACATCGTCTCGGTATGGACATGGTGGGGCGTTTATAACAGAAAGATGCTGGTCGACATGATGCCGGGCGCCGTCATCGGCATCGGCCTTGGCTGGCTGACGGCGGCACTGGTGACCGAAGAGGCGGTGCGGTTGATCGTCGGCGCCGTCGCCATCGTCTTCGTCCTGCGCTGGCTCTATCTGCAGTTCCGCCATGGCGCCGATCACGCTGCCGCGCCCAACCGCGTGGCCGCCGCCGTCTGGGGCACGGTCGCCGGGTTCACCAGTTTCGTCGCCCATGTCGGCGGCCCGCCCTTCCAGGTCTATGCCTTGCCGATCCGTCTCGATCCGAAGGTTCTGTCGGGCACCGCCGCGATCTTCTTTGCCGCCACCAATGCGCTGAAGCTGGTGCCCTATTTCGCGCTCGGCCAGTTCGACACCGCCAATCTGACGGCATCGGCGGTGCTGATGCCGCTGGCGCCGCTGTCGACCATTGCCGGGGCCTGGCTGGTGCGGCGGATGCGGCCGGAAACCTTCTATCCCTTCACCTACGCAACCGTCGCAGTCGTTGCACTGAAGCTGCTGTGGGATGGCATCGCAGGTCCGATGTAGAAAGGCGGCTGCGCCGCCGCCCGTCATCAGGGTCAGGCAGCGCTCGGCACGAGACGGCGGTTGCCGCCAAAGGCCAGTGTGGCGCCGATCAAGACGGCCAGCACCATGCCGGCGAGGATACCGATGTCATGCACGGTCGGCTTGAGCACCATGTCGGCAATGATGACCACCATCACCGCATAGTCGAAGCGCGCCGCGCTCATCATACGCTGGCCGATGGCAAGAACCTCTGGTGTGACGCCCTCTTTGGCGATCATTGCGCCCATGCGCTCGCCGGTCGGTTTGAAGATGAACATGCCGATCGAAAAGGTCGTGGCGTAGCCGGCCAGGCCGATGAGGATCCACAGGTCGGAGAAGCCGACCCAGAACCAGCACATGATGAGGCCGAAAATCAGCGTCAGCATCGACATCGGCGCGAAGAACCTGCCGCCCAGCTGACCGCTGGCGCGCATTGCCTGCAGTTTTTCCTCTATGTTGCCCGCCCGCTCGGCAAGCATGCCCAGCAGGAACAGCACGAAGCCGCCTCCGACCCACAGAATGGCGGTAGTGACGTGGAGGAATTTGACGATCGAGTACCAGTCCATGGGTTGCTCCTGCAGTGTTCCGGTCAGGTTGCGGCGGCGCTGATTTGCGCCGGCCGTCAGAGGAGCGGGCGTTTAGCGTGGCGCCTGTTTCGGAACGATGTCGCGAAAAACCCGGATCTGTTTCAGGCAATGAAGAAGCGGCTGAGATAGTGAACGCGCTATCTGATTTCCTGCTAATGTACGAATCGTCGGGAGGGGGTTGGCGCGACATCGTCCGGAAACATCGCCGATGCTAACGCGCTTAACGCCGGGAGCCCGGTGGCGACAACAATCGCCTGACGATCAACCCATTCCCACAACGGGAAAAGGCAATTCGGGGGACAGACATGCAAGGGGTAGCACGGAATTTCTTCACACTGGCCGTCATCTATTCGCTGTGCGGCATGGCGCTCGGCCTGCACATGTCGATCAGCCAGGATCACGGTCAGATGCCGACTCACGCCCACACAATGGTGGCTGGATGGCTGATGTCGGCGGTCTTCGCCTTCTTCTACCATTTGTTCCCTGCCATCGGGCAAAAGACACTCGCCACCGTTCATTTCTGGCTGACCGCAATCAGCGGCATCGGCCTGCTGATCGGCCTCTACTTCCTGCTTGCCGGCAATGCCGCGATCGAACCGCTGGTGGCGGCCTCCTCGATGGGCTTCTACGCAGCCATGCTGCTGTTCGCCTTCATCGCCTTGCCGGCGATCTGGAAGACGGCCTGAGCTGGACCTGGGGTAAGGTGAGGCTGTGCCGGCGATCTGGAGGACAGCCTGAGCTAGCCTGACGCAGGAGATGCTGTCCTGTTACGGCACAGTATGGCGGCGTTCGGTCAAAAAACATCCGCGCCGTTAAGGCTTCATTAAGCTTTACAGGTGTTTACTATGTTCATCCAGTGATCTGGATTCTTACCGAGTGGTTGGAGCCACTTTGTTTGACGCCTCCCTGTTAAACTCCTGAGAGCCGCCTTATCCGCGGCTCTTTTTTTGTCTTCATTTCCCTTTTTGTCCGCGTCTCAGCGGGGCCGCCCAATGGCGGCTCGCCGTTAACCTTCTGTTAAACATGTGCTTGCCTTCGCCGGTGACGAAGCGCATTTTCAAGCTTCAGTCAGATAGGGTTCCGGGTGTATCGGCAGGGAGCCGAATCGGCCGGTTGCAAGTGCAGGGGCGTATCAATGAACGAGCCTTCGAAGGGCAGTGCGAAAACCGTCAAGCTGGCGGAGCGCCGGGTTTTCTCGCAATCCTTCAAGCCGCTTTACCAGGAAGGCATGGGCCTGGTCGAACAGGCCGCCGAATATCTCGACGGCAAGGGCCGGGCCGAGGCAAAGAAACTGTCGCGGCTGGGCGCCACGCTCTATGCGGCCGAATCGATGCGGCTGACCACCAGGCTGATGCAGGTTGCGTCCTGGCTGCTTTTGCAGCGCGCCGCCAATTCCGGCGAGATGACCCGCGACCAGGTCGCGTCGGAAAAGTCCAAGGTGCGTCTCGACACCGCTTCCGCCCATGACGAAGCCGCCGGCTGGGCCGAGTTGCCCGAGGATTTCCTCGATCTCGTCACCCGCTCGCTGCGCCTGCAAGCACTGGTGCGCCGCATGGACGAGGAGATCTATGGCTCGGGCGCCTTGGTCGACATGCAACCGATGGCTCGCCGCCTCAATCCGGTTTCCGACCAGATCAGCCTGCTCAACACGGCTTTCGCTCGGGGTTAGACCTCGGTCTGTCTTCTGTTTCCGGTTTGTTCACATTTCGCTGGCATCGCTGTGGGCCGGAGGTAAACTCGGCAAATGGCGGAAGCGATTCGCATCATCGGTATCGATCCTGGGCTTCGGCGCACCGGCTGGGGCATCGTCGAAAGCCTCGGCAATTCGCTGCGCTTCATTGCTTCCGGCACTGTGAAGTCCGACGACAAGGCGGCGCTGGCAACGCGGCTGTGCCAGCTGCATGACGGGCTCGCCGAAATCCTGCACAGCGCGATGCCGCACGAGGCGGCGGTCGAACAGACCTTCGTCAACAAGGACGCGGTGGCAACGCTGAAGCTCGGCCAGGCGCGTGGCATCGCCATGCTGGTGCCGGCGCGTGCGGGGCTTGTCGTTGCAGAATATGCGCCCAACGCGGTGAAGAAGGCGGTGATCGGCGTCGGCCATGGCGACAAGAAGCAGATCCACATGATGGTGAAGGTGCTGTTGCCGAAAGCCGTCTTCGATACCGAACATGCCGCTGATGCGCTCGCCATCGCCATCTGCCACGCGCATCACCGGCAGAGCGTGGCCTACAGGATGGCGCTGGCCGGCTAGCTATGTTCTTGACTTGTTCACGCTGCAGGGATAAGTAATACCGCAGAGGTATTACCATGCGCGTGACCACCAAGGGGCAAGTCACAATCCCCAAGCCGATAAGGGACCGTCTGGGCATCGCCCCGGGCTCCGAGGTGGAGTTCGTGGCCACCGACGAGGGTGTTCGGCTGGTTGCCGTCAACGAGAACCTCTCCCAGGAAGAGAAATTGCGCAGGTTCAGCGATGTCCTCGAACAGATGGAGGGGACGTTGGATCTGGGAGGCATGACCACCGATCAGTACATGGAGTGGTTGAGGGGGCCGCGTGAAGATCTCGACGTTGATTGACACAAATGTCCTGATCGATGTTTGGGGTCCAGCCGGACCGATGAAAGGATGGTCGGCATCGGCAATCGCCTCCTGCCGCCGCGACGGCGCGTTGGTGGTCAACACGATCGTCTGGTCCGAGTTGGCGCCGCTGATTGCGACGGAAAGGGCGCTTCGAAAAGCAGTCGACATGCTTGGGATGGATCGCGAACTTGTATCTTGGGACGCGGCGTTCCTTGCCGGCGTCACGCATTCCCGCTATCGCCGGGCCGGTGGCGTCAGGGAAAGAACCTTGCCCGATTTCTTTATCGGCGCTCACGCGACCGTCGCTGGACATCGTCTTTTGACCCGCGACGCTGCTCGCTACCGCAGCTATTTTCCCGACCTCGACATCATCTCTCCTGAAACGCACCCATGAGGGCCTATCTTCCATGAAAGATCTGGCATGATCGGCAAGCTCAAGGGCACGCTCGACGAGGTCGACGAGGATCATTGCCTCGTGGACATCCATGGCGTCGGCTACGTCGCCTATTGCTCGGCGCGTACGCTGGCGGCGCTGCCTTCGCCGGGCGAAGCGGTGGTGCTGTTTATCGAGACCTATGTGCGCGAGGACATGCTGCGTCTCTACGGCTTCCAGTCGGTGCTGGAACGCGAGTGGTTCCGGCTGCTGATGAACAATGTTCCGGGCGTCGGCGCCAAGGTGGCGCTGGCCATCCTGTCGACGCTGGCGCCGGCGGATCTCGCCAACGCCATTGCGCTGCGCGATATCGCCATGGTTTCGCGCGCGCCCGGCGTCGGCAAGAAAGTGGCCGAGCGCATCGTCACCGAGTTGAAGAACAAGGCGCCGGCCTATGCCGGAACCGCCTCGGGCACCATCGGCCTGAAACAGGAACTCGGTGACGGCGTGGCATCCGCGCCCATCACCGACGCGGTCTCGGCGCTGGTCAATCTCGGCTATTCGCGCGACACCGCCGCCAATGCTGTGGCGGCGGCGCTGAAGACGGCGGGCGAGGATGCCGATGCGCCAAAGCTGATCCGCTTCGGGCTGAAGGAACTGGCGCGGTGAACCGTCGCTTGTTCAGCTCCTTGCCGTGTGTAAGGAAGGCGTCATGAGCCTGTCGCCCCGCCTGATTGCGCCGGAAAAACGCGGCGAGGATGCCGAGCAGACCTTGCGGCCGCAGACGCTCGACGATTTCGTCGGCCAGGCGGCGGTGCGGGCCAATCTCAAAGTGTTCATCGAGGCCGCCAAAGGCCGCAACGAGGCGCTCGACCATGTGCTGTTCGTCGGGCCGCCCGGTCTGGGCAAAACGACGCTGGCGCAGATCATGGCGCGCGAACTCGGCGTCAATTTCCGCTCGACCTCGGGTCCGGTCATCGCCAAGGCCGGTGATCTTGCCGCGCTGCTGACCAATCTCGAGGAAGGCGACGTGCTGTTCATCGACGAGATCCATCGGCTGAGCCCGGCGGTGGAGGAGATCCTTTATCCGGCGATGGAGGATTTCCAGCTCGACCTGATCATCGGCGAAGGACCGGCGGCGCGTTCGGTCAAGATCGACCTTGCCCGCTTCACGCTCGTCGCCGCCACCACGCGGCTCGGCCTGCTGACCAATCCGCTGCGCGACCGTTTCGGCATTCCGGTACGGCTCAATTTCTACACGGTCGAGGAGCTGGAGCAGATCGTGCGGCGCGGCGCGCGCATCCTGCAAATGCCGCTTGGCGACGACGGTGCGCTGGAGATCGCGCGGCGTGCGCGCGGCACGCCACGCATCGCCGGCCGGCTCTTACGCCGTGTGCGCGATTTCGCCTCGGTGGCCGGCGACGGCCATGTCGACCGCAAGATCGCCGACGAGGCGCTCACCCGGCTGGAGGTCGATGCGCTCGGCCTCGACGCGCTCGACCGGCGGTATCTCAGCATGATCGCGCGCAATTTCGGCGGCGGGCCGGTCGGCATCGAGACGATCGCCGCCGGCCTGTCAGAGCCGCGCGATGCCATCGAGGACATCATCGAGCCCTATCTGATCCAGCAGGGCTTCATCCAGCGCACGCCGCGCGGCCGCATGCTGACGGCCAATGCCTGGCGCCATCTCGGCCTCGACGCGCCGAAGGATCTGGCACAGCAGCAGATCAACCTGTTCCAGGAAGAGTAATTTTCCAGTGCGCCGCCCGTCGTCTCGGGTATTGGCTCAGCATTGCGTCGGTACGTTTTTTGAATGCGCCCGGAATCTTCTCGGTCGATCTTGGCTGAGCGATCAATGCAGCCCGCGGATCACGTCCATCACATCCGGCTCGGCTTTGTCGCCATTGAAGGCGTCGACGATGCCGAAGGCGCCGCCATAACTCCACACCGAACATGAGAAGCCATGTGCTTCGGCACGCCCGATCATGTCCCTGACATAGGCGGCCCGGTACCCGGCGGGCATCACATAGGAATTGCCATATTCCTGGCGGATCATGCCGAACTCGCCCAGCGTGATGTTTTCAGGCCTGACGCCATTGGCACTCGCCCATGCCTCGACCTTTTTGAACGGCGCATCCATGAGGCCCAGCAACTTGTCGGGACTGTCCATGCTGGCGACCTGTTCGTCGAGATAGGCAAGCAGGCCGCTCTGCCGTGTCCACGGCGCTTCGGCCTTGATCCTGGCGCGGATGGTGTCGAGCGTCACGTCGAGCTGTGCCTGCGGCACCGCGGTCAACGGATAGGGCAGGCCGGTCACATAGGGGATGAAGTCGCCGGCCCAGGTCGCTCCCTGATGGGTGAGCAGGAACGGATCGTAGGAATGGAAGGTCCAGATGACGTTATCGTCAGGGATCGCCTTCGGGTCGATCTTCTCCAGCGAGCTCGCCGCGGAATAGCAGGCGCCGGTCAGCACGAGGGTCAGTTTCGTCGCCGAGGATCGCGCCGCGGCGAACAGTTTGCGCTGGCGGTCCGGCCACAGGCTGGTGCCATCACTGTCGCAGTCGACGATCGGTTCGTTCATCGGCTCGAAGGCGACCTGGGTGGGATCTTCGCCGGCCAGCGTGCGGGCCATCTTGCGGACCATCTCGAGATAGGCGTCGAAGGTCCGCGGGTCGTCCATTACTTGCGCCATGCCGATCTTGCGGCTGCCGCCGGCCGGGATCAGGTGCATGTCGACGACGACCTTCAGGCCGGCGCGGTTGATCATGCGCACGGATTCCAGCACGCTGGCATAGAGATCGTCACGCAAGGTCACGGTCTGGTCGGACAGAAAGGGCGATGGATCGACCGGCATGCGCAGGAAATCGAAGCCGGCGTCCTTCAGTGCCTTGAGGTCGTTCTCCCCAAGGAATTTCCGCCATTCCGGATAGGGCAGGATGGCCTTGGCGTCGCCCCACTGGTCTTCACCGGGCCATGTGACCCATTGGTCGAGGTTGAGGCCGCGCTTAATCGAGAATGTCGCGGTCTGGCCAGGCAGCGCCAAAGCCATCAGCACGAACAGCGCCGCCGTCAAACTCTTGATCATCGCCGTCAACAGTGCCATCCGATGTTATGTTCCGCGGGAAACTGGTGCCTCGCCGGGGCTGAAAAAGGAAGCGCAATGGGCGATCATGGTGAATCGGCGACGCTGCTGGCCGGGCTTTCCGGCGCGCTGACCACGTTCGGCCACCGGCTGATGGCGCGGGTCTATTATGCCGACACCGATTTCTCCGGCGTCGTCTACCATGCGCGCTATCTCGAATTCTTCGAACGCGGTCGCTCCGACTATCTCCGGCTGACCGGCGTGCACCACACAGAGCTTGCCGACGGCAAGCATGGCGAAAGAATAGTCTGGGTGGTGCGCCGTATGGAGATCGACTTTCGCGGCCCCGCCCGTATCGATGACATCCTGACGGTCGACACCCGCACCGAGGAGATTTCCGGCGCGCGCATCTTCATGGCGCAGCAGCTCAAGCGTGGCGACGAACTGCTGGTCGAGGCCAAGGTCGAGGCGGCGATCATCGGTGAGAATGGCCGCCCAAGGCGGTTTCCCAGGGTATGGGTGGCGGCATTCATGCCGAGGGTGCGCTGATATTCAGGTGATGCCGGCCTGCAAACAGCAGCTTCCTGCGCTTCCCCGTTCTTCGCATCGCGGTAGAACTGTGCTCACGTACGAAAGTACGCTCCGCTCCGGTTCTCGGAATCTACCGCTTTCGGCTCGGCCTGACCTGAATCTCAGCACACCCTAGGCGCAGCCATTGAATTGATGGCCTTGCCATTGGGCGTGGCAATGCGCCGCGCCTTATATACTAACCCATCCTTAACCATAACGGTTCATGAAGAGATTGGTGAAGATTGGCGTTATCGAACGCCTTCCTTTCACCAATATTTGCCCCGAAAAGGCCGATAACGGCACAGTTTGGGGTTGTTCCGGTAGCTTCGTGCGAACCGACCACAAGGGATGCCAGGGGCCAGCCGCCAGCTTCGCCCGGAAAATCTTAAGGACGTAACGATGGAAAATATCGCACTCGCCGACCCGGGCGCGCAATTGTCGGTTTGGTCGCTGTTCGTTTCGGCCAGCTGGGTGGTCAAGCTGGTCATGATCGGCCTGCTCTGCGCCTCGGTCTGGACCTGGGCGATCATCGTCGACAAGCTGGTTTCCTATGCCCGCATGCGGCTGGCGCTCAACCGGTTCGAACAGGTGTTCTGGTCGGGGCAGTCGCTGGAGGAGCTTTACCGCACGCTCGCCGATCGCAAGACCACCGGCATGGGCGCCATTTTCGTCGCCGCCATGCGCGAGTGGAAGAAGAGTTTCGAGAAGGGCGCCAAGTCGCCGCTCGGCCTGCAGACCCGCATCGACAAGGCGATGGACCTGGCGCTGACCCGCGAGATGGAAAAGCTGGAAGGGCGCCTCGGTTTCCTTGCCACCACCGGCTCGGCGGCACCCTTCATCGGCCTGTTCGGCACCGTCATCGGCATCATGACCTCGTTCCAGGCGATCGCCGGCTCCAAGAACACCAGTCTCGCGGTGGTTGCGCCCGGCATTGCCGAAGCGTTGCTGGCGACGGCCATCGGCCTGCTGGCCGCCATTCCGGCCGTCATTGCCTACAACAAGCTGTCGTCCGATGCGAGCAAGATAGCCGTGCGCATGGAAGGGTTCTCCGACGAGTTCTCCGCCATACTCTCGCGCCAAATCGATGAAAAAGTGGCCCCCAAGGCCTGAGGAGTAGCAGATGGGTATGTCCATGGGCATGGGAGGGCGCGGCGGGCGCGGCCACAGGCGGCGCGGCCGTCACCATGCGCTGATGTCCGAGATCAACGTCACGCCGATGGTCGACGTGATGCTGGTGCTGCTGATCATCTTCATGGTCGCCGCACCGATGCTGACGGTCGGCGTGCCGATCGACCTGCCGGATACGCAGGCCAAGGCGATGAATGCCGACACGCAGCCGATCACCGTCTCGATCAACGCCGCCGGCCAGATCTATCTGCAGGAAACCGAGATCCCGATCGAGGAGCTGGTGGCCAAGCTGCAGGCGATCTCGAAGACCGGCTATGAGGAGCGCATCTTCATCCGCGGCGACAAGTCCACCGACTATGGTACGGCGATGAAGGTGATGGCCCGCATTTCGGCCGCTGGCTACAAGAACATCGGCCTGGTTTCACTGCAGGAACAGGACCAATAGACGCGCGATGAAGACCGGCCTCACCACATCGGTGATCTTGCATACGGCGGCGCTGACCTTCGGCCTGTTCACGCTGACGGCGCCGGCGGCACTTCCGTCGTCCGACGTCGAGTCGGTCGCGGTCGATATCGTGCCCATGGAAGCCATTGCGCAGACGTTGCAGGGCGACAAGAAGGCCGTGATGCATGAAAAGCCGGCACCTGTGCCGACGCAGCGCCCGGACATCGTTCCGGACGCGCAGAAGGTCGGCGAGAACAGCGTCGACACCGACAAGCCGATAACGCCGGAAGCCAAGCCGAAGCCCGTCGACACGACCTCGGCGCCGCCGCCCGCGCCGACCCCGATCGAAAAGCCGAAGCCCGAGGACGTGCCGAAGCCGCAGGAGAAGCCCAAGCCCACCCCGGCAACGGAAGTGGCGCCGGCGCCGACGCCCAAGGAAGAGGTCAAGCCCGAGCCGGTCAAGCAGGCCGACCCCAAGCCGACACCGGCCAAGCCGGCGCCAACCCCGCCACCGCAGGACAAGACTGCTGCCATCGATCCGACGCCCGAGGTCAAGCCTGACGCCGTCGCTGAAGCCATAGCGCAGGAGCCGCCCGCCGAGGCGACGCAGCTGCCGGATTCCGCTCCCGCGCCGGAAGCGCGGCCGAAGCCGCAGCCGGCGCAGGCCGAAAGCGCCAAGGCGCCGGAACGCAAGAACGCCGACAAGCCGGTCAAGGAAGCGTCGTCGAAGCCGAAGTCCGACGACAAGCAATTCAACGCCGACGAGATCTCCGCGCTCCTCGACAAGCAGAAACCATCCGGCGGTGGCGCCAAGCGCTCGACCCAGCAGGCGTCGCTCGGCGGCGACAAGGATCAGGGCCAGAAGCTTTCCAGGTCCGAAATGGGTGCTCTGGAAAGCCAGCTTGGCGGCTGCTGGACCCTTCCCGCGGGCCTTGAAGGTTCCGAGAACTTCGTCGTCGTGGTGCGGTTCAACCTGGATGGCTCCGGCAAGCTGGATGGACGCCCGGCGGTCGAAACGTCGAGCGGAAACCGCCAGTTCGACGAAAGTGCCGTTCGTGCCGTGCAAAAATGCGATGTCACCGGCCTGCAAGTTCCCGCCGGCAAGCAGGACATCTGGGCCGACGTCCGCGTCACCTTCGATCCAAGGGAGATGCTGGGCCTCTAAGGCCCGGGTATCCGAAAATCAGTACGAGAAGCGAGAAGACATGAAATCAATCCTCAAGCCGCTCCTGATGGTCGCAGCAATGGCGATGGGCATGACCGCTGCCAGCACGTTGCCGGCGCTGGCGCTGGTCGAGCTCAACGTCAACAAGGGCAATGTCGAGCCGCTGCCGATCGCCATCACGGATTTCCAGGGCGGCGACGCGCTTGGGGCGCAGATTTCGCAGATCGTCACCGCGGATTTGAAGCGTTCGGGTCTGTTCGCTCCGATCGACAAGAGCGCCTTTATCGAGAAGATCACCAACCCCGATGCAGCACCGCGCTTCGACGACTGGAAGGTGATCAACGCGCAGGCGCTGGTCACCGGCAGCGTCAGCAAGGAAGCCGACGGCCGCATCCGCGCCCAATACCGGTTGTGGGATACCTTTGCCGGCCAGCAGATGGCCGGCGAGCAGTTCTTCGCCAACGACGCCAATCAGCGGCGTGTCGCCCACATCATCGCCGACGCCATCTATGAGCGGCTGACCGGCGAAAAAGGCTATTTCGACACCCGCGTCGTCTTCATCGACGAATCCGGCGCCAAGAATGCGCGCAAGAAGCGCCTCGCGATCATGGACCAGGACGGCGCCAACGTTCGCTATCTCTCGGACGGCAGGTCGATCGTGCTGACGCCGCGTTTCTCGCCGAACCGGCAGGAAATCACCTACATGTCCTATGAAAGCGGCCAGCCGCGGGTCTACCTGCTGCAGATCGAAACGGGGCAGCGCGAACTGGTCGGCAACTTTCCGGGCATGACCTTTGCGCCGCGCTTTTCGCCCGACGGCCAGAAGGTGATCATGAGCCTGCTGCGCGACGACGGCAATTCCAACATCTTCGCCATGGACCTGCGCAGCCGCTCGACGACGAGGCTGACCAACTCGACCGCCATCGACACCTCGCCGTCCTATTCGCCCGACGGCAGCAAGGTGGTGTTCACCTCCGACCGTGGCGGCCGCGCGCAGATCTACGTGATGGGAGCCGACGGCTCGGGCCAGACCCGCATTTCCTTTGGCGACGGCGTCTATTCGACGCCGGTATGGTCGCCGCGCGGCGACCTCATCGCTTTCACCAAGCAGACCGGCGGCGAATTCCAGATCGGCGTCATGAAGACCGACGGATCGGGCGAGCGCATCCTGTCCTCCGGCTTCCAGCAGGAGGGACCGACCTGGGCACCGAACGGCCGCGTGCTGATGTTCTTCCGCGATTCCGCCGGCGGGCCCAAACTGGTTTCGGTCGATCTGACCGGACGCAACGAGCAATCGATCCCGACGGCGAACTTCGCTTCGGACCCGGCCTGGTCGCCGCTGCTTGAATAGAGGAATTGAGGAACTGGGGAATTGAAGAACTGAAGAATGGAGAAGGCGGGCGGCTACATTAATCGCGCGAAGGATCTAGAGGTATACAAACGCGCTTATGTGATTTCTCTTGACGTCCATAAAGCTACGCTCGCTTTCCCGAAAATGGAGCAATACGCACTGGCTGATCAGTTGCGTCGCTCCAGCAAAGGAATCTGCGCCAATTTGGCTGAGGGATTTGCCAAGCAGACTCACTCCAAACCCGAATTCGCGCGGTTCATTTCGATGGCAATGGGGTCATGCAGCGAGGTGGAGACGTGGATTTCCTATGCGTTCGACCTTGGATACATCAGCCAGGCACAACACGACGATTGGCTGCGATCCTATGCCCATATCTACGGCATGCTGATCAATCTGAGAGAAAAGCTGAAGTGAATTCTCTCTTCAGTTCCTCAATTCCCCAACTCTTCAATTCCTCATTTCCATCTCTTTGTCGCGTTTTGGCCGTATTTACGCCTAGGGTCCGCGTGAAATGTGGCTTCAGGCCAACGGGCTGCGGACGGGCAGCTTAAACCAAAATTTAACCGTGTTTCTTGAATGCCGGTTAACCCAAACGTGGTTACTGGGTGATCAACGAAATCACTCAAATTAGACCACTCGAATTACGAAGGAGAGGCGGCATGGGCCGTATTGCAGCACTTACCAGAAACCCGGTCATGATCGCGCTGGTGGCGATGCTCGCCATCGCAGGTTGCGCCTCGAAGAAGACGCCGAACAACGCGGCCGATCTTGGCCTTAACGGCGCCGGCGCCGCAACACCCGGATCGGCGCAGGACTTCACCGTCAACATTGGCGACCGCATCTTTTTCGATACGGACTCGACCTCGATCCGTGCCGACGCGCAGACGACGCTCTCGCGCCAGGCGCAGTGGCTGAACCAGTACAAGCAGTATGCCATCGTCGTCGAAGGTCATGCCGACGAACGCGGCACACGTGAATACAATCTGGCGCTCGGCGCCCGCCGCGCCGCCGCCACCCGTGACTTCCTTGTCGCCAAGGGCGTCTCGGCCAGCCGTCTCAAGACCATTTCCTACGGCAAGGAACGTCCGGTCGCGGTTTGCGACGACATCTCCTGCTGGTCGCAGAACCGCCGCGCGGTCACCACGCTTAGCGGCGCTGGCTCCTGAAGCATCACGCAGCCGACCGGCGCGTCAAGAACGGCGGCCGTCTAGCGGTAAAAATGCAACATACCTGTGCGAAAGGCGGCCCTGGGGGCCGCCTTTTTCACATCCGGATGCCCGAAACAAAATTTGGCCGAAGTCTCGGCTCCTGCTATGAGCCGAGGGCGCTTGGCTGGTCCCATGCTGATTGGAAGGCGCGAACAAGCTAACGAAATCACTGCGAGAGGCACATGCATTTGAGATCGGTTCTGAGCGGCACGCTTGCGCTGCTGCTCCTATCAGGCGTCACCGCCCTGGCTACCGGCACCGGGGCGAGCGGCACAGGGCAATCAACCGACAGCGGCTTTACCTTCCATCTTCCCAGTATCGAATTGCCCAGCCTTTTCGGTCAAAAGAAGAAACCGGACCAGGTTCAGCTGGTGCAGTCCGATCCTGCTGCTGTCACCAGCCTGGAAGAGCAGCTGCGGCAGATGAACGGCAAGATCGAGGAACTCAATTTCCAGGTCCTGCAGATGCAGGAGCAGATCCGCAAGCAGCAGGAAGACAATGAATTCCGCTTCCAGCAGCTGGAAGGCGGCGGCACGCAAGGCGGGCAGCCGCCGGCGCAGAAGAAATCGGACGCCACCACCGGCACCGACAACGATGTGGCGGCGGCCCCGGCAATACGGGCGCCGGCCGATGCCGGCGCCGCGCCCGTCAACGATCAATCGGCAGGCGGCAAGACGGTCGAGGATGTCATCATCGAATCTCCCGACGGCGACCCCGGAAAGGTTATTCCCGGTACGGGAGCGCCGGAAAAGAATTTCGGCACCATCACCGTCGACAAGAACGGCAATGTGATCGATGCCGGCGGCAACACGCAATCGACCGCGCCGGCGCAGGACACCGCGCCAGTCGCCGGGGCGGCGCCCAAGGCCGGAAAATCCGATACGGTGGTCGCGGCGTTGCCCGCCACCAACAACCCGGAAGAGCTTTACCGCAACTCCTACCAGTTCATCCTCTCGGGCGACTACGGCACCGCCGAGCAGGGTTTTCGCGATCACATCGCCCGCTTCCCCAAGGATGCGAAGGCGGCGGACGCGCATTACTGGCTGGGCGAGTCATTGCTCGGCCAGCAGAAATACCGCGACGCGGCCGAGACGTTCCTTGCCGCCAGCAAGGACTACCCCAAGGCCAAGAAGGCTCCCGACATGTTGCTGAAGCTCGGCGTGTCGCTGGTCGGCCTCAAGCAGCATGATGTTGCCTGTGCCACCTTCAGCGAGGTCGGCAAGCGCTACCCTGATATTTCCAGTGCGCTCAAGGAACGCGTCAAGCAGGAGAAGGCTCTGGCTGCCTGCTGATCCTTGTCCTACATGTCGTTGTCCTGAAACCGGGATCACTTTTGGGCGACATGCATTATGCTCGACACCGAGCCGGACCTTTCGACTAACCCTTTTTCGCATATCGATTTTACCAGCGGCGCTGTTGCGGCCGTGTCCGGCGGCAGCGACTCGACCGCCCTGCTCCTTCTTCTCAGACACCATCTCGACCGTAAGGCGCCGGCAACCAGGCTGCTGGCGGTAACGATCGACCACGGTTTGCGGTCCGGTTCGGCTGCGGAAGCGCAAACAGTGGCGAAGCTGTGCGCCAGACTCGGAATTTCACACCGCATCCTGACATGGTCGGGCCCCAAGCCATCGACCGGCCTGCCCGCCGCCGCTCGCGAGGCGCGCTACCGGCTGCTGGCCGAGGCGGCACAAGCCGAAGGCATCGGCCTGATCCTCACCGGCCATACCGCCGATGACCAGGCAGAGACGGTGCTGATGCGGCAAGCGCGCGAGGAAGGATTGGCGCGGGACGGGGGCCAAGGCCATGCCGAAATGGCAGGCCGGGGACTTGCCGGCATGGCGCCGGCCACCTTGTATGACTGGCGCGAGTGGATCGTTCGGCCGCTTCTCGGGGTGCGGCGCGCGGCGCTGCGCGACGTCCTGCGCCGCCAGAATGTCGGCTGGGCCGACGACCCGACCAATATCGACGCGGCCTTCGAGCGGCCGCGTGTGCGGGCCGCCCTTGCCGACAGCAACGGTGCGCAGCGCATCGACGATGCACTGGCGCTGGCCGCGCACGAGGGCCGCGCGCGCAGTCAACTCGGCCTCGCCGCCGCAAGTTTGATCGGCGATTTCGCGACCCGGCTGTCCTGCGGGCTCATTCGTCTTGATCCGCTCTTGCTGAACACAGGCGACGAGCGAGCGGCCGTCTATGCGTTGCGTATCCTGCTGGCCATGACCGGCGGAATTGCCTTCTTGCCGGATCAGGCCCGCAGCGAGGCTCTGTTCGGTCGGCTGAGGGCTGGGTTTCTTTGCGCCACATTGTCGCGGACGGTTGTCGATTCCCGGCGCTCCGGCATCTTCCTGCGCCGCGAGGCGCGCGGCCTGCCGGCCGCCGCAACCCTTACTGGCAGCACCCTGTGGGATGGCCGCCGGCGCATCACATTGAACGACAGCAGCAGCGCATTGTTGATTGCCCCGCTAGGCACGGCAGCGGCGAAGCGGCTGGCGACGGGCCAAGGAAAAGCCCCGCCGAGCCTGATGCGCGCCGCGCTCGCGGCCGAACCGGCGTTGTGGCACGCCGGGGAATGCCTTGGTTTGCCTGGATATGAACTGAAGTCGGCGATGGTGGAAGTGCGGCCGGTCGTTAGTCCCTTTGCCCGCTTCCTGCCGTCCTTCGACCTGGCGCCGGCGCAGGCCGTCGCCGGGCTGATTGGCGCGGCCCCGGTCCCGCCCTTGCCTTTCAGCGGCCATAGTGCCGGCTGATGGTTGCGCGAAAGCTTAACCCAGACGTGCTGTTATGCTTGGCAAGGGGAGGTGCTCTCCCTATGTTAGGCGCAAGTTTCCTCTCATGACGCGTGTCCGCCCCGCGGACGCCAACGGGACAATTGATGAATCCGAACTATCGCAACCTCGCGCTCTGGGCGATCATAGCGGTCCTGCTCATAGCCCTGTTCAATCTGTTCCAGACGCCGCAGACGCGAGGGGCTTCCAGCGATGTGCCTTATTCGCAGTTCCTGCAGGATGTCGCGGCGGGCCGGGTCAAGACGGTAACCATCGCGGGCGCCCGCATCAGCGGCACCTACACCGACAATGCCAGCGGCTTCCAGACCTATTCGCCCGGCGATCCTTCGCTGGTCTCGCGGCTGCAGGACAAGAACGTCACCATCAATGCGCGGCCTGAAACAGACGGTTCCAATTCGCTGTTCGGCTATTTGATCTCTTGGCTGCCGATGATCCTCATACTCGGCGTCTGGATATTCTTCATGCGCCAGATGCAGTCCGGCTCCGGCCGCGCGATGGGCTTTGGCAAGTCGAAGGCCAAGCTGCTCACCGAAGCGCATGGCCGCGTCACCTTCCAGGATGTTGCCGGCGTTGACGAAGCCAAGGAAGATCTGGAAGAGATCGTCGAGTTCCTGCGCGATCCGCAGAAATTCCAGCGGCTCGGCGGCAAGATTCCGCGCGGCGTGCTGCTCGTCGGCCCTCCGGGAACCGGCAAGACGCTGCTCGCCCGCTCGGTTGCCGGCGAAGCCAATGTGCCGTTCTTCACCATTTCCGGTTCTGACTTCGTCGAGATGTTCGTTGGCGTTGGTGCAAGCCGCGTCCGCGATATGTTCGACCAGGCCAAGAAGAACGCACCCTGCATCATCTTCATCGACGAAATCGACGCTGTCGGCCGTCATCGCGGCGCCGGCCTCGGCGGTGGCAACGACGAACGCGAGCAGACGCTGAACCAGCTGCTGGTCGAGATGGACGGCTTCGAATCCAACGAAAGCATCATCCTGATCGCCGCCACCAACCGGCCCGACGTGCTTGACCCCGCCCTGCTCAGGCCAGGCCGCTTCGACCGCCAGGTCGTGGTGCCGAACCCTGACATCGTCGGCCGCGAGAAGATCCTCAAGGTGCATGTGCGCAACGTGCCGCTGGCGCCCAATGTCGACCTCAAGGTGATCGCGCGCGGTACGCCGGGCTTTTCCGGCGCCGATCTGATGAACCTCGTCAACGAATCCGCGCTGATGGCGGCACGGCGCAACAAGCGCCTCGTCACCATGGCCGAATTCGAGGACGCCAAGGACAAGATCATGATGGGCGCCGAGCGCCGCTCGTCGGCCATGACCCAGGCCGAGAAGGAGCTGACCGCCTACCATGAGGCCGGCCACGCCATTCTCGCGCTCAACGTGCCATCGGCCGATCCGCTGCACAAGGCCACGATCATCCCACGCGGTCGCGCGCTCGGCATGGTCATGCAGTTGCCCGAAGGCGACCGCTATTCGATGAGTTACAAATACATGATCTCGCGTCTCGCCATCATGATGGGCGGCCGCGTCGCCGAGGAGTTCAAGTTCGGCAAGGAGAACATCACCTCCGGCGCCTCTTCGGATATCGAGCAGGCGACCAAGCTGGCCCGCGCCATGGTCACGCGCTGGGGCTTTTCCGACAAGCTCGGCCATGTCGCCTATGGCGACAACCAGGAAGAAGTGTTCCTTGGGCATTCCGTGGCCCGCACGCAGAACGTCTCGGAAGAAACGGCGCAGATCATCGATGCCGAAGTGCGCCGCCTGATCGACGAGGCCTATTCGTCGGCGAAGTCCATCCTGACCAAGAAGAAGAAGGAATGGATCGCGCTGGCGCAGGGCCTGCTGGAATACGAGACGCTGTCCGGCGAGGAGATCAAGCAGTTGATCGCCGGCCACAAGCCCGCGCGCGACCTCGGCGACGATACGCCGCCGAGCCGGGGCTCGGCCGTGCCGAAGTCCGGCGGCCGGCGAAAGAAGGGTCCTGAGCCCGAAGGCGGTATGGAACCGCAGCCGTCGAGTTGAGCTTGACCACTGATTTCATCGAACGCCGCGGCTTACTCCGCGGCGTTTTTTGTTTTTGGCGTTGAGGAGGAGTTGTCCGCGACCTCGCATCTGCGACGGTGACGATTGGCGAAAGCCTAGATGATAGCCAATCTCCCCCCGCAAGGGGGGAGATTGGCAACGTCGCCGCTGGCGTGCCCTCGAAGGCAACAAAAAGGCCCGCGAACCCTGCGGTTCGCAGGCCTTCTCTTCTTCAGATGCCTTGTCGCTCAGCTCTTCAGCTTGGCATTGCACAGGCTGTAATAACCGCCGCCCTTCTGGATCCAGCGAAGGCCGTTCAACGTGCCCGCGTCCTTGTTGCCATGGTAGCCCTGCAGACAGGTCTTCATGCGCGCCTTCGCGGGCTTTTCGGTCTTGAACTCGCCGGCCAGCGTGGTCGGGAATGTCACGCCCGCGGGCGCTACAGTGGGGGCGACCGCCGCGCTGGTTTCCTTTTTCGTCTGCGGCTCGGTTTTGACCGTATCCTCGCTGACACTGTCCGCTGCTGATGTCGCGCACTTCTCCTTGCGAAAAGCCGTCCAGTCCATGCCGTTCAGAGTGCCGCCTTCCTTGGCTGTTCGATAGGTCTCGCCGCATTCCTTCATCGTCAGTGCGCTTGCGGGGGCGACGCTCCAAGCGACAAATGCGGTCGCAGCCAATACCGCCAATCTCAAACTGTGCATAAGACCCTCCTGGTTGATAATAAGTTTGACGTCTTTTTGTATATGGTTTGTTCCGTATATGTTCAACCAGAATCTTTACGGACTACCGATGAGCTTGGCGGTGGGCAGTGTAGGCGAATTGATGATGCCGGCAGCCCGGCGACATGCAGATGCGAGCAAGGCAGTGTGCGTCTTCGCGCAACAACAAAGGCCCGCGCATCTTGCGATGCGCGGGCCTTTGTTTGGAGACTATGGCTAAGCGATCAGCCCTTCAGCTTGGCATTGCACAGGCTGTAGAAGCCGCCGCCCTTCTGGATCCACTTCAGGCCGCCGAGCGCGTTGGCGTCCTTGAGGACATAGTACTGGTCGAGGCAGGTGTGCATGCGGCCCTTTCCGGGGGTCTCGCTGGCATATTTCGCCGAGATCGCGGACGGGAACTTGACGCCCTTGGGCGCAGCCGTCGTCGGCTTAGCCGGCTCCGTGGTGTAGCTGGCCTCGTCGGCGGCCGGCACCGTGTCGTCATCCGATGCGCCGGCGCCGCATTCGGTCTTGCGGAAGTCGTTCCACTTCATGCCCTTCAGCGTGTTGGCCGTCTTGGCAGCCTGATACTTGGTGCTGCATTCGGCCATGCTCAGCCCCTTGCCGCCACTGTCGGCGGGAGCCGCGGCAGTCTTGGTGGTTGCAGGCTTGGCGGCGGCAGCGGCGGATGCACCGGCGGCGCATTCGGACTTGCGGAAGTCGTTCCACTTCATGCCGTTCAGCGTGCCGGCAGCCTTCGCCGCCTGGTATTTGGTGCTGCATTCCTTCGCCGTCAGGCCCTTGGCCGTGCTGTCGTCCGCAGCGGCGGCAGCCTTGGCCGCCTTGGCCGGCTTCGTCTCGGCAGCCTTCTTGGTATCGGCCGGCTTGGCGTCGGTCGTCGCGGCGGCGTCGGTGCCGCACTGAGCCTTGCGGAACTGGTTCCAGGTCGCGCCGGCGAGTGTCCCCGCATCCTTGGCGGCGTTGTATTTCGTGCTGCACTCGGCCATCGTCAGTGCGTTGGCTGGCGCGGCCAGGAACAAGGTCGCGACGGCGAGGCCGGTCAAAGTGGCAAGTCGGTGGATGAGCATAGCGTTTCTCCGTTGCAGCAGCCCATGATACGTCCCTGCAAATCAATATCGCTCAACGGGCGGTTGCGCCAGATGCTAAGTGGCGTATATATCGCCGAAAACCGGTTTCTCCCGATAAGGTGATGAAATCGTTGTCCGTTGTCTGGTTCAGAGCAAGATTTTCCTGGTGCATCCGCGCTGAAAGGCTCGCATGACTTGTATATTGCAACATGGCAGTCTGGGCATGTCAGGTTGCGGCCACGTGTGTGCAGTGCACAACAATGGTTTTCTAAGGATTGGTAACGTATAATCACACAATGTGATCATAGCGCCCTGGCCAATTGTGGCATGACGTGCCGGGGAAGAAACGTCGAGGAAGCTGACTAGCATGGCAGGGAATTATTTCGGCACGGACGGCATTCGCGGACGCGCCAACAAGTTTCCGATGACCGCGGAAATCGCGATGCGGGTCGGCATGGCCGCCGGCCTTTCCTTCCAGCGCGGCAGCCACCGTCATCGTGTCGTGCTCGGCAAGGACACCAGGCTTTCCGGCTATATGATCGAGAATGCCATGGTCGCCGGTCTTTGTGCCGCCGGCATGGACGTGTTCCTGCTCGGCCCGATCCCGACGCCGGCTGTCGCCATGCTGGTGCGTTCGCTGCGCGCCGATATCGGCGTCATGATCTCGGCCTCGCACAACCCCTATTACGACAACGGCATCAAGCTGTTCGGACCCGACGGCTACAAGCTCTCCGACGAAATCGAGGAGCGCATCGAGAGCATGCTCGACAGGGATATCGAACTGGCGCTCGCCGATTCCGACGGGCTTGGCCGCGCCAAGCGCGTCGACGGGGTGCATGACCGCTACATCGAATTCGCCAAGCGCACCTTGCCGCGCTCGATGTCGCTCGCCGGCTTGAGGATCGTCGTCGATTGCGCCAATGGCGCGGCCTACAAGGTGGCGCCCGAGGCGCTGTGGGAACTGGGCGCCGAAGTCGTCGCCATCAATGTCGAGCCCAACGGCTTCAACATCAACAAGGAATGCGGCTCGACCCATCCGGCCGGCCTGCAAAAGAAGGTGCACGAAGTGCGCGCCGACATCGGCATCGCGCTCGACGGCGACGCCGATCGTGTCGTTATCGTCGATGAAAACGGCGCGATCGTCGATGGTGACCAGATCATGGCGCTGATCGCCGAATCCTGGCACCAGAGCGGGCGGCTTGCGGGCGGCGGCGTCGTCTCAACCGTGATGTCCAATCTGGGCCTCGAACGCTTCCTCGGCGACATGAAGCTGCAATTGCACCGCACCAAGGTCGGCGACCGTTATGTCGTCGAGCATATGCGTGCGCATGGCTTGAATGTCGGCGGCGAACAGTCGGGTCATATCGTGCTGTCCGACTTTTCGACGACCGGCGACGGCCTGGTCTCGGCGCTGCAGGTGCTCGCCTGCATCAAGCGGCAGGGGCGGCCGGTCAGCGAACTGTCGAAGAAATTCGAACCCGTGCCGCAACTCCTGAAGAACGTCCACATTTCCGGCGGCAAGCCGCTTGAGGAGGCGCCGGTCAAGGCCGCCATCGAAGACGCCCGCAACCGCCTCGGCAAGACCGGACGGCTGGTTATCCGGCCATCAGGGACAGAGCCGCTGATCCGCGTGATGGCCGAAGGCGACGACCCGCAATTGGTCGAGTCCGTGGTCAATGGCATAGTGGACGTCATCTCGGAAACGCGCAGCGCCGCTTGATCCCAGCGCGTCCAGCAGGACGTGGATCTGACAACCAGGCGCGCCGCGCTCCCTTAACCGGTCCAAGGCCCGCCCCTCGGCGCGCTTTTTCTTGTCAGCCGCCACTTTGTTCGGTGTCCGTAAATCTCGCGCCTATCCCTAGAAGTTTCGAGATTCGTGGTTAAGCAACAGGGTTAAACGCCTTTTAACCTTTGCAATTCATTATCCACGACTGAAAGCCAATCGCATTTCGGGCGGGTTCGCCGTTCCGAGCTTCTCAGGGGTGACAAGCATGTTCAAGACAGCAAGAAAGGCCCTGCTCGCCTTCCTGTTCGCAGGGTTGGCAGGGCCGTTGTTCGCGGCCGATCTGCCGGAGCCGATGGTTGAAGAGGCTCCGCCTCAGGCCATCTACGAGCAGCCGGTCGAGGTCGGCGGCTGGTATATCCGCGGCGATATCGATTATCACAAGTCGACCGTGCGCGGCATCGACTATATGACCTACACCGTCGATCCCTGTAACTGTACGGTCACGCCCGGCACCAGAAGTTTCGATTTCGGCAAGCTCAAGGGCGGTTTCTCGCTCGGTGCCGGCGTTGGTTACAAGATCAACGACCACTTCCGGACCGACCTGACGGCCGACTATTGGTTCAAGTCGAACTTCAACGGCGGCACCTCGGACATCAACGGTACTTCGACCGAAGTATCGAAGATGAGCGCCCTGCTGCTGCTTGCCAACGCCTATGTCGATCTCGGCACCTACCATGGCATCACGCCTTACGTTGGCGCCGGCATCGGCGGCGCCCGCGTCAAGTGGGATGATGTCTACGACCCGAACACCACCGAGTTCAATCCCGGCAGATCAAGCTGGCGTTTCGCCTACGGTCTGATGGCCGGCGCTTCGTACTGCCTGACCGACAAGATCATTCTCGATGCCGGCTACCGCTTCTCCCATATCCAGGGCGGCCGCATGTTCGACTGGAACATCACCAGCTCCGGTCCCGGCTTCGATCGTGGCATCAACACACATGAAGTGCGCGGTGGCCTGCGTTACCAGTTCGGTGGCAACAATGGTTGCGCCGCGCCGGTCGTTGCCTACCAGCCCGAACCCGAGCCGATCTACACCAAGTAACAGCATCTACATTACTTGAATTCTTCACAAACCGCCCGGCCTCAGCCGGGCGGTTTTTCGTAGGGCCGCCTGGAATCGACAGGGGAAATGAATTCGCTAACGCTCTGTTAGCCTTAACCCGCACTTAACCACTATGGTTAACAATGCTCCTTGAAACGATGGCTGCCGCTGCGATTGCGGGCTGCCAAATTCGGGAGTCGGGGACCATGAAACTTACATCGCGTATGGCGCTGGCGCTCGGTGCACTGGCCTTCCTGCCGCTGACGCCGGTGCACGCGGCCGACTACGATCCGCCGATCTATGTCGACCAGGCGCCCGACTACGTCCCGGTCGAGGTCGGTTCCGGCTGGTATCTGCGCGGCGACGTCTCCTATCTGGCGCAGAAGAGCTTCGACAATCATGATTTCGCCACCGAAACCGCAGCCTTCAGCGACAAGGAAGATCCGATCTTTGCCAGCATCGGCTTCGGCTACCATTTCAACGACTATCTGCGCGCCGACCTCAATCTCGGCTATCTGCCCGGCAACGAGATCGGCGTCGGCTATGACGATTCAGCGACTGCAGCAGAGCCGACCGTGGCGTCCGCATCCCTTAAGAACTACGCCTTGTCGGGCATACTCAACGGCTATGTCGATCTTGGCACCTATGTCGGCATCACACCCTATCTCGGCGCCGGTATCGGCATCGTCCGCAGCAAGCGCACCCTGTCGGCAAGCTATTTCACCGACAATGGCGACGACACGGACGATTTTGCTGTAAGTGACAGCAAGACCCAGTACTCGCTGGCCTACACGCTGAATGCGGGCCTCGCCTATCAGGTATCGAAGAACGTTTCCGTCGACCTGGGCTATCAGTATTTCTCCGCCCCGGACGCCGAATATGTAGCCGCCGAGAGCCTAGATTCCTATCCGATCCGCAAGGGGATCAGCAATCATCAGGTCAAGCTTGGGCTGCGCTACGATCTCTGGTAGGCGCAGCGAGCATGTGGATCAGAACGGCGGATCTTTCGGGGTCCGCCGTTTGCGTCTGAAGTCACGACATCCTGATCAGGGATCGCCGGTATCCCGGCAGCGACAAAAACTTTCCTCTTGACGCCCGAAGTCTGAACGCATATCGCCGTCCGTGGGCCACCCCTCCCCAACGAGGGGCCACTATCTGGAAGGATAGACCACGATGACGACGCATACGAAGCCCGGACTCCGTCCGGCAAACCCCAATTTTTCCTCAGGTCCCTGTGCAAAACGTCCCGGCTGGTCGGTCGAGGCGCTGAACAATGCCGCGCTCGGCCGTTCCCACCGCGCCAAGATCGGCAAGACCAAGCTCGAACAGGCGATCGAGCTGACGCGGGAAATTCTCCAGGTCCCGGCGGGTTACCGCATCGGCATCGTGCCGGCGTCGGACACCGGCGCGGTCGAGATGGCGCTGTGGTCGCTGCTTGGCGAGCGCGGCGTCGACATGGTCGCCTGGGAGAGCTTTGGCTCCGGCTGGGTCACCGACGTGGTCAAGCAGTTGAAGCTCGCCGACGTGCGCAAGATCGAAGCCGGCTACGGCGAACTGCCTGATCTCACCAAGATCGATTTCGACCGCGATGTGGTCTTCACCTGGAACGGGACCACGTCGGGCGTGCGCGTGCCGAACGGCGATTTCATTCCCGCGGACCGCAAGGGCCTGACCGTCTGCGATGCGACTTCCGCCGCATTCGCGCAGAGGCTCGACTTCGAAAAGCTCGATGTCGTCACCTTCTCCTGGCAGAAGGTGCTGGGCGGCGAGGGCGCTCACGGCATGCTGATCCTGTCGCCTCGCGCCGTCGAGCGGCTGGAGACCTACAAGCCTTCATGGCCGCTGCCGAAAATCTTCCGCCTGACCTCGGGCGGCAAGCTGATCGAAGGCATCTTCAAGGGCGAGACCATCAACACCCCCTCGATGCTGTGCGTCGAGGATTACCTCGATGCGCTCAACTGGGCGAAGTCGACCGGCGGCCTCGACGCGCTGATCGCCAGGGCGGATGCCAATGCGGCCGTCCTCGATCGCTTTGTCGGCAAATCCTCCTGGCTCGGTCATCTCGCCGTCCAGCCGGCGACACGGTCGAACACGTCCGTCTGCCTGTCCTTCACCGACCCGGACGTGTCCGCGCTCGACGCCGAGGGGCAGGCGGCTTTCGCCAAGGGGCTGGTGTCGGTGCTCGACAAGGAAGGCGTCGCCTACGATATCGGTGCCTATCGCGACGCACCGCCCGGCCTGCGCATCTGGTGCGGCGCGACGGTCGAGACGTCGGATCTCGAGGCGCTGCTGCCCTGGCTCGACTGGGCCTTCGCCGCGCAGAAGGCGTCGCTCAAAGCGGCGGCCTGAGATCATTCGCGGCGGCCTTCGGGCCGCCCATTCCCATCAGGATCAAATCCATTTCAAGGAGGCCGCCGTGGCGCCCCGCGTTCTCGTCTCAGACAAACTCTCCCCCACCGCCGTGCAGATATTCAAGGATCGTGGCGTCGAGGTCGACTATCTGCCCGATCTCGGCAAGGACAAGGAAAAGCTCGCCGAAGTGATCGGCCAGTATGATGGCCTCGCCATCCGCTCGGCGACCAAGGTCACCGAAAAACTGATCAACGCCGCTACCAATCTCAAAGTCATCGGCCGTGCCGGCATCGGCGTCGACAATGTCGATATCCCGGCGGCAAGCCGCAAGGGCATCATCGTGATGAACACGCCGTTCGGCAATTCGATCACGACAGCCGAACATGCGGTGGCGATGATCTTCGCGCTTGCCCGCCAGATACCGGAAGCCAACGCTTCGACCCATGCCGGCAAATGGGAAAAGAACCGATTCATGGGCGTCGAGATCACCGGCAAGACGCTGGGCGTCATCGGCTGCGGCAACATCGGTTCGATCGTCGCGACGCGCGGCGTTGGCCTCAAGATGCACGTCATCGCGTTCGACCCGTTCCTGTCGGACAGCCGTGCCGAGGAGCTTGGCGTCGACAAGGTCGAGCTCGACGAACTGTTCGCCCGCGCCGATTTCATCACCCTGCACACGCCGCTGACCGACAAGACGCGCAACATCATCGATGCTGCGGCGATCGCCAAGATGAAGAAGGGCGTGCGCATCATTAACTGCGCTCGTGGCGGGCTGGTCGTCGAGGCCGACCTGATCGCGGCGCTGAAGAGCGGCAAGGTGGCCGGCGCCGGCGTCGACGTCTTCGAGGTCGAACCGGCCGAGAACAACGAACTGTTCGGCATGGAGAATGTGGTGGCGACGCCGCATCTCGGCGCCTCGACGACGGAGGCCCAGGAGAATGTCGCGCTCCAGGTTGCCGAGCAGATGGCCGACTATCTGATCAAGGGCGCCGTCTCCAACGCCATCAACATGCCGTCGATCACCGCCGAGGAGGCGCCGCGGCTGAAGCCTTTCGTCAAGCTTGCCGAAGTGCTCGGCGCCTTCGTCGGCCAGGTCACCGAGGATCCGATCAAGGAGGTCGAGATCCTGTTCGACGGCTCCACCGCGACGATGAATACGCGCGCGCTGATCAGCGCCGCACTCGCCGGGCTGATCCGGCCTCAGGTCTCCGACGTCAACATGGTGTCGGCGCCGATCATGGTGAAGGAGCGCGGCATCATCGTCGCCGAGGTCAAGCGCGACAAATCGGGCGTGTTCGACGGCTACATCAAGCTTACGGTGAAGACCGAGCACATGACGCGCTCGATCGCCGGCACATGCTTCTCGGATGGCAAGCCACGCTTCATCCAGATCAAGGGCATCAACCTCGATGCCGAGGTCGGCCAGCACATGCTCTACACCACCAATGCCGACGCGCCGGGCATCATCGGCCTGCTCGGCACCGTCTGCGGCGAGAACGGCGTCAACATCGCCAACTTCCAGCTCGGCCGCAACCGGCCGGGCGGCGATGCCATAGCGCTGCTCTATCTCGACGCGCCGTTCCCGGAAGCCGTGCTGGAAAAGGTCAAGGCGCATAAGTCGATCGACTCGGCCAAGCGGCTGCAGTTCGACATCAACGCGATGTGATCGAGGACAGGCGGTCGCCGACCCCCTCGTTGAGGCCGGCCGCCGCGGCGGCCGGTTCAGGTCAACTCGTCGGATCCATCGGAGACAGCCACGCGATGTCGGTAGACCAGTTCCCAACCCTTCCAGCCCGTAAACAGCAGGATGAGAACCACGATCAGCGATAGGACGAAGCCGGTTGGCATCACGGCCGCCGCTCCGCCGGCATACCGCGAGTACCAGTTGTAAAGCTCGATCAACACGACGAGTACATTGCCGCCGGCATGGAGCCATGCCGTCGTGAGATTGCGGATCTGAACATCGCCGAGAACATCCGTCAGGCCGGCAAGCGCAGCCAGGGCTGCCATGATCAGGCCTGCGCCGAGAAGCCAAAGCGACCCGGTGACCCATCCGGGATCGGCTGTTCGCCAGAAGATAAGATCGCAAACGAAGGCGCCGACAAAAAAGGCAATCGGAAACGGAATCAGCATGGGATGGATAGGGTGACCGGCAATGCTTGCCGTGCTGCGAGGGTTCGGGCTCATCATGTCGCCTCCCTGCCGTTCAAACTCCGCTGGAGGTGAAATGTTCCAAGTGAGGACGCGGCAGGGTTTATGCCGCTGTTTCCGGGCCATTGGCTAGATCCATGCTGTTCGCGTGAATCGCTGCAACGGGGAGAGCGTCAGCCGCCACATGTCATCCGCGGTGGTCCGCCACCGCCATCTTGCGCCCGCTGTATTCGGCAAGCCCGATGCCGCCCAGCACGAGCACCAAAGCCAGTGCCTGATAGAGGTGGAACGTCTCGCCGACGATCAGCACCGACAGCAGCGTGCCGAAGATCGGCACCAGATTGATGAACAGGCCGGCGCGGTTGGCGCCGATCAGTTCGTTGCCTCTGATGTAGAAGATCTGCGAAACGACGGAGGCGCCGATCGCCGTATAGACGATGACGGTCCAGCCGCGCGCATCGGGCATGATGACCTTGCCGGCGACGACCTCCCACAGGAAGAACGGCAGCGAAGTGACGAGTGCCGCAACCGACAGGGCCAGCATCAGGCTCTGCCAATGCATCACCGGTTTCAACCGCAGTCCGACCGAATAGCCGCTGTAGAGAAACACGGCGACCAGCATGATGGCGTCGCCGAAATTGAGTTCCAGCGTCAACAACCGGCGCGGGTCGCCATGGCAGGCGGTGAGGATCACGCCGGCGATGGTCAGCACGACGCCGACAATCTGCGCCCAGTTCACGCGCAGGCGGAAGAAGACGAAATTGGCAGTCATGATCAGGATCGGCATCGCCGCCTGTTCGATCGAGACATTGATCGCTGTCGTGTAGTTGAGCGCCGTGTAGAAGATGGTGTTGAACAGGGTGAAGCCGCTGGCGCCGAGGGCGACCAGCACGAACCAGTGCTTGCGGACGACCGGCCAGTCCTTCTGGATGGTCTTCCAGCCGATGGGCAGCATGATCGCCACGGCCAGAACCCAGCGCAGGAAGACCAGCGTCATCGGCGAGACGTGATCGACCGCCAGCTTGCCGGCCACCGAATTTCCGCCCCAGAGCAAGGTGGTGAGCAGCAGGAATATGTAGGCGCTTCGATGCATCGCGGGATTCCAGTCGCCGGAGCTGCGGTGTTTGCCGGCCTATTGCCCTCGCTCGCCCAAGTAAATGATGTCAAAGCCGAAAATTGTTGTGCCTCAGGGCATTTTCGACGGCAAAGAAAGGTCGCGCTCGCGAGGTCTTGACGTTATAGAGGCCTGTCGTTTCGAACCATATTCAAGCCGCTTGGCGGCGTCTCAAGGGAAAAGAAACATGGCCAATGTGGTGGTCGTCGGCTCGCAGTGGGGTGACGAAGGCAAGGGCAAGATCGTCGACTGGCTGTCGGAGCGGGCCGATGTCGTGGTGCGTTTCCAGGGCGGCCACAATGCCGGCCATACGCTGGTCGTCGACGGCAAGGTTTACAAGCTGTCGTTGCTTCCGTCGGGCGTCGTGCGCCAGGGCAAGCTGTCCATCATCGGCAATGGCGTCGTGTTCGACCCGCATGCTTTCGTCGCCGAGGTGGCCAAGCTCAAGGCGCAAGGTGTCGAAGTCGCACCGGATCGCCTGAAAATAGCCGAAAACACAGCGCTTATCCTGTCCCTGCATCGGGAGCTGGACGGATTCCGTGAGGACGCCGCATCCAATTCCGGGACGAAGATTGGCACGACCCGTCGTGGCATCGGCCCCGCCTACGAGGACAAGGTGGGCCGGCGCGCGGTCAGGGTGATGGACTTGGCGGATTTGGAAACACTGCCCGTGAAGGTTGACAGGCTGCTGACGCACCACAATGCGCTGCGTAGGGGGCTTGGCCATGCGGAAGTCACGCATGACGCGATCATGCAGGAATTGACCTCGGTCGCCGACGACATCCTGCCCTATATGGACCGGGTCTGGAAGATCCTCGACGACAAGCGCCGGGCTGGCGAGCGTATCCTGTTCGAGGGCGCGCAGGGCACGCTGCTTGACATAGACCACGGCACCTATCCGTTCGTAACCTCGTCGAACACGGTTGCCGGACAGGCTGCCGCCGGCTCCGGCGTCGGCCCAGGCGCCATCGGCTATGTGCTCGGCATCACCAAAGCCTATACGACACGCGTCGGCGAAGGTCCGTTCCCGACCGAGCAGAAGAACGAGGTCGGCGAATTCCTCGGCACGCGCGGCCATGAATTCGGCGTCGTCACCGGCCGCAAGCGCCGCTGCGGCTGGTTCGACGCGGTGTTGGTACGCCAGGCCGTCGCTGTCAACGGCATCAAGGGAATCGCGCTGACCAAGCTCGACGTGCTTGACGGGCTGGACGAGATCAAGGTCTGCACGGGTTATCGTCTCGACGGCGAGATGATCGATTATCTGCCGGCCAGCCAGGGCGCGCAGGCACGTGTCGAACCGGTCTACGAGACGCTCGAGGGCTGGAAAGGCACCACTGCCGGCGCGCGCAGCTGGAACGATCTGCCGGCCCAGGCCGTCAAATACGTCCGCTACATCGAAGAGCTGATCGGCGCCCCGGTCGCACTCCTTTCCACCAGCCCGGAACGGGACGACACGATACTTGTGACCGATCCGTTTCAAGACTAGTTTCTGAAGCCTTTCCGGGCATCGCGGCCGATTTGCGGGGGCCGGCGCGGAAACAAAATACAGGTCGACTGAAGCATGGCAGATTACGTTGCTATTCTGAAAAAGGCGCTCGGCAAGCATGGCGACGAGACGCCGGAAAAGCGTACGCGCATCTATGCCAGCGTTCGCACCATGCTGGCGAAGAAGCTTGAGGAATATTCGCCGCCGCCGGCCGCCGAAGCCATAGCCACGCAGATGCGTTCGCTGGAAGACGCGATCGCGAGTGTCGAGCGGGACTATGCCAAGAGCCTGCCGGAGACCGATCCGCTGGCGGAGCTGGAACACATCTTTTCGTCGATCGATCGCAACAAGAATCAGCCGAGCCATACACGGCAGCCGGCCAAGGCTGAATCGGCCTGGCCCGCACCGCCCGCTGCAAAGCCTGAATCTTATCAGCCCGCGCCACCACCTGCCGCCAAGGTCGAGCCGAGCTGGCAAAGGGCGACGCCGGCGCCTTCCCAGCCGGCTCGCGCCGACACGCCTCTTCCAGGTATGGATGCCGACGAGGCGGAGGACGAGGCAGATGTCTTTTCCAGCGACGAAGAGCCGGTGTCGGACACCTTCCAGCGCCTGCGTCCCGCCGAGCGCAAGCGCAGCTATGGTGGGCTGATCGCGGCCGCCGTCGCTCTTCTGGTCGTAGCCGGCGGCGGCTACGGAATCTGGCTGAACAAGGATGCCTTCGGCAAAATGCTTGGGCTTGGCGGCAATCAGGTCGCCAAGACCGAGCCGGTGAAACCAGCGCCTGCCAAGCCGGCAACCGATGCCGCGGCAACGCCTCCGGCGCCCGCGGCTGGCGGCACGGAGGCCGAAAGCACGAAATTCACGCAGCGGCTGACGCCGCAGGGCAGTGAAGTCGACCCGGGTCCGGCCGGTGGCCAAAGCGGCATCGGCGAAGGCGAATCGGTCGCCGCGCTGACCACGCCGCCCTCGGCGACGAACGCACCGGCGATTTCCGCTCCGGCCGCAGGCACACCTGCCGCGGCAGCGCCCCCCGCTACAGGTGCCGCCCCCGCAACGCCGCCTGCCAACGGAGCTGCCCCGGCAGCGCCGCCCGATGCTGCCGGCACGCCGCCCGCACCGGCAGCTGCGCCTGCGGAAACCGCTCTGCCTGTCGGCCAGAAGGCGATCTTCTACGAGGAGCGCACCAGCACCGCCCAGGGCTCCGCCGAGCCCGGCAATATCGTCTGGTCGCTGGTGCAGGAATCGCCCGGTGGCGACCTGCCGCCGGAGCCGGCGATCCGTGCCGAGGCCACCATTCCCGGCAAGGACATCCAGTTGCGCATGACCATCCGCCGCAACACCGATCAGACACTGCCGGCCAGCCATATCATCGAGATGATCTTCCTGACGCCCGACGGTTTCGAGGGCGGCGGTGTCGACAACATCCTGCGCGTCGCCATGAAGGGTTCGGAACAGGATGCCGGCAGCCCGTTGATCGGCATTCCGGCGAAGATCGCCGACGGCTTCTTCCTCGTCGCGCTCAACGATACCAAGGCCGACGAAGACGCCAACATGACCCTGCTTCGCGGCCAGGACTGGATCGACGTACCGGTCGTCTACAAGACCGGACGGCGGGCACTGCTGACCATGGAAAAGGGCATTCCCGGCGAGAAGGTGTTCGACGAGGCGATCAAGGCCTGGCAGGCCAAGACGGCTGGCTGAGAAGGAGCAGTTCAGAAGCCTTGGAACAGCATGTCGAGCGCGGCGACGATGTCGTCGTGGTGCCTGGAAAGGCTTCCCTCTGGATCCGGCAATTCCGAGGCAGAGAAGGCTGACATAAACTGGGTGACCATCACATGATCTTTGCCGTTTATGGTGAAGGTCGGGTTTAATCGGCGACCAGGAACCGGGGCTATCTTGGGCGGCATCAGCGGAATGATGATCCTGGTGCTTAGTCCTTCAAGAAGGTCTGATTGCACGTCGAGAAGATAACCGCCGCCCGCGGCATTCCTATAGAAATCATAACGCGCCATCAGAACGGCCGGTGTTTGGCCAGTGGCAGTCCGTTGCGTCTGACATACTCATTGGAGCTGTCGATGGCTTCCTTATTTTCTTCCTGCCATCGGCGCGTTTTTTCTGCCGAGATTGCTTTTGCAATGCCCTCTTCGGCGGCGCGTGAGATATTGATGCCCAAAGCTTTCGCATCGCTGATCAACCGAGAGTCGATGGACGTATTCACAGATTGTCGCTGAGGTTTTGACGTCGATTGAAGCATAAAGATCGCCTCCTTTTATGCGCATAATCTAGGCGCATAAAAGCCCCCACGCAATCCTTCACCCTTCCATTTCCTCGCGCAACATCTCCAGCTCCAGCCATTCTTCCTCGAGCGCCGCCAGCGTAGCGCGCTCCTTGTCGAGGGCGGCGATCGTCTTTTGGAACGAGGCCGGGTCGCGCTCGTAATAGGCCGGATCGGCGATGTTGTTCTCCAGCCTTGAGATCGAAGCCGTCACAGCCTCGATTTTTTTGGGCAGCGATTCCAGCGCGAATTTCTGCTTGAACGACAGTTTCTTCGCTGGCCCCTTTGGCGCGGCCGCTTCACTCTTGGCCGTCACTGGCGCTTCGCCGTTTTCGGCCTTCGCGCGCGCCTTGCGGTCGTCGAGCCTGGTGCCGCCGCGCTGCGCCAGCATGTCGGAGTAGCCACCGGCATATTCGATCCAGCGGCCGTCACCATCCGGTGCAATCAGGCTGGTCACGGTGCGGTCGAGGAAATCGCGGTCGTGGCTGACCAGGATGACGGTGCCGGCAAAGCCAGCGACCAGTTCCTGCAGCAGTTCCAGCGTCTCCATATCGAGATCGTTGGTCGGCTCGTCGAGCACCAGAAGGTTTGCCGGCCGCGCCAGCACCCGCGCCAGCAAGAGCCGTGCCCGCTCGCCGCCGGACAATTCGCGCACCGGGGTGCGTGCCTGCTCCGGCTTGAACAGGAAATCCTTCATGTAGGAGACGACGTGGCGCTGCTCGCCATTGATGACGAGGTTCTCGCCGCGCCCGTCGGTGAGATATTGTGCCAGCGTCTCCTGCGGGTCGACCGCCTCGCGCTTCTGGTCGAGCGTGGCGATCTCCAGATTGGTGCCGAGCCGCACCGAACCGGCGTCCGGGTTCATCTCGCCGGTCAGCATCTTCAAGAGCGTCGTCTTGCCGGCGCCGTTCGGCCCGACCAGGCCGACGCGATCGCCGCGCTGGATGCGGGTCGAAAACCCCTTGACCACGGTGAGATCGCCAAAGCTCTTCTCGATGCTCTTCGCCTCGATCACCAGCTTGCCGGATTCGGCGGCGTCGCTCGCCACCATGGTCGCCGACCCTTCGGCACCCCGATGGCCGCGAAAACGCTGGCGCATGGTCTGCAACTCGCCGAGCCGGCGCATGTTTCGCTTGCGCCGCGCTGTCACGCCGTAGCGCAGCCAATGCTCTTCGCGAACGATCTGGCGGCCGAGTTTATGCTGCTCGCGCTCTTCTTCCTCCAGGACCAGGTCGCGCCATTCCTCGAAATGGCCAAAGCCCTTGTCCAGCCTGCGGGTCTGGCCGCGATCGAGCCAGATGGTGGCGCGCGACACACGTTCGAGAAAGCGGCGGTCGTGCGAGATGACGATCAGTGCCGAGGAGGTGCGGATGAGTTCTTCTTCCAGCCATTCGATGACCGAGAGGTCGAGATGGTTGGTCGGCTCATCGAGCAGCAGGATGTCTGGCTCCGGCGCCATGACGCGGGCAAGGGCAGCACGCCTCGCCTCGCCGCCCGACAGATCGTTCGGACGTTCCTCACCCGACAGTCCGAGGTGCTCCATCAGATAGCTGGCGCGGTAGGGATCGTCGGCAGGGCCAAGCCCGGCCTCGACATAGGCGCGGACAGTGGCAAAGCCCTCCATGTCGGGCATCTGCGGCAAATAGCGGACAGTTGCCGAAGGCTGGCGGAACACCTCACCGTCCTGCGGCTCGATCAGGCCGGCGGCGATCTTCAGCAGCGTCGACTTGCCGGACCCGTTGCGGCCGACCAGTGCGATCTTGTCGCCGGCCGAAGCCGTCAAGGCGGCGCCGTCGAGCAGCGGCGTGCCGCCGAAGGTCAGTTTTATCCCGTCGAGGTTGAGAAGAGGCGGGGCCATGTCAGCTTTCAGGTAAGGGATAGGGATGAGCGAGCAGCATCGCGCGGCCATGGTCCAGTGCGATTTCGAGGTGGCCCTTGACCTCGTTGGAGATGGTCAGCGACGAGCCGAACACCACCTTGACGTGGTTCAGCGGCCATTTGGCGCCGGTGACGGTCAACCCGGCAAGCTCGGAAAAGCCGAGCACCGAAAACAGCGTGCCGTCGGCATAGTCGAAGCCGGCCGTTCCGCGCAGCAGGGGAATGCCTTCCTGGGCGCCGCTGGTCAGGAGCACATCGGTCCCGGCCTCGGCCAGCCGCAGGGCAAGCGCCAGATGCAGGAAAGCGTGGTCGGCGCGCTTGCCGCCGAAAGCGCCTGCGAGCACCAGGCGGGTCGCGCCGCGCTCGAGTGCGGCGGCAATGGCCAGTTCGCCATCGGTCTGGTCCTTTTCCGCCGGGAAGGTCCGGCGCGGCAGGGAAGCGAGATCGTCAGGCAGGTTGGCTGGCACGGAATCGAAATCACCCACCCACAGCTCCGGGACAAGGCCGAGCAGCCGTGCATGGCCGATGCCGGCGTCGGCTGCGATGACGCGGGAGCCTTCGGCCTGGCGGTCGAGCCGTGGCGTGCGGATGAGATCGCCGCCAAGCAGGATGGTGAATGTGCTCATATCGTGTGGCCCTTACCAGCCCGGCACGGGAAACGGAAGGCGGCAAACTCCCACTTGCGTGGCGGATCGGCCCGGCCTATGTGTCGAAACGCTCTAACGGGGTGCCGGACGCGATCTTCGCGGACCGGCTGAGAGGCAGTCTCGCCAACCCGCTGAACCTGATCCGGTTTGTACCGGCGGAGGGATTAGACGTTTCGGACAGTCCGACGCCTCAATTCCTTTCAATTCGAACGAAGGAGGCGCCGATGCGCACGCTTGTATACGCTCTTGTTTCAGCAACGGTCGTGGCCTTGTCCGGACAGGCCTTGGCCAAGGACAAGCTCACCGTCTACACCTATGAGAGCTTCACCGCCGACTGGGGCCCGGGTCCCGTGGTGAAGAAGGAGTTCGAGGCCGAATGCGGCTGCGATGTCGAGTTCGTATCGGTCGCCGACGGCGTCGCGTTGCTCAACCGCGTCAGATTGGAAGGCGCATCGACCAAGGCCGATATCGTGCTTGGCCTCGACACCAATCTCACCGCCGATGCCAAGGCGTCAGGCTTGTTCCCGCCGCATGGCGGCGTAACTGATGTCAACGTGCCGGGTGGCTGGAGCGACGATACTTTTGTCCCCTTTGATTACGGCTATTTCGCTGTCGTTTACGACACCGAGAAGCTGAAGAACCCGCCGAAAAGCCTGAAAGAGCTGGTCGAAGGCAGTGCCGACGACAAGATCGTCATCCAGGATCCACGCACCTCGACGCCGGGCCTCGGCCTGCTTCTGTGGGTCAAGTCGGTTTATGGCGACAAGGCGCCGGAGGCCTGGGCCAAGCTCAAGCCGAAGGTGCTGACCGTGACGCCGGGCTGGAGCGAGGCCTATGGGCTGTTCACCAAGGGCGAGGCGCCGATGGTGCTGTCCTACACGACGTCGCCGGCCTATCACATGATCGCCGAGAACACCGGGCGCTACCAGGCCGCCTCCTTCGAGGAGGGCGAGTATCTGCAGATCGAGGTGGCGGGTATCACCACGACGGGAGCCAAGAATCCGCTGGCGGCCAAGTTTATGGCCTTCATGACCGGGCCTAAATTCCAGGATGCCATTCCCGAGACCAACTGGATGTTCCCGGCCGGCAAGACCGACAAGCCGCTCAATCCGGCCTTTGATAAACTGGTCAAGCCGACCAAGACCTTGCTGTTCAGCCCGCAAGAGGTCGCTGCCAATCGCAAGGCCTGGGTCGATGAATGGCTTGCGGTGATGAGCAAATAAGTTTGCTATCGAAGATGAGTGCTCTACGGCGCCCCCCTCTGTCCTGCCGGACATCTCCCCCGCTTGGGGGGAGATTGGCTGCCATCGGCGAATTCGCCAATCGCCAATGCTGCTGGAGTGAGCGAGGCGTCGAAATTGCCAATCTCCCCCCTTGTGGGGGAGATGTCCGGCAGGACAGAGGGGGGCGCGAAGGAACGCAATCCTTTGTAAGTGCCGCGATCCGGAGATTGGTGGTCCGGCGTGCGACGCGCAGCCTCTGATCCCCGCGTCAGCGCCGGCATTGTCGCGCTTGCCGCGATCGCGCTGCTGATCGGCGGCGCGTTTGCCGGCCTGCTTTTCGAGGGCGCCCATGATTTCTCGGGCGCCTGGGCAGCCTTCGATCCCTATCTGCTTCGCGTCATTCGCTTCACGCTCTGGCAAGCGGCGCTCTCGACGCTGCTTTCGGCCATCCCGGCGCTGTTCGTGGCGCGGGCTCTGTCGCGACATCCACGTTTCTTCGGCCGCGCCTTCATCCTGCAGATCTTCGCCGTGCCGTTGGCGCTGCCGGCTATTGTCGCAGCGCTCGGCATTCTGGCGCTTTATGGCCGTGCCGGCTATTTCGCCGGCGTGCTTGCCCTGATCGGCGGCGGAAGCTGGCCGGGTATCTATGGCCTGTCCGGCATCCTCGTCGCCCATGTCTTCTTCAACCTGCCGCTGGCGACGCGGCTGTTCCTCGAGGCGCTGCAGACCATACCGGCCGACCAATGGCGGTTGGCGAGCCAACTCGGCATGGCGGCGCGGCCGGCGTTCCGGCTGATCGAATGGCCAACGCTGCGCGCCGCACTGCCCGGCGTCGCCGGGCTTGTGTTCATGCTCTGCATCACATCCTTCACGATCGTGCTGACGCTCGGCGGCGGGCCGGCCGCGACGACGCTGGAGGTCGGCATCTACCAGGCGCTGCGCTTTGATTTCGATCCCGCGCGGGCCGTTACACTGACGCTGTTGCAGATTGCCCTGACCTTTATCGTTGTGCTGGCCCTGACGCGCCTGGGCGCCAATGTGGTCGGCGACACCAATTTGCCGGTCGCGCAACGTCGGTATCTCTCAGTCCATCGGAGCGAGACCTGGTTGAACGCGCTACTCATCATCCTGGCGCTGCTGTTCGTCGTTGGGCCGATGGCGGCAACCGTGATGGCCGGGTTGGGTGCGGATCTCGGCCGGTTGGCCGGTGAGGCCACTGTCCGGCAGGCAACGCTGACCAGCGTGGTGCTGGCCTTCCTGTCGGCACTGCTCTCGGTGATGCTGTCGCTGGCGCTGACCATGGCGCGGCGGGCACTGGCGCTGAACCGCCGTGCCGGCGCAAAGACACTGCTCGAACACGCTGCCGATACAGGCGCCGGCTTTGTCCTTGTCGTGCCGCCGATCGTCGTCGGCGCCGGCTGGTTCCTGTTGCTGCGCCATGCCGGCGATGTCTTTGCCATCGCCCCGGTCATGGTCGTCACCGTCAACGCGGTGATGGCGATGCCATTCGCCCTGCGCGCCGTGCGTCCCGCCTATGATGCGGCGAGCGAGCGTCACGAACGGCTCTGCGCACAGCTCGGCATTGCGGGCTGGAACCGGCTGATGCTGGTCGACTCGCCGTCGCTGCGTCGCCCGCTCGCCACGGCCTTCGCTTTCGCCATGGCGCTGTCGCTGGGCGATCTCGGTGTCATTGCCCTGTTCGGCAGTGATTCCGTGCAGACATTGCCCTACCTTCTTCTGGCACGGATGGGCAGCTACCGCACCGAGGATGCCGCCGGCCTGGCACTGCTGCTCGGCCTCGTCTGTCTCGCGTTGATCGTGGCGGCGCACTGGCTGGGAAGGGAGAAGGTCCGCGATGCGTGAGAGGGCGGCCAGCAGGCTCGAGAAGGGCGCGCCGGTGCGGCTGGACAAGGTGTCGTTCAGTTATGGTGAGGTGCCACTTGTCTTCGACGTCGAGTTCGCCACGGCGAAGATCACCGCCATCATGGGTCCGAGCGGTTCGGGCAAGTCGACGCTGCTCAATCTGGTCGCCGGCTTCGAGACCCCACAATCGGGCCGCGTGCTGATCGGCGGGGCCGATGTCAGCGCCGAGCCGGCCTCGGCGCGGCCGGTGTCGATGGTGTTCCAGGAGAACAATCTCTTCGCGCATCTTTCCGTCGAGCAGAATGTCGGGCTCGGCCGCTCGCCCTCCCTGGGGCTGACCGAGGCGGACCGCGCCGCGGTCGCCGAGGCGCTTGCGCGCACCGGTCTCGCGGGCAAGGAGAAACGCCTGCCGCGCGAGCTCTCCGGGGGCGAACGCCAGCGCGTCGCACTGGCCCGCGTGCTGGTGCGCGACCGACCGGTGTTGCTGCTCGACGAGCCCTTCGCTTCGCTCGGACCCGCTTTGCGCGACGAGATGCTGGATCTGGTTGCTGCCGTTCATGCCGAACGCGCCATGACGGTGCTATTTGTCACCCACCAGCCCGAGGATGCACGCCGCATCGGCGAGCACATGGTGTTTGTCGACAATGGGTTGGTGGCCGCAACCGGCAAGGCTGATGATTTCTTTACCGGGGCTGGTCCGGAGGCGTTCCGGCGCTATATCGGCGCGGGTGCTGGATATTCCACATCACGCGATGTTGCCCGGAAGCGGACATAATTTACGGTCAAACCGGCTCCAGGCGATGTGGCGTTTGCTTGCCATGACCGGGGGAGTGTGGCTAGGTCGCCCTACCGGTCCGGCACAGGCCGTGATTTGCCTGCAGTATCCGCCGCCCGCCCTAAGGGACGGGCAACGGATGCTGCAGCAGTTTGAGATAGCGCATGACACGTTCCGAAGATCGCCCCCGATTTTCGTGGTCATGCGCCGGGACCCGAAAGGAAGCCGTTCTGGCGATCGGCGCTAACACATTGGGAATGAAACCGCTGGCGCGTTTTCTCGCGCTGGCCGGTTTTGCCGTGGCGTTGGCAAGCTGCCAGATGTTCACGCCGCCGGAAGTTCAGGAATCCGGATTCCAGCCTTCCGACAAGCCGATCACGGTGGACAATGTCGGCGCCAACAACAAGCTCGCCGAATTGGCCAAGGCGCAGCACCCGCGCATCCTGGCGACTTATGGCGGTGAATATTCCGACCCCAAGCTCGAGCGCATGGTCGCCAAGGTGGTCGGTAGTTTAACGGTGGTGTCCGCCAACCCGACACAGACCTATCGCATCACCATTTTAAATTCGCCCAACGTCAACGCCTTCGCGCTGCCGGGCGGCTATCTCTACATCACCCGCGGCCTCCTGGCGCTGGCCAATGATTCGGCCGAGCTTGCCGCTGTCATCGCGCATGAGATGGGCCACGTCACCGCCAATCACGGCCTGCAGCGCCAACAGCTCGAGGCAGAGGAAGGCCTGGCGACCAAGGTGGTTTCCGATGTGCTCGGCGACAGCCCGACCGCCAAGGCGGCGCTGATCCGCGGCAAGCTGAGGCTGGCGCAATTTTCGCGCAACCAGGAGCTGGAAGCCGACGCCATCGGCATCAAGTCGATCGGCGAGGCCGGCTACGATCCTTTCGCCGCAGGCCGCTTCCTTCAATCGATGTCGGCCTATACCGATTTCCGCTCGATCAGCGGCGCCACCGACGCCAGCCTGGACTTCCTGGCCACGCACCCCAACACGCCGCAGCGCATCGATCTGGCGCAGCGCCATGCTCGCCAGTTCGGCGCGCCGGGCGTCGGCACGCGCGACCGCGATTCCTTCCTCGCCGGCATAGACGGCCTGCTCTATGGCGACACGCCCGAGGAAGGCTATGTGCGCGGCGAAACCTTCCTGCACCCGGGCCTTGGCGTGTCGTTCACGGTGCCGGACGGCTTCATCATCGACAATTCGGCGGCAGCGGTGACGGCCACCGGCCCCGGCGACATAGCGATCCGTTTCGATGGCGTTTCCATCGACAAGAACCGGGCGCTGACGGACTATATCCGCAGCGGCTGGGTGGCTGGTCTCGTCGACAGTAGCGTCAAGCAGGAAACCATCAACGGCAATGAGGCGGCGACCGCGCATGCCGGCGCCGAAGGCTGGCAATTCGACATAGCGGTGATCCGCGCCGGCGGCCAGGTCTACCGGCTGCTGACCGCGGCCCCTTCCGCCAGCACGTCTCTGGACACGATCGCCCGTTCGGTAAGCGGCTCGTTCCGGATACTGAGTGCTGCCGAAAAGGCGGCGCTGAAGCCGCTGCACATCCGCGTCGTCACCGTCCAGCCTGGGCAGACGATGGGTTCACTTTCGGCGCAGATGGTCGGCGTCGACCGCAAGCTCGACCTGTTCCGCGTCCTCAACGCGCTGTCGCCCGGTGCCGCCGTTTCGGCCGGCGACAAGGTCAAGATCGTCACCGACAAGTAGGCGCCGCTGGACGCCTGCCGCCGTTCAGGCGGCAGTCGCCATGAACTCCGGATTCTGCTTCACCAATGCGACCTTGAGCTTTTCCATGGCGCGGGCCTCGATCTGGCGGACGCGTTCCTTGGAGATGCCGAGGGTTTCGCCGAGCGCTTCGAGTGTCGCGCCCTCGTCGTTCAGCCGCCGTTCCTCGATGATCCTAAGCTCCCGTGCGTTGAGCGCGCGAAGCGCCTCCCTCAGCCAGAGCGAGCGGCGCGCGACATCGATCTTGTCGCCGACGATCTCGTCGGGCAGCGGATCGTCCGAAATCAGGAAATCCATGCGCTCGGTCGAACCCGCATCGTCGGCAATAGGCATGTTGAGCGAGGAGTCGGGCGCCGAGAGCCGCGAATCCATCATCGCCACATCGGCTTCGGAGACGCCAAGCGCCTCCGACACTTCGCGATAGAGCGTGGCGTTGGAGAGCGGCTCCGTGCCATTCGCCAACCGCGCGCGCAGGCGTCGCAGGTTGAAGAACAGCGCCTTCTGGGCCGAGCTGGTGCCGCCACGCACGATAGACCAGTTGCGCAGGATATAGTCCTGCATCGAGGCGCGGATCCACCATGTCGCATAGGTCGAGAACCGCACCTCGCGCTCCGGCTCGAAGCGGGCGGCGGCCTCGAGCAATCCGACATGACCCTCCTGGACCAGATCGCCGAGCGGCAGGCCGTAATGGCGGAACTTGGAGGCCATGGAAATGACCAGCCGCATATGAGCGACGGTGATTGAGTGCAGCGCGTTCTGGTCGTTGTCCTCTTTCCAGAGCAATGCAAGCCGATGCTCTTCGTCACGCTCGAGGTAGGGAGCCTTCATTGCCGCGCGGACCATGATCCGTCCTGCCGTGTCTTCCATCATGAGGCGCTCCCTGGGTGGTGCGAATGACTTTGCAAAGTTGGCTGCCGCCCGGGTTGAAATGCCGGCGTCGTGCCCTAGAACAGCCAGAACTGCCATGCGCGGGAAAGGTTCCGCGACCGCAGCGGCGCGATTGTGTTGCCTGAAGGATTCTCAGGAGGTCCGAGATGGCTGCGATCACGAGTGAAAAAGCGCCGTTTAGAGAGTATGGTTTCATAAACCCGCCGTTTTTGAAATCCTGTTCCTTATTTTTTCGGCTTGCATCTGTCAGTTTCCAGCGCTCACAAATATGCCGGCCAGCCGGCCAAGGACGGGATCACAGAAAAATGAAATGGCTCAAGTCGCTCATTATCGCCGGAACGCTGCAGGCCCTGGCTGTCGCTTCAGGTCATGCCGGCCCCAATCTCGACCAGATCAAGCACGCCGGTGTCATAAAGATCGGCACGGAAGGCACCTATGCGCCGTTCACCTACCATGACACGTCCGGTGCACTGGTCGGCTTCGACGTCGAAATTGCCAAGGCGATTGCCGAGAAGCTTGGTGTCCAGGCCGAGTTCCTCGAAGGCAAGTGGGATGGACTGATCGCCGGCCTCGACGCCAATCGCTACGACGCCGTCATCAATCAGGTGGGCATCACCGATGCCCGCAAAGCCAAGTACGACTTCTCCGATCCCTACATCGCCTCCAAGGCGGTGCTGATCGTGCGCGGCGACAACACCGACATCAAGAGCTTCGCCGATCTCAAGGGCAAGAAGTCGGCGCAGTCGTTGACCTCGAATTTCGGCAAGCTGGCCGAAACGAACGGCGCTGAACTGGTCGGCACCGATGGCTTCGACCAGTCTATCCAGCTGCTTCTGACCGGCCGCGCCGACGCCACGATCAATGACAGCCTGTCGTTCCTCGACTTCAAGAAGCACAAGCCCGACGCCAATGTGAAGATTGCCGCGCAAGAGGAAAACGCCGACTATTCCGGCGTCATCGTGCGCAAGGGCGATCCGGAACTGGTCGCCGCGATCAACAAGGCGCTGGCCGACATCAAGGCCGACGGCACCTATAAGAAGATCGCCGACACCTATTTCGGCCAGGATGTTTCGAAGTAATCTACGAGGCGAGCCGCTCCGCGGCCATGAGACACATAGAGCGGCGAGCCGTCTTTGACGGCCCGCCGCTTTTGTCGTGATATGGCAGACGCATTCTCGCCTTGACCAAGCTGCTTCGACCAATCTGGAGGGTCATACGTGCCGCACTGGCTGCAACTGATGCTGGAGTCGCTGCCTTCGCTCTTGTGGGCGGCGCTGATCTTCACCGTGCCGCTGACGCTGTTGTCCTTCGCCTTGGGGCTGGCCGTTGGGTTGGGTGCTGCACTCGCCCGGCTGTTCGGCCCCAAGCCGCTGGTCGCGCTTGTGCGCTTCTATGTCTGGATCTTCCGGGGTACGCCACTTTTGGTGCAGCTGTTCCTCATCTTCTACGGCCTGCCGTCGGTCGGCATCCTGCTCGACGCCTTCACGGCGGCGTTGATCGGATTCACGCTCAACATCGGCGCCTACACGTCGGAAATCATCCGCGCGGCAATAGGCTCGGTGCCGAAAGGCCAGTGGGAAGCCGCCTATTCGATCGGCATGACCTGGGGCCAGGCGATGCGGCGTACCATTCTGCCGCAAGCCGGCCGGGTCGCGGTGCCGCCGCTCTCCAACACCTTCATCTCGCTGGTCAAGGACACGTCGCTGGCCGCCGCCATCACCGTGCCGGAGATGTTCCAGGCGGCGCAGCGCATCGTCGCCACCACCTATGAGCCGCTGATCCTCTATGTCGAGGCGGCGATCCTCTATTTGGCGCTGAGTTCGGTGCTGTCGGCCTTGCAGACGCGGTTGGAGACCCGGCTCAACCGCTATGGCGGCTTCCTGGAGGCGCGCTCATGATCGGCCTCAGCAACATCGAAAAGCGCTTCGGCGACAATCTCGTGTTGAAGGGCGTGACGGTCACCATTGCCGAAGGCAGCGTCACGGCGCTGGTCGGTCCGTCGGGCGGGGGAAAGAGCACCCTGCTGCGCTGTATCAACCTCCTGGAGATCCCGACCTCGGGCACGGTGCGCATTGGCGACGAGACGCTCGAATTCCACCCCGGCGGCAGGGTTCCGGCCAGGGATATCCAGCGCCTGCGGCTGCAGACTGGCATGGTGTTCCAGAACTTCCAGCTGTTTCCGCATCGCACTGCGATCGAGAACGTCATGGAAGGGCTGGTGACGGTGCTGAAGTGGCCGCCTGAGATGGCACGCGAGCGGGCACTGGCTCTGCTGGAGAAGGTCGGGATGGCGCACAAGGCCGACGCCTGGCCGGCGACGCTGTCGGGCGGCCAGCAGCAGCGCGTGGCGATCGCCCGCGCGTTGGCGCCGTCGCCGAAAGTGTTGCTCTGCGACGAGCCGACCTCGGCGCTCGACCCGGAACTGGCGCAAGAGGTGGTCGAGGTGCTTGGCAAGCTCGCCAGCGAAGGCACGACCATGGTGATGGCGACGCATGATCTGCGCCTCGCCTCCAAGATCGCCCAGGAAGTGGTGTTCCTCGATGCCGGCGTCGTCGTCGAGAAGGGGCCGGCCGCGGTGCTGTTCAACAATCCGCAGCAGCAACGGACGAAGCGGTTCATCGCAACGCTGAAGCAGGAGGCTGAGAAGGAAGGCGGCGGCGCGTAAGCGCGCGGCCCAGAGTGTGTTGAATTCGGGTGATGGCCCAAAAGGGGCGCCGGTTTCCGGGATATCTTGCCGTGCGCGAGCAGGCCGTCAGCCGCCCTCCGGCATACTGGCCCTTGCTGCCGGCAGCCGCTAAAATTTCACCGTCGGCTCTCCCCTGAAGCCGCGGCTTTTCGTTTGCAGGTTCAGATATGATGGCTGACGAGCGCCACGCCAAGTCCGATGAGGATCGAACCGCATGTCTTGGGGATCATCCATCCGGCGCCGCCGCCAGTGAACCGGCCAACGGCGAGCGAGGCGATGCCGACCGCCGCCAGGTCGGCCATCGAGAAGATGAGATTGACGACGATGCCGAGGATGAGGAATTGCAACCCTACGGCAATGGCGGCTGACGGATCCACGAACTGCGGCAGGAAGGTCAGGAAGAACAGTGCTGTCTTGGGATTGAGGATCTCGACGACCATGCTGTCGCGGAATGTGTTCGGGGCCGGCCTGGCACCGTCCTCGCCCATCCGGTTCCATCCCAGGAACATGGCAAGGCCCAGCGAAATGAGATATGTGGCGCCCGCCAATCGGATCATCGAGAAAGCGACCGGCGCGTGTTCCATCAGTGCGGCGAGTCCGACCGCCGCGGCCAGGATGTGCACGTAACAGCCGAGATGAACACCCAGTGCCGCCATCAATCCCGCCTGACGGCCATGGGCCAGCGTCTGCGCGGTCATGTAGAGAATCGCCGGCCCTGGCATGCAGGCGAAGGCGAGCGTTGCGAGGGCGAACGGAATCCAAAGATCCAGCGACGGCATGACGGCTCCTCCCATGTGATCAAGCCGTGGGAGGAGTAGGCTGGGGGTCAGGCCGAAAACATACGGCAGATGCCGTATTTGGATCGTGATCGGGCTTGGCTAATCTGCCGATGGTTAAGGGGACGTTGCCGAGCGGCTGCGATATCAGCCGGCGGGCAATCCCAGACGAACCGCGTAGGCGGTCAGTTCGGCGGTGTTGTGGAGATTGAGCTTGCCCATCAGGTTTTCGCGATGCTTGCGAGCGGTCGGCAGGCTGATACCCAGCCGTTCGGCGATGTCGCGCGTGATCATGCCTTGCGCCACCAGTTGAAGGATCTGCCGTTCGCGCCGCGTCAGCGGCACCGGGGAGAGGATTTCCTGTGCGGCTATCGGCTCGCTGCCCCTGCCCATATCGCTGACGGCGAAGCGAACGGTTTTCGCCAGATAGGTGCCCCCCTTCTTGACCGCTTCGATGGCGGCGCCGAGTTCCTCGGGATCGCCGTCCTTGGTCAGGTAGGCGCTGGCGCCGGCACTGAGCGCGGCGCGCACCGTCCTCGGCTCGATATTGGCCGTCAGCACCACGATCCGCAGGTGTGGCGCCAAGGTCCTGATGGTGGCGATGAACTGCATCCCGGCGACACCTGGCATGCCGAGGTCGAGGATCAAAAGGTCGGCGCGCGTGCTTCGCAGCTGGCCAAGCAGCGCCTCGCCATCCGCAGCCTCGGCGACGACCGAGACATTGTCCATCGCCGAGATGAGCAGCTTCAGCCCCTCGCGCACGATGGCATGGTCGTCGGCGAGTATGGCGGTGAGCGGGCGATTCATCAGGGCATCATCCAGGACTGCAGCGGCGTATATGGATCAATCGCCAACTTATGCGAAACAGGTTGCCGGTAGATCAACGGTACCGGGGAAGACCGCCCGGAGAATACTTGGGGCAATTGGGGGGATTCGATGCAGGAAGACAAGATACGCCAGGCCCTGATCGAACTCCTGTATCGCAATTCCTACGGCGTGGTCATCTCCAACATCGTGATCTCGATGGCGGCGGTCTATGTGCTGAGAACGGCCGTTTCCACCCATTGGCTGATCGGCTGGCTAGCGGCGCTGTATCTGCTGACGGCTATCCGGGTGCTGGCGTCGCGCCGTTTTTTCAGCCGCGCCCGGGATCGCCACTCGATCTTGCGCTGGGCATGGCTGGCGACGGCATTTTCCTGCATGTCAGGCCTTCTGTGGGGTGTGCTTGGCTGGGTCGGATTCATGCCCGAGGCGCCGATCGTGCTGTCCTTCACGGTCATCGTCCTGACTGGTCTCGTCTGCGGCACCGTGCCGTCTCTGTCGGCCTTTCCGCCGGCGCTGGTTGGTTCCATCCTGGCCACGGTGGTGCCGGTCGCCCTGCGCTGCCTGACCACCCAAAGCGATATTTCCGGCGCCTTCCTGTTCCTGCTCGCGTCGCTGGTGGCGATCAATTTCTACTACTGCCGTATCACCTACCGCATGCTGCGCGAAACCGTCAGCCTGCGACTGGAGAACGAAACGCTGGTCGAGCATCTGCAAGAGGAACGCGACAGGGCGCAGACCGCCGACCGTGCCAAGACGCGTTTTCTGGCGGCGGCGAGTCACGATCTGCGCCAACCGATCCATGCCCTGAGCCTGCTGGTCTCGACGCTTGCCGTTTTGGGGCAGCGCGGCGACGTACCCTCCGGCGAGGCGCGCGACCTGGCCAGCCGGGCGAAATCGGTTGTCAGCAACTTCAGTGGGCTGCTCAACGCTTTGCTCGATATCTCCCGGCTCGATGCGGGCATCGTCACGGTCGCGAGCGAGGCGGTGCCGCTGCGCGACCTCTTTGGTGATCTTCGCAATGAATTCGCCGCCGAGGCGAAACAGCGCGGACTTACGTGGCGCGTGGTCGACAGCGGCCTCTGCGTCGACAGCGACCCGATGATGCTGAAGCGTATTCTCAACAACCTGGTGTCGAATGCCTTTCGCTACACCAAGCAAGGTGGTGTCCTGCTGGGCTGTCGCCGGCGCGGCGCATGTGTGGAGATACAGGTCCTCGACAGCGGCCCCGGCATCCCCGCCGATCAGCAGGGGATGGTCTTCGAGGAGTTCGTGCAGTTGCAGAACCCGGCGCGGGACCGCACGCAAGGCCTGGGACTCGGGCTCGCCATCGTTCGTCGCACCGCCGAACTGTTGGGGCACCCCCTGAAATTGGCTTCGACACCAGGACGCGGTTCCCTGTTTTCCATCACCGTCGCGAAGGCCGGCGCGGTGCAGGCTCGCTTAGAGGTCGACACGACATCGCCGGCCAGCAGTGCCGCCGGCATCATGGTGGTCGAGGATGAGGGCGACGTTCTCGATGCCATGGTGCGCTTGCTCAGCCTGGAGGGACATCGTGTCTATCCCGGCCGCTCCGCCGCAGAGGCACGGAAGGCCCATGCGGCGGCGCTGGCTGCCGGCGATGCGCCGGTCGACCTGATCATCGCAGACTACCGTCTCGAGAATGACAGCACCGGCACCGACGCGATCCGTGCGCTTCACGCCCATATCGGCCGCGTTGTCCCGACCATCATCATCACCGGCGATACCTCGCCTTCGCGCCTCAAGGAGATCAGCGCCAGCGGCAGCCGCATCCTGCACAAGCCGATCGCCGACGAGGAATTGCGCGAAACCATTGCTGCGGTCTGCTTTGCTGGCAAGGCGACAAGTGCGGACACACGTTAAACGAAAACGCGTGCTGGACGGCACCACGGTTCGACGCGCCGGCAAGCCGCGATGCAGCACGCTGGCGCGCGGTGCATCATCAACATCGAAGCTGCCGCCCAAAAGCAAAAGAGGCCCCGGTCAAACCGGAGCCTCCAATCGTTTCAGGCAGGATCTCTCGAAAAGGCGAGAAGGATCAGGCAGCTTCTTCCTGCTCGGCCTCTTCATTGTCGGCCTTGGCGCCCCGCTTAGGGCCCTTGTTGAGGTTGACCTCGATCAAGCGCACGGCTTCGGTTTCCGACATGCGGTTGACGGCCGCGATCTCGCGGGCCATGCGGTCGAGCGCCGCCTCATAGAGCTGGCGCTCGGAATAGGACTGCTCCGGCTGGTTGTCGGCGCGGTAGAGGTCGCGCACGACTTCCGAGATCGAGATCAGGTCGCCCGAATTGATCTTCGCATCATATTCCTGGGCGCGGCGCGACCACATGGTGCGCTTGACACGGGCGCGGCCCTGCACGACCTTCAGCGCGCGCTCGACATAATCCTCCTCCGACAGCTTGCGCATGCCGATGGAGGTCGCCTTGGCGACCGGCACCTTCAGGCGCATCTTGTCCTTCGAAAAGTCGATGACGAACAGTTCCAGCTTGTGTCCAGCAACTTCCTGCTCGTCGATCGAGACGATCTGGCCGACGCCGTGCGCCGGGTAGACGATGTACTCGCCGGTCTTGAAACCGTGACGCGCAGCGGTGGACTTCTTCTGCGGGGTGATCGTTGCCATTACGCCCTGAACTCCTTGTTGTGGCACCGGCGTCCTGCCGGTCCGAACTCGCGCGATCGGGGAAGCCGATCGTTAGCCGCACAACAGATGAACCCATCGGAAAAGCCGGACCGGCAAACCGCAACATCGCGACCGCCTGGCCCAGATCGCTCTGGTCCGAATGGGATTTTCACCTTTCAGTGATTTGGGGCGTCTGCGCCATAAATCGACGTTGTGTCACCGGCATGTTTCGCTGATGTAACACAAAAAGTCGGAAGAATCAAGGTTTTGCTGCATACGCGAAGGCCACAGGTCAGCGCCGGCTGTCAAGCCGGTTAATGTGACGTGCCTCTTACCCAGCGTAATACCGGCCTTTGCGGCCGTGTTGTCAATCGCCTTCGCCGGGCTCGGCCGAGAAGTATTTCTCAAATTTGCCGGCCTCGCCGTCGAAGGATTTGGCGTCTGCCGGCGGTTCCTTCTTGGCGGTGATGTTGGGCCATTTCTCGGCGTATTCGGTGTTGACCTGCAGCCATTTGTCGAGGCCGGGTTCGGTGTCCGGCTTGATTGCGTCGGCCGGGCATTCCGGCTCGCAAACGCCGCAGTCGATGCACTCGTCGGGGTGGATGACGAGCATGTTCTCGCCTTCGTAGAAACAGTCGACCGGACAGACTTCGATGCAGTCCATGTATTTGCATTTGATGCAATTGTCGGTCACGACATAGGTCATCGGTCGGCTCCGGGACGTCCCATTTTGTTGGGCTTTTTCCGTCAGGTAACGCCTTTGTCGACCGCTTGCAAGGGTAGCCATTGCGGACGGTGCCGGTGTTTCCGGAATGGAATTCCAGACTGCAGGCCCGGCGGAAGTCAGTCATGTCCCGCAGAGCGTCTGTTTGCCGGGCTCAGTTCTCGCCTCAGGCGTGCCGTTGTCCCAGAACCACTGCGTGTTTTTGGACGCCAGGCATCAATCTTCGCCGAGCAATCGGTCGGTCTGGCGACGTTCCTTCTTGGTCGGGCGGCCGCTGCCGGCCTCGCGCAGCCCCGGAATTGCATCGGGAGGGGCTTCGCCCTTCGGTGCGGGCGGTGGCGACATATCCTCGTAGAGCGTCCGGGCCTCCTCGGCCGGGCCGCGTCGCGTACCGGCGCCGAGCACCTTCCAGATGAAGATGCGACGCTCGAGCGTGATGGTCAGGACGTCGCCTGGCTTGACTTGGTCGGAGGCCTGCGCTGCTTTGTCGCGATTGATGCGGACGCGGCCGGCGACGACCAACTTCGCCGCCAGCGAGCGCGATTTCACGGCGCGGGAGAAGAACAGCCATTTGTCGATGCGCTGGCGGCCTTCGGCAACCATCGAAGCGAGCCGGGTTCTACTTCTTCAGCTGGTCGCGGAGAGCGGCGAGCTTGGCGAAGGGCGAATCCGGATCGAAACGCACCGGGCGCTCCTCGCGCGGCTTCGGCTGGAAGGCCGGCTTGCCGCCTTGCGGGCCACCTTTGCCATCCGGCCTGCCACCCTTCCAGTCGGGACGGCCTTCGCGGCGGTCGGGACGTTCGCCCTGCGGCCTGCCATCACGTCGCTGTTCGCCTTCGGCCTGCGGCTTGGGCTTGAATTTCGAGCGGTCGAAGCGCGGCTTGCCGGCTCCATCGCGCCGTCCTTCATGGGCCGGGCGTTCTCCGGGTGCAGCAGCGGCCGGTGCGCCGGCGGCATCCGCAGGCGCATCGCTTCGGCCGCGCGCTTGTCCGTTGCGCGGGCGATTGTTCCTGCGGCTGTCATCGCGGTTGCGCGGGCGCTGTTCGAAGCGGCCCTGACGCCACAACAGGATGGGTTTTGGTGCTTCGGCTTCCGGCGCGGGTTCGCCGACAGCTGCTTCAGTCACCGCCACAGGTTCGTCCGGCGCGGCGTCCGTTGCGGGCGCGGCATTTGCCGCCAGGTCGGCCGTTGCGGCTTCTTCTGCCGCTGCGGCTTCAGTCTCGGCAGCTTCAGCCTCTGCCTGCGGTTCAGCCGGTGCCGGTTCAGCAGCAGCCTCGGCAACAGGCGCTTCGTCTTGCACGGTTTCGACCGGAGCGTCCGCCTGTTCTTCCACGGCAGGCGAAGCAGGTTCCGCCGCGGCGTCGGAGGTGATTTCGGCGGGAATTTCGGCCGCGGTTTCCGAAACGGCCACTGCGTCCGATGCCGGCTCCGACCCTTCGACGGCTGCCTCTGCTGCGGCATCCGTTGCCGCGGCTTCCGCCGCTTTGGCCTGCTCGGCTCGTGCAGCTTCTTCCGTCGCCAGTTTCGCCACCGCCGCTTCGCGGGCGGCGTTGTCCTGCGCTTCGAGCCGCGCCTTGACCTCGACGGCCGGCTTGGGCTCGGCACGATAGCCGAGACCCTTGAGAATTTCTTCCATGTCGTCCGCGGTGGCGCCGAGGATCGACATCATCGGCGGCGTCACCATGAAGGACTGGCCGTCATAGGCGCCGTCCGGGCGCTGGCCGAGGCCGGGCTTCCAGTTGGTCGCCGGACGGATCAGATCCGCCAACCGTTCCAGTATGTCGATGCGCACGGCGCGACGGCCGAGATTGCGGTAGCCGGCAAGCTTATAGAACGTCTTGTCGAAAGCAGGGTCGATCACCACCGAGGTGCGACCCGAGGCGAGCGCATGGACCACGTCACCAAAACCCGGCTTGTCCTTGCCGTCGTTCTTCAGCGCCCACAGCAGCGTCACCAGTCCGGCAGGCGCCGGCTTGATCAGCGCCGGCACGAAGACATGGTAGGCGCCGAAGCGCACGCCAAGCCGGCGAAGGGCGGCGCGGCCTTCCTGGTCGAGCGACTTCATCTCCTCGGCGATGTCGCGGCGGTTGATGAGGCCGAAATTCTCGACCAGCTGGAAGGCGATGCCGCGGCCGATGCCGGAAATCTGGTCGGCGTTTTTCAAGTCGACCAGCGGCTTCAGCAGCGACTCGATCTGGAAATTGACGAAACGCTCGGCACGCGCGGCAACCTTGTCGCGCGCCGGGCCGGTCAGCTGTTCGTCGGCCAGCAGCACCAGCCGCGGCTTCAGCGCGTCTTCGCCTGATACAAGCGTGCCGATCGGCGCGCCGATCCAGCGCAGCGTGCCGTCCGAGCCGAGCGCGATGTCGCCATTGGCGCAGGCGCCGAAGCGTTCGGCGCGCGATTCGAACTCGGCGGCCAGCGCCTTCTGGGCAGCGGTGCGCACCGCCTTGGCGTCTTCGCCGCCGACGGTCTGGTCGGCGGTGAAGCGGAACCCTTGCAACTCGCCGACATGGTGGCCTTCGACAAGGACGGTTCCGGTAGGGCTAATTTCGGCTTCAGGCATGGTATTTTCTCTAAGGCGCCGCATGAGGACGGAAGTCCTGCGGTCTACGAAGCGTTTCGTCAACCGCTCATGCAGCGCATCCGACAATCTGTCTTCGATTTCGCGCGTCTTTTCCTGCCAGTGTGCCTGATCGGCCAGCCAGCCGGGCCGGTTCGACACGAATGTCCAGGTGCGGATCTGGGCTATGCGATGCGACAGCGTGTCAATGTCGCCCTCGGTGGTGTCGGCGCGGCGCACCTGCTCGGCCATGTAATTCTCGTCGACATGGCCGTGGCGTGCGAGGTCCGTGTAGATCGAGGCAATGAGGTCGGCATGCTGCGCCGGCGCGATCCTGCGGTAGTCGGGCAGCGCGCAGGCTTCCCACAGCAGCGCCACGCGCTTGGCATTGGTGGTGAGCGCGCGAATGTCCTCGTCGCGCGATAGATGCTCGAGCGCCTGTGCATCGACGGCAGGCAATGCCCGCGTCAGTCCCTCGACCGGAGCGTTGGTCTCGATCGAGCGCTTCAGCGCGTCGAGGCTGGCAAAGTCGAAATGCGCGGTGCGCCACTGCAGCACCTTCACCGGATCGAAATCGTGGCCTTCGATCTTCTTGATCAGCTCTTCGTCGAGCGGGTCGACCTGGCCGGTGACACCGAAGGTGCCGTCGCGCAGATGCCGGCCGGCGCGGCCGGCGATCTGGCCGAGCTCGGCCGCGGTCAGGTTGCGGTACTGGAAGCCATCGAACTTGCGGTTCTGGGCGAAGGCGACGTGGTCGAGATCGAGATTGAGACCCATGCCGATGGCGTCGGTGGCGATGAGGTAGTCGACATCGCCGGACTGGAACAGCGCCACCTGGGCGTTGCGGGTGCGCGGCGAGAGCGCGCCGAGCACGACGGCGGCACCGCCCTGCTGGCGGCGGATCAACTCGGCGATGGCGTAGACCTCGTCGGCGGAGAAGGCGACGATTGCCGTGCGCCGCGGCAGGCGGGTCAGCTTCTTGGAGCCGGCATAGGCAAGATGCGACAGCCTCGGCCGCGTCACCACCGAGACACCCCTCAGCAGGCGCTGCAGGATACCGTGCATGGTGGCGGCACCCAGTAGCAGCGTCTCCTGGCGGCCGCGCAGGTGCAGGATGCGATCGGTGAAGATGTGGCCGCGCTCGAGGTCACCGGCGAGCTGCACCTCGTCGATGGCGACAAAGGCGGCGTCGGTCTCGCGCGGCATGGCCTCGACGGTGCAGACCGAATATCTGGCGCCCGGCGGCTGGATCTTTTCCTCGCCGGTGATCAGCGCAACCTTGTGGGCGCCGACCTTTTCGCAGACGCGGGCGTAGACCTCGCGCGCCAGAAGTCTGAGCGGCAGGCCGATGATCCCACTCTCATGCGCCACCATGCGCTCGATGGCGAGATGGGTCTTGCCGGTGTTGGTCGGCCCGAGCACGGCGGTCACGTCGCGGCCCGACAGGATCAGCGGCTCTGTGTGTTTGGGCTGGATGTTCATCAACCTAGAATAAGGCTTCTGGGACCTGGAAATAAGGCTTCTGGCCTCTGGTTGTCGGGAGCGTGCCTCAAATGGCGCGTATGACAGGCGACACATAGGGATTTCGGGCGCGAAGCGAAAGCGGAATGTTCCGCCGGCGGCGAGAAGGTGGTTTTGTCAAGCTTCCAATCGGCTGCGGATTAACGGATAGAACGAGTCTGGAACGAATCGGCGACGAATCAGTGACTCCTGCAGATTCAGCTTTTGTTCACGGCTACATCTGGATTTCGCGGCCGCGAGTCGCACCACATGCTGAATCGCTGAACTGGCCCGTTTCATGCTAAGAGGGTGTTGCCGTTAAGCTTTGCCTGGAAACAATCACGGTGGCTAGGCGCGCCTCGACCAACATGATGAAATTGTTGATCTTTCTTAACCTGCGTTAAGCAGTTGGGCAGGCGATTCCGGCTGTCGTCGTTAACGTTCGGCTCATAGCCGGAACGAATCGGCGACGAATCAGCGATGGCGCGATTTTCCCGATTTGTTCACCCCAATATCTTGTGTTGTGAACAGCTTATCCACCGAGAATCCACAGGTTACGAAGGAGCTTTTGCACAGGGCGGCTACCGGCTATTAACCTTCGCGTGCCGAATTGGGTCAGCTACGGTCGCGAGCACGTCAAAGGGACCGTGCCGGAAACGGGCCGATGTGCCGGCCCGTCGATCTCCTACATCGCCACGTCGTCAGGCGAAGTATTGGCCACCGTTGGCCGTGATGGTCGAGCCGGTGATGAAGCCTGCATCTTCGGATGCAAGGAAGACGACGCAGCGCGCGATTTCTTCCGGTTCGCCGAGGCGGCCGACGGGGATTTGCGGGATGATGCGGTCGTTGAGCACCCTCTCGTCGATCGCCTTGACCATCTCGGTGGCGATGTAGCCAGGGCAGATGACGTTGACGGTGATGCCCGCGCGAGCTCCCTCTTGAGCGAGGGCTTTGCTGAAACCGATGTCGCCAGCCTTCGCGGCGGAATAGTTGACCTGGCCGGCCTGGCCTTTCTGGCCGTTGATCGACGAGATGGTGATGACGCGGCCGAACTTGCGGTCGCGCATGCCGCTCCACAGCGGATGCGTCATGTTGAAGACGCCGGACAGGTTGGTGTCGATGACCTCTTTCCACTGCTCGCGCGTGATCTTGTGGAACATGGCGTCGCGGGTGATGCCGGCATTGTTGACCAGCACCGAGACCGGGCCGAGATCGGCCTCGACCTGCTTGATGCCGGCGGCGCAGGAATCATAGTCGGCGACCGACCATTTGTAGACCGGAATGCCGGTCTCGGCCTTGAATTTCGCCGCTGCGGCGTCATTGCCGGCATAGTTCGCGGCAACCGAATAGCCGACGGTCTTCAATGCGATCGAGATCGCCGCGCCGATGCCGCGCGATCCGCCTGTGACGATTGCTACCTTGGTCATGCGTGTTCCCTCCCTTTGGTCGGGAGAGCGAATAGGGAGTAGCGAATAGCGAGTAGGGCTCTACGTCCCGTCGCGCTGACGCAATTCTTCCCTATTGACTACTCCCTATTCGCTACTCACTTCTTTTTCAGAGTGCTTCGATACACATGGCGACGCCCATGCCGCCGCCGATGCACAAGGTGGCCAGCCCCTTCTTGGCGCCGCGCCGGCGCATCTCGAAGACCAGTGTGTTGAAGACACGGGCGCCGGAAGCACCGATCGGGTGGCCGATGGCGATGGCGCCGCCATTGACGTTGACGATCGAAGGATCCCAGCCCATGTCCTTGTTGACGGCGCAGGCCTGTGCCGCAAAGGCCTCGTTGGCCTCGACAAGGTCGAGATCGCCGACCGACCAGCCGGCCTTTTCCAAGGCCTTGCGCGATGCTGGGATCGGGCCGGTGCCCATAATCTGCGGATCGACGCCGGCGGTTGCCCAGGACACGATGCGTGCCAGCGGGGTGATGCCGCGCCTCACCGCTTCCGCCTCGCTCATCAGCAGCGCGCCGGCGGCACCGTCATTGATGCCGGAGGCGTTGGCGGCGGTCACCGTGCCGTCCTTGTCGAAGGCCGGCTTCAGCTTGGTCATGGCGTCGAGCGTGGCGCCGTGGCGAATGTATTCGTCCTGGTCGACGATGGTGTCGCCCTTCTTGCCCTTGATGGTGACGGCGACGATCTCGTCCTTGAACTTGCCGGCCTTCTGCGCGGCCTCGGCCTTGTTCTGCGAAGCCAGCGCGAACTGGTCCTGGTCTTCGCGGGTGATCTGGAACTGACGCGCGACGTTTTCGGCGGTGTTGCCCATGTGATAGCCGTTGAAGGCGTCCCACAGCCCGTCCTTGATCATGGTGTCGATCAGCTTGAAGTCGCCCATCTTTACGCCGGCGCGCAGGTGCTGGGCATGGGTCGAGAGCGACATCGATTCCTGGCCGCCGGCGACGATGACCTTGGCATCGCCGGTGGCGATCTGCTGCATGCCGAGCGCAATGGCACGCAGGCCCGAGCCGCAAACCTGATTGAGGCCCCAGGCTGTGGTTTCCTTGGGCAGGCCGGCATTGATCGATGCCTGGCGGGCCGGGTTCTGGCCTTGCGCGGCGGTCAGCACCTGGCCGAGGATGACCTCGTCGACCTCGCCTGGTTCGACACCGGCACGCGACAGCAATTCCCTGATGACGACGGCGCCGAGTTCATGCGCCGGGGTGGCGGCGAAGGCGCCGTTGAAGGAGCCGACCGGCGTGCGCGCCGCACTGGCAATGACGATGGAAGCGGACATTTTCTTCTCCAGACTTCAAGGGTGTTGCTCTGTCGTTGGGGACTTTTCTTGCCCTTTCCCAACCCCAAGTCAAACCGGAAATGGGCATGGCGCCCATGCGCCGCAAGCAGGCCGTGCCTTGCCAGGGCGACCATTCGTCCATTGCTGCGCAGCATATTTTGCCTGCTATGCAGCATTTAGTGATCCCGCACTGCACAAACTGCTTGGAATTGTGAAGCTTTTGCGCATATCCTCAAAAAAAAGGCACAATCGTTATCGGCGGCTTGCTCAGAGGCGCGCCGGTGTCCCCGGGAGGATGTAGATGGCCGCTAAAGACGATCCGATCATCATCAAGAAATACGCCAATCGCCGCCTCTACAACACCGGCACCAGCACCTATGTGACGCTCGAGGACCTCGCCGAGATGGTCAAGAAGGGCGAGGAGTTCACCGTCCAGGACGCCAAGACCGGCGACGACATCACGCATCCGGTGCTGACACAGATCATCTTCGAACTGGAGAACAAGGACGGGCAGAACATGCTGCCGATCCCGTTCCTGCGCCAGCTCATCGCTTATTACGGCGACCAGATGCAGATGATCGTGCCGAGCTTCCTCGAACAGTCGATGCTTGCCTTTTCCAAGGAGCAGGAGCGCTTTCGCGAGCAGATGAAGGGGGCGATCGGCAAGTCGCCGCTCGACATGATGAAGATCACCACGCCGATCAAGGCGCTGGAGGAACAGACACGCCGCAACATGGAAATGTTCCAGAATGCGATGCGGCTGTTCACGCCGTTCCCGCCCGCCGGCACCGCGCCAGCCGCCGCGCCGTCGCCCGAGCCGGCCAGGAAGGAAACGTCAGAAAAACCCGACGATCTTCAGGAACTGAAGGACCAGATCGCGGCCATGCAGCGCAAGCTCGACACGATGTCCTGAGCGCTTGGCGCTCTTGCAACCCTACACCAGCACGCCCTCATAGCGGCCGCGCGGCCTGATGACACTTCCGCTTGTGATCTGTTCGACCGTGTGCTCGGCCCAGCCGACGCTGCGTGCGAGCGCAAACAGGCGAAACGGCGCATCGCGCGGCAAGCCAAGGCTGCGCGTCAGCGCTGCCAGCCCAAAGTCGATGTTGGGAAGCGCGCCGGTCGCGGCAAGGGCAGCATCGCGCAGCGACGATAGTGTGCCGTCAACCTCGATCACCGACAGCAGCGCGGCGCCCCGGGGATCGCCGTCGGGATAGAGCTGATGACCGAACCCCGGCAATGGCCGGTCGTGGCTGAGCCAGCGCCGGATCGTCGCATCGGCGCCATGTCGGGCCGCATCCTCGGCCAGTTGCATCACCGCCTCGCCGGCACCGCCATGGCGAGGGCCTGACAGCGTCGCGAGCCCGGCCAGCAGGCAAGCGGCCAGCGGCGCGCCGGTCGAGGCTGCGACGCGCGCGGCGAAGGTCGACGCATTCAGTTCATGATCGGCAAGCAGGACAAGCGCGCGGCGGATCGCATTGGCGCCGCCGGCGTCCACCGACCAGGCCTGCGCCAGCCGCTGATGGACGGGATCTGGTCCTGCCGGTGCGCCCAGCGCGGCGACCAGCACGCCGACAGCGTGCGCGGCATCGGCATGCAGCGAGGCCCGGTTGCGCCCAAGCGACGGGCGCCCTTGGCCGGCAAGCACGGCAAGTTGCGCAAAAGCCGAGGCCCGGCCGGCTTGATGGGGCACATCCGGCGACGGTGCTTCGAAAGCCACCGGTTCCGGCAGAGCCCAGAGAATGGCGGCGGCTTCTTCCAGTGTGGCGTGCCCGGAGAGCACTGCGGCGTCCTGCCCGCGATAGATGAGCCGACCGTGCGAGACGGTCGAAATCGCCGTTGCGATCGAGGGCTCACCCCACGCGATGGCGCTTTCAGCGATGACTGATGGGCTCCGTCCGCGCGCCCGGCGGGTCGCCAGTGCGGCGATATCGTCGCCGCGGTACTGGCTGCGGCGCGGATCGGCGCGGTCGGGCCGCATGCCGATGCGCCCACGGCTGACATAGGCGTACAGCGTCTGCGCCCGCACCTTGAGCCTCTCCAGCGCCTCTTCCCGGGACAACCATTCGGACATATCGAGCCCTGATATTGATTCTATTGATCAAGATTGATGGAAACGTTGCCCATCTCTATCTCCGATCCGGAAATGCTTCAAGGAGACAAGGCTATGGCGAATGGGCTCGATGACGTGGTGGCGGCGGAAACCTTGCTTTCCGATGTGGATGGGCTGGGTGGCCGTCTGACGATCCGAGGTCATTCGCTGCCGGAGCTGGCCGGCCGCTGGAACTATGCCCAGGTGATGGGGCTGCTGCTCGACGGCTTTTTCGACGACCTTCCCGATGATGCGCAACTGACGCGTGCGCTGGGCCAGGCGCGTGCGGAGGTGCTCGAGCGGCTATTGCCATCGCTGCCCTTGCTGGCATCGCTCGATGTCTACAGCGCGATGCGCGCTGGCATGGCGCTGTTGCCGGACGGCGAGACCTTGGCCGATGCCTTGCTGCTCATCGCAGCGCCCGCCGTGCTGACGCCGGCCCTGCTGCGCCTGCAGCGCGGCGAGCAGCCGATCGCGCCGGACAGCCGCGCCGATCATGCCGCCGACATGTTGAAGATGCTGAGCGGCAGCGTCGCCTCGACGGCGCTGGCGAAGGCGCTCGATACCTATCTCGTGACCGTCTGCGATCATGGCCTCAATGCGTCGACCTTCGCCACCCGCGTGGTCGCCTCGACGAAGGCCGGGCTGACATCCTCCGTGCTGGCCGGGCTCGGCGCGCTCAAGGGGCCGCTGCATGGCGGCGCGCCCGGTCCGGTGATCGAGATGCTGGATGCGATCCAGGCGCATGGCGATGCCGCCGGCTGGCTTCGCGACGAGATCGCGCAGGGCAGGCGCATCATGGGCTTCGGGCACCGCATCTATCGCGTGCGCGATCCGCGCGCCGATGTGCTGAAGGCCGTCGTGCGGCAACTCGGCGGCGAGGGCGAAACTGGCCGCCGGCTGGCCTTTGCGGAGACGGTCGAGCAAACGGCACTCGAGGTGCTGCGGATCGCCAAGCCGTCGCGCTCGCTGCAGACCAATGTCGAGTTCTACACCGCGCTGCTGTTGGAGGCGGCGGGTTTTCCGCCACAAGCTTTCAGCAATGTCTTTGCCGCCGGGCGCGTCGCCGGCTGGATCGCGCATGCGCGTGAACAGCAGACGACCGGGCGGCTGATCCGCCCGCAGTCGCACTATGTCGGGCCGGTGCCGGACCTGGTTGCCTGAGGTCTTTTGGCGCCTGGCGAGCGACCGGCGATCCAAACGATATCCTCCTGGTGAGCGGCCGTGTGGCCGCTCATGACGAAAATTTCATCTCCTCAAAAACTCTGGCCGCTGTTATTGCGTCGCATTGAGCATATATGCTGCAGTGCAACATAAGCTCGCTCTTGCCGCAACCAGAGGACTCCGCCCTTGGCCGCCAGAAAAACCGCAGTCATCACCGGCTCCACATCGGGCATTGGCCTGGCCATCGCCCAGGCGTTGGCGGCCGAAGGCCATAATGTCGTCGTCAACTCTTTCTCCGACACGGCCGCCGACCACGCCATCACTGATGCGATCGCCAAACACCACGGGGTGAAAACCGCCTACATCAAGGCCGACATGTCGAAACCGGCCGAATGCCGGGCGCTGATCGCCAAGGCGGCTGAGACATTCGGATCGGTCGATATCCTCATCAACAATGCCGGCATCCAGCATGTCGCGCCGGTTGAGGACTTTCCGATCGAGAAATGGGACGCCATCATCGCCATCAACCTGTCGTCGGCGTTCCACACCATTGCAGCCGCGATCCCGCTGATGAAGGAGGCCGGCGGTGGCCGGATCGTCAACATCGCCTCGGCGCACGGCCTGGTCGCGTCGCCGTTCAAATCGGCCTATGTCTCAGCCAAGCACGGCATCATGGGATTGACCAAAACGGTCGCACTCGAACTGGCGCGCGAAAAAATCACCTGCAACGCCATCTGCCCGGGCTATGTCCTGACGCCGCTGGTCGAGGCGCAGATCCCCGACCAAATGAAAGCCCATCAGATGGATCGCGAGACCGTCATCCGTGAGGTCATGCTGGACAAGCAGCCGACCAAGGAATTCGTCACGGTGGAGCAGATCGCGGCAGCGGCGGTGTTCCTGTGCTCGGACGCGGCAGCGCAGATCAACGGCACGCATCTCTCGGTCGATGGCGGCTGGACCGCCGCGTGAGGCGCAAAATCTTCTCATCTATCCAAAACGAACCAAGGACGACGCCATGACCAAAAACGGCAAGGCGGAGGAGACAAAGAAGAAGATCAACATCGCGCTTCAGGGCGGCGGCTCGCACGGGGCCTTTTCCTGGGGTGTGCTCGACCGCCTGCTGGAGGACGGACGGCTGGAGATATCAGCAGTGTCCGGCACCAGCGCCGGCGCCATGAACGCGGTGGCGCTGGCCGACGGATATGTGCGCGGAGGTGTCGAGGGAGCGCGGCAGAAACTTGACGATTTCTGGCGCGCGGTGGCGGCCAAGGGCCGGTTCAGCCCGGTACACCGCATGCCGTGGGATGTCGCCTGGGGCAACTGGTCGATCGAGAATACGCCTGGCTATGTCTTCTTCGATACCATGTCGCGGGTGTTCTCGCCCTATGTCGCCAATCCGCTCGGCTTCAACCCGCTGCGCGACGTGGTTCAGCAGGAGATCGATTTCGACAATGTCCGCGCCTGCAAGTCGATGGAACTGTTCATATCGGCGACCAATGTCGAGACCGGACAGTTGCGCGTCTTTTCCGATGGCGAGATCGACCTCGACACGGTGATGGCCTCGGCCTGCCTGCCGCAACTGTTCCGTGCTGTCGAGATCAAGGGGGTGCCCTATTGGGATGGCGGCTATGGCGGCAACCCGGCGCTTTATCCGTTCTTCAAGACGGCTGCGACCGAGGACGTGCTTCTGGTGCAGATCAATCCGGTGGTGCGGGAGGGAACACCAAGAAGCGCCAACGAGATCCAGAACCGCATCGACGAGATCGCCTTCAACGCCGGGTTGCTGCGCGAATTCCGCTCGATCGCCTTCGTCAAGGAACTGATCGCCGCCGGCCGTCTGCCGCATGGTGAGTATCGCGACATCCGCATGCACCGGATCGATGCCGATGAGGCATTCAAGGATCTGTCGGCGTCCTCGAAGGTCAACGCCGAATGGGCGTTTCTGACCTACCTGCGTGATCTCGGCCGCACCGCCGCCAGCGACTGGCTGGAAGAGAATTACGAGGCCGTCGGCAAGCGACCGACGCTCGATCTCTCCGGCGAACTCGATGACGGCTTCAAGCCGGTGCGCGGTCCGGCACCTGGCCGGCGGGTCAAGGAATTTCTTGCGGCGCGCAAGAACCCGGAGGCAGAGCGCCGGCGCGCCTGAGCGACCAATCAATGTGCATCGATTGGTCTGCAATCATGCCTTCAAGGTCAGGTCGATCACCCTGATCAGGGCAGCGGCCGCCTGCCGCTGCCCCTCCGGATCTCTGATCCGCGCCTTCATGCCTTCCAGCCCGTCGAGCAGCATGTCGGCAAGCAGTTGCGCCGACAGGCCTCTGGCCGCCAGGTCGACGCCGTTCCTGGCTGCCTCGCGCTCTATCGCGGCGCCGATGTGTTGGCCAAGCCCGCCGCGCCAGCAGCCCACCAGATCGCCAAGGCTCGATTTCATGTCCAGCAATTCGGCGCCGTGCGGCGAAGCAACGACCGCGCCCATCATTGAGATGAATGCCTCGTCGATGGCCCGCATCATGCGCTCGGTGAAAGCACCCTCGCCGGCTAGAGCCGTTTTTGCCGCCTCGACCGAGCGTGACAGGATCATCATGGCGATGGCGCGGAAAATGTCGGTCTTGTTCTTGAACAGGAGATAGAGCGCCGGGCGCGACATGTCTGCGGCGCGGGCGATATCGTCCATGGTGGTGCGCGAGAAACCATAGGCCAAAAACACCTTCATCGCGCCGTCCAGGATGCGGACGCGCTTGGGATCTATGGCGGCGATGTCTTCGATCGGGTTCATGGAGCAATTCTATCCTGCAAAATCCTGTTTGACAAAATGACGAAATTTGTCAATCTGTATCGGAGCGAAACGTTCGAGAGGACGCTTCGCCTTGGCAGTGGACGACAACAAAGGGTATCCCCATGCGCCTTACCGTCGACGGTCAGTCTTTCGATATCGATGCCGATCCTGAAATGCCGCTGCTGTGGGCGCTTCGCGATCTCATTGGCAAGACAGGGCCAAAATTCGGCTGCGGCATCGCAGCCTGCGGCGCCTGCACAGTTCACGTTGACGGTCAGCCGGTGCGTTCCTGCTCACTCCCGGTTGGGCAGGTCAGCGGCGCCGTCACCACCATTGAAGGCATCGGGACAGCAGGCGGACTGCATCCGGTGCAGCAGGCATGGCTGGAGGAACAAGTCGCGCAATGCGGCTACTGCCAGGCCGGCCAGATCATGAGCGCGGTGGCGCTGCTCGATGAAGTCGCCGACCCAAGCGATGCCGACATCGACAACGCCATGGGCGGCAATCTCTGCCGCTGCGGCACCTATCCCAAAATCCGCTCGGCCATCAAGAAGGCCGCGGCACTCAAGACGGCGGGGCTCTGATCACCATGGCCAGTGTTGGAAAGATCGCCCGCCGCACGTTTCTGATTGGTGCTGCCGCCGTCGCGGGCGGCGTTGCCGTCGGCTATTATTACTATCGCAAGCCCTTTCCGAACCCGCTCGAGGCCGAACTCGGCAAGGGCGAGGCGACGTTCAACCCCTATGTGAAGATCGGCGCCGACAACACCATCACCATCGTCGCGCCGCGCGCCGAGATGGGGCAAGGCATCTCGACGACGCTGGCGGCCATGGTCGCAGAGGAACTCGACGTCGGGCTCGACCGGGTTAAGGTCGAGCATGGACCGGCATCCCATGCCTATTATAACGCCGCGATCCTTCAAGAGGGCGGTCCGTTCGCCTTCTTCGACGAGAGCATGACGGCGCAAGCGGTGCGCTCGGGTCTCGGCGTGGTCGGCAAGTTCCTTGCCCTGCAGGGCACCGGTGGTTCGGCTTCGACACGCGACGGTTTTGACAAGATGCGGCAAGCGGGTGCCGCCGCCCGGCAGATGCTGATCGCGGCTGCGGCGCAAAAACTGGGTGTCGCCGCCGCCGATCTGGAAACGGCCGACGGTTCGATCCTGCACAAGGCGTCGGGCAAGTCGCTGACCTATGGCGCGGTCGCCGCGGCCGCCGCTGCGATGGCGCCGCCGGCCGAAGTCAAACTCAAGGACAAAGCCGACTGGAAGCTGCTGGGAAAGCCGCAAAAGCGCATCGACATGCTGGCCAAGGTCACCGGGGCGCCGATCTTCGGCATCGATGTCCGGCTGCCGGAGATGGTCTACGGCACGGTCAAGATGAGCCCGCGCTTCTGGTCGAGGACGGTCAAGGCGGACCTCTCCAAAGCCGAGAAAATGCCCGGGGTGATCAAGATCGTGCCGCTCGAGACGAATTACGGCCATGGCTTCGGCATCATCGCCGACAATACATGGGCGGCGTTCAAGGCGGCCGAGGCGATCGACGCCCAGTGGTCCGATCCCGAATACCCGCTCGGCAGCGCCGCCATTTCAGATGTGCTGAAGCAGGCGCTTGCCACCAAGGGGTCGGTGATGCGCGACAATGGCGACGTCGATACCGCTTTTGCCGACGCGCCGCGCGAAAGGATCGTCGAGGCAGACTATGCCGTGCCCTATCTGGCGCATGCGACGATGGAGCCGATGAACGCCACGGCGCAGCTCAGGGACGGCGCGCTAGACATCTGGTGCGGGAACCAGGCGCCGACCCTGGTGCGGCAGCTTTGCGCCAACGCGGTCGGCATCGGGCAGGACAAGATCAATGTGCACACCACCTTCATGGGCGGCGGTTTCGGCCGGCGCGTCGAGGTGGATTACGCACTGTGCGCCGCGCTGATGGCGAAGGAGACGGGCGGGCGTCCGGTCAAGGTGACCTGGACGCGTGAAGAAGACATGCGCCACGACGCCTACCGGCCAGCCGCAATAGGCAAGTTCCAGGCGCGGCTCGGCGACGATGGCATGCCAGTGGCCGTCGACATGAAGATGGCCTCGCCATCGGTGATTGCCGGCATGCTGCGCCGGCTGTTCCCCTCGATATCGCCGCTCGGTCCCGACAAGACCATCGTCGATGGCGCCTACGACCAACCCTACACCATCCCGAATTACCGGGTCACTGGTGTCGCGGCGCCGGTCTCCATCCCTGTCGGCTCCTGGCGCTCGGTCGGCAGCTCGGTCAACGGCTTCTTCCACGAGGGTTTCATGGACGAGATCGCCATTGCCGGAAAAATCGATCAGGTCGAGATGCGCAAGAGACTGATGGCCGCTTATCCCTCGGCGGTGAAGGTGGTGGAGAAAGTCGCCGCGATGGCGAAATGGGGCGAGGCGCTGCCCGCCGGCAAGGCCAGGGGCATGGCCTTCACGCTGTCCTTCGGCAGCTGGGTCGGCGAGATCGTCCAGGTGGCGGACACGCCGGCCGGCATCCGCATCGAGAAGGTGTGGATCGCCGCCGATGTCGGCACCGCGCTCGACCCCGGCATCATCGAGGCGCAGTTGATCTCGGCGGCCATCTACGGTCTTTCGGCGGCGATGGGGCAGGAAATCACCTTCGCCGACGGCATGGTCGAACAGTCGAACTTCCACGATTTCGACGCCATGCGGATCTTCCAGTGCCCGGTATTCGAAGTTGCCATCCTGGAAAACTTCCACAGGATGGGCGGCGTCGGCGAGGTCGGCACACCGCCGGCGGCTCCGGCGCTCGCCAACGCCATCTTCGCGCTCACCGGAAAGCGCATCCGCACGCTGCCGCTGTCGAAAGCGGTAGCCTTCGCATGAAGAAGCTCGTCATCATGCTGACGCCTGCTGCCATGCTTGTGCTCGCAGCACCGTTTGCGATCGCGCAAGAGAGCCAGACGCCGGCGCCGGTGGCAGTCGACACAGCAAAAGCCCTGTCCGAATGGGACAAGGTCTATGCGGTGTTCTCGCATCCGCGCTGCGCTGACTGTCATGTCGCGGACGAGCGACCGCGCTGGTCGGGTGCGCATTACGGCGGCACGCGCGTGCACGCCTTCAATGTCCAGCGCGGTGCTGACGGGTCGGGCTTCGGCAGTCCGGGCCTGCGTTGCATGACTTGCCATTTCTCCAGCAATTCCAGGGCATTGCACGGGCCGCCCGGGGCCGAGAACTGGCATCTGGCGCCAGCCGAGATGGCCTGGTTCGGCAAGTCCTCGGCCGAAATCTGCGCCCAGATCAAGGATCCCTTGCGCAATGGCAACCGCAGCTTGAAGGACATCGCGCTGCATGTTCGCGACGACAGACTGGTCGCCTGGGGCTGGGCGCCGGGATCGGGTCGTGAACCGGCTCCGGGCTCCGCCGAAGCGACCTATCAAGCGATCGAAAACTGGGCGGCGGCGGGCGCATCTTGCCCGGTTGCGCAATGATCTTGCAACTTTCAGACTATATTGCGGTGCAACTTTGATGTAGAAGCGCGCTTCGCCGATCACGGCAAATTGAACACGGCCCGGCGCGCACCCATATCGGCGACGCGCCCGCGTTATGAGGACGCTGGCCGAACCCGCAGTGGAAAAAACGACGATGAGAATCAGGTTTCACAAGCTTGCAGCCGTTGTTGTGCTCATTGGTTTCGCGGCATGGATGGCGACAGGCGAGTTTTCGTCAGTCGGCAGCGTAGCCGCCAACAAAGCCAAGGCAGCCGAAGCCGAACAGGCCAAGGCGCCCGATGCGGCGGCGGAAGCCGAGCCGAAGGCACCGCTGCGCACGGTCGCTGTGGTGACGCCGCCACGCAAGACCTATGCACGCGCCATCCGCATTTCCGGGCTGACCGAAGCCGACAAGCGGGCGGTGCTGGCGACGCGCGTCGCCGGTGTCATCGACAAGCTGCCTGTCAAGCAAGGCGATCACGTCAAGACGGGGGATCTGGTGCTGATGCTTGCGGCGGAAGAAAAGATCTCGATGGTCGACAACGCCAAGCAATTGGTGGTGCAGCGTCAGGCCGAGCTGGACGCAGCCTTGCGGCTGATGAAATCAGGCAATCTGCCGAAGCTGCAGCTCGACACCGCGCGCTCGAACCTGACCTCGGCGCAGTCGCAACTGGAAACGGCACAGGCCGAACTCGACCGCAACGAGGTGAAGGCGCCTTTCGACGGCGTTATCGACCGGGTGCCGGTGGAACTTGGCAGCTCCATCATGCAAGGCGGCGAGGTGGCGACCATCCTCAAGCTCGATCCGGTGATTGCTCGCGGCGAAGTCAGCGAGCGCGATCTCGGCTACCTCAAGCTCGGCGACAAGGCCACCATACGGCTGGTCAGCGGCCAGACCGTCCAAGGCACCGTGCGCTACATCAGCCGCGACGCCTCGTCGGCGACCCGCACCTTCCGCGTCGAGGTTGCCGTCCCCAATGCCGACGGCTCCGTGCCGGCCGGCATGACGGCGGAAATCGCGCTCAACGCACAGCCGACCGACGCGGTGCTGCTGCCGCGCTCGGTTGTGACGCTCGGCGACAAGGGCGACCTCGGCATCCGTGCCGTGAGCAAGGACAACAAGGTGGCGTTCTTCCCCATCGACCTCGTCGACGACACGCCGACAGGCCTCGTCCTCGGCGGCATACCGGCCGACGCCCGCATCATCGTCGCCGGCCAGGAACTGGTGAAGGAAGGCGATCTGGTCAATCCGGTCGAGGCCGACCAGGCGATCATCAAGAAGCTGCTCGGCGAAGCGACGGCCGGCACGCAGTAGCAAGAGATCGCGACGGATTAGCCCTGGGCGGGGACAATCGGCTGCGACGCAGCTCGTGAAAATTCAAGAACAGGCGTTAGCCATGGATATCGTCAGACTCGCAATCAACAATGCCCGCCTGACCATTTCGGTCCTCGTCTTCCTTCTGCTGGCGGGCTGGGTCGCCTATCAGGCGACGCCAAAGGAAGCGGAGCCCGACGTTCCGATTCCGATGATGTATGTCAGCCTGATCTACCAGGGCATTTCGCCCGAGGATTCGGAGCGGCTTCTGCTGCGGCCGATGGAAAGCAAGCTGAAAAGCCTGAAGGGCCTCAAGGAGATGCGTTCGGCCGCTTTCCAGGGCGGCGGCTACGTGCTGGTCGAATTCCAGCCGCAGACCAATCTGGCCACCGCGCTGCAGGACACGCGCAGCAAGGTGCAGGACGCCAAGGCCGACCTGCCGCAGGCGGCGGAAGAACCCGTCGTCACCGAAGTCAACATTTCCGAATTTCCCGTGCTCGTCGTCACGCTCTCGGGAAATCTGCCCGAACGCGTGCTGACCGCCGCCGCGCGTGAACTGCGCGACCGCATCGAGGAGGTTCCCGGTGTTCTCGAGGGCTCGCTGCAGGGTGCGCGCGACGATCTCGTCGAGGTCGTCATCGATCCGATGAAGCTGTCTTCCTATGGGCTGCAACTCGATCAACTGATCGGTGCGGTCGGCAACTCCAACAGCCTGGTCGCCGCCGGCAATATCGAAGGCTCGGAGGGCAAATACGCCGTCAAGGTACCGTCGCTGATCGAAACGCCGGAGGATGTCGCCGCACTGCCGGTGGTCGCCGGCCCCAATGCCGTGGTGCAGGCCAAGGACATCGCGACGATCCGTTCGACCTTCAAGGATGCCGAGACGGTGACCCGTCTCAACGGCAAGCCGGCCATCGCCATCGAAGTCAAGAAGCGCATCGGCTCCAACCTGATCGACACCATCGCCAAGGTGCGAACGGTGTCCGACGAGTTCGTCAAGTCGATGCCCGAGGGCATGAACGTCACCTACACGCAGGACAAGTCGGTCTTCGTCAACCAGCTGCTCGGCGACCTGCAGAACCATGTGATGATCGCCGTCATCCTGGTGTTCATCGTCATCCTCTACGCGCTGTCCGGCCGCGCCTCGCTGCTCATCGGGCTTGCGATTCCGTCGTCCTTCCTGATCGGCATCCTGCTGCTGGCGATGATGGGCTACACGATCAACATGATCGTGCTGTTCAGCCTGATCCTGGCCGTCGGCATGCTGGTCGACGATGCCATCATCGTCACCGAGTTCGCCGAACGGCGGATGAGCGAAGGCATGCCGAAGGAGGAAGCCTTCGCGCTCGCCGCCAAGCGTATGGCCGGTCCGGTCATCGCCGCGACGATGACGCGCATCGCCGCCTTCTCGCCGCTGCTGTTCTGGCCGGGCATCATCGGCGACTTCATGAAGTACATGCCGATCACGCTGATCGTCACGCTATCGGCCTCGATGCTCTACGCGCTTGTCTTCGCGCCGACGCTGGGTGCGATCTTCGCCAAGGCGCCGCCGCATCATGAGGATGACAATCGCGACGGCTGGTACATGGCGATCGTCAAGCAGGCGGTGCGCTTCCCCATCACCGTGCTGGTGCTGACCGTCGCGCTCTTGTTCGGCGTCGGCTTTGCCTATTCGAAATACGGCGCCGGCGTCGAGTTCTTCCCGAATGTCGAGCCGGATTATGGCCTGCTCTACGTGCATGCGCGCGGCAATCTTTCGCTGGCCGAAATGGATACCGCGACCAAGATCGCGGAAGACAGGCTGCTCGGCTGGCCGGGTGTGAAGTCGGTCTACACCCGCGTCGGCAAGACGCAAGGCGGCGGCCAGGATATCCCCGAAGACGTCGTCGGCGTCATCCAGTACGAATTTATCGACTGGCGCGAGCGCAAGTCGGCGAACCACATCCTGGACGATCTGCGCGGCGTCATGGCCGGCATTCCTGGCGTCGATGTCGAGGTGCGCGTGCCGGAAGCCGGTCCGCCGACCGGCAAGCCGATCCAGATCAGGCTTTCGGCCGTCGACCCCAAGGGGCTCGACGACAAGGCCCGTGAGGTCGCGGCGCGCATCGGCAAGGTGCCCGGCGTCATCGATATTTCCGACGGCCTGCCGCCGCCCGGTGTCGACTGGGCGCTTGAGGTCGATCGTGCCAAGGCGGCGCAGTACGGCATCAGCCCAACCTCGGTCGGGACGGTGGTGCAACTGGTGACCAACGGGCTGAAACTCTCGGAATACCGGCCTGCCGGAGCCGACGACGCGGTCGACATAAGGCTGCGGCTGCCCGAAGACCGGCGCACGCTGTCGACGCTCGACGAACTCAGGGTGCAGACCTCACAAGGCTCGGTGCCGATCTCGAACTTCGTCGTGCGCAAGCCGGAGCCGACGGTCGGCATCCTTAACCGCATCGACGGCGCGCGTACGGTGGTCGTCCAGGCCAACGTCGCCGCCGGCGCTCAGGTCGCGGCTGTGCAGGAGCAGGTGACCAAGGCCGTCTCCGACATGGATCTCGGCAGCGGCATCCGCTGGAAGCTGGCCGGTTCGAACGAGGACAGCGCCGAAGCCAGCGCCTTCCTCAGCAAGGCCTTCGGGGCGGCGATCTTCCTGATCTTCCTGGTGCTTCTGGCGCAGTTCAACAAGTTCACCAGCGTCTGGCTGGTGCTGTCCTGCGTGGTCATGGCGACGATCGGCGTGTTCCTCGGGCTGCTGATAACCGGCGAGACGTTCGGCATCGTCATGTCGGGCATCGGGGTTATCGCTCTGGCCGGCGTGGTGGTGAACAACAACATCGTGCTGATCGACACCTATGACCGGCTGCGTGAAGAAGGCTGGGACAAGGTCGAGGCGGTGCTGCAGACTTGCCGCGAGCGCGCCCGCCCGGTCGTGCTGACGGCTGTGTCGGCCATTCTCGGCGTGCTGCCGATCGCCTTCGGCCTCGGGCTGGAAATCTTCCATCACGAGACGACGATCAACGCGCCGTCGACGCAATGGTGGATTTCGCTGTCCTCGGCGATCGTCTTCGGCCTGTCCTTCGCCACGGTGCTGACGCTGGTGGTGACGCCTTCGATGCTGATGGTGTTCACCCGCGCCAAGGTCAAACCGGGCGCACGGCGCGGCTTGATCAGCCGTCTGTTCCGGCGCGGCAAGGTCGAGATTTCATCGACCGATGCGCCAGGGCGGGATGCCGGAGCCGGGCCGGATATCGCCTTTCCGAAAGCCGCCGAATAGATCATTGCCGATTTGACCGGCAAAGGCCGCCCGGAACAACCGGGCGGCCTTTTGCATTGTTCTTAGGCGAAAAGTCGAATTGCGGGGTTCTCATGCCGATCACCACCATAGTCATCATCGTCCTGGTCCTTATCCTCATCGGCGCGGTGCCGGCCTGGCCGCATTCGCGCTCCTGGGGCTATGGGCCCTCGGGTATTGTCGGCGTGGTGCTGGTGGTGCTTATGGTGCTGCTGTTGATGGGACGGCTCTGAGGCGCCCTCTCAGTCCGCGGAGATTGTTAATGTGCGGAGGAGTATCGCCCGCCATCGCGGAGGTCAGGCAGCTTTCGCAACGCCGGTCACGGTGGTAATGCCGATATCCCCGAGAGCTTCAGTGACGGCCTGATCCAGCGGCGTGCGCGGGATCGCGCCGATGATGCCTTCCAGCCTTGCCGACGCCAGTTGGTGCGGTTCGAAGCGCAGATAGGACATCGACACGATCTCACGCCACATCGCCACGAACGGGCTGCCGGCGCGCAGCACCCACCACGCCATCGAGGTCATCTTGAGCGGACGGCCAAGCGCCTTCTCCGCGGCCGCCTTGATCTCCAGGTCGGTGACGGGATGGCCCGGGAAGTTGAAGGCTTCATAGGCGCCGAGCTTGTCCAGGTTCTGCGCCAGTCCGACGAAAGCCCTGGCCAGATCCGGCAGGTAGGCCCATTCATGCACGAGGTCGACCGGGCCGGGCGCCGTATAGATACCCTTGTTGATCTTGGCGGCGACGATCAGGTCGAACCACGAGCCGCTGCCGGTGCCGCCGAAGAAATCGCCGGCCCGCAAAATGATGGTGCGGACGCGGCGCGCTTCGGCCTCGCGGTGAAACAGGTCCTCCATCGCGACGCGGATGCGCCCCTTCTCGGTCGTCGGGCGGAACGGCGTGTCTTCCGTGATCACCTCCGGCATCGGCGACCCGTAATTGTATACGGTCCCGGGAAAGAGATGCAGTGCGTTGTTGGCACGGCAAGCGGCCATGACATTCTCGGCGATCGGCAGGCACTTGACCCATTCGGTGTAGATCGGGTTGAGGCCGTTGAAGATGATGTCGACACCTTCCGTGGCGCGGATCAGCGCTTCCCGGTCGAGCGCGTCACCGGCAACGGCCGTAGCGCCTTCGAGTTCAGTTGGCAGTTTGCCGTTGCGGGTGACGGCGCGGACCTCGTAGCCCGCGTCGATGAAGGCCTTGGCGACCACCCGGCCGAGCCGGCCATTGGCACCGAGAATTGCGATACTGGTCATTGGAAGCACTCCTGGGTTAGGATTTGCGTGGTCGGTCGCAAGGCCCGATCGGGATCAGCGACGAGCGCGATCGAGATCAGCGGCAAGCGCGATCGAGATCAGCGGCTGCCGAAGAGGTCGCGGTTGCTGCCTTGCGTGACCGGCTGCCGGACGGCCGCATCCGGGTTGTGGATCGAAGCGGTGGTCGTGTTGTCGGTGCTGGTGACAGCCGCCTGGCCGGCGTCGTTCGACCCAAACTTGTCGCTGCCGGCAAAGGCGGCGCTGACGGAAATGAGGATGGCGGCGGTGGTGAAAGCGATCTTGGTCATCTGAGTTCTCCTGGTTGGTGTTTGCAGTCCATGTTGGTGTTTGCAGTCCGTGTTGGTGTCTGCAGCCGGAATATGATCGCTCTGAACGCGAATGGAAATTGACTACAGATGGCGTTCTGATATTCATAAATGAATGGCTGAAATCGACTGGAACCTGATCAAGAGCTTTGTCGCCGTGGCGGAATCCGGCAGCCTGTCGGCCGCCACGCGAAAGCTTTCGGCCAGCCAGCCGACGCTTGGCCGTCACATCGGCGAGTTGGAACGGGCACTCGGCGTCACACTGTTCCGTCGAGGACGGCACGGCTACGAACTGACGGAGGCCGGCAGCACGCTGTTCGAACGCGGCAAGGCGGTCAGTGAGCAGGCAAGCGCCTTCTCACTGCTGGCGCTGGGTTCGGTCGAGGCCATCGAAGGCACGGTGCGCATCGCCGCCAGCGAGGTGGTGGCGGCCTATGTCCTGCCTGAGATGACGATGCGGCTGGGGATCGAGGAGCCCGGCATCGAGGTCGAGATCGTCGCCTCCAACCAGGTCGAGAACCTGCTGCGTCGGGATGCCGACATCGCCATCCGCATGGTCAAGCCGGCGCAGAACGAGCTGATGGCACGCAGGGTCTGCGATATCGAGCTCTGCGCCTGCGCGGCCAAATCCTATCTCGACAGGCGCGGCCGTCCGCTGAAGCCTGCCGATCTTGTCGACCACGACCTGGTCGGCTTCGACCGCGGCGACGAGATCATCAGGGGCTTTACCCAGCATGGCATCCCCGTCACCCGGAGCAGCTTCCGCTTCAGGGCCGACAACCAGATCGTTTTGTGGGAAGCGGTGCGGGCGGGAAACGGCATCGGCCTCGGTCAGGAGCCGCTGGCCGACAGGGATCCTTTGATAGAGAAGGTTCTGCCAGATCTGCCGCTGCCAGTTCTGCCGGTGTGGCTAGCGATGCATCGCGACGTGCGTACCAGCGTGCGCATCCGCCGGGTGGTGGATTTTCTCCACGAGGAGCTGAAACGCTATTCGGCGGGTGCTGGCGCGAATTCGGCGCGGTGAGCGAGCCCGGCCATCAGCAACACGATGATCAGCAGTCCCGACATGGTGATGAAGATCGGGCCAAAGCTGGAGTGCTCGGCAACGAAGCCGATCGCCGACGGCGCCACCAGTATGCCACAGTATCCGATAGTGGTGACCACGCTCATGCCGGTGCCAGAAGACATGCCTTCCTGGTTGCCGCCGGCCGAAAAGATGATCGGCACCATATTGGCGATGCCGAAGCCGCAAAAGGCAAAGGCTGCAATGGCGAGCCAGGGCGAGGGCGCCAGGCCAGCCACCAGCATGCCGACCGCGGCTACGAGGGCCGACACGCGCAGCGTCGTCACCGCGCCGAAGCGATTGCGTATGCCGTCGCCGAAGAACCGCGTAACCGCCATGACGCCCGAAAATCCGGCGTAGGCGAGGCCGGCAACGGCAAGATCGGCGCCGAGCTCCTGGCGCAGATACAGGGCTGCCCAGTCGAGCACCGCGCCTTCGGAGATCATCGCCAGCAGCGCCATCAGTCCGATCAGATAAACCAGCGGGTTTGCCGGCAGTGCGAATTTGTGGTGCTCGGCTGCCTGCGGGCTGTCTTCGGTGAGGAGATGGCGAACGGCCACCGCGATCACCGCGAAGGCAAACACCGTTACCGCCGCCGCGTGGGCGAGGTGGCCGTAGTGCTGGATGGCAAAGCCGCCGAGGCCGCCGCCGGCGAAGCCGCCGAGACTCCAGAAGCCGTGCGAGGACGACATGACGGCGCGGGAGAGCCGCCGTTCGACCACCACGGCATTGGCATTCATGGCAACGTCCATGCCACCGATCGAGCCGCCGAAGATGATCATGGCCGCGGCCGCCAGCGGTACGTTGGGCGCCAGCGCCACGACCATCAGACCGAGGCTGCCGCACAGGGCGAACCAGCGCAGTACGGTGCGCGAGCCATGTCTGGAGATCAAATGGCCGCACCAGGTCATCGCGACGACGGCACCGACGCCGAATAAGAGAATCAGCAGGCCGAGCGTGAACTTCGAAATCTCCAGCCGGGTCAGGAACACCGGGATCTGCGGCGCCCAACTGCCCGTCAGGAAGCCGTTGGCGAGAAAAATGGCCGCGAGCGCCCATCGTCCGCGAATGGCAGTCAGCTTGGCAATTGACGCGTTCATGAGGCGAATCCCGCTGAAAATGGCTTCGCGCGGCAAATTAGATCGATTCAATTTTCAGTCAAGGCTCTTTCGGGAAGCATTTTGGGCCAAACATAGCCTTAAGCGATCGCTGGGCGACGGTGTCAATGGTCCTGGGGGCGCCTTGCCTCGAATTCGGCCTTCTTGGCGTCGGAGGCCTCGGTCTGGTTCAGCGCCTGCCATTCCCCATAAGGCATGCCGTAGACGATCTCGCGCGACTGATCCTTGGTGAGATCGACGCCCTCGGCATTGGCTGCCTCGCGATACCAGTTCGACAGGCAGTTGCGGCAGAAGCCGGCGAGATTCATCAGGTCGATGTTCTGCACATCGTTGCGCTCGCGCAGATGCTCGACCAGCCGGCGGAAGGCGGCCGCTTCGAAATCGCGTTGCTGCTCGTCGCTGAGTTCGGTCATCGAAACCTCCGTCATAGCGGCCCGGTGCGCGAGCCGAACATCTTCACCACATGTATATCGGGACGGCGGTCGATCGCGTCAACGATCGGCGCCAACCGTTCGGCCCAGGCGAGCGCGCCCTTCTGGTCCGATATCAGATCCTGTCGGATCTCGATCAGCGCATGGGCGAAGCCGTTGACGATGGCATGCTTGTACATGGTGTCGCCGCGCAGTGCGCCGTCATAGGGTTCGTTGTCGCCGACGACGAGGCTCTTGTCCTGCGCCAGCATGTCTATCAACGGCCGCGCCACGCGGTCGTCGAGATCCCACAGGATGCCGACGTGCCAAGGACGCTGGATTCCTTGCATGGCCGGGGTGAAGGAATGCACCGAAAAGATGAAGGGCGCCTGGGCGGAAGCCTGTGCGACCGATGCGATCATGGCGCCGACAGCGTCGTGATAGGGCCGATAGAACCCGTCGAGCCGCCTCTCGCGCTCCTCGGCAGTGATGGGGTAATTCCCAGGTACGACAGTGCCGTCATAAAGCTGGCGAATGAGCGTCGGATCGTCTTCGCCGCGATTGGGATCGATCAGCAGTCGCGAAAAATTGGCGAGCACCGCCGGCACGCCGAGCAGGGCAGCCAGTTCGCGCGTCACCGCCTCGACGCCGATGTCATAGGCGATGTGCCGGTCGAACTCGGCCGAGGGCAGGCCGAGGCTGCCGTAGTCGTCGGGCAGGTCGCGACGGGCATGATCGCCCAACAGCACGATGCCTCGCTTGCGGTCGCCCTCGATGATGTCGAAAGGCGCGAAAACTGTGGATCGGGTCATTGGCGGGAAATGGTCTGTTCGCGGGCTTCCGGGGAGGGTGCTATCGTCATTCCACGAAGACGACGCTTGCGCAATGCCGTTGTTTGGCCAAGGTTTCCCGGGAAATCTGGCACACGTCGGCGAATTGTGCGCCGGAGCCTTTCTAAATCGATTGGAATTGGACAAAACGGTGCGTTGACATGCGCCCGGACTTTTCCGAAAAGGGGCGCAGAGAGATGCTGATGTGGTTTTTGAGGGGTTTTCGGATGAGTTCCGCCGGCGGGCAGCGCATGCGCTCTGCCTTTGCCATGCCGCTCCTCACTCTTGCCATGGGCCTGTCGGCGATGGTCGTGGCTTCGCCGGCGCGTGCCGATTTCCGCGTCTGCAACGCCACGCAGAACCTGGTCGGCGTCGGCATCGGCTATCGCGCCAAGGCCGGCTGGATCACCGAAGGCTGGTGGCACATCGAGGGATCGAGCTGCAAGACGCTGATCGAAGGGCCGCTGTCATCAAGGTTTTACTATCTTTATGCAGAAGACGCCGAACGCGGCGGACGCTGGGACGGCCCGATCAACATGTGCGTGGCTGAGAAAGAGTTCAAGATCGCAGGCGTGACCGACTGCGTCGCCCGGGGCTTCCAGCGCGCCGGATTCCAGGAATATGACACGGGCGAACAGGCAAGCTGGATGGTCCAGCTGACCGATGAGTCCACAACGGGAGGCGCTCCAGCCGCCCCGGGAACAAACAGTCAATGAGACGTAGCCGCAAGGTCAAGATCCTAGCCACCATCGGTCCGGCCTCCTCGTCGGAGGAGATGCTGAAGAAACTGTTCGAAGCGGGCGCCGATGTGTTCCGCATCAATATGAGCCATACCGACCATGAGCTGATGCGCACGCTGGTCGGACGCATCCGCGCTGTCGAGGAAGCGGTTGGCCGGCCGATCGGCATCCTCGCCGACCTGCAAGGGCCAAAGCTGCGCGTCGGCAAGTTCGCCAACGGCAAGGAAGTGCTGACGCAAGGCCAGACCTTCACCCTCGATGACAATCCCGAGCCCGGCACCTCGACCAGGGTCTATCTGCCGCATCCGGAAATCCTGAGCTCGGTCGAAGCCGGCCATCGCCTGCTGATCGACGATGGCAAGCTCGAGCTGAAGGCGGTGAAGAGCGACGGCAAGTCGATCGTCTGCACCGTCGTCGCCGGCACCACGATTTCCGACAAGAAAGGCGTCAGCCTGCCCGACACCGACCTGCCGGTCGGCGCGCTGACCGAGAAGGACCGCAAGGATCTCGATGCCGTGCTGGCCACAGGCGTCGACTGGGTCGCGCTGTCCTTCGTGCAGCGGCCGGAGGATCTGGCCGAAGCGCGCAAGATCGCACGCGGCCGGGCGCTGATCATGGCCAAGATCGAAAAGCCGCAGGCTGTCGCCCGGCTGGCCGAGATCATCGAACTCTCCGACGCGCTGATGGTCGCCCGCGGCGATCTCGGCGTCGAGATGCCGCTCGAGGCGGTGCCCGGCATCCAGAAGCAGATCACGCGCGCCGCACGCCGCGCCGGCAAGCCGGTGGTGGTTGCAACGCAGATGCTGGAATCGATGATCACGGCACCGGTGCCGACCCGCGCCGAGGTGTCTGATGTCTCGATCGCCGTCTTCGAAGGCGCCGATGCCATCATGCTGTCGGCGGAATCCGCGGCGGGCGCCTATCCCGTCGAAGCGGTGGCGATGATGAACCGTATCGCCACCAAGGTCGAAACCGATCCGACCTATGCCGGCATCATCAACGCCCAGCGCTCCGAGCCGGAGGCGACTGGCGCTGATGCCATTTCGCTGGCCGCGCGCGAGATCGCCGAAACGCTGAAGCTGTCGGCGATCATCACCTACACCGCATCGGGCACCACAGGCCTGCGCGCCGCCCGCGAGCGGCCGCAAGTGCCTGTTATCGCGCTGTCGCCGATCCTCAACACGGCGCGGCGGCTGTCGCTTTTGTGGGGCACGCATTGCGTCGTCTCACCCGACGCCGTCGATCTCGACGACATGGTCAATCGCGCCTGCCGCATCGCCTTCGACGAAGGCTTCGGCAAGCCTGGCGACCGCGTCATCATCACCGCGGGCGTGCCGCTGCGGACACCGGGTTCGACCAACATGCTGCGCATCGCCTATATCGGTTCGGACACACAAGTCAGCCGCTAGATTCCTGAAGCGTGTCGCCTCTGAACGGATTCAGGCGGCCCGCTTTTTAGGTCGGCGCGAGTTCGGCCTGCGGTACCTTGATATCGGCGCATCTGCCGGCGCCGTAGGCGTCGCCGGCGATGCGCGCCTCCACGGTCCTGGCCATCGCCTGCAGGTCTATATTCTTGCCAGCGACCTTCTCGATGGCGCCGACGGTCAGGTCGGTCGCGATCCAGTCTGGCTTGTGACCGAGATTGTGCACCCAGACGAGTTCGGCACCGGCAATGTCGCGCGCCAGGCCGACCGAATGGATATGTGCATAGACCACCTTGTCGCGATCGCCTGAAATCACCACGGTCGGCGCCTTGATCTCGGCGTAACGCGGTGCGGTGGCGAGCGCGTAGCGATAGAGCCCGGCGACATCGGTGGCGTTGGCACGAAAGGCTGTTGGTCGCAGCACCAGCGGGATAGAGGCCGAGCTGAGGTAATTGTCCGGCACCTTGTTGGGCGAAAAGACGCAGGTGGTGGCGTCAGCCATCTGCAGGGCTCCCGCCGGATAGGTGAGCGTTTCGGAAAACAGCCAACCGAGCACCGGCATGGTGGTCAGATCGTAGTACCAGGCGGTTGCGCCGCCCGGCCATGGGTGGGTCGCCGGTGCGAGAAAGACGAGCCCGAGCGTCTTGTCTGGATGTTCGCGGCCAAAGGCCGATGTCACCAAGCCGCCGAAGGAATGGCCGACGATGACAGCATTCCTGATGCCGAGATGGTCCATCAGTGCGGCAATGGTGTTGGCCTGCGCCGACGGGTTCTCGTTGGTGGTGCCGCGACCCGACCAGCCATGGCCCGGCCGGTCGAGGAACAGCATTTCGGCGCGGCCTTCGAGCAAGGGGCGCAGCGGCAGCATCTGGTCCCTGAGATTGGCGCTGGCGCCGTGGATGAAGACGATCGGCGGCAGCTCGGCATTGGCGGGCGCCGGAACATGGACATAGTGGATGCGGGCGCCGTCGATGTCGGCGAACTCGCCGATCGGCGGATTGCGACGCTCGATCAGCCATGAGCCGACGCGGGTGACGCCGACAAAGCCGAAGATAAGCGCCATCAGGAAGGCAAGGGCGGCGTAGATCAGGTTCATGAGGGAGATACGGAGGTGGTGGGGATAAGTTGTAGGGGAGACAGTAGGCAGTAGGCAGTAGGCATGTGTGTTCCGCAGAGCGGTCTGGACCTACTGCCTAATCCCTACTGCCTATTCCCTCAAATACCTTCACCGGCAAGCTCCTCCGAAATCGTGCCGACCTGGTCCTGGGCGCTGCGCATCATCGGATAAATGGCCAGCACCTTCTGCCAGGCCTCGAGCGCCGATTGCTTGTGGCCGGTCAGCGCCATGATCTGCGCCAGGCCGGACAACGCACCGAAATGGCGTGGTTCGAGTTGCAGCGTATGGTCGATGTCGGACATCGACTTGCCGTAGTTCTTCATCATGAAATGGACGGTGGCACGCCGGTTCCAGCCTTCGGCGTAAGTCGGCTGCAAAGTCACCACCTGATCGAGGAAATCGAGCGCGACGTCGAACTTCTGGCCTTCGATAGCTTTCTGCGACCACTGCATCATCAGGTCGATCGAGGCGCTGCCGGATTGCGACCACTCGCTCCAGATGTTGCCGGCGATGCGCTCGGCCGCCTTTTCGTTGCGCTCGCGTTTCAGATCGCTGAACAGCTGGTCGAGGCGGGCTTGTTTCGTCGTTGCGGCGGGCCGCGCGTCCTGAGTGGCCGGCGGCGCGACGGCATCATCCGCCCATGCCGGGCCATAAATGACGCCGGAAACAAGCAGAGATGTCAAAAATGCAAAAAGAATCCGCATCGCCGGACTCTAGTCCCGGGCGACGGAACGTCAAACTGAATTTGGCGTGAAAATGCCGGCAGGCGGCAACAAGCATCAAATGGGCGGAGGCAACAGCCTCCTGCCCGAAAACTCAGCCCTGGCGTGCCTTGTAGCGCGGGGCGGTCTTGTTGATGATGTAGACGCGGCCCTTGCGGCGAACCAACTGGTTGTCGCGGTGACGCGCCTTCAGCGCCTTGAGCGAATTCTTGATCTTCATGGTCTTGCCTGTCGGTGTGGACCCGGTCCGGGTCGAAATTTTAAGGCGCGCCAGAAGACGCGCCTTTGAACTGTGGGAGGCTCATAAACGAGGAGCCTTGTCCCTGTCAACCGCAAGCGTGCTCCATAGCGGCTGTGAATCGTCCCTGTCATCAATTATCCGCCATGTCGGCCTTCGGCATTGCGCGGCCCTGGGGCCGGCTGGGATGATGCGGTCGCCGTGAAGTGATTTGGAGAGAACCATGCGCCGAATGTTCCTGTCCGCCTGCCTTGTCCTGCTGGCGGCAGCTTCGGTTGCTCGCGCGCAGGAATGCGACCGCAGCGACGATAGCCAGCAGATGATGAACATCTGTGCCGGCGAAGACTATCAGGCGGCCGACACCAAGCTGAACAAGGCCTATCAGGACCTCACCAGCTCGGATGACGCCGGCGGCAAGAGATTGCTGCAGGTGGCGCAGCGCGCCTGGATCAGTTTTCGCGATGCCGAATGCGCGCATTCCACCGCCGCCAGTCAAGGCGGCTCGATCCATTCGATGGAAGTCTCGCAATGCCTGACCAGATTGACCAATGATCGCGTCAAGCAGCTCGCTGCCGCGGCCAATTGCGAGGAAGGCGATGTGAGTTGCGCCAATCCAGGCGAGGACGAGAGCGACGATTTGCAGTAGGCAACCCTATGAGGCGCGACGGCTGATCCGAGTGAAATGGCCCATCTTGCGGCCGGGCCGCGCTTCGGCCTTGCCGTAGAGATGCAGCATCAGATCGGGCTCGGCGAGAAGCTCCGGGACGCGCAGCACATCGTCGCCGATCAGGTTTTCCATCACACAGTCGGAATGGCGGTCCGGGGCGCCGAGCGGCAGGCCGGCGATGGCGCGGATATGCTGCTCGAACTGCGAGACGATACAGGCGGCTTCCGTCCAATGGCCGGAATTGTGCACGCGCGGCGCGATCTCGTTGGCCAGCAGCGAGCCGTCCGCCAGCACGAAGAACTCGACGCCGATGACGCCGACATAGTTCAGCGCCGACAGGATCTTCGATGCGGCCGTTCGGGCCGCTTCCGCCGTCTCCGGCATAATGGCGGCCGGCAAGGTCGATGTGTGGAGAATGCCGTTGCGATGGATATTCTCGGCTGGATCGTAAGCGACAACCGCACCGTCCAGCCCACGCGCCGCGATCACCGATATCTCGCGCTCGAACGGCACGAAGGCCTCCAGGATCAGAGGCACATTGCCCATCGCCTCGCATGTGCCGGCGAAGCCGCCGGCTTCCATGTTGCGGAAGACGCGCTGGCCTTTGCCGTCATAGCCCATGCGCCGGGTCTTCAGGACACCGCTGCCGTCGAATGCTTTCAGCGCCGCGATCAGCTGGTCATCATTGTCGACGGCGTGGAAATCGGCGGTGGCAATGCCGATGCCGTTGAGGAATGTTTTTTCGTCCACCCGGTCCTGCGCCACTTCCAGCGCACGCGCCGGCGGATAGACCGGAACCTTGGCGGCCAGCGCACTGGCGGCTGCAACCGGCACGTTCTCGAACTCGTAGGTGACGACGGAACTCGAGCCTGCCAGTTCGGCAAGGGCGGCCGGGTCGTCATAGGCGGCTGTTATCTGCCGGTTGGCGACCTGTGCCGCGGGGCAATCCGCTTGCGGCTCCAGCACCACGGTGCGGTAGCCGAGGCGGGCGGCGGCAACAGCCAGCATGCGGCCGAGTTGGCCGCCGCCAATGATGCCGATGGTCGATCCGGTGGGCAGGCTCACGGCGTATCCGTCGGTTCGGTCGCGACCTTGGCGGTCTGCGCGGCGCGCCAGGCATCCAGACGGACGGCAAGGCTGTCATCGTTCAGCGCCAGCACGGCAGCGGCCAGAAGGGCTGCGTTGGCGGCGCCGGCCTTGCCGATGGCCAGCGTGCCCACGGGAATGCCGGCCGGCATCTGGACAATGGACAGCAGCGAATCCTGCCCGGAAAGCGCTTTCGATTCCACCGGCACACCGAACACCGGCAGCGGCGTCATCGCCGCCGTCATGCCGGGCAGGTGCGCCGCACCGCCGGCGCCGGCGATGATCACCTGGTAACCGGCCGCCTTGGCGCCCTTGGCGAAATCATAGAGCCGGTCTGGGGTGCGATGCGCGGAGATGATCAGCCGCTTGTGCGGGATGCCGAGTGCTTCCAGCGTTTCGGCCGCATGGCGCATCGTCGCCCAGTCGGACTGGCTGCCCATGATGATGGCGACGTCGGCGCGTTGATCGTCCAAGTCCGTGTTCCCCGGCGACAAAGGCGCGCCTTAGCGGAATTCGCGCGAGGCCGCAAGGATAGGCGGCGGCCGCGGCGGTCTGGCAAGACGGAAACCAGCCGGTCAGATGCCGTCGCGCTCGGCCTCTGGCGTCGAGACCAGCAAGGCCGAAGCCGCGTTGGCGGCGGTGATGGCCGCCCGCATGGTCTGCCCACGGGCAAGTCCCGCCGCCAGCGCGCCAACGAATTCATCGCCGGCGCCATGCGTGCTGGCGACCTTGACGGGGATGGCGGACAGAGCAAAGGCCTCGCCGCTCCGATCGCAACAGGCGACGCCCTCGCCGCCCGCCGTGACAATCGCCACCGGATAAAGATCGGCCAATAGCCGTGCGGCTTGCGCGGCGCCGTCGAGTGTCTCGACCACCGCTGTGCCAGCCAGGAATTCCGCCTCGATGGCGTTGACCACCAATATGTCGACCAGCGCGATCAACTCCTCGGAGAGTTCGCGCGCGGGGGCCGCGTTGAGCACGACGCGGCCGCCCCGTGCTTTGACGGCGCGTGCGGCGGCAATGTTGCCGGCTTCCGGCACTTCGTTCTGCAACAAAAGCACTGCCGTTTGGACCATCACATCGGAAGCAGAGGCAATGTCGGCATGGTCCAGTGTCAGATTGCTGCCCGAGACGATCACCGCGCCATAGTCGCCGCCCGCGTCGAAGATCGCCACGCTCATGCCGGAGCCGGCGCCAGCGGCCACCCGCACGAAGCGGTGGTCGACCACTGCGCGATTGAGATTGGCCAGCAACGCCCGCCCGAAATCATCGTCGCCGACGGCGCCGATCATCGCCGCGCGCACGCCGGCCCGCGCCGCCGAGACAGCCTGATTGCCGCCCTTGCCGCCGCATTTCGGGTGCCAGGCATGGCCGGTCACCGTCTCGCCCTTGCGCGGGCGGTCGGGCGCGTCGACCATGATATCGTAATGCAGGCTGCCGAACACGGTGACCAGCGGCGATGTCGTCATGAGCCCCGGTCTTTTCGTTTCGATGTCACCGCGGACATGGTGCGGCCGAGATTGCGCTCCGCCGCCTGATAATCGCGCTGTGCCACCGCCACGAACAGCGCGTCGAGGATGTTGAGCTGGGCAATGCGCGCCGCTGCGTTCTCGCCCATCAGCGGCGAGCCTTGCGCGGTCGAGCACAGCACGATGTCGGCGACCGCAGCCAGCGGCGAGTTGTCGTAGTTGGTGATGGCCAGCGTGCGGGCACCGTTCTTGCGGGCCAGCTGGATGGCGTCGATGACGGCCGACGTGTTGCCCGAATGCGAGAAGCCGACGGCGATGTCGTCGCCACCGAGCAGCGAGGCCGACATCAGCATCATGTGGGAATCGTCATAGACGGATGCGCGGATGCCGATGCGCAGAAACTTGTGCGAGACGTCGCGGGCGATCTGCGCCGAGCCGCCGACGCCATAAAAATCCCGGTTCTTCGCACGATAGAGAAGATCGGCGGCGCGGTCGAAATCCTCGATATCGAGGATCGCCAGTGTCTCCTCCAGTGCCTGGATGGAGGTGCGAAACACCTTCTGTACGATCTCGGCCGAACTGTCGTCGGACGACAGTTCCTGATGCATCTCGGCGGTCGGCAGGCGGCTGTATTCGTAGACGGCGGTGCGGAAGTCGCGATAGCCGGAGAAGCCGAGCTTCTTGGCGATCTTGACCACCATCGCCTCGGACACGCCGGATTCCTCGGCTATCTGCTTCAGCGGAATGCTCTCGTCAAAGCCGCGCCGGCCGAAGACGGTTTCCACCACCTTCGCCTCCAGCGGGGTGAGATGCGGCATCATCATGCGGATGCGCGGTCCTACCGCTTTCAGGTCCAGCCCGCTCAACGTCATCCACGCCCCCTCGTCACGCGATCGATAAGCATCGCGGCGAGGATTATAAGACCAGTTGCCAGAAGCTGATAGAAGGACTGCACGTTCATCAGCGTCAAACCGTTGCGCATGGCGCCAAGGATAATGGCACCCAGGATGGTGCCGACGACACTGCCCTTGCCGCCCATCAGCGAGGCACCGCCGATGGCGGCAGCCGCGATGGCGTCGAGTTCCCAGAGATTGCCGAGGATGGGCTCGGCGGCACCGAGCCGCCCGACCAGGATCTGCGCGGCAAGGGCTGCCAGCAGGCCTGAGATCATGTAGGCGGCGATCTTGGTGCGGGCGATCGGCACGCCGGCGATGTAGGCCGCTTCCTCATTGCCGCCGACGGCGAGCAGATATTCGCCAAAGGGCGTCTTCTTCAAAACGACCCAGGAGACGACGGCCACGAAGGCCACGATGACGACCGCCAGCGGCAGTCCGAACAGCGAGCCGTTGAAGATAGCGCGAAAGCCCGCGGGCAGGCCGAGCACCGGATTGCCGCCGGTGTAGATCAGCGCCAGCGCCCGGTAGGTGCTAAGCGTTCCCAGCGTGACGATGAAGGGCTGCAGTCCGACATAGGCGACGAGCACGCCGTTGACGAGACCGCAGGCAAGGCCAATGGCAAAGCCCGCGGCGATGGCCAGCGGAAACGGCACGCCGGCGACCATCATCGAGGCCGAGATGACGGCCGAGAGCGCCGCTGTCGGGCCGACCGACAGATCGATGCCGCCGGAGATGATGACCAGCGTCATGCCCAGCGCCAGGCAGGCATTGATGCTCGACTGCTGCAGGATGTTGATCAGGTTGCGCTCGGCGAAGAAGCCGGGCACCAGCGCGCCGAAGACAGCGAGGATCACGACAAGGCCGATCAGCGTGCCGGCGTCACGCATGGAAACCCCGCGCAGGAGTTCGGCCCGCGGCCGCACCAGAGTGGTATCCGACATATCCGTCACCTACTGCCTTGCCGGCTGTGCGGCCGGCGTTTGCGTTTGCGGGATGGCGTGCGCCGCGATCGCCTGTTCGCTGATATCGTCTCTGTGGAGTTCGGCCGCGATCGTGCCGTCGCGCATGACCAGCACGCGGTCGGCGAGCCGGATCACCTCGGGCAGTTCGGAGGAGACGACGACCACCGCATGGCCTTCAGCGGCGAGTTCCTCGATCAGGTGATAGATCTCCGCCTTGGCGCCGACATCGATGCCGCGCGTCGGCTCGTCGAACAAAAGGATGCGCGTTCCCGCCGCCAGCCAGCGGCCGATGATCGCCTTCTGCTGGTTGCCGCCGCTGAACAGGCGGATCGGCCGGTCGAGCAGGAATGGGCGCAGATTGACGCGGCTCATCTTCTCGGCCGCCACCTGTTTCAACCTGTTGTGATCGATGACGCCGCGCGACGCGAACACAGCCATCGAGGCCAGCGCCATGTTGCTGGTGATCGAGCGCAGCGGCACGATGCCTTCGCGCTTGCGCTCTTCCGGCACCAGGCCGATGCCGGCGGCAATCGCATCGCGCGGGCTGGCGAGGCGTGTCGCCTTGCCGTCAATGGTGATCGTGCCGGCGGATGCGCGGTCGACGCCAGCCAGAAGCCGCAAAAGTTCAGTGCGGCCGGAACCGACTAGGCCGGCAATACCCAGCACCTCGCCGCGATGCAGGTCGAACGACACGTTCCGCACCTTGGTCGCCGAGGAGAGGCCACGCGCGCTCAGCATCACCTCGTTCGAGGCGTGGGAGTTATGGTGTTCCTGTGCCAGTTCGCGGCCGACCATCATCGCCACGACCGCTTTTTCCGACAGGCTTTCCAGGTCGACGGAATCGACGACGACGCCGTCGCGCATGATAGTGGCACGCCGGCAGATGCCGAACACCTCGTCCAGCTTGTGCGAGACATAGACGACGGCGACGCCGTCACGCGCCAAACCTGTAATGACTTGCGCCAGCCGTTCGAACTCGCTCGGCGTCAGGCTCGATGTCGGCTCGTCCATGGCGACGATGCGGGCGCGATCGAGCAATGCCCTGGCAATCTCGACAATCTGCCGCTGCGCCACCTTCAGAGTGCCGAGCGGGGCGGCTGGATCGATGGAGGGGTCGATGGCTGCAAGAGCCTCGGCGGCGCGGCGCTCCTGCTCTCTGCTGGCGACGAAGATGCCGCCGCGCGTCAGCGGATGGCCGAGGAACATGTTCTGGGCAACGCTGAGGCGCGGCACCTGCTGCAATTCCTGATGGATCATGGCGACGCCCGCAGCGCGCGCGGCAACCGGGTTGGCGAGCGTTACCGGCTTGCCGTCAATGAGGACGCTTCCCGCTGTCGGCCTGTAGACGCCAGACAGGATGCGCAGCAGCGTCGACTTGCCGGCGCCGTTTTCGCCGAGCAGGCCGTGGATTTCACCGGCCGCGACCGAGAACGAAACGCCGTCAAGCGCCCGTACGGCCGGAAACAGCTTGGAAATGCCCTGGAATTGCAGCCGGGGTGACATCGAGTTCTATCTCCGGGCCATGGTGCCGGTCAGAAGCGAATTGCCCTGACCGGCACTGTTGGTTGGCCTTACTGGCCCGCAGCCGCGTCCTCGAGCAGCGCCTTGCGCGCGCCGGCGCCGGAATAGCGGTCGGCATTGTCCTTGGTGATCAGCGCCTGTGGCGTGGCGACGACGCGCGGCAGCTTCTGTCCCGCGACGAGACGCAGAGCTGTTTCCAACGCCACTTCGCCGGTCAGAACGGGGAAACTGTCGACCGTGCCGGTCAGTTCGCCGGCCCGTATGGAGGCATAGGCATCGGAAATGCCGTCGGTGCCGAAGACCGCAACCTTGTCCTGCAGGCCGGCGGCCTTGACAGCCTCGACGATGCCGAGCGCCATGCCGTCATTGTTGGCATAGAAGCCGATCAGGTCGGGATGCTGCTGCAGGATGTTGGTGGCCGCGTCATAGGAGGTCTGGCGGTCCCAGTTGCCGGGAACGCTGGCGACAACCTCGAACTTGCCTCCCTCGGTGATGGTCGACTTGAAGCCATCGGTGCGCTGCACGGCGGCATAGACGCCAGCCTGGCCTTCGACGATGGCGACCTTGCCGCCATTCGGACGGTTCTTGATGAACCATTTGGCGACGCGCACGCCATTGTCGCGTTGGACGTTGCCGACATAATGCTCGGCCTGCGGGATGACGGCGTCATTGACATTGACCACCGGCACGTTGGCGGCCTTGGCCTGCTCCATGATCGGCTGCAGATTGGCATCCGTCTGCGGCGAGACGAGCAGCACGTTGTAGCCCTGCGTCACCAGGCCTTCGGCGATGGTGAGCTGGCCGAGCTGGTCGCCCTCGCTCTGCGCTGCCTGATAGACGACGGGAACGCCGACCTTGGCGCCGAATGCCGTGTAGCCCTCGCCCAGCGAGCGCCAGTATTCATTGGTCAGCGTCTTGGAGACCGCGCCTGCCTTGGTGCCTTCGGGCAGCTTGGGGAACGCGCCGAACTTGGCCTCGACCTGCGACCAGTCGATGCGGTCCTTTTCCGTGTCGGAATTGAGCGGCGCGAGGTCGGCGGAAAAGGCAGAGCCGATCGAGAGCGCCATCAGTGCGGCGGTAGCGGTGGCAAGCAGAAGTTTCATTGTATTCCTCCCTGGTTGAAAAACGGCGATGGCGCGGATGCCTCAGCTATCCGGCCCGAGCATGATTTCCTGGATGATGGCCTGCGACGTAACGGCATCCTGGCTGTCCATGGCGGCGGACAGGCGATTGTCCTGCTCCAGCCGGTCGACGACGCGCAGCATGCGCTTGACGGTGGCGATGTTGACTTCGCACTCGCGCACCGGATCGAGCCCGGTCATATCGGGGAACGTGTCGAAATAGATGGCGCCGGCGTAACCGTCGCGGCGAATCTGCCTGAGCAGCTCGATGGTCTGCAGCGTGTGCACCGCGCCGACCATCAGGCCGTCGTCGCGCTTGGCGTAGCCGTCGTTCAGGTGCACACCGAGCAGCTTGCTGTGACGCGCCACCAGGGCCGCGGCAAAGGCCGGCTGTTCGTCGGCGTAGAGCACATGAGCGAAATCGAGCGTGACGCCGAGATTGGGCAGGCCGACATCGCGGATCGCCAGCAAGGTCGTCGCCGCATCCGGCATCAGGCTGTAGGAGCGGGGTTCGTTCGGTTTGTATTCAAGGCTGATCTGACAGTCGGGATCATGTGCCGCAACTTCACGAATCCCATCAATTTCGTGTTGCCAAAGCGTCGAATAGTCGGCTTGGAAGGCGTAGTCGAAGCCATCCTGGCCGAGCCACAGCGTCATCAGGCTGGCGCCGGCCTCACGCACGGCATCGATGCCGGCCTTGGTCAGGTCGATGGCCTCGCGGCGCACCGCCGGATCCGGATTGGTGAAAGCGCCGAGCTTGAAGGCGGGGTTGGAGTAGTAGCGCATGGCAAAGCCATTGATGGAGAGCCCAAGATCGCCCAGTTTCAGGGCGATTTCCGTGGGCTTTTCACCGACGTGGTCAGGAAAGTTGAGATCAAGATCGGTAAGCCCCTCGACCTTGGCGGCGCGCGCCGCCATCTGCAGCAGCGACGGCTTGCCGGTAAGATCGGGCCACTCGGCCTGCGGCCGCGAGGCAAAGGAATTCAGGCGCGTGGCGAAACGAGTGGCTGTCATGATCGATCCTTCAATCGTCATGACTTCACATAAATAAAGATATTTGTAAAGTTATTGTTTTGAGAGGCTACGAAGCGGCCACCAGGCTGGACCCGCCAAGGCGCGCAAAGGGAGCCGGCAGTTTCCCGGCCGGTGCCCTGGAGAGCCCGTCAGGCCAATAGGCGCATGATGGCGCGTGCTGGTTACGGTCGGCGCATTTCAGCAAGCGATTCGCCGGGTGTTCAATCTGGCCAGCGTAAGACGCCGGACGAATCCTTGCGGGCGAGTTTCATCGCATCGGCCGGGCGGTCCTTGGCGGTCAATATGGCGCGCAGCCGTTCGGCGACGATCTCGGCCTCGCCGGGATGAAGATTGCAGGGGTCGAGGAAGAAATGGCCGCGCTCCACCTCATGGTTGCGCACGATGATCGGTGGCGAGCCCGCCGCCAATGCCGAGGTGAGGCCGGCCGCCGTGAACCGGCTTTCGGGCAGTACAAAAATCTGAAGCCGATCGAGAGGGTTGGCGGTCGGATCGGGAATGATCTGCGCGACAATGCCCGGCAGCCCCTGCAACGTCTCCTTCCACAGGTTGAGCGCGGCGTCTTCGCGGCGGCGGATGCCGGCATGGTCGCGCTTTTCCCAGGCTTCCAGTGCGGCCATGGTGCCGGCGATGCTCTCCTTGCCGACCTTCATGGCGCGGGCGACGCCGCGGTTCTGGAGATAGGCGGTGCGAACCAGATCCTTGCGCCCGGTGACGATGCCGCTGGTCGGCCCACTCAGGAATTTGTGGCCGCTGTAGATGACAATGTCGGCGCCGCGCGCGAGGAAGCCGCGCAGATCATACTCTGAAGCCGCATCCACGATCACAGGGACACCCCTGGCGTGGCAGATCTCGCAGAATTCCTCCAGCGACAGCATGCCATACTGCACGGTGTGGTGCGCAACGACATAGAGGCCCGCCGCCGTGCGGTCGTTGATCGCGTCGCGCACATGATAGTCCTGCGTCACGCTGACCGTGCCGGCCGGCACGACCCTGGCGCCCGCCAGCCGGACCGACTGGTCGATCGGCGCACCATAGTTGACGACGTGCCCGAGCTGGACGATGACCTCCGACTTCAGGCCCTCCGTGTTATCAGGCAGCCGCTCGATGGCGAGCAGATTGGTCCCCGTCATAGCACCGGCGATCGCCATGGTGATGCCGCTGGCGCAGCAGGCAGTGATGAAACCGGCCTCGCCGCCAGTCAGGCGCGCGACGATCGTGCTTGCGGCACGTTGCAGGTCATCCATTTCCACCCATTGCGAGCCCATTTCCGCCATGGCACTGATCGCTTCGGGGACAATGATCGACGCGCCGAGCGCGGTCATCGTGCCGGAGACATTGATGATCGGGCGAAGGCCGAGCCGTTCGCGGATGGTGGTGTTGGAGCCGGCAGTGGAAGTGGTTTTCATCTCTCGGATTCCATTCTTCTAAAGGTCAGGCGGCGATCTCGACAACCGCCTCGATTTCAACGGTGATGTTTCCAGGCAAGGAGCCGACGCCGATCGCCGAGCGGGCATGGCCGCCGATATTGTCGAACACATCGGCAAACAGGTCGGAACAGCCATTGACCACTTTCGGGTGGTCGCTGAAGGTCGGTATGGCGTTGACGAAGCCGAGCAGCTTGACGACGCGCACGATCCGGCCAAGGTCGCCAGTGGCTGCGTGCATGACGGCAAGCAGATTGAGGCCGGTGAGGCGGGCATGGCCATAAGCCTGCTCGACGCTGACATCCTCCCCCACCTTGCCGGTAAACAGCGTGCCGTCGGTGCGCAGCGGACCCTGGCCGGACAGGAAGATCAGCCGGCCGCTTTCGGCATGGGTGACGAAGTTGGCGATCGGTGTCGGCGGCTCGGGCAGCGTCAGGCCCAACGCGGCGAGCCGGATATAAGGCGTCATGAAAGAAGGCTCCTTGCGACAGCGTTCGCTGTCCCGTTCTAGAAATGCGAGGCGCGGAAGCGTGCCAGGAAGGTGCGCAGGCGCTCATTGTCGGTGTCGGCCGCCAGGATTTCGGCGGGTGGACCCGCCGCGCTGACGCCGCCATCGGCCATGAAGATGATGCGGCTCGAGGCATCTCGGGCAAAGGCCATTTCGTGCGTGACCATGACCATCGTCATGCCGTCCTCGGCCAGGCTACGCACGACCTCGAGCACCTCGCCGACCAGTTCCGGGTCGAGCGCGGAGGTTATCTCGTCGAGAAGCAGGATCTTCGGCCCCATGGCCACGGCGCGGGCAATGCCGACGCGCTGCTGCTGGCCGCCGGACAGTTCGGCGGGCAGACTGTCGGCCTTGTGGGCGAGGCCGACCCGGCCGAGCCAGTGTTCGGCGATGGTGCGCGCTTCGGCGTTGCTCTTGCCGCGCACCTTGGTGAGGCCAAGCATGATGTTGCCGGCGGCTGTCAGGTGCGGAAAGAGGTTGAAGCTCTGGAACACCATGCCGGTCTCGGCGCGCATCGCGGCGAGATCGCGTTCGCTGCGACGCTGGCGGGTTCCGGCTTCGCGAAAGCCGACCTCCTTGCCGTCGATGCGGATCGAACCACTGTCATAGCTTTCGAGAAAGTTGACGCAACGCAGCAGCGTGGTTTTGCCGCTGCCGGAGGGGCCGATGACCGTCACCACCTCCCCCTTCGCCACCTGCAGGCTGACCGAACGCAGGACCTGGACGGTCCCAAAGGCTTTGGAAACGTCGCGGACGTCGAGAAGGGCCGGGGTGTTTTTCGGACTTGTGGACATTGCTATTCCCGGATGAAGGAGAAACGCCGCTCGAGCCGCCGGCTGGCGAGCGAAAGGGCATAGTTGACAGCGAAGTAGATGAGCGCGCCGAGAATATAGAGCGGCATGGCCTCGTAGGTGCGGCCGATGACCTGGTTGATGGCCTGCATCAGGTCGGTGATGCCGAGCAGCGATACCAGCGCGCTGCCCTTGACCGCATCGGTGACGCCGTTGATCCAGGGCGGCAGGAAGCGCCTGAACGCCTGTGGGAAGATGACGTAGGCGAGCCGCTGTCGAAAGGTCAGCCCGATCGCCATCGCCGCCTCGGACTGCCCTTTCGGAATGGAGCCGACAGCGCCTCTGAAATATTCGACGACCTGGGCTGTCTTGAACAGGGTCAGCGCCAGCACGGCGGCCCAGAACGACGGCAGATGAAGCCCGACGGCCGGCAGTCCGTAATAGACAAAGAAGATGAGCACCAGGATCGGTATGCCGCGGATGGTGTCGCTGAAGATGCGCACGGCCCATTGCAACGGCACCGGGCCATAGACGAGACCGACGCCCATGATCACGCCGGCAATCAGCGAAAATACCACGACCAGCAGGGATACCCACAGTGTCAGGGCAAAGCCCTGGGCGAGGAAAGGCAAGGCATAGGCGATCTGGGTCAGCATATCAGCGCGCCGCCCTGAACCGGCGCTCGACAAGCCGAAGCGCAAAAAGCAAGATGTAGCCGGTCACCAGATACATCGCCGTGACCACGAGATAGACCTCGACGATGCGGAAGGTGTTGAAGTTGATCCACTGGGCGCCATAGGTCAGCTCCGGCACCGAAATGACCGACGCGACGGAGGTGTCCTTGAACAGCGATATGAAGGTGTTGGACAATGCCGGCAAGGTGATGCGCAGCATGGTCGGCAGGCGCACGTTGAGCAGCCTTTGCCAGGGTGTCAGGCCGATTGCCTTGCCGGCGTCCAGCTGTCCGCGCGGAACGGCTTCGAGCCCGGAGCGAAACACCTCGACCAAATAGGCACCGCTATAGAGCGACAGCGTGACGACGAACGAGGTCGGCGCGCTGTAGGCGATGTCGACCACTGTCGGCAAGCCGTAGAAGACGAGGTAGACGAGCAGGATCAGCGGCACGTTGCGGATGAATTCGACGTAGGCGGCGATGATGGTGCGCACGGTGCGTCCAGCGGACACGTACCAGACCGCCAGGACCAGGCCGATGACGATGCCGATGGCGATCGATATGACGGCGAGTTCGAGACTGAGCAGCAGTCCGCCCCACAGCTTGTCGAAGTGCCGCCAGATCAGGTTGAAATTGAGGGCATAGCCCATGCGTCCGCCTCAGTGCCGCAGGCTTAGAGCAGTTCACCGTTTCACGGAAACGGCGACCCGCCCTAACTCTTTGTTTTGACGCAATTCCGGACGGAAAACCGTTTCACACTTTTCCTGGAATTGCTCTAGGGAGGCGGAAGGGCGCTGGATAAGCCCTCCCGCCCGATGCAGATCAGATGGCCGGGAAGCCGGGATGGCGCGCCGGCGGCTCCTGTCCGAAGTAGTCTTTGAAGGCGGCATCGTAGAGTGCGTTTTCGTGGCCGAACATGGCGATGGTGAAGGTCGCGTTGACGAAGGTCAGCCAATCAAGGTCGCCTTGCCGGAGTGCCGCGCCATAAAGCATGCTCAGCCAGCTCTTGCCGGCGTCGAAATATCTGTCCGGATTGCGCGAGGCGAGCCAGCGCACCGTGGACAGATCGACGGCAGCGGCGTCGACGCGTTTCGATTCCAGTGCCTGCAGCACGTTGGCCTGGGTATCGATCTGCATGACCTGGCACTCGGGCAGCACCGAATGCACCTGCGCCTCGGCATCGACATTCTGCAGGATGGAGACGCGTGTCGCCGAGCCGCCGGCAAGCAGCTTGTCGAAGGTCTTGTTCTCGGCGGTCGGAAGGCTCAGCAGGGCGACGCCCTCGACATAGTAAGGCCGGGAAAAATTGACCAGCTGCGAGCGCTGGGCGCTCATCGTCATGAACTGAATGGTGATGTCGACCTTGTTGGTGGTGACGTTGGGGATGCGCTGTGCCGGATCCTGCATCACGAACTCGACCTTGGTCGGATCGTCGAAAAGGCCCTTGGCAAGAATGCGCCCCATGGTGATGTCCATGCCGACGAGTTCGCCGGCATCGTTCTCGAAGTGCCACGGCGCATTGGTGCTGCCGGTGCCGACGATCAGCTTGCCGCGATCGAGCACGGTGCGCAGCAGGCTGTCGGGTGCTGCCTGAGCAGCGGCCTTCTGGGCATCGACGGCTACCGCCGCACCCACGACGCCGGCCGTGGCCAGTCCCGCCATTCCCAATTTCAGAAAATCACGTCTTCCGGATGTGTCGTTCACGGCGACCTCCTTTCGTTTGTGTTCCCCTTGCACAGGCAATACACGCGTCAGTGACGTCGAAGCGATTGTCTCTTACAAGAGACGTGTGTATCCTGTACAGGACAGATACTAACACCGGGAATCAACAATGCAAGATGGCAATGCCTCGGCACTTTCAGCCGGCGAGAAGATTTCGGGCTCCCGTGAAAAGGGGCTCAACCGGGTGCTCGAGATTCTGGAGTTTCTTCACACGACCCAGCGCGCGATCGGCATTGGCGACCTTGCCAAGGGCGTGAACGCGCCCCGTTCGACGACCTATACGCTGGTGCGGTCGCTGGTCGATGCGGGACTGCTGGAAATGGAAGGCGACGGCAATCGCGTCTATTTCGGCAAGAAGCTCTATCTCTACGGAATGGACTATGTACGGGGCAACGACCTGTTGAGGCGGGGGCGCCAGGAGGTCGACAATCTGTCGCGCGAGACCGGCGAGACTTCCGAACTGTGCATGCTGCAGAGCGGCCGCTATACGATCGTCCATGCGAGTCCCGGCACCAGGCCGTTCCGCATCAGTTCCGCCACCGGCTTGCAGATACCGCTGCCCTGGACGGCCTCGGGGCGGCTGCTTTTGGCGGGGCTGGAGAAGGCTGAGATCGAAGGCATGGTGTCAAACGACGATCTCGTGCTGCCCGACGGGCGCAAACTGCGGCTCGACGATTTCGTCGCCGACATCGCAAAAGCGCAGGTCACCGGCTATTGCGTCACTTCGGGCCTTGTCGATGCCTATACGAAGTGCCTTGCCGCACCGGTGTTTTCAGCGCCGGGGAAGGTCGAGGCGACGATGTGCCTGGTGGTCCCCATCGATACATCCGAGGGGCGGACCGGCGAACTTATCGGCCTCCTGCGTGATCGTGCCGCGAGGCTTTCGATCGCAGCCTAGGCATGCGAACGAGCGAATGCCAGTTCAGGCAATAATGTCGGGAATGATCTTGTCTTCCAGCGCCATCAGCCGATCCTTGAGGAACAGCTTCTTCTTCTTCATGCGCTGGATCTGCAGCGGATCGCAGGCCATGGCGATCATCGCGTTGATGGCGGCATCGAAATCGGCGTGTTCCTGCTTCAGGCGGGAAAATTCGAGGCGAATATCGGCCTGTTCCTGATCGGACATTCTCTACCGTCTGCACGTCTGCGGCGCCCAAAGCTGGGCCTGATTGGGCGGGGCCGGGTGTTTTGTCACCGGCGTGCAGCCCATATCACATTTCACAGTGTCGTGGAATGCTACCACGGATCATTCGACATCGTCCGCGGAAGGTGACACACTGTCACCGTGCCGTCACAGAAGCGAACCTGCGGTGGACGCGCCGTGACGGTTGCAATCGAGGAAAACCATGAAAGGGAGAACCAATCATGTCTCTTGCATCCCATCTTGATGAGTTGCAGCGGAAACACGGCGACATCGAACGTGAAATCGATGACGCGATGAATCATCCATCGGTCGACGACCTCGAAATCGTGAATCTCAAGCGACGCAAGCTGGCACTCAAGGACGAGATTGAAAAACTAAGAGGCAAACCGACCACGCATTGACGCCCTCCTGACATAGCCGCCCAATATCCGCGGCCTCTTTTCCCGGCGGCACCCCGCCGCCGGCGTGGAGGGTTTTGATTTTCCAGCACCGGTCTGTCAGCCGAAGCTGGACTTGCACCCGGCTCAATCTCCGCTTCGGCGGTCGCCCGTTTCGCCAGATCATCGATTGTTTCTGGTCGCCGGCGGCGGGCGATTCCGGCCAGTGGCGACCTGTCGCCATTGACAAGCCATCTTTGCTCCTCCACCTCATGCCCGGACCTCAGCGCATCGGCCCGGGGCGTCGTTGTGCGTCCATGCAGGACACAAGATGCTCCAGAGACAAAAGGCTGCCGGCATGACCGGATATTTTTCCTCTCCTTTCCCCCGCCGCACGTCGGTCGGCGTCGATGTCGGCGGCGTGGTCGTCGGCGGCGGTGCGCCCGTTGTCGTCCAATCGATGACCAACACCGACACGGCCGATATCGACCAGACGGTTGCGCAGGTCGCAGCACTGCACCGGGCCGGCTCGGAAATCGTGCGCATCACTGTCGATCGCGACGAGAGTGCCGCCGCCGTGCCGCGCATTCATGAGCGGCTTCAGCGGCTTGGTATCAACGTGCCGCTGGTCGGCGATTTCCACTATATCGGCCACAAGCTTTTGGCCGATCATCCGGCCTGCGCCGAGGCGCTGGCCAAATACCGCATCAATCCGGGCAATGTCGGCTTCAAGGACAAGAAGGACCGCCAGTTCGCCGATATCGTCGAGATGGCGATCAGGCATGACAAGCCGGTGCGCATCGGTGTCAACTGGGGCTCGCTCGACCAGGAGCTTTTGACCCGGCTGATGGACGACAACCAGGACAAGGGTTTTCCGCTGACCGCGCAGGAGGTGATGCGCGAGGCGATCGTGCAGTCGGCGATCCTGTCGGCCGAGATGGCGGAAGAGATCGGCCTTGGCCGCGAAAAAATCATCCTGTCGGCCAAGGTCAGCGGCGTGCAGGACCTGATCGCCGTCTATACCGAACTCGCCACCCGCTCCAATCATGCGCTGCATCTCGGCCTGACCGAAGCCGGCATGGGCTCGAAGGGCATCGTCGCTTCGTCGGCCGCCATGGGCATCCTGCTCCAGCAAGGCATCGGCGACACCATCCGCATCTCGCTGACACCGGAGCCGAACGGCGACCGCACGCGCGAGGTGCAGGTGTCGCAGGAATTGCTGCAAACCATGGGGTTCAGACAGTTCGTGCCGATTGTTGCCGCTTGCCCCGGCTGCGGCCGCACCACCTCCACCGTGTTCCAGGAACTCGCCCAGAACATACAGGCCGATCTCAGGAAGAACATGCCCGTGTGGCGCGACAAATACCCCGGCGTCGAGAACCTCAAGGTCGCGGTGATGGGTTGCATCGTCAACGGCCCTGGCGAGTCCAAGCATGCCGACATCGGCATTTCGCTGCCCGGCACGGGCGAAATGCCGACGGCGCCTGTCTTCGTCGACGGCAAAAAGGCGGCGACGCTGCGCGGGCCGTCGATCGCCGCGGATTTCGAGAAAATGGTCGCCGACTATATCGAGCAACGGTTCGGTCGCGGCAAGGCCGCGGCGGAGTAGAACCGATGCAGCGTTTCCTTTGGGCAGCGCTGATCCTGCTGTACGGGCTGACCTGGTCGACCCTTGTGCAGGCCGATCCGCCGCAATCCGCCAAACAGCGGCTGATCGACAAAGTCTGCAATCTGATCCAGGCGCATGCCGACCAGAACGGCCTGTCCAGGGATTTCTTCGCTCGGCTGATCTGGAAGGAAAGCCGTTTCGATCCCAACGCCGTCAGTCCGGTCGGTGCCGAAGGCATTGCCCAGTTCATGCCGGGCACCGCCAAGATGCGCGGGCTTGCCAATTCCTTCGACATCAACCAGGCGATCCCGGCTTCGGCCAGATATCTCGCCGAAATGAAAACCGGCTACGGCAATCTCGGCCTGGCCGCCGCCGCCTACAATGCCGGCGAGAGCCGGGTGTCGCGCTGGCTCAGCTCCGGCGGTTTCCTGCCGATGGAAACCGAAAGCTATGTCTTAGACATCATGGGCGAACCAGCCGACAAGTTCACCGACCGGGCCTATGCCGGAAGGGTCGAGCCGCTCGACGCAAAGACGGATTTTGCCGTCGCTTGCCGAAAACTGCCGGTGATCATGTCGCGGACGGTGGCCATGGCTTCGATCAACATAAAGCCATGGGGCATCCAGGTGGCCGGCAATTTTCGCCGCAGTGCCGCGATCACCCAGTGGCTCAGGGTAAGGAGCCGGTTCCCGGCCCTGCTCAACGGGCATGATCCGGTGGTCAGCCGGGTGCGCACGCCGATCGGCCGGCGCGGCATCTACGCGGTCAGGATCGGTGTCGACCGCCGCGCCGATGCCAACGTTATTTGCCAGAAATTGCAAAGTGTCGGTGGGGCGTGCGTGGTGGTGCGCAACCGGTAAATTGGCCGCTGCCGGCATGGTGTTTGTCCGAGAGAGGCATTTAAGAGCGACAGCCGTGACGTCGCATCCAGCAAAGATTTCAGCTATGGCGGCGGCCATCTTCACAAGGGCGGCGACAGCCCCTGCCTTTGACGAGCAGCATGGACACAACATGTTCGATGGATACATAATCTGCGGCACGCCGAGGACCGGAAGCACGCTACTGTGCAAGCTTCTGGCATCCACGAAGACGACTGGCGATCCGCACTCATTCTATCGGCGGCAGGATGTGCTGGAGTGGGCTGAAGAGTGGAAGCTGCCTGATCGCGACACGATGAGTGAGCTCGACTTCAATGTCGCCTATCTCAACGCGGCGATCGCTGCGGGCAAGGGTGGGACCGGCCTCTTCGGCCTTCGCTTGATGCGCGAAAATCTGGATGAGCTTTCGGCAATCCTCGACCGGATTTTCCCAAAACTGCAGTCGGACAGAGCGCGTCTTGAAAAGGCCTTTGGCCGCGTCCTCTACATACACCTCTCGCGGGAGAACAAGCTCGCGCAGGCTGTCTCCCTGATCAAGGCGGAGCAGACCGGTCTTTGGCATATCGCTCCCGATGGCACCGAGATCGAAAGGGTCGCACCGCCGAAAGAGCCCCAATATGATTTCGAGCGTATCAAACGAGAGGTCACGGAACTCGAGACCTATGACGCGGCCTGGAACATTTGGTTCGCAGAGCAAGGCATATCCCCGCTGCGCGTCGGCTATGAGCGCCTTTCAGGCAATCCGGCTGCGACGTTGCTAGGCATCTGCGAAGCCCTGGGAGTCCCAGCACCTGACGAGGAGGATGTAAGCCCCGGCGTTGCAAAGCTTGCTGACGCGACAAGCCTCGACTGGATGCGCCGCTATCGTCTGGAGGCTGCCGCCGTCTGACGCATCCTCATGGATGCAGTCAGGCGGTCTTGGCCACGACGGTCTCGCTGAGCCAGGTGCCGATCTTGGTGCCTAGGCGGTCGGGCGAAACGGGCTTCGGCAGATAGTCGTCCATGCCTGAATCGATGCACTTGTCGCGATCGCCCTTCAGCGCGTGCGCGGTGACGCCGATGATCGGGATGTGGGCGCCCGTCGAGACCTCCATCGCCCGGATGGCGCGGGTCGCCTCGTAGCCGTTCATTTCGGGCATCGAAACGTCCATCAGGATCAGCTTGGGGCGCAGCGCCCGGTACATTTCGACCGCCGTGCGGCCATTGCCGGCGATACGGTAGCTCAAGCCCAACCCATTGAGGATCTGGCCGAAGACCAACTGGTTCACGTCATTGTCCTCGGCAATGAGGATGTCGATCGGTCCGTTCGGCGCGGTTGTCGATTCCGGCGCTGCCGCGACCGGCATTGCCGGGCCGCGGATGACGGTGAAGGCGGGCGGCGCTGCCAGGGGAGCCTGCACGATCGGTTCGCGGACGAACCGCGCCTTGCCGACCTGCGAACGGGCCTTCTGAATCACCGAGATGACGGTGCCGAGCAGCACCGCGGAGCGCGCCGGTTTGGTCAGATGCGCGGCAATGCCGAAGTCGATGATCATCTTGCCGAAATCGACCTGGTCGACCGAGGTCAGGATAACGATCGGGATGGCCGACAGGCGGCTGTCGGAAGCAATGGCTCTGGCGACGTCGGCGCCGTTCATGCCCGGCATCTGGTAGTCGAGGATGATGCAGTCGACGGCGGCGCCGAGTTGAAAGGCGCGGTCGAGGAAGGCCAGGCCGACGGCGCCGCTTTCGGCGGCGGCACAGTCGAAGCTCCAGCTTCTGAGCTGCTCGAGCAGGATTTCGCGGTTGACCGGATTGTCGTCGATGACCAGCACGCGCGCGCCGGTGACGTCGACCGGCACGATCTCGTCGCGCGCCGCGGCCTGATGCGCGGGCAGCGGCACAGCGAACCAGAACACGGAGCCACGGCCGATCTCGCTTTCGACGCCGATCTTGCCTGCCATCAGGTCGACGAGGCGGGCGGCGATGGCCAAGCCCAGCCCCGTGCCCTCATGGCGGCGGGTGGACGAGCCGTCCACTTGCGCGAATTTCTCGAACACGTTCTGCAGTTTCTCGGCCGGTATGCCGATGCCGGTGTCTTCGACGCGGACCTTGAGCTGGACCACGTCGTTGACGATCTCGCCGCCGACATCGATCAGCACATGACCCTTCTCGGTGAACTTCACGGCATTGCCGAGCAGGTTGGTGATGATCTGCCGGAAGCGGCCGGCGTCGCCGACGACATGGGCCGGCAGGCGCGGGTCGACACGCACGATCAGTTCGAGGTTCTTTTCGGCGACGCGCGCCGAGACCAGCGTCGCCACATCCTCGACCGCCTCGGAAAGGCGGAAGGGAGCAGGGTCGAGAGTGAGTTGCCCGGCATTGATCTTGGAGAAATCGAGGATGTCGTTGATGATGGTGAGCAGCGCGTTGCCGGATTTGACGATGACGTCGGTGAAGGTCTTCTGGCGCGGGGTCAGATCGGTCTTGGCCAGCAGTTCGGCCATGCCGAGCACACCGTTCATCGGCGTGCGTATTTCGTGGCTCATATTGGCCAGGAATTCCGATTTGGCGCGGTCGGCGGCCTCGGCCTTGAACAGGGATTCGGCGGATTCGGCAAAGGCGCGGCGGATTGCCACTTCCATCGGGCGGAAGATCCAGAAGGCGACGATGGCAAGTGCCGCGAACAGGATGCCGCTCGCCCACAGCAGCAGCCTGTCGCTTGAGGCATCGGCCAGGTGGCGCTCATCATCCATGGCGGTGCGGACGCGGACCAGCATCGGCTGGGCGAACAGGTCGTTCTGGTTGCGGATTTCGCGATAGCTCCACTCGTCGACCTTTTGCGCCATCGACATCAGGTTGAAATTGCGCACCATGTCGCGCGGCGACCAGAACAGATCGCCGTTGACGGAAGCGGACTGGAGTTCGTTGACGGTCTTGATCGACAGCCGCGGCTTGATCGCCGCAAGCTGGGCGGTCAGCGTCTCGATCTCGCCGGTCAGGCGCTCCGAATGGCCGCGCGCCGATGTGGTCAGGGCATCGCGTGTCTCCGCCCGCCAGGCGGTGCCGGTGGTCTCGGCGAAGCTGGTCGCGTTGCGCAGGTCGCGGGTGAAGATGACGAGATTGCTGCTCAGCGCATCGATGTCGCGGCGAAAGGAATTGACGCGGTCAAGCGCAATCACGATACCGGCGGAAGCCAGCGCGAAGATCAGCAACCCTGAAATATAGCGGATCCGGACCGACCGGATGAAGGACGAATATTCAGGCATGCGCAACCCCAACACATACGCACCATTTTAATGGCCGGGATTACGCTTCATTTACATTAAAATTTCGTTCGTGAGAGGGCAGGCAGGCCATGCGAACCGCCGGATGGACAGCGCGCCTAGACCGCTTCCACGACGAGGGCGCGGATGCGGCCACGCACCGGGCCTTCCCCGAACCGTTTCCCAAGGGCATTCGCCACGTATCGCGTCGCCTCCTCCAGCGAGCCGCCGCGCGCCTCGATCTCAGCCCGCAGGGGTGTGCCCTGGCAATAGGCCGTGGCCGCCTCATATGGCGACGAAGCGGCGCTGACGGCATCCAGCGGCTCTATGGTGATGTTACCGAAGCCGGCGGCATGAAGGTCGGCGCGGATGACGTCCGCATCGTGATAGCCGTGCGGCGTCCTCGCCATGAAGCGCGGCGGATCGGCCGGGAAAAAATGGCCGAGCGCCCGCGTCACTTCCTCGGCGAACTCGTTGTCTTCGATGGCACTCCAGACGTTGAACAGGAAGTGCCCGCCCGGCCGCATCACCCGCCGCGCTTGGCCGTAGGCGCCCACCCGATCGGGGAAGAACATCGCGCCAAACTGGCAAACCACGGCGTCGAACTCTGCGTCCTCGAAGGGCAGCGCCTGGGCGTCGGCCTGCCGCCAGGTGATCCGAGGATCGTCCGCCATCCGCGTGCGCGCGTGGTCGAGCATGGGCTGGTTGAGGTCGGTGACCACGATGCGGGCTTGCGCCGGCAACTTTGCTGCCATCGCACGTGTCACCACACCGGTGCCCGCCGCCACTTCGAGCACCGATTGCGGCCCGAGCTTCGACACCCGCTCTGCCAGATCCCGTGCATACGGCTCGAAGATCAGCGGCACCATCGCCCGGTCGTAGACCTCGGCAATGGAACCGCTGAACAGCTTGTCGGTGGTCGACATGGCACCCCTCCAACTCTACCCGCACCGCGTGCGTGCCGTGCGGATGGCAAAGCGATGTCGATCCTCTGCCTCGGCAGGCTTCCGCTCAAGTTCTATTTCTGAATTGGCCGGCGGAGGATGAGCGAACTTTAGTCAGCTCGATATCTCGGCTGGCGCCAACCTCAACTGGTGCGGGTCGCCACGAACGTTGCCGCTTCTTTCAGCAACTGGGCGTCGTCGCCATAAGGATCAAGCAGTGCATGCGCCTGCTCGACGAGGCCGTGCAACTGGTTGCGAGCCCAATTCGCACCATGCAAGGCCACCAGCGTCGCCTTGCCGGCGGCGGCGTCCTTGCCGGTTGCCTTGCCCATCTGGCTGGCATCGGCGGTCAAATCGAGCAGGTCGTCGGCAAGCTGGAAGGCAAGACCGATCGCCGAGCCGAATTCGGCCAGCCGCTCGCGGTCATCGGCCGGGGCGCCGGCGATGAGGGCACCTGCCTCGCAGGCGAAACGGATCAGAGCGCCAGTCTTCATCGCCTGCAGCCGGACGATGCCGGCCTCGTCCGGCGGCGTCTGTTCGGCTTCGAGGTCGAGCTTCTGGCCGCCGACCATGCCGCCGGGTCCGGCGGCGCGGGCCAGCGCCAGCACCAGGGCCGCCCGCCGCTCCGCGGGCAGGGCGGTCGCCTCGCCGGCGATGACGTCGAAGGCCAGCGTCAGCAAGGCATCGCCAGCCAGGATGGCGGTCGCCTCGTCGAAGGCTCTGTGCACGGTCGGCTGGCCACGACGCAGGTCATCGTCGTCCATGGCGGGCAGGTCGTCGTGTATCAGCGAATAGCAATGCACGCATTCAAGTGCGGCGGCGACACGCAGTGTCGCCTCGCCATCGGCGGAAAAAAGGGCGGCACTTTCCATGACCAGGAAGGGCCGCAGGCGCTTGCCGCCGTTCAGCACGCCGTGCCGCATGGCTGCCATCAACCGCTCAGGCCGGGCGATCTCGCCCGAAAGCGCGCGGTCGTCGAGCAGCCGCCGCAGCAGCACCTCGACGGCGGCAGCGCGTCGGATGAGCGCCATTTCGAACGCCATTTGGTCGTCATTCGTCATGGCCGGGACCGGTAGCCGACACTCAGACGTTGCGCAAGAAGGCAAGCGCCATTATGCCGGAGCAGTATGAGCCCGTTTGGAAACTCTGCTCCTGCGGTCATCTGAGGGCGTTTTCTGCGCTTCCGGTGCTTGCGTACTCTAATGTACGCTCCGCTCCGGTTCTCGAAAACACCGTCACATGACTCACAGGAGCGCGTTTCAAAACGAGCTCTCTGGCACGGGTTGGGCGGCTTGGCGGAACCGATCGTCGATCATGAAACCGAAAAGCTGGACATGGCGACGAGATCGCGAGGCGTAAATCGCCGCGGTCTCAAACGCTGGGTCCGGCGCGGCATCGTCGTGGCTGCGGTGCTGGCTTTGATTCCGGTCGTGCTGACCTTTCTCTACCTGCCGTTCTTCGTGCATCCTGTCTCGACGCTGATGTTGAAGGACCTGGCGAGGTTCTCCGGCTACGACCGCCGCTGGGTGTCGCTCGACGACGTGTCGCCGGTGCTGGCCAATTCCGTCATCATGTCGGAGGATGGGCAGTTCTGCTTTCATCGTGGCGTCGATCTCGGCGAGCTGAGAGGCGTCGTCGACGACGCGCTGGCCGGCGAAGCGACGCGCGGTGCCTCGACCATCACCATGCAGACGGTAAAGAACCTGTTTCTGTGGTCGCGGCCGCTGGGCTCGGTGCGCAAGGTGGTCGAATTGCCGCTGGCCGTCTATTTCGATGCGGTGATGTCGAAACGGCGCATCATGGAAATCTACCTCAACATCGCCGAGTGGGGGCCGGGCATCTACGGCATCGAGGCTGCGGCACAGCACCATTTTGGCGTTTCGGCAAAACAGCTGTCGCGACGGCAGGCCGCCTTGCTTGCGGTCTCCTTGCCAAATCCGATCGCCCGCAATCCGGCCAAACCCGGGCCTGGCTTGAGGCGGCTCGCTAATCTGATCGAGCGGCGCGCCGGCCGCTCCGGCGCCTATGTCGGTTGTCTCCGCTAGCCGATCCAAAAAAATTCGCGCCAGTGCTGGCCAAAACGGCACAGGGCGTGTATAGGCACCCGACTTTCTCAGATTTAGGCCCCGACATGGCCCTTTCACGAGGGCGGGCGGGCTTTTGACCATGTAGTGGAGCATATCCATGGCCGTTCCGAAACGTAAAACCTCTCCGTCCAAGCGCGGCATGCGCCGCTCGGCCGACGCCCTCAAGGCCCCGACCTATGTCGAGGACAAGAATTCCGGCGAAATGCGCCGTCCGCATCATATCGACTTGAAGACCGGCATGTATCGCGGTCGTCAGGTGTTGACGCCCAAGGAAAGCTGAGCCCAGCTTTTTCAAAGGTTTGAATTTCCATAAGGACCGGCCGGTGGCTGGTCCTTTTGCGTTTGGGCCGGCCGGCAGCGCATTTCGAGGCGTGCACCGCAGGCGTTGCAAATCCTTCGGCCGGCAACCGGCTGACATGGTTGTTGCGTGCGGTCTTCGACCGTGTTCAACGCTGCCATCGAAACATCTTGACGGCGTGCCTGTGGCGCATTCTACAAAGGATTGCCCCCACATGGAGACGCCAGATGTTCGGTGCCATTCCGCTGCTGATCGTGCCTTTCGTGCTCTACAACCTCGGACTGTTGGGAATTTTCGGCAGCGGTGACGATCCTTGGGCGAGCGAGGTCTTCTCCTTCAGTATGATGTCGGGCGGCGTGTTCTCGATGACGCTGGGCGACCTGATGATACTGATCGGGCTGGTCTTCCTGTTCCTCGAAATGGCGAAGTCGGTGCGCACGACCAACGCCTCGATCATGGACCATCTTCTGTCGACGCTGGTGTTCGTGGCCTTCCTGGTCGAGTTCCTGCTGGTGAAGGGCGCGGCCCATTCCGTCTTCTTCACGCTGATGGTCATCGCGCTGTTCGACGTGCTGGCCGGATTCGCAGTGTCGATGCGATCGGCCAGCCGGGACATCAATCTGAATTAGGTCCCCAGCGCGGAAGGCGGAAGTTTGACGGGCGCTTGCGCTGACAGTTGTCGGAAACGCCCGTAACGTCCCCGACGCTCAGCCCGGATCGGCGGTGAAGCCGGCGGCCTCGATGCCGGCGATGGCCGCGGCTTCGTCATTGTCCGAGGTGTCGCCGGAAATGCCGACGGCGCCGATGATAGCGCCAGTCTTGTCGCGGATCAGCACGCCGCCGACGACCGGCAGCACGCGTCCGCCAGAGACGTCCGAGATGCCGGCGACGAGGTGCGGGCGCTCCTTGGCGAAAGCCTCGACTTTGCGCGAGCCCATGCCGATGGCGAGCGCACCAAAGGCCTTGCCGGCCGACATTTGCGGGCGCAGGAACGAGGCGCCGTTCTGGCGCTGGAAGGCGACCAGATGCCCGCCGGCGTCGAGCACTGAGACGCCAAGCGGCTTAAGCTTGAGATCGGAGCCCTTGGCAAAGGCGGCATCGATGATTTGCCTGGCTTTTTCGAGCGGCAGTGCGGTCATGGCGGTCTCCTGTCTGAAAGGCGTCGATCATCGACCGTCGACGGGCGAGATAACATCCCGGTTTCGGTTGAAATTGCTTCGCGTGAAAGGTGGGATGGAAGCGACCGTCACAGCCTCCCGGATAGGAGTTGGTGCCTGTGCGGCTTCAGGTTATTTTTTCTTGGCGCGGGCCGGCTTCTTGGCAGGTTCCGCCGGCGCGTTGGCGAGGTCTTCGGCTTCCTTGGCGAGACGCAGCGCCCGCAGCTTGTTGGTCTTGGCCTGGCGGGCGTCGCTCTCGGCGACGTATTCGGCCATCGCCTTCTGGCGGACGGTTGCCGCCTCTTCCTGCTTCTTGAAGCGCAGGTCGGCGCGTGCGCGGGCAGCATCCCGAGAGTTCTCAACCAAGACCTTATCCAATCCCGTGAATTGTGATTTTCCGCTTCTTCTAGCAGAGCCGGCCCCCAAACGGGAAAATAAGTTGGTCAAGCGGCAGAGTCGGCGGCGAGAGCCTTGCTGGCAACCAGGGCTTCATAGGCGGCCTGCAAGGTGGCGCGGACAGAAGGATCCGACGCGGTATCGAGCGGCTTGCCGAGATGTTCATGGCGCAACTCGTCCATGAATTTGTCCCACATCGGCTGTCCGCCCTTTTCCAGAAGTTCGGCGCGGATCGAGAGTTCTTCGCTGACCGGCAGCCAGACGCGGCCCCAGGCGCCGAGATGGGCCAGGATCGGCACCAGCGTGATCGCCATTTCGGTCAGGCTGTAGATCGCCTTCTGCTTGTGCGAGGGGTCGTCGGCTTTGGTCAGCATGCCCAGTTCCATCAGCCGCTTCAGCCGATCGGCGAGGATGTTGGAGGCGATGCCTTCCATCGATCCGTTGAGCAGCTCGCGAAAATGACGCCTGCCGCCGAAGATCATGTCGCGAAGGATGATCAGGCTCCAGCGATCGCCGAACACTTCCAGCGACAGGTTGATCGGACATCCGGACCGGCGATCCATGCTCATGAGATTTTTTCTCCAAAACCAGTTGCATTATCGTATCGGTTTTATTATCGTGCAACCGATTGCAAAATGCAATCAGTTTTGCAGAGAGGAGACTGCGCCATGACGACCACCCAACGCCCCAAGATCATATCCGAGACCTTTGGCAATCCGGCGAACCCGCCGCTGTTGCTGATCATGGGAGCGATGGCCTCGATGCTGTGGTGGCCGGAGGCGTTTTGCCGGAAACTGGCCGGTGCCGGCCTGTTCGTGATCCGCTACGACAATCGCGATAGCGGCCGTTCGACCAAATACAAGCCGGGAGAGCCGCCCTACACGTTCGATGATATGGCCGACGATGCAATGCGCGTTCTCGACGACCACGGTATCGGCAAGGCGAATGTCGTCGGCATGTCGATGGGCGGCATGATCGCGCAACTTGTGGCGTTGGAACACCCGTCCCGTGTCGTTTCTCTGACCGTGATCAGCAGTTCGCCGGTGGGAATCGACACATCCGGCCTTCCTGGGACGACCGAAGCCTACATGGAACACTCGGCCGAGGGCGCCAAAGTCGAGTGGTCGGACCGTGGCCAGGTGATCGATTTCATCGTCAGGGACGCGCGGGCGATCGCCAGCATCGCGCACCCATTCGACGAAGCCCGGATGCGTGCCTTCGTCGAGCAAGACTACGACCGCTCCGGCGGCTTCCTGAGCGCCACCAACCATTTCATGCTCAGGGGCGGCGACGCCTGGAAGGGCCGCCTGCACGAGATCGCGTCGCCGCTGCTGGTCATCCACGGCACGGCCGATCCGGTCTTTCCGGTCGAACATGGCGAGGCGCTGGGGAAGGCGGTCACCGGCGCGAAAATCATCCGGATCGAAGGTGGCGGCCACGAGCTGCATCCAAACGACTGGGATATGATTGTTGCCGGCATCGTCGCCCACGCCGCTTGAAGCGGCCAAAGCAGGTCTTGGCGGACAATGCTTGCCGCAGTGTTTAACCTATGACGAGCGTGCCCGGCGCCGGCCACCGTAAACCAGGAAACAGGCGAGCAAAAAATGTCCCTGACGCTTCATTTCCATCCGCTGGCCTCCTTCTGCTGGAAGCCGCTGATCGCGCTGTACGAGAACGCCACGCCGTTCACGCCTGTCATCGTCGACCTTGGCGATGCTCAGTCGCGCGCGGCCTTCTTGAAGATTTCGCCGGCCGGCAAGATGCCGGCGCTGCGCGACGATGCGCGCGACCGCACGGTGCTGGAATCGACCATTGTTGTCGAATATCTGGCCGCGCATTATCCGGGGCCGGTTGACCTCGTTCCCGCCGACATCGATCTGGCGCTGGCCGTCCGCCAGACCGATCGCTTCTATGATTTCTATGTGCAGGAGCCAATGCAGAAGATCGTTGGCGACCGGTTGCGGCCGCAGGACAAGACCGACCCGTTCGGCGTCGAGCAGGCCTGCGACCAGCTTCGAAATTCCTATGCCATCATCGAACAAGACATGCAGTCGAAGATCTGGGCGATGGGCGACACCTTCACCATGGCCGATTGCGCAGCGTCCCCGGCGCTGTTCTATGCCAACAAGGTCGAGCCGTTCGGCGACAAGTATCCGACCGTGAAACGCTACCATGACCGGCTGCTGCAGCGCTCCGCCTTCGCCCGGGTGATCGAGGAGGCGCAGCCCTACTTCAAGTTCTTCCCCTACAACAACGGTTGATCGGGGTTAGGCTTCCCAGAACTGATCGAGCCAGATGTTGAGTTTGAGGAAGCCGGTGCCGCTTACCGTATAGACGCGCCTTGTTCCTTCCGGCTTGGCGTGGACCAGGCCGGCATCGAGCAGCACTTTCAGATGTTGCGACACAGCCGGGCGCGAGACCGGCAAGCCGGCGGCCAGTTCGGTGACGGTTTTCGGGCCGCGGCGAAGTTCTTCCAGAAGATGGCGCCGATTGGGATCGGCAATCGCCATGAAGGCGTCGGAAAACATCATGCCTGTATTAGTGAGGCAAAGCCTTTCGAATCTCAACCGTCTGCTTCTGCTTTTCTTCTGGGATCGAGCCGCAATGCTTCCGGGGTGACCGAACGGTCGGCCGGCTGCGTCTTGAAGGCATCACGATCGCCGATCGGCACCGGCGCGCGGCGGCTGATGCGCAGCAGCGTGTAGCCCGCCAGGCAGAGATGCGCCAAGGCGGTCGCCAGGAACAGACCTTCCGGGCGCATCCAGCCCATCAAAGCGGCGGCGAGCAAGGGTCCAATCATCGTGCCGAAGCCGTAGAGCAGCAACAGCCCGCCAGATACCTTGACGAAATCCTCCGAGCGCGCGTGGTCGTTGGCATGCGCCACGGCAATCGAATAGAGCGTGTAGGCGAAGGCGCCATAGGCGGCAGTGAAGACGATGACGAAGACGCCGGAGCGCGGCTCGAACAGAAAGATCAAGAGCGCGAACAAAGCCCCGCCGAAAGCCGCTCCCGCCAGCACGAAACGCCGGTCGGTCTTGTCGGAGAGACGCCCGGCCGGAAGCTGCATGGCGGCACCGGCAACGACCACAAGGCTCATCATCAGGGCGATCTCGGCCGTGGAAATGCCGATGCGGGCGCCATAGACGGCGCCAAGCGTGCCCCAGGCGCCGTTGGCGATGCCGATCAACACGCAAGCGACCGCCGACACCGGCGAATTGGCATAAAGGCCTCTGACATCAAGTGAGACATCCTGCAGCGGCTTGGGGTGAGAGGCGGTCGAGACCGCCGTCGGAATGAGCGATAGGCAAAACAGGATGCCGGTGATCATGAACAGCGATGCGGACTTCACGTCGCCGCCGGCGACGATCATCTGCCCGCCCATGATCGAGGCATAAGTGACCATCATGTAGAGGCCGAAGACGGTGCCGCGGTTCTCGTTGGTGGCCTTCTCGTTCAGCCAGCTTTCGATGACCATGAAGGCACCGGCCATGGTGAAGCCGGTGAAGGCGCGCAGCAGGATCCAGACATATTCGTCGATGATCAGCCCGGTCAGTAGCGCCACGATGGCGCCGGATGCGGCAAAGGCGCCAAAGGCGCGAACGTGGCCTGCGCGGCGCACGATGCGCGGTGCGAAGAAGCAGCCGGTGACGAAGCCGCCGGCCCATGCCGTGCCCATCAGGCCGAGCGATGCGGTCGAGAAACCTTCCAGTTGACCGCGCAGGGGCAAGAGCAGTCCATGCAATCCAGATGCCGCGAGCAGGAAAGCGGTGCCGCGAAGCAGCGAGAGGATCGGTCGGTAGGTTGCGAACATTGTTTGATCCGGCTCAGGTTTGGCGGGGACGCTGGGTCTGAAGACAGCCGCATTCGGGCTTTTCGGCGGCGGGCTTTGCGCCAGCGCGCCTATCCGCGGCGGAACAGTGCTTCGGCCGCGGATTTGGTGGTGTCCTTGGCCTTGAGTTCGGCTTCCAGGCGGGCAATTTCGTCGCGCAGGATACCGATCCGCTCGGTCAGGTCGCTGACGGAAAGCAGTGACAGGTCCTGCCCGATCTCGTGCGGGCGTGCCTTCTTCTTGGGTTCGTCGTCGAAGATCGCCATCGTCGCTCCTCCTCCGCCAAGACCAGATTGGCCATTTGCCTGATTTGGCAATCAGCATACATAGGGCAGGGGCGTCGATGCAAACAGCCGATCGGACAACGGCGAGGAAAGACGGGAAATCTCATGGCGAGCGGACAGAAAATTCCGGCAAGGATGACGGCCATCGCGATCTCGGAGCCGGGTGGCCCTCGGGTCCTGAAGCCGGAAACACGCGACGTGCCGCAGCCCGGCCCCGGCGAGATCCTGATCAAGGTGCATGCCGCCGGCGTCAACCGGCCCGATATCCAGCAGCGCAAGGGCGCCTATCCGCCGCCGCCCGGCGCGTCGGACCTGCCGGGCCTCGAGGCGTCGGGCGAAGTGGCGGCCCTTGGCGACGACATATCGCGCTGGCGCATCGGCGACCGCGTCTGCGCGCTGACGCCCGGCGGCGGCTATGCCGAATATGTCAAGGTGCATGCCGGGAGCGTGCTGCCGTTGCCCGCCGGCTTCACCCATACCGAAGCCGCGGCGGTGCCGGAAAACTACTTCACCGTCTGGCACAATGTGTTCGAGCGTGGCGGCCTCAAGAAAGGCGAGACGCTGCTCGTCCATGGCGGCTCGTCCGGCATCGGCACGACGGCGATCCAGCTTGCCTCGGCCTTCGGCGCCTATGTCATCACCACTGCGGGCAGCAAGGAGAAATGCGACGCCTGCCTGAAGCTCGGCGCAGACCGGGCGATCAACTATCGCGAGGAGGATTTCGTCGCCGCGGTCAAGGAGGCAACGGGGGGCAAGGGCGCCAATGTCATCCTCGACATGGTCGGCGGCGACTATGTGGGGCGTAACTACGAGGCCGCTGCGGTTGAGGGTCGGATCGTCCAGATCGCCGTGCAGGCCGGCGCTGTCGCAAGCGCGGATTTTTCGAAAATCATGGTCAAGCGGCTTACCCACACCGGGTCGACGCTGAGGCCGCGAACCGTCGAGTTCAAGGCGGCGATCGCGGCAGCGTTGGAAGCGCAGGTGTGGCCGTTGCTCGGCACGCGCAAGGTTGCTCCTGTCATGGACATGATTTTCCCGCTCAGCGAAGCCTGGCGGGCGCACGAGCGCATGGAGGACGGCGAACACATCGGCAAGATCGTGCTCGACGTCGGCTGACAGCGAGCGAGGTCAGCGCCTCGCTGCCTACAAGATGAACAGAAGCTTAATGCTGCAATGCAGCATTTGCATTATTGCTATGCAAAATCAGCCATTCAAGTCCTCATCGATGACGCCTATTTGAGCACCATCGAAACGAACATCAATTTGGAGGACTACCATGAACCCGATCCGCGCTTTCCGTAACTGGCGTATGTACACCGAGACCGTCCGCGAACTGAACCGTCTCAACGCACGTCAGCTCAGCGATCTCGGCATCAACCGCGCCGACATCGAAAAGATCGCCCGCAGGGCTATCTAAAGCCACGTCTGGTCCGCTCCGGCGGACCAAGCCGTGGAAGCCAGAGCCGCACCAGACGATTTTTGTCGCGGTTCCGAGCCCGCTGGACTCAGTCCGGCGGGTTTTGTCGTTTTGGGGCCGGCAACTGCATGCGGCTCGACAGCAATCTGAGGTTGACCTCAGCTTTCAGCATGGCATTTTGATCCTGCGGGTATCGGTTGGCGTGTGGGAGCGCGTTGACGATCCGAGCCGGCAAGACGCTGACTCTGAAAGGGCTGTGCGCTCTCATGTTCGATGATCTTACGGACAGGATCTACGAGGCCGCGTTCGTGCCGGATTTGTGGGCGGGTGCGCTCGAAGCGGCCAGCGAGCTTTCGAGTTCGGCTGACGGCGCGATCTTCCTGTTCAGCGACGGCTCCCCTGTTCGCGGCCGGTTGAGTGACGAGTCTCCCGGGCATGGCAATTCCCTTGAAACCGTCCGCTCGCTGTTCGATGAATTCATTGCCGGCGACAGCTGGAAATTCTCCGATGCGATTCAGCGCATGTGCAGCCTGCAACCGGCGAGTTTCGTGCAGGTCGAAGATTTTCTGACTGCCGACGAGCTCGAGCATGATCCGGTACGGATACAATTGAGGGCGGCAGGTATCGGCGCTCACATCTGTTCGGCTGTTGCCATGCCGAGCGGCGAACTGGTTACATTTGTCTTTCAACGCTGGACGCGGGACGGCACCTACGATCAGACGTCGATCGACAGGCTCGACCAGCTTCGCCCGCACTTTTCGCGTGCCGGCCTGGTATCGGCGCGGCTGGGCATGGAGCAGGCCAAAGCGAGCGTCTCGGCGCTCGAGGCCCTTGGTCTGCCGGCGGCGGTAATGACCGCATCGGGACGCGTGCTGACGGCCAATGTGCTGCTGGAAAACATGCCATCCGTTTTCATCGCCGCCGCACATGGCGGCATGGCACTTGCCGACGTATCCGCCAATGAGCTTTTCCGGCAAGCCATTACGCACAATTTGCAAGATCGGGTCGTCCGTTCCATCCCCATTCCTGCCAGGGAAGGCCAACCGGCGCTGGTCATTCATCTCCTGCCGCTGCGCCGTGCCGCGCATGAGATCTTTTCCGGGGCTGACATTCTGGTTGCGGCGACGGCGATGAGCGCCAGCGCCACCGTGCCGTCGCCAAGCCTGCTTGCCGGCCTGTTCGACCTGACGCCCGCAGAGGCGCGGCTGGCGGCCTCCCTTGCGCAAGGGCGGCCGTTGAAGGAGGCAGCGGCAAGCTCCAACGTCACCGTCAAAACCAGCCGCACCTATCTCGAACGGATCTTCGCCAAGACCGGGACACGGCAACAAAGCCAGCTTGTCGCCTTGTTGAAGAGCGCGGAGCCGTTCCGATGAGCGGCGGCCTGATCGAAGCGATTTACGAGGCGGCTTTCGTTCCCGAGCTCTGGCCCGGCACGACCGGTTCCGCCTGCGGAGAGTTCCAACTGATTGTCGCTGATGCAGAACCGCGGCCGTTGAAGGATGCGGCGTCCGATCTGACCATCACCGTGAAAACCGGCTGCATCTATCTTGAGCGGATATTCGCCAAGACAGGAACCCGACAGCAAAGCCAGCTTGCCGCCTTGGTGAAGAACGCGGAGTTGGTAGCGCAGCCAACGAGGCACAAGTGACTTCCGATCTGGCCGACCGCATCTACGAGGCTGCATTCGTGCCGGAGATGTGGCGCGACGTCCTGGAGCAGTTGAGCAGCGAGTCCAACTCGGCTGCCGCCTCGCTTGTCCTGTTCGATGACCGAGCCCCGCCAAAATTCATCGCGACCGATTTGATCTCGCCAGTGCTGGAGGCTTTCGACGCTGCCAATGGATGGCAGAAGAGCGAGGAGGTGCAACTCCTCTTCTCGATGACCCCGCCTTCGGCTTTTGTCTACGACGCCGATTATTTCCCCGCCGGAGCTCTGGCAAGCAATCACCTGCGCCTCGATCGCACCCGGCCGCTGGGGATTGGCGGACAGATTGGTTCGTTCATCGTCATGCCGACGGGGGAAATGGCACTGTTTTCGACCGAGCGCTGGCGCGACAACGATCGTCCTTCGGCAGACGATCTCGCGCGAATGAACGCGCTGCGGCCGCATCTGGCGCGTGCCAGCCTGATTGCGGCGAGGCTCGGGCTTGAGCGCGCGCAAGGAACAGTTGCGGCAATGGAAAGAATGGGACTGCCGGCTGCTGTCCTTTCATCCAATGGACGCGTGCTGGCCACCAACCCGCTGCTTGAGGCCATGCCCGCGATGTTCCTGCCGGTCGCCTTCGGCAGCATGGCGATTGGCGATGTGCAAGCAGACCTTTTGTTTCAGCAAGCCATCGCCGCCGTGCGCAGCGAGATCGAACCCTCGGTCCGATCAATCCCGGTACCCGCGCGACAAGACAGGCAGTCGATCATCGTCCATGTCCTGCCGCTGCTCCGTTCGGCGCATGATATCTTTTCGGGGGGCGACATCCTGATCGCCGCGACGGCGGTGAGCGCCAGTTCCATGGTGCCTTCGCCAACCCTGCTTGCCGGCCTGTTCGACCTGACGCCCGCCGAAGCGCGGCTGGCGGCCGCCCTTTCGCAAGGGCGGCCGTTGAAGGAGGCGGCGGCGCGTTCCAACATCACCGTGAAAACCGGCCGCACCTATCTCGAACGGATTTTCGCCAAGACCGGAACCCGCCAGCAAAGCCAGCTCGTGGCGTTGCTGAAGAACGTGGAGCTGCCCAACCGCGGCTGACAAGTGGGCGCATACACCTGTCGCTCAATGTCCAAATGCGGAGAAGCCGAGCGCCACCAGAGTTCCTCCCAATACGATGTCTGCATGCTTTCGAAAACGTGCGTAAAATCGCTGGGCGACCGGTTGGGAAATACAAAGGCCGAGAAGGCCAAACCAGGCGATGGCAATGGCAAAAACCAGCACAGCCAAGGATAGGTGCATTGCCCCGCGCGCATCCAAGTTCAGTGTGGAGGACGCGAAGAACAATGCAGTTGCAGGGTTTGCCACTGCCGTGACAAAGCCCAGCCGAAAGTATCGCGTGATTGGAACGGGCTTCGGCACGTCGAAGCCAACCTTGATCGACAGCGCCCGCCGCATCGAATTCCAACCGATGAAGACCAGCATTGCACCGTAGAGGCTGGCGGCCATCTGGTGTGCGAAGCCCCCTGACGGCAACGCTCCGGCCCCAGTCGCGACGATGGTCGCCAGCGAACTCGCGCCCAAGGCAACACCGGCGGCGGCAGACAGAGCCGTGGCGCGCGAAGCGGTTAGCGCGGCCTGCGTGACGACGGCGAAGTTGGCGCCGGGCAGCATTGCCACCAGCGCATAGGAAATGGCGAACGGAAGCAACCCCGCCACCACGGCGTGTCCGGTTTCGAACATCGACTTTCCCCGCATCGGCAGCGGCCCGCCTCCTCAAGGCGGGCCGCTGCAATCGAGGGCGGAACTTGCACGGAATGCTTTGCCTCCGACAGTCGGCATATGCCGACTGTCGGGTTCCAAAAACCAGGTTGCTACCTGCGCCCGGTAAGCGGTTCGGTGCTCTTGAGCAGCGCCACCAGTTCACTCTGCTGGCGGGTTTCGGTCTTGGCGAAGATACGTTCGAGATAGGTGCGGCCGGTCTTTACCGTGATGTTGGACGCTGCCGCGACCTCCTTCAGCGAGCGTCCCGATGCCAGTTCCGTCGCCAGGCGGGCTTCGGCCGGCGTCAGGTCGAACAGCTCGCGGACATGCAACTCGAAGCCGTCGGGAATACGGCGGGCGACCTCCGTCACCATGACCACCGCGCAACGTTCGGACGCCAGGCCATAGGCGCGGGCATCGACGAACGGGGCCACCGACAGCACCAATCGCGCCAGGTCGGATTGCCGGCGATCGGACGGCACCAGCAGTGTACCGCCGACGCCGGGCATGACCCCGTCATGCAGCGAGCAGGCGTCGGCAACGAGCCGCTCCAGCTCCTGCGTATCCTCGGCACTGGCGGCCGCGATTGTCCCATCCCTCAATCGCAACGGACTGTCGGGCCGCGACAGCATCGCTTCGGCGGCCTCGTTCATCTGTGCGATCTGCTGATGGCCGTTGATCAGAAACACGCCGAATGGCAGATGCGAAAACGCCGACGCCAGAGCCGACGTTTTCTCCAACTGCTGGCCGATCTGTCCGGCGCGCCGCATATGCGGCACGATCTTGCGCAACAGGTCGATGTCTTCGGCGCCGAAGGCTTCCTGCCCTGGGCCGCGATCGATGCTGAGCATCCAGTGCGAGTCGTTCGACGAGAGCAGGTTGGAGACGAGGCCTTGATACATGTCGCGCGGCCGCAGCCAGTCCTGCCAGAGTTCGCGGCGGCGGAACGCCGCCACCTCCTCCGTAAGGGGCCAGCGACTGACCACGCCGAGAGGCAAGGCGGCCGATGCCGCCGCCAGCGGATCGCGCAGCAGGGCTTCGATGCCCTTTGGCGAGGTGAACTCGGGATCGAAATCGGTTGCAACCGCATCGAATGTGTGTGGGCTGATGCGCACGATGCAGGAGCGCGAGCCGCCGAACAGGTCGCGCAGGCCAGTTACCGCATCGAACCAGCGCTCCTGATCGTAAGCGGCCTCATAGACCTTGCCGACCACTGCGGAGACCGCTTCGATGCTCACGTCAGCCATTGACCCTTCCGGCGTTCAAGGATTGTCGTTGGGGAGATAGCCTAAACATGCGGATCGTCTCGTGCAAGTTGTGACGCTGTGCAGCCAAGTTGTGGTGGTTCCAGGTCAAGTCCGCGAAGCATTAGAAGAAACTAATCTGTGGTTTTGGAGTCACAGCCTCGTTCAACAAGGTCGTAACCACCCGACAAAGCGACGAACAGTCGTCATATGACGACTGTTCGGGATGCCTCGCCATTGTCAGGTTCGGCTTATTGCTCGTTGGATCTCTTCCAACGCTGAGCCGAAACAATCGTTGTGGGGTGGCTGAAGAGGCATCAAGTCTGGTGCAAGGCAACCCTGCGGCGTCATTCTCGGGGGTGGATGTTGGTTTTCTCTTTGAAAATTCGCCTGTCGTTTGTGCTTGCCGGGACAATGCTGCTGCTGACGACCGGCAGCGGCTTTGCGCAGTATCGCTGTCTGATAGACGACGGCACCGATGGTGGTGCGACCTCTTCCGGACCGAACAGCTTAGCGTGTGGCTCCCAGGCCAGCGCCAATCCGCCTGATCCGGCGAGCCCCACCTTTGGCTTTGCTACGGCTGTCGGAACCTTGGCCAAGGCTGAGGGGGACATATCGACCGCAGTGGGGACTTTCGCAACGGCCAATGGGCTGGGTTCCAGCGCGTTCGGTGCAAGTTCCAAGGCGACAGGCCGACTTTCAACGGCGACAGGCGCTTATGCGGAAGCAACGAGTTCGCAGTCCACCGCCACGGGCTACCACGCAATAGCGTCGGGCCCTGATGCCACCGCGACGGGACAGGGCGCCCAGGCCACGTCGCTCTATGCGACTGCGACCGGTTCGGCGAGCAAGGCCCTGGGCTACGGTTCAACGGCTACAGGCTACGACAGCCAGGCGAAGGGATCCACCGGCGAGGGAGGGGCAACGGCTACCGGAATGAGCAGCAAGGCACTGGGCGATTACTCGGTTTCGAATGGCTATTCCGCATCGGCTTATGGAGACAACAATACCGCTGTTGGAGCGCAGGCCATTACCGGCGGAACTTCAATAAACGGCTTCCAGAACAGGGCAAACACCGCCCTGGGCAGCGGCGCCTCGGCGGGCATCTCCGCCGATGGGCAGGTGAATTCGACGGCGGTCGGAGCTGGCGCCGCGGCCAATGCCTCGAACGCCCTGGCGTTGGGCAGCGGTGCGAAGGCCAATCTCGACAATTCCGTCGCCATCGGCCAGGGTATTGTGACCGACCGCACGAACCAGGTTAAGCTCGGCAGTGCCACGAACACCTATACGCTTTCGGGTGTTGCCTCGGATGCCAGCAGGGCTGAGCAGGTTGGCGTCACGCATCTGGTGACTACGGACGGTGCCGGCAATCTGGCGACATCCACCTTTGATATCGCAGCGTTGAACGACCTGCCAAACAACATCGCGGCTCTCGACGGCCGCGTCGGTGCGTTGGAGTCCGGCTTCCAGAACCTGGGCGGCGAGATCAGCGAAACCCGCACGGAAGCGCGTGCCGGCACCGCGCTGGCGTTGGCGACAGCGGGGCTGCGCTACGACGACAGGCCCGGCAAGCTGTCGCTGGCTGGCGGCTTCGGTCATTTCAAAGGGCAATCGGGGCTGGCGCTCGGCCTTGGCTACAACACCAGCGAGGAGTTCCGCATGAACGCTGCCGTATCGGCAACCACCGGCCGTGGCGACGTCGGCGTCAGCGTCGGAGCCTCATGGACACTGAACTGACGCGGCCGGGATGATGCGGGGTTTGGGGCTTCAGCATTCCGTGCCGTGGCAGTGGCGGGCGCCCGGTTGGCGGACTTCGGGCGCCCGCGGTTTTTTCGCCGCATTGGTGGCCATCACGCTGATGGCCGTCGCGGTGCCCGCGCAGCCGGCGCATGCGCAAACCAAGGAAAAGCGGGTGGGGCAAAAGGCGGCGCGGCCCGCCGGCATCGACCGCAATGGGGTGCTGATCCTGATCCGCGGTGCGCTTTTGGCGCTCGACCAAGCCAACAAGACCGGTAACTACACCGTTTTGCGCGATCTCGGCTCGCCGAATTTCCAGGCCAACAGTGCGGCAGGGCTCGGCGACATCTTCGCCAACCAGCGCAAGCAGGCACTCGACTTCGGTGCCGTCGCGGTGCTCGAGCCGCAGCTGACCTTGCTGCCTCAGATCGAGCCGAACGGTATGCTGCATATGGCTGGCTTCTTCCCGTCGGTACCCTTGCAGGTCAATTTCGAGCTTATGTTCGAGCCAACTGACCGGCAGTGGAAGATCTACGGCGTGTCCGTCAACCTGACATCAGGTGGCCCGCAAGCGCCCGACACGCCGGTGGCAGAGCAGTCGAAGCCGGACGCCGCCGGCCCGCCGCCGGAGGGGCCGTCGATGGCCGTACAGCCGAAGAAAGAGACCAAACCGGTCAAGCCGTAGCGTGTGGAGTGTTCATGCGCTGGTCCTGCCAAGTCCTGTGCGTAGCCTCGATGTCGGGAGCACCTGAGTTGACCGATGAAAAAAGGCTCCAGAGGTACGTTTGCATACTCGACCCGACCAACGCATGGACGGTCTGGGATTGCGAGATGGAGATGCCGGCTTCACTGGGAGGCCAGCTTCTGACCGGGCGGCCGAAGGAACGAGCCGAGGCTGCCCGCGCAATTCTGGAGCGTATCCACAAAAGCAAGATGGATGGTGGTAGGCCGAATCAGCTCGTCGATTAATCGTGCTCTCTGTTCATGCCTGGCCATGAGCGAGACCGCTTTATGGTCGGCTTCGCTAGCTGGCGACGCAGTGCCGGCTCAAGGCGCTTCGGCGTCGACACCGTGATCCCTGAGCCCAATGCTCCAAAGCCGGCCCCTGGTGCTGTCGGTCATGTTGCGCTGGGCAACAGAGGCGCCAGACACGCCTGCCGCAGAGCAGCCGCAGGCGACTGACGCCGGTCCCCCCAGATGCACCTTCAAAGGCCGCCCAGCCGAAGAAAGCAACAAACCTTAGGAACGCGGTGTACCTTGGGCTGACTGCTTTCGAAGGCCAACGACCCTTCGATATTAGCCAGACGGAATGTGTATCCCGGATGTAACAGCCCGGCTCCCGCAAGCCTTCAACGGCGGCATAAAGCGTCAGACCCTCGTCATATGACGACTAGGAAAGCCGGTCGCATTCGATCAGCCATTGGCAGGAAACACCGACGATCGCTTCGGCTTACCGCCGAAGGCGATCTGTCGGGATGGGGCAGGGGCAGACCATGAATTTCAGCAATCGCAATCGTCGCTATCGCAACCGCCTGCTGGTCAGCACGGCGATGGCCGGAGCGACGCTGCTCGGTTTTGGCCAGAGCGCCGACGCCGCCTGCGCGCCGGCGGCACCCCCCAATTATGTCTGCTCCGGTGCCAACACCACCGGCCAGATCGTACCCACCACGATCGGCTTGCCGCTCGACCTGGGCGACTTCATCGCCCTTGCCCTTGCTCCGGCCAACCCTTCGGTCACCACCGATCCGGGGTTCAGCGTTACCACCAGCGATCCCTTCTCGCTCGGCATACTGGGCAGCGGCGCGGTCAGCTACACCGATGCCAATTCTTCGGCGCTAAGCTCGACGACGGGCATCGGCCTTGGCGTCGTGTCGCTGGTTCCACAGATCACGGATCCCTTTTACGGGCCCAACCCAGGCGGCTCGGTCGCCATCGACACCGGCGGTGCCATATCGGGCTCGCTGATCGGGCTGGCGGCAATAAACACCGGTGACGGCACGACCAACGTTAAGGCCACCGGCGATATCACGGCGACCGGCGCCAATGGCTATGGCGTCGTCGTCTATTCGCTAGGCTCGGATGCCGACGTCACCACCGGAAAAGTGAGCGGCACCAATGTCGGCATTTCCGCGATCAACCAGGGGGCGACCGCAGCCCTGAGCATCACCGCCAATGGCGACGTGACTGGCGGCACCGGCGACGGCATCCATGCCGTCAATGGCGGACAACAACTCGATGTCGTCAATACGATTCTGAATGGTACCGTGACCTTTTCAGGCCCGACCGTCCCTGCTGGCAGCGATCTGAATGTCACCGCCTACGGCAAGGTGACCGGCGGCCGGTACGGCATCTTTGCCTCGAACGATGGCAGCGGCGCCACCAGCATCATAGCCACGACGGCTGCCGTAGCCGGGTCAAGCGAAGACGGTATTTATGCCACCAACGGCACCACGGCGACCGACCTGACGGTGAGTGCCGCGGCGGTTAGCGGCAAGGGCGGCATCGCCGTCACCAACAACGGCACAGGCTTCACCAGCGTTACGGCGACGGGCTTGGTGACTGGGGCAAGCAACAACGGCATCGATGCCTACACAGACGGGGCCGGACTGACGGTGAGTGCGGCGGCAGTCAGTGGTGGCTTCGCCGGCATCTATGCCCAGAACAACGGGACCGGTGCCACCAGCGTGACCGCGACGGGTACGGTGACTGGAACGGTCGACAACGGCATCGATGTCTACACACAGGGAACAGGCCTGACGGTGAGCGCCGTGACGGTTAATAGCGGCGAGAACGGCATCCGCGCCTACAACAGCGGCGACGGTGCCACCGATATCACAGCGACAGGCGCAGTGTCCGGGACCGGTTCCGATGGCATATTTGCCTTCAACAACACGGCGGCGACAGGCGGCTTGACCATCGATGCCGTGGCTGTCAGCGGCGGCAAATATGGCATCTATGCCGAGAATCAAGGCACCGGTGTCGCCAGCATCACTGCCAAGGGCGATGTGATGGGAACCGGGTATACGGGGATCGCAGCCGTCAATGGGATCGCAACCTTCAATCCGGACGGCACAATTGCCAGCGTTGCGGCAAGCCTCAATGCCACCGATCTGACGGTGGACGCGGCGGCGGTCAGCGGCAGCCATCACGGCATCTATGCCTACAATGCCGGCTCAGGAGCCACGAAAATCACGGCGAAAGGCTTGGTGACTGGTCTTACCGGCATTCATGTCACCAACGCCGGCGGCACGACGAGCCTGACGGTTGATGCCGCGGCAGTCGAAGGCTTCACCGGCATCTATGCACGGAACTTCGGCACCGGCGCCACCAGCATTACAGCGACAGGTGCGGTGACCGGGGACATCGGTCCCGGCATCGATGTGGCCAATTACGGGACAGACCTGACGGTCGACGCCATGGCTGTCAGCGGCGACAACACGGGCCTCGCTGCCTTCAACTTCGGCACCGGCGCCACCAAGGTCACGGCGAAAGGCGCGGCCACCGGGACATTCGGCGCCGGCATCCAGGTGCGAACCGGTACTACAACGACAGGCGGAGTGACGATCGACGCCGCGGCAGCCAGTGGTGGCCAGTTCGGCATCCTGGCCGAGAACAACGGCGCCGGTGCCACCACCATCACGGCCACCGGCACGGTCGAAGGCGGCAACGCCGCGATCAAAGCAATATCGTCCGCCGGCCAAGCGATTTCCATCACCACCAGCGGCCTGGTGCGCAACAGCTCGCAGATAGCTAGCCTTGTAGCGGTAGAGACCTCGGGTGGGCCGGTGACCTTCACCAACAATGGCGGGCTGCTTGGCACCGTCAAGCTCGGCACTGCCGCCAATATTGTCGCCAACAACGCAACCTGGAACACCGCCGGCATCAATGAGTTTGGTGGCGGCACGCTGACCAATGATGTTGGCAAGGACATTGTCACCGCCGCCGTCGGTTATGATAGCCCGGTGACGACGACATTCAAGGCGTTGTCCAACTTCACCAACAATGGCAGGCTGACCATGGCCAATGGCATTGCCGGCGATGTCACCAACCAGTTTGCCGGCGATGCGACGTTCGCGGCCGGCTCGGTGCTGGCCGTCGATATCAATGGCACGGGTGCATCCGACCGGTTCGCAGTCGAAGGAACGGCCGATCTGTCCGGCGCGACGCTGGCGGTAACGGCTCAGGGCCTCGCCGTCGGCACCTACACGGTGGTGTCCGCCGGCAGCGGGCTTGGCGGGACGACATTCCAGGCGTTGACCGGCGCCACCAGCACTCCATTCCTGTCTGTGACCGACACCTATGATGCCAACAACGCCTATCTCGACGTGACCAAGGTGCGCGACTTCGCCGATGCCGGGCTGACGCCGAACCAGATTGCCACCGGTGAAGGGCTGGACAGCCTGACCGGTGGGGCTGTGTTCAATGCCGTTGCCGGTCTAGCCACCGACGCCGAAGCCCAGGCAGCCTTCGACCAGCTTTCGGGGGAAATCCACGCCTCGGCCAAGGGCATGCTGGTCGAGGACAGCCGCTTCGTCCGCGACGCAGCGACCAGCCGCATCCGCGCCGCTTTCGGCGATGTTGGCGCGGCCGCATTGCCGGTCATGGCCTATGGCGAAGGCGGCCCCAAAATGGTCGCCGCCGACACCGACCGTTTTGCCGTCTGGGGCCAGGCTTTTGGTTCCTGGGGCAGCACGGACTCCGACGGCAATGCCGCCGCCTTCGATCGTTCCACCGGTGGCCTGTTGGCCGGCGCCGACACGCTGGTGGGCGGCTGGCGTGTCGGTTTGCTCGGCGGCTACAGCCATTCGAGCTTCGACGCCGACGATCGCAACTCTTCGGGCAAGAGCGACAGCTATCATCTAGGCCTCTATGGCGGCACCAACTGGGGCGCCATCGCTTTCCGCACCGGCGCTGCCTACTCCTGGAGCAGTCTTTCGACCAAACGCTCGGTTGCTTTCAACGGCTTCACGGATGGGTTGTCGGCCGACTACGATGCCGGCACCGCGCAGGTCTTCGGCGAACTCGCCTACAAGGCCGATGCCGGACAATTCAGGTTCGAACCGTTCGCCAACCTGGCCTATGTCAGCGTCCATACCGACGGCTTCACCGAAGACGGTGGCGATGCGGCACTGACCAGCGCCGGTACGTCCACCGATGCGACCTTCACCACGCTCGGCCTGCGCGGTTCCTCGGACTTCGCGTTTGGCGGCATGAACGTCACCGCGCGCGGCATGCTCGGCTGGCGTCATGCCTTCGGCGATGTCACGCCGACCTCCAGCTTCGCCTTCGCCGGCGGCGACGCCTTCACCATCGCCGGCGTGCCGATCGCCAGGGACAGCGCGGTCGTCGAGGCTGGGCTCGACTTCAACATGTCGGCCAACGCGACGCTGGGCCTGGCCTATACCGGCCAATTCGGCGGCGGCACGGTCGACCAGGGCGCCAAGGTCGATCTCGCCGTGAAGTTCTGACGGCAACAAGGTGGCGAGCAGCAAGAAGCGCACCGTCACCACGGTAATGGCAAGAAACTGCTGGAGGTTGCATGGTCAAGTCAAAGGTCGATTTCCACACGAAGCATGAAAGCGGTTTTGCCCCAACACAGGGATGTAAACTGCCATTCGACACGGACCTTCTGGAAGGCGAGGCCAAGGCGCGAGAGAAATTGCTTGGCAAGCAGAACGCTTTCCTTTCCAAGACAAGACGTTCCGCCAAAGACGTCGACCATCTGATCGAAGAGATGGTCGCGTTCGAAAAGATCCGGTCTGGGCACTATTGGCGAGACTATCGGGCGGACCTGATTGCGCGGAACGTGCGATCGGCGGTTGGCAAAACAGGATCCTTGCTCGATCTAGGCAGATTGTCGCAACGACCAGCGACCAGCACGGTTATGATACCACGCCTCGATATACCGGACCTGGGGCCAGTTCCTTTTGGTCCGGTCGAACGGGGGGAATTGCAGAGGATCGACCTGAACACGGTCGATCGAGGAACCTACTTCGACAAGTGGTTCAACTATAATGGACGGTGGACGCTCACCCAACTCTACGATCATGCCGTGACCGATCCGGTACCGCTCTCGATGGATTTCGTCAGTGCCAACAATCTGGACCCATACGATTCGGATGGCCTGCGCGCCACGAGCGAGACCGGCATCTGGTTCACCTATGTGCCGGACATGGACGGCTACGTGACGGTTTTCTGGCTATCGGACCGCGTGACCTATCGCCTGTTCAGACAATACTATCCTCGCGATGCCGACGGCTGGGCGAATGGTTGGCTCTCGGTGGAAGGAGTTGTCGGCATCTGGACGAACAATTCATTCGCGGGTCGCGACTACGTCGAAATTTCGAGCAGCAACGGCAATGCGCACGACACGCTACAAGCGAGCGGGGTCCTTTTCATCCACAACAGTACATACCCCGTCCAGGCGGGGAAACCGGTCCATGTGCTGATCGGAACGCGGTCGAAAGTCTTTAGTGTCTGCGACGGAACGGGCATCAATTTGGGGGCGGGCGTTGTCGCGCGAATTGATCACCCCATTTCCATCTTCACGCGAGCGGGACTGGAGCCATATTCGCCGTTCTACTGAACCTGGATGACAACTGGCCGCTACCGTTTCGAGGCATTCGACCTGGGGTAGGTGGAGCTGTCGGGCCGATAACCGGCAGGCCGGAAAGCCGACGCGCGATTTTTTGCGCCGTCCGTCGAACAAGGGGCGGTCGCGCTCCGGGCGATCCGGCGGTCTTGAGCGCGCAGCGCACGCGGTGCGGTCTTTGGCTCCAAAAACGTTGCGAAACGACCCGAGAGCGGTTATACAGACCGCGAATTTCCCATTTTGGTGGCTCTAAACCACCGCCCGCGCGGGAACGCGGGCGAACGAGAAGGATTTGTAAAATGGCCAATACGCTGCTGATGCCCAAGGCGACCGCTGTCTGGCTGGTCGACAATACCGCACTTTCCTTCGAGCAGATCGCGCAGTTCTGCGGGCTGCACCCGCTCGAGGTCAAGGCAATCGCCGACGGTGAATCGGCGCAAGGCATCAAGGGCATGGACCCGATCATGACCGGACAGCTGACCCGCGACGAGATCGCCCGTGCCGAGAAGGATCCGAACCAGCGCTTGAAGCTTTCGGATCCCAAGGTGCGGGTGCCTGAATCCAAGCGCAAGGGTCCGCGCTACACGCCGCTGTCGAAGCGCCAGGACCGGCCGAACGCGATTCTGTGGCTGGTGCGCAACCATCCCGAGCTCAAGGACGCGCAGATCTCGCGCCTCGTCGGCACCACCAAGTCCACGATCGAGCAGATCCGTGAGCGCAAGCATTGGAATTCGGCCAATCTACAGCCGATGGACCCGGTGACGCTGGGCCTCGCCTCGCAGATCGACCTCGACATGGAAGTCAATCGCGCCTCCCGCGGCCGCGAACAGGCGCAGCCGGTCGGCGACACGCTGCTGCCGGCGGCCTTGACCGAGCGGCTGGTGCCGGCTCCCGAGAAGCCGAAGGACGAGGACGCCGAACTCGACGCCAACGCCGTGTTCGCCAAGCTCTCGGCCTTGAAGTCGAAGAACACGGACAATGACGACGACGAGTGAGGTTGTCTGATATTCCAAGAAAGCCCGCTTCGAGCGGGCTTTTTTTGTAGCTGCGTCAGGTTTCAGCTGCGCGCCGCGCGATCCGGCGCCATGCCATAATCCTCGCTGCGCTCCACCGCCCGGTAGAAGTCGGCAAGCTGCTTGCCACGCTCCGGCTTGAAGATGCGGCCGGCGATGACCACCGAGGCGATGCGATCGATGCGGAAGGCGCGAAAATCGTCGCGCATCTCGCACCAGGCGACCAGCGTCCACACCTTTCCCCAGAACCACAGGCCGAGCGGGCGGATATCGCGGGCGGTGCCGCGGCCGGCCTCGTCGGAATAGTCGATGGTCAGCACCTGGCGCTTTTCGACCGCGCGCTCGATCAGGTCGATGGCCTCGCGGGCAGCGTCGCTGACCACCCACATCGGCGTGTGGATCTCGGTGCGGGCAATGCGGTCCTTTTCGGCATCGGGCAGGACGGCGCCGATCTTGACCAGCGCTTCGTCGGCGGCGCGCGCCATGGCGGCACCGCCAAAGGCACGCACCATGCGGGCGCCGGCGACCAGCGCGACGATTTCGTCACGCGTGAACATCAGCGGCGGAAGGTCGAACCCCTCCCTCATCATGTAGCCAACGCCGGCCTCGCCGTCGATCGGCACTCCGGTCGACTGCAAGTCGGCAATGTCGCGATAGATGGTTCGCTCGGAAACCTCGAGCCACGTGCCGAGCTTCTGGGCGGTGACCAGTCGGCCACCGCGCAGATGCTGCACGATCTGGAAGAGCCTGTCGGCGCGGCGCATCGTATGGTCCCTCGGCGTTGTCTCTATGCATGTCGCCCAAAACTGATGTCCACTTTTGGACGGCACGGCATCGTGTTTTCGCGCATGCCGTTATCCCAAAACCGCAGAACACTTTTGGGCGGCGTGCCTCATGGTTCCAGCCCTTCGCGCTTGCGCTGCGCGGCGACGAACTCCGCGCCGAAGGACAGTTTCTTCGTCGTCGGTGTTTTCGCATCGAGCACGCGCCAGAACGGTGCCACGTCACTCAGCGCCATGCCGCGCTGGAGGTCCTCGTTGGCGGCTTCGGCAACAGTGCGCAGATGATAGCCTATGGTGACCGGGCATGTCACTTCGGCGCCATGCTGGATGGCAAGTGCTGTCCGCAGCGCACGCACATCCATCTCGATGCCTTCGGGAATCGAGCGGATGAAATCATCAACCTGGCGCGCCGTCGGCACCAGCATAAGCTGGCCTTCGACGACATCGGCCATCGTGCGCGGCGTTGGCTTCACGCCGTTGATGCCTGGTGTGCTCAGTCTGTCGTTCCAACTCTTCATCGATCGTCCTTGACGCCAATGCGCGGTGTCCGAAGCTGACACCATTGCACGGCCCTCCTGACAGCATACTGTCAGGAGCCTTCAGCATATTCCTTGGCAAACAGTGTCCGCATCCGCGCGAGATCGCTGCCTCTTTCGGGGTAGAGCGTCTTCAGAAAGGCGAGCGCGAAGGTGCCCGGCGCCGAGCCCGGCGCGGAAACAATTTTGCCGTCGGCTACGGCATGCGGCACATCCTGGTAGTTCTCGGCACCGGCATAACCGGTTTCATGACCCTTGATCCACTCGCGGCCATTGCTGGTATGCTTGGCCTTCTCGAACAGGCCGGCGCGGGCCAGCGCCAGCGTGCCGGCGCAGATGCCGCCGACCACACCGCCGCGCGATGCAATGGCGGCGAGCAGGTTGCCTACATCAGGCTGTGCCTTGCTCGTCCACTGGTCGGAACCAATGACGGCAATGGCATCGAGATCGGCATTCTCGCTGGCGCCTGTTGAGCGATCGGGGATCAGCCGAAAGCCGCTGATCCCGGTCACTGGGTTGCCATCAGGCGTCAGCGACACGGCACGGGCGCCGAACCATTCGACCGCCGAGGCCGCCAGCAGCCCATACTCCCAGTCGGCAAAACCTTCGATGAAAAGGAAACCGATCGTCTTCTGTTCGGGCATAAGCTCGCTCCCATCCTCACGCACCGGACCTGTTATCTGGGCGTTGACGCGCCCACATCCAATCGCCGGGTCGAAAAATTGGCTTTAATTGCCGCGAGGGCCGCGGTCCGCATACATGTCCGGCCAGCCGATATCCTTGCGAATGTCCGCCGGCAGCGAGTTCATGAACCGCTGGGTGCGGATCTCGTTGCGTATCGTGCGGATCTTGCCGACATAGTGCTGCATGCCGCGCAGAATGGTGTAACCGTTCATGGCTAAGTCTCCTCTCTCTGTGTAGAGGCACTATCGCATACCCCTCCTGACAGCAGTCTGTCAGGAGGATGTCAGGGCGCGAGACAAAGGTGCGGCCGGTGCGCGCCCCGCAGGCAAGGCATCGCTTTCGCCGCATTGAACGGTGCCTCAAGGCAGGTTTGCGACTTCCGGTTGTTCATGGCGACGACGTTGTTTTCGGCGCCGCTGTTCAGCTTCCGGCGACTGACTGTCGGAATACGAGGCCTTCAGCGGGGTGACCGCAGGTCTGATATGAAGGGAGAAAATTCTTCCCCAACAGCAGGGAGACGACGATGAGCTTGCAACTGACAGGTATCCACCATCTGACCGCCATCACCGCGAACGCGCCCGGCAATCTTCATTTCTACACCAAGGTGCTGGGTCTGCGGCTGGTCAAGAAGACCGTAAACCAGGACGACACCTCGGCCTACCACCTTTTCTATGCCGACGGCGAAGCGACGCCTGGCACCGACCTTACCTTCTTCGACTGGCCGGTCGGCCGCGAGCGGCGCGGCACGCACAGCATCGTGCGGACCAGCCTCAGGGTCGGCAGCCGGGAGAGCCTTGCCTGGTGGAAGCAACACTTGACCGACGAAGGCCTGGCAACAGGAGAGATCGCCGACACCGGCGGTTATGCGTCATTGGACTTCGAAGATCCCGAGGGCCAGCGTCTGCGCCTGGTCAGCGATGGCGGCAAGGGCGGCAGCCATCCCTGGGCGCAAAGCCCGGTACCGGTCGAGCACCAGATACGCGGGCTCGGGCCGATCGTCATCAGCGTTCCCGACATCACCAACACCGAGGCGGTGGTGACTAAGGTGATGAACATGCGCAAGGCGCGCGACTATGTGTCGCCGGAGGGGCAGGTTCACGTCTTCGAAATGGGCGAGGGCGGGCCGGCGGCGGAGCTGCATGTCCTGGTGCAGCCGGGACTGGCGCCGGCACGGCAAGGCGCCGGTGCGGTTCACCATGTCGCCTTCAGGGCGCCGGACCAGGAGACGCTGCATCAATGGACGGCGCGGCTGGCCGAGTTTCGGCTGCCGTCGAGCGGCGAGGTCGAGCGCTATTATTTCCGTTCTCTCTATTTCCGCGAGCCGAACGGCATCCTGTTCGAGATCGCCACCGATGGACCGGGGTTCACCGCCGACGAGCCGCTGGAAACACTGGGGGAAAGCCTGGCCTTGCCGCCATTCCTCGAACCGAAGCGCGTTTCGATCGAGGCCCGCCTCAAGCCGCTGAAGTAGATCGTTGCCCAGTCGCAGGCGGGCGCCGCGTTCCGACCTAGAATCGCGGCGTCCGTTCTTTCTCAGGCAGCGAACGACGTGCTTTGACAGCCGGGCGCGTTGCTGGTCAAAGGCGGCATGACGAAATTCCTCGCCCTTGTCATCGTCGGTTTCATGGTCATTCAACTGATCAAGCCGCTTGGCTGGCCAGGCCTCAAGCGACGCGGCGATTTCTGGAAGCTGGCACTGCTCGCCATGGCTGCGATTTCACTGGCGGCCGTGCTCGGGCATTTGACGTAGGACGGCACTTGTCGTCGGTGCCCAATTGCCAAGCACCGGGCCAACCAGATGCTCGGCCCAGGCCCGGTAGCCTGCTTCCGAGGCGTGAAAGCCGTCCGAGGCAAAGCCGGCTTCCGGATTGGTGATCGGCAGGCGCGGCGCCGGCACCGCGCCGCGCTCCAGGCAAAGGCGTTCGCCCATCCGGTTCATGTCGGTGGCGCGAATCTCAAGGATTTTTCCGAGCAGCGGCGGCATGGCCGGAGCCCGCGTGAACTCCAGCACCGGCGACCACACCACGCGTGCTTCCGGCCATTTGGCGCGCAGGCCGTAGAGCAGGCCGCCGAACTCCTTCTTGAAGCGCGGCACGGAGTGAAAATTCTTGGTGTCGTTGGTGCCGATGGCCAACACGATATGCGTCCACGGTTCGGCCGACAGATTGGGCAGGACATGGTCGCGTATCTGGCCCGACGTTGCCGAATTAAAGCCGGCCGCCCGCCAGCGCACGGTGCGGCCTGTGCTTTGTGAAATCAGCACGGCGAGTTGCGCGGCAAGCCCATGTTCCGAATTGCCTATGCCGACCGACGCGGCGGACGAATCGCCCAGCACCAGAAGCGAAATATCAGGCGCCTTGCCTGATATTTCGTGCATGACCGGCCCTTGCGCCGGCAGCATGCGCGTGGTGCGGCGTCGCACGCCGAGGCCTTGCCAGATATAGACCGGGAAGGCGAGCCAGGTGAGTAGGGACGGGAAGCGCATGGCAGTACCGTTAAACGATCAGCGGCAGCCTTAGCGCATGTTTTGGTCGACGGGAACGCTCTTCAATCGCAGCAACTCGCCTGCCCCGCTTGCTTGCCCTGATATTCATCGTGCAGCCGCACCCAATCCATCAGTCCGTGATAGGGGCCGTTCTCGTTGCGGCCCTTCGGCGTCATGTCGAGATAGTCGTAGGCGCCGATCTGCGCCTCGCCGCCGCGGGCGCGCGACATGAAGGTGAGGAAGATATCGCCGGTCTCGTCCCGGTAGAAAACGCTGGTGCCGGGAAGCTCCTTCGATGTCCGTGGACGGGTCTCGAAATTGTAGGTGGTGTCGCCGGCGGCGATCTGCTTGTCGGTGAAGGAGACCTGCATGTCGAAGTTGAAATCCGAGGCATAGGACGACACCCAGTCGAACTTCCAGCCCATGCGCTGCTTGTAAGGCAGAAGTTCCGCCAGTGGAGCGCGCGAAACCACGACCAGCGACACGTCGTGATGCCGCAGATGCTGATTGGCGCCGTCGATATGGTCGGCAAGGAATGAGCAGCCCTCGCAATGATTGACGCAGCCCGGCCCGAACATGAAGTGATAGACGATCAGCTGGCTGTTGCCGGCAAACAGGTCGGCCAGTCTCTTCGGCCCTTGCCCGGTCTCGAAGACATAGTCCTTCCTGATCTTCAGCCAGGGCAATTCACGTCGCTCAGCCGCGATCCGCTCGCGGAGCCGCGTCAGTTCCTTCTCGCGCGCCAGATGCGCCTTGTGCGCCTGGAACCAGTCTTCGCGCGAAACGATCTTGTTGCGATGCATGAACCTCTCCCTGAAGTGTCATTCCAAGGACGTTCGGGACGAGCACAACCCGACATCGCCCGAGAGGAAATAAGGACGGAGAGGCTCCGCCCCAAGCCCGGCAAGTCACAAACAAAAAACCCGGGCGCATCGGCCCGGGTTCGAAGGAGGAAGAAAGGACTGTGATCAGGCGGCCTGTTCCAGGCTCGCCTTCCATTTTCCGAGCGCTGCCAGATGGTTCATGTGGGCGCGATGGGTGAAGGCGGCCTGGCCGGCGGCAACGTTCGAGGCCTTGCCGCTCCAGGCTTTCTGTGGCGCGGCCTGCAGTGCGCGGCCATAGGAGAAGGTCAGCTTCCACGGGTGCGGCCCGATGGCGTTGATGGCGTTGAGGTTGGCGGTCGCCTCCTCGTCCTCCTGGCCGCCGGAGAGGAAGGCAATGCCCGGCACCGCTGCCGGCACGGTTTCGCGGAACAGTTTTATGGTCTTTTCGGCGACTTCTTCGGGGCTGCTCACCTTGCCCGACTTCCTGCCGGCCAGCACCATGTTCGGTTTCAGGATGGTGCCTTCCAGCACGACGCGCGCCGCATGGAGCTCGTCATAAAGCTTGATCAGCGTTGCCTTCGAGATGTCGTAGCAGGTGTCGATATCGTGGGCGCCATCCATCAGCACTTCCGGTTCGACGATCGGCACAATGCCGGCCTCCTGGCAAAGGGCTGCATAGCGGGCGAGTGCGTGCGCGTTCGAGCCGATCGAGGTCCCCGAAGGCACGCCTTTGGCGACATCGATATCGATCACCGCGCGCCATTTGGCGAAGCGGGCGCCGAGCTTGTAGTAATCGGCAAGGCGCTCGCGCAGGCCATCGAGGCCTTCGGTGATGGTCTCGCCGGGAAACCCGGCCAGCGGCTTGGCGCCGGCGTCGACCTTGATGCCGGGGATGGCGCCGGCCGCCTTGATGATGTCGACCAGCGGCGTGCCGTCGGCGGCCTTCTGGCGGATCGTCTCGTCATAGAGGATGACGCCGGAGATGTAACGGGTCATCGCCTCCCTGGTGCGGAACATCATCTCGCGGTAGTCACGGCGGCTGTCGGCGGTCGATTCGACGCCAATGACGTCGAAGCGCTTCTTGATGGTGCCTGAACTTTCGTCGGCGGCCAGCAGGCCCTTGCCATCGGCGACGATCGCGGCGGCAATGTCTTCGAGACGTTCGCTCATTGTTGCTTCTCCTGAAACGGTTGTTCCGCGCTTAACGGAAGTCTACCGCCAAAGGAATGGCATCGGAAAGCTCGAATCGATTGAAAGCCTCGGGCAGCCTTGTTTGCTCTCCGAGTGTTGATCGCCGCGGAGCCTCAGCGCTTCAGCACATCGACACCGGGCAGCGGCTTGCCTTCCATCCATTCCAGGAAAGCGCCGCCGGCGGTCGAGACATAGGTGAAGTCGTCGGCGACGCCGGCATGGTTGAGCGCCGCGACCGTATCGCCACCGCCTGCGACCGAGACCAGCCTGCCTTCCTTGGTGCGCGACGCCGCGTGCCTGGCAGCCGCTACCGTCGCATGATCGAAGGGCGCGATCTCGAAGGCGCCGAGCGGGCCGTTCCAGACCAGTGTCGCGGCGCGGTCGATCCATTCGCCGATGGCCGTCACGGTTTTGGCGCCGACATCGAGGATCATGCCGTCGGCCGGCACGTCCGATATGGCGACGGTCTCGCATTCCGCGCCCGCCTTGAACTCCTTGGCGACGACGCCGTCGACCGGCAGGATGATGGCGCAGCCGGCCTCGGCCGCCTCGATCATGATCTGCTTGGCGGTCGCGGCGAGATCATGCTCGCACAGCGATTTGCCGACATTGGTGCCACGCGCGGCAAGAAAGGTGTTGGCCATCCCGCCACCGATGACGAGGGCATCGACCTTCTTCACCAGGTTCATCAACAGATCGATCTTGGTCGAGACTTTGGCGCCGCCGACAATGGCGACGACCGGACGAACCGGTTTTCCCAGGCCCTTCTCCAGCGCCTCAAGCTCGGCTTGCATGGTGCGGCCGGCAAAAGCCGGCAACAGATGCGCCAGCCCCTCCGTCGAAGAATGCGCGCGGTGCGCGGCCGAGAAGGCGTCGTTGACGAAGATATCGCCATTGGCGGCGAGTTTTTCCGTGAAGGCCGGATCGTTCTTCTCCTCGGCCTTGTAGAAGCGGGTGTTTTCGAGCAGCAGCACGTCGCCCTTGTTCATGGCGGCGACAGCGCTTCCGGCCGTGTCGCCGACGCAATCCGAGGCGAAACCGACGGGGCGGCCGAGCACGTCGGCTGTCGCCTTGGCGATCGGTTCCAGCGAGAATTCGGGCGAGGGGCCATCCTTGGGTCGGCCGAAATGGGCGAGCAGGATGACCTTGGCACCCTTGCCTGACAGCTCGGCGATGGTCGGCGCGATGCGTTCGATGCGGGTGGTGTCGGTGACTTTGCCCTCAGTGACAGGCACGTTGAGGTCGACGCGCACCAGCACACGCTTGCCGCTGATGTTGCCGATATCGTCGAGTGTCTTGAAGGCGGCCATGCGGGGTTCCTTTCGCGAAAAACCGGGGGACCATACCCCGCATCGGTGTCGATGCAAGGCTTAGGGCGCGCTCGAACCGAAATTTTGAAGTGGGCACGATCTTGCACCGGCGGGGCGGATGAATGGCAGCGCTCAATAGCGGGTTTGTCAGCTTTCGGTTGCTGCCTTTTCCGGCGCTGGCTCCGGGGCCTGCTTTTCGTCCGCCCGCGCCTCGGCCTCCTGCGTCTCGGTCGGCTTGCGCCAGTTGCGGATGAAGGCGGAAAGACGATCGCCGATTTCGCCGGCGCTGAGGAAGACCGGCACCCGCGCCACCGGCGCGGTCGGCTCGAACGAGAGGCCGAGGCCTATGATCTTGCCCTTGTCGTCGACGTCGCGGACGATCAGTTCTATCGGGCCGAGCAGGACGCGGTCGGCGTATTCGGCATGGCCGCCGAGCCGCGCCGTGACCAGCGCGCCAACGGTGAGCTTTTGCTCCGCTTCGGTCAGGCCTGGCGTATAGGCCGCTTCCAGTTCAGCGGCGGAGCGCGCGGGGTCGACGGCGAAGGCACCGAAGAAATCGGCATCCTCGGGATCGACCACTGCACGGCTCGCGAACAGCTTGTCGAGCAGGCGCGGATAGCGGTCCGGCACGAAAATGTAGACCTGGTCGCCGGCGGCGAGCCGGCCCATGTCCTGGAAGCGCATCGAGCGGCCGTCGCGCAACACCAGCGAGGGTCGCGCCCAGCGTGGGATGCGCTCGCCGCGCGCCACCGGGCTGCCGTGTGCAACGCGATAGGCAAGAAGCTCGTGATGGGCCGAGCCCGGCAGTTCCAGCTCGACCTTGTCCAGCGGTCCGAGCCGTGCCGGCACGATCAGACCGAGGCGGCGCGCCAGCGGTCCGACTGTCCAGCCCTGGATGACCAGCGACACGAGTACGATGATGAAGGCGGTGTTGAAGATGACACGGCCGTTTTCCAGCCCGCCCAGCAGCGGGGTGATGGCGAGCAGGATCGACACCGCGCCGCGCAGGCCGACCCAGGAGACGAAGGCGACCTCGGGGCGCGGCAGACGGAACGGGATCAGGCAGAGCCAGACCGCGATCGGACGGGCGATGAACATCAGGAACAGGCCGAGCAGCACCGCCGGCACCATGATCGCCGGGAACTGCGACGGCGTCGCGAACAGGCCGAGGATGAGGAACATGATGATCTGTGCCAGCCATGACATGCCGTCCTGGAAGCGCTTGAGGATGGTGACGGCGCGGATATCGGAATTGCCCGAGATGAGGCCGGCGATATAGACCGCCAGGAAGCCCGAGCCGCCAATGGCGCCGGCGGCTGCAAACACCATCAGCGACAAGGTCAGCACGAAGATCGGCAGCAGGCCGTGGTCGAGATTGAGCCGGTCGACGAGGCGCACGATGGCGAGGCCGCCGAGCACGCCGACGACAGCGCCAAGGCCCATGTTGAGGAGGAAGCCGAGGAACAGGCTGGTGACCAGGACATTGGTTTCGGGGTTGGCGTGGGCGGCGATGATCTCTACCAGCGTGATGGTCAGGAAGATGGCGATCGGGTCGTTGGTGCCGGATTCCACCTCGAGCGTCGAGCGCACGCGTTCGCGCAGATTGATCTCGCCGGCGCGCAGCAGGAAGAACACGGCCGCCGCATCGGTGGAGGCGACGGCAGCCCCGAGCAGGAAGGATTCCAGCCAGGTGAGATCGAGCAGATAATGGGCGGCGACGCCGAACAGGCCGGTGGTGACAAGCACGCCGAAGGTCGCCAGCGACAAGGCCGGGCCCGCAGCCTGCCGCAAGGCATTGAGCGGCGTGCCGAAACCGGAATCGAACAGGATGACGGCCAGCGCCAGTGAGCCGGCAAAATAAGCGATGCGGGCGTTGTCGAACTGGATGCCGAGTCCGTCGGTGCCGGTGGCGAGGCCAATGCAGAGAAACAGGAGCAGAAGAGGGGCGCCGAAGCGGAAGGCGATCAGGCTCGAAAACGCGGCGGCGACGACAAGCGCTGTGCCGACCAGCGTGACGAGATAGATCGCATGCTCCATCCTGAAATCAGCCCCTCAAATTCGTCTGTCTCCTGCTTTGCGAGAGAGTGGGGCGAAGACGTGACCAGTGCAAGGCGGCAGGGTGGCTTTTTGGCCTATGCCGCTGATTTTCAGATGTTTTGGCGCGCAGGACACAAATTGGGAAGGCGCAAGCTGCGCTCATGAAAAACGCCCGGGCAAAGCCGGGCGTTCCAAGTCTCGAAAAGAAAGCTTTGTGATCAGGCGATGGTCTTGCCGAAGGCGACCGATGTGTCGCCCATGCGGTTGGAGAAACCCCATTCATTGTCGTACCAGGACAGCACCGACACGAAGTTGCCGTCCATCACCTTGGTCTGGTCGAGCGCCATGATCGAGGAGCGCGGATCGTGGTTGAAGTCGATCGACACGTTCGGATGATGGGTGACGCCGAGAATGCCCTTGAGCTTGCCGTTGGAGGCGGCGATCACCGCGTCGTTGATCTCCTGCACCGTGGTCGACCGCTTGGCGATGAACTTGAAGTCGACGACCGAGACGTTCGGAGTCGGCACGCGGATCGAGATGCCGTCGAGCTTGCCCTTGAGGTCGGGCAGCACCAGCCCGATCGCCTTGGCGGCACCCGTCGAGGTCGGGATCTGCGACAGGGCAGCGGCGCGGGCGCGGTAGAGATCCTTGTGCATGGTGTCCAGCGTCGGCTGGTCGCCGGTGTAGGAATGGATCGTCGTCATCATGCCTTTTTCGATGCCGACCGTCTCATGCAGCACGGCTGCCAGCGGCGCCAGGCAGTTGGTGGTGCAGGAGGCATTCGAGATGACGATATGATCCTTGGTCAACTGGTCGTGGTTGATGCCGTAGACGACGGTGAGGTCGGCGCCTTCGGCAGGGGCCGAAACGATGACGCGCTTGGCGCCGGCGGTCAGGTGTGCCGCTGCCTTGTCACGGGCGGTGAAGATGCCGGTGCATTCGAGCGCGATGTCGATGCCGAGTTCCTTCCACGGTAGCTGCGTCGGATCCTTGATCGCGGTGACCTTGAACGTTTCCTTGCCGACGGTGATCTGATCGCCGGAAACCGAAACTTCATGCGGGAAGCGGCCGTGCACGCTGTCGTAGCGCAACAGATGCGCATTGGTCTCGACCGGGCCGAGGTCGTTGACGGCGACGACGTCGATGTCCTTGCGGCCGGATTCATGGATGGCGCGCAGGATGTTGCGGCCGATGCGGCCAAATCCGTTGATGGCAACTCTGACGGTCATAATTCTCTCCCTGGGAGTTGGAGGGCGGATGAGGGGTCCGCAGTTTCATAGCGGTGGAAGCAGAAAGAATCCAGCCGCAGTGGCGTGGATTTAAATCGATTAAGTTGGGCCAGCCCGGCGAGTCCGCCTTTCGCGATTTCGCCGAACCTTGAACCTACTTGGTATGCAGGCGGGCTTCCGCCGCCTTGGCCGCGGCTTCGGCGGTAATGCCGAAATGCGGATAGAGTTGCTCGATCGTGCCCGAGGCGCCGAAGCCTGTCATGCCGACGAAGATGCCGTCGGAGCCGATCAGATGATCCCAACCCTGGCGTATGCCGGCCTCGATCGCCATCTTGATCGGCGCGTTGCCGATCGTTTTCTTGCGGTAGTCGTCGCTCTGCTGGTCGAACAGTTCGAAGCAGGGCACCGAGACGACGCGGGTGGGATGGCCGTGCTTTTCCAGCAGGTCGCGGGCGCCGAGCGCGATCTCGACCTCGGAGCCGGTGGCGAAGATCGTCACCGCCGCTTCACTGCTGGCGGCAGCCAGCTCATAGGCACCCTGGCTGCTCAGGTTCCTGGCAACGAATTCGTTGCGTACCGTCGGCAGGTTCTGGCGTGTCAGCGCCAGCGTCGACGGCGTCTTTTCCGACTCAAGGGCGATCTGCCAGCATTCGGCGGTTTCGACGGCGTCGGCCGGGCGGAAGACATTGTGGTTGGGAATGGCGCGCAATGCGGCCAGATGCTCGACCGGCTGGTGGGTCGGGCCGTCTTCGCCCAGACCGATGGAATCATGGGTCATGACGAAGATCGAGCGGATGCCCATCAGCGAAGCCAGACGCATCGACGGCCGGGCATAGTCGGAGAAGCACAGGAAGGTGCCGCCATAGGCGATGAGGCCGCCATGCAGCGTCAAGCCATTGATGGCGGCCGCCATGCCATGTTCGCGGATGCCGTAGTGGACATAACGCTGGCCGTAGTCGTCGGGCGTGATGTTCTTGGTCTGGCTGGTCTTGGTGTTGTTGGAGCCGGTCAGGTCGGCGGAGCCGCTGATGGTTTCCGGCACGGCGCCGTTGATGACCTCCAGCGCCATTTCCGAGGATTTGCGGGTGGCGACCTTCGGCTTGTCGGCCGACAGCTTCTTCTTGTAATCGGCAATGACCGCGTCGAAATTGGACGGCAGCTTGCCGCTGATGCGGCGCTCGAACTCAGCCTTCAGCTTGGCATCGGCCTTGGCCAGGCGGCCTTCCCAGTCTGCACGCGCCTTGACGCCGGCCTTGCCGGCGGTGCGCCAGGCGTCGAGGATGTCGGCCGGAATCTCGAAGGGCGGCGAATCCCAGTTGAAGAACTTGCGCGCGCCGGCGATCTCGTCGGCGCCAAGGGGGGAGCCGTGCGCCTTGTTGGTGCCGGCCTTGGTCGGCGCGCCGAAGCCGATGGTCGTCTTGCAGGCGATCATGGTCGGCTTGTCGGAATGGCGGGCGGCTTCGATGGCATAGGCGATGGCTTCCGGATCGGTGCCGTCGATGTGGCTGGCATTCCAGCCGGAGGCCTGGAAGCGAGCCACCTGATCGGTGTTGTCGGACAGCGAGACCGGACCGTCGATCGAGATGTCGTTGTTGTCCCAGAAGACGATCAGCTTGTTGAGCTTGAGATGGCCGGCAAGCGCGATGGCTTCCTGGGAAACACCTTCCATCAGGCAGCCGTCGCCGGCCAGCACATAGGTGTAATGATCGACGAGATCGTTGCCGAAGGCGGCATTCATGATGCGCTCGCCGAGCGCGAAGCCGACCGAATTGGCGAGACCCTGGCCGAGCGGCCCCGTCGTCGTCTCTATGCCAGCGGCATGGCCGTATTCGGGATGGCCGGCGGTCTTCGAGCCCAACTGACGGAAGTGCTTGATCTGGTCGAGGGTCATGTCTTCGTAGCCGGTCAGATGCAGCAGCGAATAGAGCAGCATCGAGCCATGGCCGGCCGACAGGATGAAACGGTCGCGGTCGGCCCAGTGCGGGGCCTTGGGATCATATTTCAGGAAGCGCGTGAACAGCACCGTGGCGATGTCGGCGCAGCCCATGGGCAGGCCGGGATGGCCGGAATTTGCCTTCTCGACGGCGTCCATGGAAAGAAAGCGGATCGCATTGGCCATCCGGTCATGTTGTTCACGCGACGTCATGGTTCCTCCAGAAGTGGGGGTTTGGGGGCTTGGGAGAGCCCTTGAAAAGGGTGCGCGACACATAGCAGGCGCGGGCTTTTAGTCAACAAATCGGGTGCACATTTGCCGGTCTTGTGATGCCGGCGGCGGGCCTACATTAGCGTTAGCGGGGGACAGTCGCGAGAGCTTTGTTGACGTTGCCTTCACCCGGTGCCTAATGTTTCAGAGATAACGCGTTCTGAACGTGAACGATTCGGTGATGGGCAGGGCACAGGACGAAGGCCATGACCGGGGAAGCCACACTTAAGGAAGTCATCGCGAGGCTGGGCAAAGCCATCGAGGGGCTGGAAAACGCCGTCGCGGCCAAGCTAGAGCATGAACGCGACTACTCCGAAGCCGAGGCCGAGGTGCAGCGGATGAACGCCGACCGCTCGCGGCTGGCGCAGGAACTCGACAATTCCGAAGCGCGCGCCGAACGGCTGGAAGATGCCAACAAGGAAGTCTCGCGACGTTTGGTGACTGCTATGGAAACCATCCGCGCCGTGTTGGACAGATAGGAGCTGGCCCGATGGCACAGGTCACGGTTTCAATCGACGGCAAGCAGTATCGCATGGCCTGCGACGAGGGCCAGGAAGAGCATCTGATCGACCTTGCCGAACGCTTCGACCGCTATGTTTCACACCTGAAGGACTCGTTCGGCGAGATCGGCGATCAGCGGCTGACCGTTATGGCCGGCATCATGGTGATGGATGAACTCTCGGAGTTGCAGAAACGCGTCAAGGGCATGGAAAGCGAAGTGCTGACCTTGCGCAAGACCCGCGACGAGGCTCTGACCAAGGCCGACAAGAGCGATAGCGTGCTCACCAACGCGCTCGGCGCGCTGGCACAGCGCATGGAAGACTTGACTGTGACACTGGCGGTCAACAAGAGCTGAGACAGAACCTTTCCTGTCCAGCCCCAGGCTCTCATCGCGCGCCGCGCATTCGGCAGCATAAAAATGCTCGCCTGCCGCCGACAAGAGTTTCATATTATCTTGCAGCCACGATTTTTGCGCTAAGATGCAACGATGCCGGGCGGGACAGCTTGATGGCGGCGTGGGTTGCCGCGTGCCGTTCCTCGCTGCCGACGGTTCCGTTTACAGGGGAGATGTACAATGAGCCTTCGTATCAACGACATTGCGCCGGATTTTACCGCCGAGACCACGCAAGGGACGATTAAATTCCATGACTGGATTGGTGACGGTTGGGCGATCCTGTTCAGTCACCCGAAGAATTTCACGCCGGTCTGCACGACCGAGCTTGGCACGATGGCGGGGCTCGAAGGCGAGTTCAAGAAGCGCAACGTCAAGATCATCGGCATTTCGGTCGATCCGGTCGAAAGTCACGGCAAGTGGCAGGACGACATCAAGACGGCGACCGGTCATTCGGTGAACTATCCGCTGATCGGCGACAAGGACCTCAAGGTCGCCAAGCTCTACGACATGCTGCCGGGCGGTGCCGGCGAGACGTCGGAGGGCCGCACGCCCGCCGACAACGCCACAGTGCGCTCGGTCTACGTCATCGGACCGGACAAGAAGATCAAACTGGTGCTGACCTACCCGATGACCACGGGGCGCAATTTCGATGAGATCCTGCGCGCGGTCGATTCCATGCAGCTCACCGCCAAGCATCAGGTGGCGACACCGGCAAACTGGAAGCAGGGCGAGGACGTGATCATCACCGCGGCCGTTTCCAACGAGGATGCAATCAAACGCTTCGGCGCTTATGAGACCATCCTGCCGTATCTGCGGAAGACCAAGCAGCCGTCGGCCTGACCGCTCGGAACAGTTTTTGGCTTTCCTGTCGCCGCGAGCGAAAGGATACTTGACTGGCTCACCCGAGCGGACAACCATGCTCCTCTCGGGTGTCGTCAGAGAAAATCATTCCTGGCGACCGGGAGTTGGGGAAGCCGGAATTGGACGTAGCTTTGGCCAGGCCGCAGGTCAGCGGCTTCTATGACAAGCCGACCGGCGCCATCCAGTATGTCGTCGCCGACCAGGCGACGAAGCGATGCGCCATCATCGATCCGATCCTCAATTTCGACGAGAAATCCGGTGCCACGGCAACGACGAATGCCGATGTCCTGCTCGACTTCGTCAGCGAGCAGGGACTGAGCGTCGAATGGATCCTCGATACCCATCCGCATGCCGACCATTTCTCGGCGGCGCATTACTTGAGAGAGAAGACCGGCGCGCCGACGGCGATCGGCGACAGGGTCATCGAGGTCCAGAAACTGTGGAAAGCGATCTACAACTGGCCGGATTTTCCCGCCGACGGTTCGCAGTGGGACAGGCTGTTTAGAGAAGGCGAAACCTTCCAAGTGGGTACCCTTCCGGTCAAGGTGCTGTTCTCGCCCGGACACACGCTGGCCTCGATCACCTATGTGATCGGCGATGCCGCCTTCATCCACGACACGCTGTTCATGCCCGACAGCGGCACGGCGAGGACGGACTTTCCCGGCGGCAGTGCCGCGCGGCTCTGGCGCTCGATCCAGGACATACTGGCGTTGCCGGACGAGACGCGGGTGTTCGTCGGCCATGACTATCAGGCCGGCGGCCGCGAACCTTTGTGGGAAAGCACGGTCGCCTTACAGAAGGCGACCAACACCCATCTTGCCGCCGCCCGCAGCGAGGCCGAGTTCGTCGCCCTGCGCGAGGCGCGCGACAGGACGCTGCCGATGCCGAGGCTGATCCTGCATGCGCTGCAGGTCAACATGAATGGCGGGAGGCTGCCCGAACCCGAAGCCAATGGCCGGCGATACCTGAAGTTTCCGCTGGACGGGCTTTGAGGGGCCGTTGGTGAAGCTGCCAATCTCGACCCTTGCGGGGGAGATTGGCTGTCGCCCCCGTTTTCGCCAACTCCCAATCAGCCACAAAAAAGGCGGCGCCAGGTTTCCTGGCGCCGCCTTGATTTTTTGTTGCCTTAGCTAACCTTACGCCGCCGGCTGCGCCTCAATCGTGCGCAGCGCCTGGGTCTGGCGCTTGGCGGCGGCCTTGACCGCGTCCTGCACCTTCTCGAAGGCGCGCACCTCGATCTGGCGCACGCGCTCGCGGCTGATGTCGAACTCGGACGACAGCTCTTCCAGCGTCAGCGGCTCTTCGGCGAGGCGACGGGCCTCGAAGATGCGCCGCTCGCGCTCGTTGAGCACGGCAAGAGCGCCCGACAGCATGCCGCGCCGGTTTTCCAGCTCGTCCTGCTCGATCAGCATCTCTTCCTGGCTTTCGTGGTCGTCGACCAGCCAGTCCTGCCATTCGCCGGATTCGCCTTCGCTGGCCCGGATCGGGGCGTTGAGCGAGGCGTCGCCGGACAGGCGGCGGTTCATCGACACCACTTCGGCTTCGGAAACGTTCAGCCTTGTGGCGATCTCGGTGATCTGGTCGGGCTTCAAGTCGCCGTCGTCGAGCGCCTGGATCTTGCCCTTCACCTTGCGCAGGTTGAAGAACAGGCGCTTCTGGTTGGCGGTCGTGCCCATCTTGACCAGGCTCCACGAGCGCAGGATGTACTCCTGGATCGAGGCCTTGATCCACCACATGGCATAGGTCGCGAGGCGGAAGCCACGCTCGGGTTCGAATTTCTTGACAGCCTGCATCAGGCCGACATTGCCTTCCGAGATCACTTCACCGATCGGCAGGCCATAGCCGCGATAGCCCATGGCGATCTTGGCAACGAGCCTGAGGTGGCTGGTGACGAGCTTGTGCGCAGCGGAGGTGTCTTCATGCTCGGCATAACGCTTGGCGAGCATGTACTCTTCCTGCGGCTGCAGCATGGGAAAGCGGCGGATTTCTTCCAGGTAGCGGCTGAGGCCGCCTTCGCCGGAAACGATACTGGGTAGTGACTGGGCCATGATAGCGCCCCCTCTCTATTGGAGTGATGCCCCCGAAACGCGGCGGGCATTTGACGCGAGCACCAAAAGGCTCGCCCGCGACATCAGATCTTATACAGGAACAAAACCAGAAAAGACAGGCATTTGTTCAACACGAAACAGTGTGTCACGCTGAAGTGAACAATGTCAGTCAGGTTTTTTGATGGCGAGTTCAGAGCTTGCGGAAGCCGCCGACGAGTTCCTCAATGTCCCTCGGTAACGGCGCCTCGAACCTCATCGTTAAATGGGTAGTGGGGTGCCGAAATGCAAGGAGCCAGGCATGCAAAGCTTGCCGGGGAAATGCCTTGACCTGGCTTTTCAGCGGTTCGGGCAGCCGGTTGGCCTTGGTGCGGAAGGCTTGGCCGTAATCGGGGTCGCCGATCACCGGGTGGCCGATATGCGCCATGTGGACACGGATCTGGTGGGTGCGGCCGGTCTCCAGCCGGCATTCGACCAGGCTGGCCGTGGCGAACTCCTGTTGGCTCTCGCCGAAGCGCTCCTGCACGGCGAAGTGGGTGACCGCATGGCGGGCGTCGTCGCGTCCTTCCGGCACCACGGCACGGCGCACGCGGTCGGCGGCGCGGCCGAGCGGCGCGTCGACCCTTCCGGTCGGCCTCTGCGGTATGCCCCAGACCAGCGCCAGATAGGCACGCTCCAAGTCGCCGGTCAGGCCGTGATCGGCGAAAGCCTCGGACAGTGACTTGTGGGCGCGGTCGGTCTTGGCGACGACCATGACGCCGCTGGTCTCCTTGTCGAGGCGGTGGACGATGCCCGGCCGGCGCACACCCCCGATTCCTGAAAGGCTGTCGCCGCAATGATGGATCAGCGCATTGACCAGTGTGCCGGTCCAGTTGCCCGCTCCGGGGTGCACGACAAGCCCGGCCGGCTTGTTGATGACGATCAGTTCGTCGTCCTCATAGAGTACATCGAGTGCGATGTTCTCGCCCTGCGGCTCCGCCGGCTCCGGCTCCGGCATGGTAACCGACACGCTCTCGCCCGGCGCCATCTTGCGCTTGGTCTCGTCGACGGGCTTGCCGTCGACCGAGACCGCGCCCTGCCTGATCAGCATCTGCACGCGGCTGCGTGACATGTCCGGGCCAAGGCTTGCGGCCAGCCACTGGTCGAGGCGCAGGCCGGCCGCATCCGCGCCCGCCACCAGCACTGTCGGTTCCGCCTCTATCAATTCAGGGGCCTCTTCGCTATGAGCGCTCATTGAAAAACCGTTCCGGAACTGTTTTGCCATGGCCAGCCCGATCGCCGAAGAAGACCAGGATAAGCCGCTCGACCCCGAGGTCGAAAAGGTGCGCAGGAAACTCGTCCGCTTCGTCGGGATCAATCTCGGCCTGCTGTTCCTCGCCCTTATGGTGGTGATCGGCGCCCTTGTCTACAAAGCGCGCAATGCACCGCCGGCGAACCCGCCGCTGGCCGGCGATATCCAGACACCCGCCGGCGAACCGGTCAACGGCGACATCGTGCTGCCGGTCGGCGCCACGGTGGTCAGCCAGTCGCTGTCCGGCAATCGTGTCTCGATCGACGCCGAGCTTGCCGATGGCAGCCGCACGATCTTCGTCTACGACATCACCGAGCGACGCCTGATCGGCCGCTTTGCGATCCGCAACAAGTGACCGTGACCGAGCCGCAACGATGAACGGCAGCAGGCCAATGAGCAAGCCTCAGGCATGAGCGGGTTCGCCGAGCATCGCCGCATCGCCACGGTCGCCCTGGTCGTTGCCAATTATGACGAGGCGATTGCCTGGTATGTCGAGCGGCTGGGCTTCCTGCTCGTCGAAGATGTCGATCTCGGCGGCGGCAAGCGCTGGATCACGGTGGCGCCGGCCAACGGGCAGGGCGCCAGGCTGCTTCTGGCCGAAGCGTCCGACGAGGCGCAAAGGCAGAGCATCGGCAACCAGACCGGCGGGCGTGTCTTCCTGTTCCTGGAAACCGACGACTTTGCCCGCGACCATGCGGCGATGCTGGAGAAGGGCGTCGAATTCCGCGAAGCACCGCGCTTCGAGCCCTATGGCACGGTGGCGGTTTTCGCCGATCTGCATGGGAATCTCTGGGATCTGATCGAACCAAAACGATAGGCTGACGGCCGGCTTTTCCTCGGCAAGGGAAAGCGGCCTAAGCCCAGTTGCTTTTTCCCAGCGCTCAGCCTATATCGCCGGTTCTTGAACGCGCCCATCGTCTAGCGGTCAGGACACCGCCCTCTCACGGCGGGAACAGGGGTTCGATTCCCCTTGGGCGTACCAAGTTTTTCGACAAATTTGCAGGATGCCGCCGATTTCATTTCTGAAGTCGACGACCCTCGATACTGGCCTTCATTTCATTCGTCTGGCAAATGTTAACGGACCCGAAACCGAGAACCTTAACGCCCCCGCAACTCACGACGATATATTAGTTGTCGCTTTAGTAGCTGTAGGAGGTCGACATGAAGAAAATAGCCTGTCGTTTCGCTTGGGACGAGTCGGGCGCGACCGCGATCGAGTATGGCTTGATCGCGGCTCTTATCGCGCTGGCGATCATCACCGGCGCCGGGGCGCTGGGCAATTCGCTCAACGGGATCTTCACGAACGTCGGCACTACGGTCAACAGCAGCGGCTCGTAAGTCGGTACCTCAATTCGGTCGGCCGTCGGCCGGATCGTCGACCCTCAGCCTCCAAAAGCGTAGCGTGTACGTCCTTCCGATGCCGGGCATCGGAAGGACGGCGCACTCTCAATCATCCGGCTTATCCGTTGCGTCGCCGCGTTCGTCGCTTCTGGCGCTGCGGCCCTGTTTGCATTAGCATCACGTCACGGATCCTGAGGTGCGGCTCCGGCGGCGCGCAGAACGCCGCGCTGCCCGGACGGCCAGTTGATGCCGTGGGGGAGGAATGCCAATGCAGAAGCTGCAGTCGCAGGGCGTTCATCACATCACGCTGGTCGGCGCCGGGCGCCAGACCTCTATCGATTTCTGGGAAGGCGTGCTCGGCATGCCGTTCGTCTTCGAACAGCCCAACCTCGACAAGCCGAGGGAAAGCCATCTCTATTTCGATCCCGGCGACGGCCGGCTGATCACCATCTTCACCGACGAGAGCCGCACACCGGAGAAGCGGCGCACGCCGACCGATCCGGGCTGTGTCCACCACATCGCCTTTTCGGTGTCGCGCGTCACCTTCCTGCAGGCGGTCTCCCGTCTTGACGAGCGCGGCATCAAGCACAGCGGCGTCAAGGATCGCGGTTTCATGGATTCGATCTATTTCGAGGATCCGCTCGGCCTGCTGATCGAGTTGGCGTCCTACCGCTTCGAACCGCCAGCGGGCTTCACCCACGCCGATGTGCTGATGGAAGCGCACAGGCTGCGGGTCGCGCGCGGCGACTACAACATCGCCGAAGTGCATCTCGCCGATGCGATCCAGGCGCTCGTCGAGCGTTCCCGCGCCACCTTGTCGGACGATCGGGCGCCGAAGAACCCATACTGAACAGACCAGAGGGAGGAACAAGATGGCCAAGACAGCGACGAAGACTGCCGGGAAATCCGCGGCGAAAGCTGCGGCAAAGCCAAAAGCCAAGGCGGCCGCCAAGCCTGCGGTGAAGGCGACGGCAAAAGCCGCGCCCAAGGCCAAGCCGGCCAAGAAGCCGGCGTTGAAGCTCAGCATGCTGAAGCCCAGCGTCAACAACATGACCGTGCGGGTGTTTGCGCGCGCGGCCGGTTTCGACCATGCCGAGACCGATGCCTGGGGCCACACCCGTTCGCCGGAGTTCATGGCGCGAAATCCCGCCCATTTGACACCGATGATCGAGGACAAGGGCCTCCCCAGAGGCGTGCTGTGGGAAAGTTGCGCCATCATGCAGTATCTCGCCAACAAGCACGGGCTGGAGAAATTCTATCCGAAGGCGCCGGCCAAGCGGGCGATGGTCGACAGTGCCATGTTCTACCTGATCGGTACGCTCTACCCTTATGTGGCGCGCGCCACCTATCCGGCGCTCGGCTTCCCACAATATGCCGGCGAGGTCGGCCACAGCGACGCGCACCCCGACAGGAAGTCGGAGGCCCAGAAGGCGGCGATGGCGGCGATCGCCGAGCCGCTCGAAGTGTTTCACAGCTTCTTCAGGGACGGCAAGCCGTTCATCGGCGGCAAGAACCCGTCCATCGCCGATATCCGCCTGGCGGCGACGCTCGAATTCCTGGCCGTCGTCGACTATGCTTTGCCCAAGTGGGCGAAGGACTATGTGGCGGCGATCGAGAAGACGCTCGGCAAGGCTTATAGCGAGCCGGCCGGCGATGTGCGCGGCTACATCGCCCATGTGAAGTCGCAGGCCAAGGCCTGAGGTTAAGGATTCGTTAACCAAAGCCCTGTCTACTGCAGGCAATTCGCTTTCGGCCCGCGACCACGGATGTACTGGCGCAGAACGTCGTAGCGATAGGAAAGGTCGGCGCAATGCCGGCCTTTTTGCTGTTCGCACGCCATCGCCAAGTGCGATCTGGCACGCAGGCCTCGTCCAGTGTCGCTTTTTTGGCGTCAACTTTTGTCGAGAGATATTGTCATTGCCGGCGTTGGCCCTACCATCCATTTTGGCAGTCCGGCATGGATTGTCGGTCAGGCATGAGACGAGGGCTGGCGATGAAAAGCGTTGCGAGACGGATTGCGGTTGCGGGCGTGATGCTGGCGGCCGCTGTCCATGCTTCGAGTGCAGCCGAACTCAACACTATGGACGATGTCGGGGCAGCGATCCAGGCATGCTGGACACCGCCGGCGGACGCCGGGACCGCCAGCGTCACCTTGAGCTTCAGCTTCAAGCGGGACGGCACGCTGATCGGCCCGCCGAGGCCGACGGCCATTAAAGTGGATGGTGATGCCAAATCGAAGAAAACGTTTGTCGATGCCGCGACAGCGGCCCTGCAGGATTGCCTGCCCCTGACTTTCTCGGCGAAGCTGGCGCAAGGGATCGCTGGCAACGTGTTTACGTTGCAATTCGCCTCTCCCAAGTAAGCCTCGTTGTCGGGTCAGTGGTGACTGCGCCTGGCCTCGGCATGCCGGGCAAGATCGGGCGTCTCGAAGACGTAGTCGCTCCAGGCTGATTCAGGAACCTGGCCGGCCAGATAGCATTCCAGCAACAGGCTTTGCTCGGGATTGAGTGGCCTTGGCGCGCGCTGGTCCAGCCCCAGCGAGTGAAACAGGTTTCTTGTCAGGTCGGAGACGGTGAAGTGGATCGACATCTGCGTTCTCCCTTTGGTCCTTCAACGCGGAAGGCCCGACAAAGGTTTCGAACCCCTGGCGATAATGGCGCATTGATCTTGGTCCGTTGCGCTGCAGGTCCTCGGCGATGGTCAGGCTTGCGCTTTCTTTCGAGGTTCGTCTCAATCTTGAAATAAAAATGTAATATCGAATTTACATGAGGTGACGTAGTACAATAGACAATAGGTCATTCATGTCGAAATTCGTTAGATTATTAGGAACTACTCATGTAGCCGAAGCTTTCTGAAGTCATGGACTCTAAATTCCAGGTTCTCCGCAAAAAGGACCAGTTGTCCCGATGATCCGTTTCTGGCCTTCCATGGTGATCGCATTTATTTCGCTGGCGGCAGTTTTGTTCGGTACGCTTTCGTCCTACGCGGACAGCTGCGGCGCGATCAGAAGCCAGTTGCTTTCGGCTGGCCGCAGCGGCGGGGCGAGCCCGGAGCTTGCCCAGTTGCGCCGGCAACTTGCAGCCATCCAGACTATCGAGAGACAGCGCCAGTGCACGGCGAAGAGTTCGCTTGGTGGTCTCTTCAACGCTTGCGCCGATCTCGCCAGGAGCCGCTCGGATGTGCAGCGCCGGATTGCTGCCGCTGGGAATTCGGGCCGCGACACAGCGGGCCTGCAGGCGCGCCTCGTCGCGCTTGGCTGTGCGCCTTCGGCAAAGCAACGGCCTGTGCGCGCCGCGCCCAGCACCCAATCGGCGAGCACCACGTTCGCCGGCAATGCGATGCTGTTTTGCGTGCGTCTGTCGGACGGATATTTCTTCCCGGCGCCAAAGTCGCAATTCGCCGCCAGCGGCGATCTGAAGGAGACGGTCGATCAATGCCGTTACATCTGCGATGACCCCGGCGTCGACCTCTACACGTTGAACGACGCCAGCCTCGAAACCGACCAGATGACCGCGCTCGACACGCGCAAACCCTATACCGAGCTGCCGGCAGCCTTCAGATATCGCGATGATGCGAATTTCAAGGCATGCGACGTCAAGCGCTACTACCAGCGGGTCACCGAACTGCGAGCCAGGACCGTGACGCCCGCCAACATGCGCAACGCCATTATTCCGTTGCCGACGGCGAAGCCGGATCTCGGCACGGTTGCGGCCGTCCCCGGGATCGATGCCGAAGCCCCAGGTGCCGCCCAGCACCTTTCGATCGAGGCCGGCGAGCGGCCGGTGCGCTTGGTCGGCCCGGCATTTTTCCCGGCCGAATGATCGCCGGTCTTCCCCGATTTGCGATCACCGGCGGCGGCGTGCCTGCTGCTATGCGGCTGCGCGATCCGTCTGGAACAGAGGGGCGCTCACGGCGTTGTGATCGACATCAGCCGGGAGGAACGCCATGGCTACGTTCAGGGAAATGCGGGTGCTGGAGATCGTCGAAGACGACTCGCTGACCACCGAACAGAAAATCGCCGAACTGCGCGAGATCGAATCCGAGGCGCGTGGGTTGCAGCGGGCTGCCTCGGAGGGTCCAATGGACGACGATGACGGTTGGCAGGAAGATCTGCGTCAGGTTCGTCTTGCACTCGACAAGCTCGGAGCGAAGGAGCCGAAAAAAGGCGCTGCTTCCCTGTGAAAGCCCGTTCGCCGAGCTATCCGCGGATCGTGTTTGTTTGACCGAATCCCGCTTTTAGGACCAAGCTCCAATCTAATCGCAGACCATGCGAGCTCTCTTGCCAGGCTCGCTGATGTTCCTGCAGGTCAGCGACTTCGCCGGCGCCGATAGGGACGCCGACGCAGGCAACCTCGTCTGGTGCCGTTTCGGTGCGGCATGGCTGACCTTGCGCTCGGAAAAACGCCGGGGCGGCTGCGGCGCCACCGGAAAAGCGCCGTTTTCGACCTCGGCTTGCCCATAGTCGACATTCGGTGGCGGCCGGTCCCAGAAGCGCCGGACATCGAGCGGCCTCGGGATGACGACCGTGCCGTCATAACTGCGCGAGCAACCGCCGCCGAAAAGCAGCGCCAGCCCCATGAAAAAAGGCACAATCCGTCCAAGCATCAGCAATACCCCTGCCGTTGCTTATATAGCGGGTTCGACCCCGCCGACAACCGGGCGGAATGAAGCTAACTGACCGTTAAGGTTAGCGGATCCTTAATGCTTCTCGGGCACATTTTGCCGACGAACCGCGGAGGAGGGTTCGGCCTTGGTTTTCGGGGTGGGGACGGCATGGCGGAAGCGAACGAAACAATCAGCGCGCGCGGCAAGCGCGCGCCTCGCAGATCCACAGCGCATGGCGATGATGCATCATCGTCCGCCTCTTGCATGGATTCGAACGATGCGCTTCGCCAACTCGTCGAAGCCGGTTCCGACTGGGTCTGGGAGACCGACGCCGAACTGCGCTTCTCCTGGCTCTCGCAAAATTACCAGGCAGCCACCGGCATCGATCCGGCAAACGTGCTTGGCCGGTTCCGCTTCGACTTCCTCAATCAGGTCCTGAACGGCGATCGCAGTGGCGCCGCGCATTTGGAGGATCTGCAGGCGCACCGGCCTTTTCGCGACTTCGTCTACGAACTCAAGGGTGGCAGCGCCGACTGTCGCTGGGTCTTGACATCAGGCTTTCCGAAGTTCGACGACGAAGGAAGATTTGCCGGCTATCGCGGAATCGGCCGCAACGTCACGGCATTGGCCGGCGTCTTCAAAGGTCCGGGGCCGGAACCATCGGCCGACGGCGAGCCCGACCAGCATCTGGCCGACCTCGAGCGGACGATGGACGCCATGCACATGGGCGTCGTGCTCCTCGACGCCAGGCTCGACACGCTGATCGTCAACAAGGCCTATCGCGACCTCTCGAGGATTCCGGACGGCGCTGTCGGCGTCGGCGCTCCGTTCAGCCTGTTGATGGAGCTCAACCGCCGCAGCGGCATCTATGGCGACATCGACGAACGGCAATGGCAGCGCTACCTTGCCGCTCGTCTCGAGGAGATTCGCGCCGGATCCGTCGCGCCGCACGAATTTGTCCATGCCAACGGCAGGACGATGATGTTCTCGGTGACGGCGCTGTCAGGCGGCAAGCGGCTGTTGACCTATTATGAGGTCACCGAGATCAAGCAACGCGATGCGGAGATCAAAAGCGCGAACGCCAAGATCGCCGAGACCTTCGCCAGTCTCCGCACCATGGTCGACCAGATGCCGATCGGTGTCCTCGTCCTCGACGCCGATATGCGCACCGAGATCATCAACCGTGCTTTCTATGATTTCTGGCAGATCGACGCCCGGCGCGCCGAGATCGGCTGCAGCTTCCGCGATCTGATGGACGCCAGCCGCGACATCGATCCGTTTGGTGCCGACGATGCATCATGGCAGCGGCATATCGCCGAGCGCGAGGCGGAAATCAGGGCCGGGATCGCCGCGGCGCGGCAGTTCCCGCGCAATGACGGCCGCACGCTGATATCGTCGATGGCGCCGCTGGCCGGCGGCAAGCGGCTGATCTCCTATGTCGACGTCACCGACATGAAGAACCGGGAGGCCGAACTTGCCGACGCGCTGGAGAAAGCGCGGCTGGCGGAGGCGGTGATCAACGCCGTCAAGGATCCGATCTTCGTCAAGGACGACCATCTGCGCTTCGTCTTCGTCAACGAGGCGTTCGCGGCCCTGTTTGGCCAGACGCCGCAAGCCATGCTCGGCAAACCTGGCGGCGATTTCCTCCCGGCGAACGCTGTCGCGCTTTTCGAGCAGAGCGAAGGTGAGGTCCTTGCGACCGGGCGGCCGTACGAAGTGGAAGAGAATTTCGAGGTCGATGGCGCCAGCCGATCGCGTATCGTCAGGAAGAGCCGCGTCGGCATGGCCAGCGGCCGCAACTATGTTGCCGGCTTCCTGTTCGATATTTCCGAAATGAAGCGCCGCGAGACGGAAGCGCAGGATGCGCGCAAGCATCTCGCCAGCGTGCTGGAATCCTTGCCGGCCGCCGTGATCATCTACGATCGCGACGACAGGTTCGTTTTCGCCAACCGCAAGATCCAGGATACGCTGCCGGCCTTGAAGCCGGCATGGCAGCCCGGCTGCACATTCCGCGAGGCACTCGTTCTGGGCCATGCGAACGGCTATTTCCGCGACAGCGGCGATCCACAAGTCGACCAGCTCTACGACAGCGACCATGACCGCTGGCTGGATGCGATCCTCGCCCGCTACCGCTTGCCCAATTCCTGCTACGAGCGTCATAACCCCGACGGCCGCTGGTACCAGGTCTACGACATGCGGACCGATGATGGCACCTTCATCGGTGTTCGCGTTGACATCTCCGAGATCAAGAGCCGCGAGGCGGCATTGCGCGATTCGATGCGCCAGATCGACCTGTTCCGGCACGTGATGGACGAGTTGCCGGTGGCCGCCTTCATCAAGGCGCAGGACCTGAGCATAGAATTCGTCAACAAGGCCTGGTGCGCGATCACCGGCTTGGCCAAGGAGGATGTCATCGGCCGCACCGACCGGCAGTTGTTCGGTGCGCAGGACGCCGATGGCTACAGCCATGACGACACGCAAGTCGCCGTGACGGGCGCCGTCAGGGAGGTCGAGGAACCCGTCACCCATCGCGACGGCACGGTTCGGCAGTTGATGACGCGCAAGAGCCGCCTGGTGACGCTGGACGGGTCGGTGCATCTGGTCGGTTCGAGCACCGACATCACCGACGTCAAGGCGCGCGAGCGTGCGCTGGAAGAGAGCATGCGCGAGAACGAGGTGTTCCGCAGCCTGATCGACAACGTGCCGGTATCGATCTACGCCAAGCGCTCCGATCTCCGGCAGTTCTATGTCAACAAGGGCTGGTGCGATCTCACGGGCTTCCGCAAGGAAGAGGCTATCGGCAAGACCGACATCGAGATTTTCGGGCCGGATGGCGAGGCTTTCGTCAATGGCGACCTCGCCGTGCTGCGCACCGGCGAAACCCAGGAGGTCGAAGAGACGGTGACGTTGGCCGACGGCAGCGTCAGGCATCAATTCGCCCGCAAGGGCGCGATGATCGCCTCCGACGGCTCGCTCTATTTGATCGGCTCGACCACCGACATCACCGAGCTGAAGATGCGAGAGGCCGAACTGCGCGAAGCGCGTCAGCGCGCCGTGCTCGCAGACCGCGCCAAGTCGGAATTCCTCGCCAATATGAGCCATGAGATCCGCACGCCGATGAACGGCGTGCTCGGCATGGCCGAGCTGCTGGCCAAATCGGACCTCGACCCGAAACAGAAGACGTTTACCGACATCATCGTGAAATCGGGCAATGCGCTGCTCACCATCATCAACGACATACTGGACTTCTCCAAGATCGATGCCGGTCAGCTGGTGCTCGATCCGGCGCCCTTCAATCTGGCCGAGGCGATCGAGGATGTGGCGACACTGGTGTCGACACGAGCCAAGGAAAAAGACCTCGAGCTGATCGTGCGTGTCGAACCTCGGCTCGAGAGCCTGTTCGTCGGCGATGTCGGCCGTATCAGACAGATCGTCACCAACCTGCTCGGCAACGCGGTGAAATTCACCGATGAAGGCCATGTGCTGGTCGACGTCACCGGCGAGAGGGTTCCAACCGGAACGAAGCTGACGATCTCGGTCACCGATACCGGTATCGGTATCCCCGAGGAAAAACTGAAACTGGTGTTCGAGAAATTCAGCCAGGTCGACACCTCTTCGACGAGGCGGCATGAGGGAACCGGCCTCGGTCTTGCCATCACCTCGCGGCTCGTCGAGCTGATGGGCGGCGACATCGGGGTCGAAAGTGCGGAAGGCAAGGGCTCGACTTTCTGGTTCTCGGTGACGCTGCCGAGGGCCGGACAGCAGAACGGACAGCGCATCATGCCGATCGACGTGACCGGTGCGCGTGTGCTGATTGTCGACGACAATGCCGTCAATCGGGCCATCCTGACCGAACAGATGACATCGTGGACGTTCGATTCCTGCGCGGCCGAAAGCGGCGCCGAAGGCCTCAAGGTACTGATCGCCGCCGCTGCCTATGGTGTCCCGGTCGATTGCGTCGTGCTCGACTACCAGATGCCTGGAATGAGCGGCGCCGAAATGGCGCGGATCGTGCGCAGCACCGCCGGCCTTGCCGGCACGCCGATCATCATGCTGACCTCGGTCGACCAGTCGCTCGCCAACACCAGCTATCGCGATCTTGGCATCGATGCCCAGCTGATCAAGCCGGCGCGCTCCTCGGTGCTGCTGGAAACGCTGGTCGCCACCATCCAGCGGCATCGCCACAACACGAGCGGCAGCGACGCACAGCCGCTCGCAGCCGACGTCGCTGCGGGTTATGTGATGCGGCCGCAGCCCTCGGCACCGTCCGAACAGCGGGCGCTGCTGCAGCCGCCTTCGATTCGCCCCCGGCCACCGGTGGCGGCTGGCGGCGACAGACTGGATATCCTGGTGGCCGAGGACAATGAGGTGAACCAGATGGTGTTCACCCAGATCCTCGGCGAGACCGGTTATGGTTTCGAGATCGTCGGCAATGGCCGCAAGGCGCTCGACGCCTTCGGCCGGCTGAACCCGTGCATGATCCTGATGGATGTCTCCATGCCGGAGATGAACGGTCTCGAAGCAACCGCCGCCATTCGCCGGCTGGAGGAAGAAACCGGCACGCATGTGCCGATCATCGGCGTCACCGCGCATGCGCTGAAGGGCGACCGCGAGCGCTGCCTGGAGGCAGGCATGGACGACTATCTGCCCAAGCCGATCAGTCCCCGGGCGTTGCTCGAGAAGGTCGAGCGCTGGGTCGGCGCCAGCCGGCAGGCGCAGCGCAACGCCGGGTAAGGCCGGCTCTGCCCGAGTACCGGGAATACGGCGAAGATTCGCGCCCCTGTCAGCGGCCAAGACTATGGTGCGATCGCACCATATGAAAGGCGGCATCCAGCCGAGACAATGGCGACATTCGAATTCCGCTCTTCCCAGTTACGGGCGGGAGCAGCGACCGCCGGCATGAGACAGCGTCAACCTACCCCAACGGACCTGTTTTCGGCGATGGCCCGGCCACGACACCGTCTGGCTGAGAGCAACGCGCTCCCGTCCGGCTTTTCTTCATAAAGGCCGGCTGATCCCCAAATCGCCGGCCAGCCTCGACCGAATCGAGCAAGTCCCTGATTCCGGTGACAAAGCGGGGCTGCGTCGGGAGTGCCGGCCAGGCGGCATTCTGCTCATCCCGATGACGCGTTACCGGGGTGACATCAAACTGTCATGCGACTGTTATAATCGAAGGCTATTGGCCTCAGCGGGCGCCGACTGACGAGCGCCGAGAGACCATCTTCCGAACAGGAGCAGGCCACATGAAGAAATTCCTCTATACGGCGTCGGCCGCTGCGCTTGCGCTCGCCGCGACGTCCGGCTTCGCCGCCGCGCGCGACCAGATCCAGGTCGCCGGATCATCGACAGTGTTACCTTATGCCAAGATCGTCGCCGAGCAGTTCGGCGAAACATTCACCAACTTCAAGACCCCGGTCGTCGAATCCGGCGGCAGCGGCGCGGGCATCAAGGAATTCTGCAAGGGCGTCGGCGAAGATACGATCGACATCGCCAACTCGTCGCGTCCGATCAAGGCGGACGAACTCAAGTCCTGCGCCGACGCCGGCGTGAAGGAAGTCCAGGAAGTCCGGATCGGCTATGACGGCATCGTCTTCGCCACCGACATCAAGGGCCCGGATTGGGCGCTGGTTCCCGCCGACATCTACAAGGCGCTCGCGGCCAAGCTGGTCGTCGACGGCAAGCTCGTCGACAATCCGAACACCAAGTGGAGCCAGGTCAATCCGAAGCTGCCCGACTGGGACATCGCCGCCTACATTCCGGGCGAAAAGCATGGCACGCGCGAAGTGTTCGAGACCAAGCTTCTCGATGCCGGCTGTGACAAGGCTGCTCTCAAGGCCGCCGGCATTGCCGACGACAAGGAAATCGGCAAAACCTGCATCGCCATCCGCAAGGACGGCAAGGCCGTCGACATTGATGGCGACTATACCGAGACGCTCGCCCGCATCGACTCCAACAAGACCGGCGTCGGCGTGTTTGGCCTCGCCTTCTATGAGAACAATGCCGACAAGCTGAAGGTCGCCACCGTGGAAGACGTCGTGCCTTCGACCGAGACGATCGCCAGCGGCAAGTATCCCGTCTCGCGCCCGCTGTTCTTCTACGTCAAGAAGGCGCATCTGGGCGTCGTTCCCGGCCTCAAGGAATATGTCGAGTTCTTCCTTGACGACCAGATGGTTGGCCCGGAAAGCCCGCTCGCCGAATACGGCCTCGTTGCTGCTCCGGATGCCGAGCGTCAGGCCCAGCGTGACGCTTTCGCCGCCGGAAAGTCGATGTAATCAGCTGCCGAACCGGGGTGCGGGCCAAATCCCGCGCCCCGGTTTCATCGCAGGCCGCAATGGCGGCTGCGTAAGAATTTCTCTTGGGGTGGGTCCATGTCGTCCTTGCTCGTACTGGCCATCGTCGTTGCCGTCGGCCTGGTTGCCTTTTTCATCGGTCGGCAACGTGCCGCGGCCCAGGACAATGGCAAGGTCAAGCCGCATTCGCGCGCCCACTATCATGGCTGGTGGGCCTTCCTGCTCGCCGTTCTGCCTGCTCTTTTGCTGCTTGCCGTCTGGACCGTCGGGTCTTCCGTCTATCTTGACCGACACATTCACACTGCCTTGCCCGAGCGCACCGTCGACAGCAAGGTTGCCAGTGAGGCACTGGATGTCAGCCTCGTAAAGAGCCTCGCCAGGGGCCTGCGCAAACTCGATGCAGGCACACTGGCCGCAATGCCTGCCAGCTTTGCCGAGCTGCAGCCGCTGCTCGCCGCCAAGGGTGTGGCACTGGCGAGCGACACGCAGGATTACATGATCCCGATCGCCGTCGAGGCGAACAAGGTCCAGGACCGGCTCGGCCTGTTCGGCGCCATTGTCATTCTCGTTTCCTCGATCGCCGGCGCCTTCTATGCGCTCAGGCAGATCGAGCCGCGCGCCAGGGCCCGCAACAATGTCGAGAGGCTGATGCTGTGGGGGCTGCTTGCCGCCTCCACCATCGCCATCCTGACCACCATCGGCATCGTGCTTTCGATGCTGTTCCAGACGATCACCTTTTTCGAAAGCGTCTCGCCGATGAGTTTCTTCTTCGGCACCGTCTGGGATCCGCGTTTTGCCGCTGCCGGTTCGGGCGGCAGCCAGGGTCAGTTCGGCCTGATCCCGCTTCTTGCGGGCACGCTCTACATCGCCGCCGTCGCGCTGCTGGTTGCGGTGCCGGTCGGGCTGATGTCGGCTGTCTACATGGCCGAATACGCAACGCCCAAGGTGCGCTCGGTGGTCAAGCCGGCGCTTGAACTTCTGGCCGGCATACCAACCATCGTCTACGGCATCTTCGCCGTCGTCACGCTTGGGCCGTTCCTGCGCGACCTGTCCGCGGCGCTGACCGGCGGTTCGCCCTTCATCCAGGGCCAGAGCATCTTCACCGCCGGCCTGGTCATGGGCGTCATGCTGATCCCGGTCGTGTCCTCTCTCTCGGACGACATCATAACCGCGGTGCCGCGCGCCATGCGCGACGGGTCGCTTGGCCTCGGCGCGACCCGCTCCGAGACGATCAAGCGGGTGATCCTGCCGGCTGCACTACCCGGCATCGTCGGCGCCATCCTGCTGACCGCCTCGCGCGCCATCGGCGAAACGATGATTGTCGTGCTGGCGGCGGGCGTCGCCGCCAACCTTACCATCAACCCGTTCGAGGCAATGACGACCATCACCGTCAAGATCGTCAACCAGCTCACCGGCGACCTCGAGTTCAATTCGCCGCAGACGCTGGTCGCCTTCGCGCTCGGCCTGACGCTGTTCGCGCTGACGTTGGTGATGAACATCGTCGCGCTCTACATCGTGCGCAAATATCGGGAGCAGTACGAATGACCGACATTTCCATGGATACGATGGTCAGGGCGGCGGCCCATCCGCGCCGCGACATCGGCCTGAAGGCCCGTTACGCCGCCGAACGCCGTTTCCGCTTCTATGGCGTCGTGGCGATTTCCGTAGGCCTGGCGTTCCTGGCAATCATGCTGATCACCATCGTCTCGAAAGGCTACACCGCCTTCTGGCAGACGACGGTATCACTGCCGATCTCGTTCGACGAGAAGGTGATCGATCCTTCCGGCAAGCGTGCAACCGATCCGAGCGTTCTGATCAAGGCAAATTATCCCAAGCTTGCCGAAAACGCGCTTGTGGCCAAGCTCGGCATCTCTCCTGATGACAAGCCGATGATCCAGAAGCTCAAGGGCTTCCTGTCGGAAGGCGCCCGCGTCCAGTTGCGCGACATCGTTGCCGCCGATCCGTCCGTGATCGGCACGACACGCAACGTCAACATCCTCGCCGCCGCCAATCTCGACTCGGCTTTCAAGGGCCAGATCGACCTCAGTGTCGAGGAAGCGCGACGCAAGGTCTCGGACCAGCAGATCACCTGGATGAACAAGCTCAAGGCCGAGGGCGCGATGGCCGAGCACTTCAACAGCGGCCTGTTCACCTACGGCGCCTCCAGCCGCCCGGAAACCTCGGGCATGGGCGTGGCGATCATCGGCTCGTTTTATATGATGGTGATCGTGTTGCTCCTGGCGCTGCCGATCGGCGTCGCCGCCTCCATCTATCTGGAGGAGTTCGCCAAGAAGAACCGTTTCACCGACCTTATCGAGGTCAACATCAACAATCTGGCAGCGGTGCCGTCAATCGTCTTCGGCTTGCTCGGCCTCGCGGTGTTCATCAATTTCCTGGGCATGCCGCGCTCCGCCGCTTTCGTCGGCGGCCTGGTGCTGACACTGATGACGCTGCCGACGATCATCATCGCGACGCGCGCTGCACTTGCCGCGGTGCCGCCGTCGATCCGCTCGGCGGCTCTCGGTCTTGGCGCCTCCAAGATGCAGATGGTGTTCCAGCACATCCTGCCGCTTGCCGCACCCGGCATCCTCACCGGCACCATCATCGGTCTAGCGCGTGCGCTCGGTGAAACCGCGCCCCTGCTGCTAATCGGCATGGTCGCCTTCGTCGCCGATCCACCGACGACGCCTTTCGATCCGGCCACCGCGCTGCCGGTGCAGATCTATATGTGGGCGAACGAGGCCGAGCGCGCCTTCGTCGAGCGCATGTCGGGCGCGATCATCATCCTGCTCGTCTTCCTCATGGCCATGAACATCACCGCGATCGTGCTTCGGCGTCGGTTCGAGCGGCGCTGGTAGAAAAAAGGCATTTTGGTATGAACATCATGACCGAACAGTCCCTTGAAAATGCAGTGGGCGATAAGATGAACGCCAAGTCGAACGAAGTGATCAAAATGCGCGGCGACAAGGTCGGCGTGTTCTATGGCGAGAAGCAGGCGCTGTTCGATGTCAATCTCGACGTCCGCCTGAATCAGGTGACGGCGCTGATCGGCCCCTCCGGCTGCGGCAAGTCGACCTTCCTGCGTTGCCTCAACCGCATGAACGACACCATCGATTCCGCGCGGGTAACCGGCAAGATAACGCTCGACGAAGAAGACATCTACGACAAGAACATCGATGTCGTCGAACTCAGGGCGCGCGTCGGCATGGTGTTTCAGAAACCCAATCCGTTCCCCAAGTCGATCTACGAGAACGTCGCCTATGGCCCGCGCATCCACGGATTGGCCAAGCGCAAGGCCGACATGGATCAGATCGTCGAGTCGAGCTTGAAGAAGGCGGCGATCTGGAACGAGGTGAAGGACCGTTTGCAGGAACCTGGCACGGGTCTTTCCGGTGGCCAGCAGCAGCGTCTGTGCATTGCACGCGCCATCGCCGTGTCACCCGAGGTGATCCTGATGGACGAACCGTGTTCGGCGCTCGACCCGATCGCCACTGCTCGCGTCGAGGAACTGATCGACGAACTGCGCCAGAACTATACGATCGTCATCGTCACCCATTCGATGCAGCAGGCCGCGCGCGTGTCGCAGCGCACCGCGATGTTCCATCTAGGCTATCTGGTCGAGGAGGGCGCCACCGACAAGATGTTCACCACCCCCGACGACAAACGCACCCAGGACTACATCACCGGCCGGTTCGGCTGAGCTCAGGCATATGAGGGACGAAGATCATGGGTGAACATACCGTTGCATCTTTCGATGAGGATCTGGAGCAGATCAGCCAGCTGATCCGCGACATGGGCGATCTCGCCCGCTCGATGGTCAGTGGCTCGACCAAGGCTTTGCTCAATTCGGACAATGCGCTGGCGCAGCGCGTGGTTTCCGACGATGCCATCATGGATGCCCGCCAGCGCGAGCTGGACGATCGCGCCATCACGCTGATCGCCAAGCGCCAGCCAATGGCCAACGATCTGCGTGCGGTGGTCGGTTCGATCCGCATGGCCGGCGACCTCGAGCGCATCGGCGACCTTGCCAAGAACATCGCCAAGCGCGTCGGCACTGTCGGGCTGAGCGTCACGCCGCACGATCTTTCGCATTCGATCGACGCGATGGCGCAGCTGGTGCTGATCCAGGTGCAGGGGGTCGTCGACGAGTATGCCGCCGCTGACGCGGCAGCGCTTGCCACGCTCAGAAACAATGATGAACGCATCGACGTCAAATACACCTCGGTGTTCCGCGAGCTGCTGACCTACATGATGGAAGATCCCCGCAACATCACGGCGTGCACGCACCTGTTGTTTTGCGCCAAGAACCTCGAGCGGATCGGCGACCACGTGACCAACATCGCCGAAAATGCCTACTATGTTTTGACCGGCACGCAGCTGCCAGCCAATCGTCCGAAGCAGGACGAGACGGCAATGTCCGCGCCAGCGGCATAACAGGGGTGACCAGCCGATGATCGCACCACGCATCATGGTGGTGGAGGATGAGGAGCCGCTAGGCGTGCTGCTCCGCTACAATCTTGAATCCGAAGGTTACCAGGTCGAGGTCGTGACGCGCGGCGATGAGGCCGAAATCCGGCTGCAGGAGAACGTTCCCGATCTTCTGGTGCTCGACTGGATGGTGCCTGCGGTTTCGGGCATCGAACTCTGCCGGCGCCTGCGAATGCGTCCCGAGACCGAGCGGCTGCCGATCATCATGCTGACCGCGCGAGGCGAGGAAAGCGACCGCGTGCGCGGCCTGTCGACCGGCGCCGACGACTATCTGGTCAAGCCCTTCTCGACGCCGGAGTTCATGGCCAGGGTCAAGGCGCTGCTGCGCCGGGCCAAGCCGGAAGTGCTGTCCAGCGTGCTCAAGGTCGGCGATATCGTGCTCGATCGCGAGTCGCACCGTGTCTATCGCAAGAAGAGCGAGATCCGGCTTGGGCCGACGGAATTCCGCCTGCTCGAATTCATGATGCGCCATCCAGGCCGCGTGTTCTCGCGCAGCCAGCTGCTCGACAATGTCTGGGGCGAGACGATCTACATCGATGAGCGCACGGTCGACGTGCATGTCGGCCGGCTGCGCAAGGCGGTCAACAATGGCCGTATGCCTGATGTCATCCGCACGATCCGTGGGGCCGGATACGCCATCCGAGAGGACTGAACTCCCTCGTTTGAACTCACGCCACGTTCTTGCCGCCGAAACCGGATCTCGCCTGCACGCCCGGCGCAAAAATCTCCTGATCGACGAAGATCAGCGCCCGCATGGCGCAGCCTTCGCGGATCAGCGGCAGTTCGTTCGGCTCGGTGTCGAAGGAAATCGATTTGGAATGCTGGCCGCCGGCGGTCTGGGCAATCGCTTGCCGCAATGCCGGCTCGATCAGGTCGAAGGCGGCGGCGCTGACACCGACCATGGCGACCGGCGCCGGATCGATCAGCGCGAACAGGCTGCCGAGGCCGTAGCCGAGCGCTTCGCCGGCCTTGCGATAGGCTTCCCGTTCGGGTCCGTCACCTTCGCGGGCCGCGGCAGCCAGGGCGCGCATGTCGGCGTCGCTGACATCGGCAACGGGTTCTGCATCCTCGCCCATCTGCCTGGCGTTGCGCCATATGGCGTAATTGCCCGCATAGGCTTCGACGCAGCCGCGCCGTCCGCAGCGACATAGCGCGCCGTTCGGCCGATGGATCATGTGGCCGAATTCGCCGCCCGAAGAATGGGTGCCGGTGAACAATTCGCCCTTCAGCACCAGTCCCATGCCGATGCCGTGCGACAAAAGGATAGCGATGAAATCGTCGCGGTAACGATCGGGGTCGCGCCAGCGCAGCGCCACCGCCATCATGTTGCAGTCGTTCTCCATTATGGCGGGGATGCCGAACTCGTCTTCGAATATGTCAGCGAAGGCGATGTCGGTGTGCGGCGTGATCGGCGACCACAGCATGGCGCGGGCACGGGTGTCGGTGATGCCCTGGATGGCCAGCGCGATGCGGGCGATGCTGCGCACGTCCAGGTCGGGATCTGCCAGGCGGCGCCGCACGATGGCCGTGCATTCCCCGATCAGCGACTCGCGCGACATCGTCAGCGTGTCCAGCCGGCGCTGTTCCTCGGATATTACCTGGCCGGCATAGTCGATGACGGCGACGGAGAGGAAGTTCAGCGACAGCACCACGGTCATTACCGCGGCCGCTTCCGGATTGAGACTGAGGCCGACCTGCGGCCGGCCGCGTTTGAGCGAGCCGGCCTCGCTCGGCTTGCTTTCGGTCAGGATGCCTTCGACGATCAGGTCGGATGAAATCGCCGAGATGGTCGAATGGCTGAGGCTTGTGGTCGCGGCGATCTCGGTTCGCGACGGCTGTCCGGCGCGGCGCACTGCCGCGATCACCATGGCGCGGTTGCGGCGGCGCAGATCGTCGTGGCGGATTCCGACCGACATGTTCTTTCATATCCTCCCGGTCGCCGCGGTTCCTCCTGCCCCTGGAACGCTGTCGGTGACGCCGGTAAATACTGGCAGAAGCTGCAGGCCGTGTCATTTATTTATTCCGAGACTCGAAAAAACCTCGAAATGACATCAAAATCCATCAGAATCGATGTTGACAGCGTTCGGGCGTTGGCCCAGTATTTTTTCGAGGCTCGAAAAAATAGAGCCTTTGTGCCGGCCCTCGGGTCAGTTTGGTCGCGCCATACGCGGCGCAGGGAGGATAATATGAAAAGATTCACGGCCGCCATCCTGGCGGGTGCCGCCATGTCGCTGACGCTCGCGTCTGTCGCGCAGGCGAAGGACAAGGTTGTCGGCGTTTCGTGGTCCAACTTCCAGGAAGAACGCTGGAAGACCGACGAGGCCGCCATGAAGACGGCGATCGAGGCCGCCGGCGACAAGTACATCTCCGCCGATGCGCAGTCCAATCCCGGCAAGCAGCTTACCGATGTCGAAAGCCTGATCTCGCAGGGCGCCAATTCACTGATCATCCTGGCGCAGGATGCGTCGGCCATCGGCCCGGCGGTGCAGAAGGCGCTGGACGAGGGCATTCCGGTCGTCGGCTATGACCGGCTGATCGAGAACAAGGACGTCTTCTATCTGACCTTCGACAACAAGGAAGTCGGCCGCATGCAGGCCCGCGAAGTGTTCAAGGTCAAGCCGGAAGGCAACTACGTCTTCATCAAGGGCTCCGGTGCCGATCCCAATGCCGACTTCCTGTTCTCGGGCTCGATGGAAGTGCTCAAGGAAGCCATCGACAGCGGCAAGATCAAGAATGTTGGCGAAGCCTACACGGATGGCTGGCTGCCCGCCAACGCCCAGAAGAACATGGAGCAGTTCCTGACCGCCAACGACAACAAGGTCGACGCGGTGGTCGCGGCCAATGACGGCACTGCCGGTGGCGTCGTCGCGGCGCTGACGGCTCAAGGCTTGGCCGGCACCGTGCCGGTCTCGGGTCAGGACGGCGACCACGCCGCGCTGAACCGCATCGCCCTCGGCACGCAAACCGTGTCGGTGTGGAAGGACGCGCGGGAGCTCGGCAAGAATGCCGCCGAGATCGCCTCGCAACTGGCCGACGGCAAGAAGACGAGCGACATCGCCGGCGCCAAGGACTTCACGACGCCGGGCGGCAACACCGTCAAGTCGCTGTTCCTGACCCCGGTTGCCATCACCAAGGACAATCTCAACGTCGTCATCGACGCCGGCTGGATCAAGAAGGACGAAGTCTGCGCGGGTGTCGCCGCCGGCACCGTGGCGGCCTGCAACTGATCCGTACCACTTTGCAATATCTGAACGCCGCGGCCCAAAAGCCGCGGCGTTTTCTCAAAGAATTGTGTTTCCGCATCATGCGGATAGCTTCTAGGCTGGGCTCCGGCATGCGTGTCAGACGGCCAGCCGGTGGGAGGAAACCATGACCGATACGACGTCAAACCCGCAGACCGATACGGCGCGCGCGTCGGAACTCGGCGCCGTCGCCCGGTTCCTGAAGGCGACCGAGATCGACACCCGCATGCTCGGCATGATCGGCGCGCTGCTGGTCATCTGGATTGGGCTGCATGTCATTTCCAGCCTGCGCCTTGGCGTCAATCCGCTCGATTTCGACAGCCGCACCTTTCTCACGCCGCGCAATCTGTGGAACCTGTCGGTGCAGACATCCGCGGTTGCCATCATGGCCTGCGGCATGGTGCTGGTCATCGTCATGCGCAACATCGACCTGTCGGTCGGTTCCGCCGAGGGCCTGATCGGCATGGTGATGGGATTTGCCCAGGTGCATTTCCTGGTGCGCTTTGTCGGGCTCGAACTCGGCAACCCGTGGATCTGGGTCCTGGCACTGGTCATCGGCCTGGCGCTCGGCCTGTTGATCGGCGCTTTTCAAGGCTTCGTCATCGCCTATCTCGAAGTGCCCGCCTTTATCGTGACGCTGGGCGGCCTGCTGGTCTGGCGCGGTGCCGCCTGGTGGGTCACTTCAGGCCAGACCGTGGCGCCGCTTAACGCCACTTTTCAGCTGATGGGCGGTGGGCCGGCGGGATCGATCGGCGCGACCTGGAGCTGGGTCGTTGGGATCGTCGCCTGCCTCGCCGTGGTGTTTGGGCTTTTCAACGGGCGGGTGCAGCGCAAGCGTTTCCGGTTTCCGCTACGTCCGATCTGGGCCGAGGCGCTGCTTGGAGTCGTCACCTGCGGCGCCATCATGGGTGCGGTCTGGCTCGCCAACTCCTACCCCTGGCCGATCGGCATCGTGAACAGATATGCGGCCGCCAACAACATCACCGTTCCCGAAGGCGGCCTGTTCATCGCCCACGGTATCGCCATACCGGTGCTGATGGCTGTCGCCGTCGGGCTGGTCATGACCTTCATCACCAACCGCACCCGTTTCGGCCGCTATGTGTTCGCCATCGGCGGCAATCCCGAGGCGGCCAATCTCGCCGGCATCAACACGCGATGGATCACCATGAAGGTGTTCATGATCATGGGCGTGCTGGCCACGATTGCCGCGGCGATCTCCTCGGCCCGGCAGAATTCGGCCACCAACGTGCTTGGAACGCTCGACGAACTGCTCGTCATTGCAGCCGCCGTGATCGGCGGCACGTCGCTTGCCGGCGGATCGGGAACGATCATCGGCGCCATGCTGGGCGCGCTGCTGATGCAGTCGCTGCAGTCCGGCATGGTGCTGCTCGGCGTCGACTCGCCGCTGCAGAGCATCGTCGTCGGGGCCGTACTGGTCATCGCCGTGTGGCTCGACACCGTCTATCGCAAGCGCGTCTAGGAGGGCATGCCATGAATGACAAGACTGCTCCTGCAGCCACCGCGCTGATCGACATGAGGAACATCTCGATCGCGTTTGGCGGCATCCGCGCCGTCGACGACGCCTCGATCGATCTTTTCCCCGGCGAGGTCGTGGCGCTGCTCGGCCACAATGGCGCCGGCAAGTCGACATTGATCAAGATCCTGTCCGGCGCCTACAAGCGCGATTCGGGCCAGATCTTCGTCAACGGCGAGGAGGCATCGATCTCCAATCCACGCGACGCCAAGAAATACGGCATCGAGACGATCTACCAGACGCTGGCGTTGGCCGACAATGTCGACGCCGCCGCCAATCTGTTCCTCGGCCGCGAGCTGATGACCGCCTGGGGCACGCTCGACGACGTTGCCATGGAGGCCGAGGCGCGCAAGGTGATGGGTCGGCTCAATCCCCGCTTCCAGCGCTTCAAGGAGCCGGTGATCAAGCTGTCGGGTGGCCAGCGGCAATCGGTGGCGATCGCGCGTGCGATCCTGTTCAACGCCCGCATCCTGATCATGGACGAGCCGACGGCGGCGCTTGGTCCGCAGGAAACGGCGCAGGTCGGCGAACTGGTCAAGCAGCTCAAGTCCGATGGCATCGGCATCTTCCTGATCAGCCACGACATCCACGATGTGTTCGAGCTTGCCGACCGGGTCTGCGTCATGAAGAACGGCCAGGTCGTTGGCACCGCCCGCACCACCGATGTCACGCAGGACGAGGTGCTGGGGATGATCATTCTTGGCAAATGCCCGCCGGGCGCCATTCCAGGACCGGGCGCGCTGAAGATCGCGGCCTGAGATCAAGCCAGCTCGCGGTTGCCGGACACGTGATATGCCAGCCGTAAGGATGGCTTGGCCTTGGCATTGTGTTGGCACGGCGACTTGCCCATAAAGGTCCGATATCGCTCAGGGACCGCACGATCCGTTGAAGAAGCTTTTCCCGATCATCGCCTTTATCGCCGTCGCACTAATCAGCATGGTGATGGCAGGTTTCGCCTATTTCGCCACACAGGAAGCCGCGCGCATCAAGTTCGAGGCGACTGCCGACGACGCGCTCAACCGGATCGAGAGCCGCATCGACCTGCATCTGTCGCTGCTGCGCTCGACGCAGGCCCTGTTCGACGCCCGCAATGGCGATATTTCTCGCAATGAGTTCAAGGCGTTCTTCAACGCGCTCGATGTCGACAAGAATTTCGCCGGCTTGCGCGGCATCGGTTTCCTCAGGCTGGCAAAGACGGGCGACGAGGCGACGGTCGAACGCGATATGCTGCACGATTATGGCGTCAGTCATCCAATCTACCCGGATACCACGCAACCCTGGCGTACCCCTATCGTGCTGTTCGAACCGCTGGATCTATCCAACCAAGCCGCCATCGGCTACGACATGTTCAGCGAACCGATGCGGCGTGTGGCGATCGAAAAGGCGATGTCCGACGACCAGCAGCACGCCAGCGGGTTGGTGCAACTGGGCCAGGACACGGGCGCCTCGCAGACGTTCACCGGCTTCTTCGTTTTCGTGCGGCTCAATGTCGAAACCGCTCCCGACGTCATCAATGCTTCGAGATCCTCGACATCAGGTTTTCTCTATGCGGCCTTCCGGGCTCGCGATCTATTCCAGACCGCGCTCAGCCGGTCGCCGCTACTGCCGGTCAACACCGAAATCTATGACGGCGATGGTGCCGTGAGCGGCGACAATCTGCTGTTCCGGTCGGAGACGCCGCCAGCTTCGACTTTCGGGGACAGGCTGCTGGTCACCCGAAAGATCATCGTCGCCGGACGGCCATGGACTGTCCTGTTCCGGCCGACAAGCGCCTTCTCGCAGCCGTCGTCGCGCGCCATTCCGGTGATGCTGGGGCTATTCGGCCTGCTGTTGGCGGGCGCCATCGCGCTGGTGGCGCGATATCAGGAGCGGGCCTATGAGGCAGCGTCGCGGTTGCACGAAACCACGGAAAAGAGCCTGATCGAAAAAGACCTGATGCTGCAGGAGATGAAGCATCGCATCAAGAATTCGATCACCAGGGTGCTGGCGATCGCGCGCCAGACGGCATCGCGGGCTACCGACGTCAACGAGTTTTCCGCATCTTTCTCGGCCAGGCTGCAGGCGATGGCAGCGTCCCAGGACATGCTGACGCGCTCTCGCTGGCAGAAGGCCGATCTTGGCGATCTCTTGCGCATCGAACTCGGCCAGGTGTTCGGCAAGGAGTTGCCCGAGGGGCTGCTGTCAGGGCCGCAAGTGCTGCTTGACGAAACCACGACGCAAGCGCTCGGCCTGACCTTCCACGAACTGGCGACGAATGCGCTGAAATACGGCGAAGCCGGCAATTCCGTGGGGGCACTGAAAGTGGATTGGTCTCTGGAAGGGCGTGGGCGCGACAGGACGCTGGCCCTCAACTGGCGCGAAAACGGGCAGAAGAAACTCGAAGCTCCCGCCGAAACCGGCTTCGGCACCAAGCTGATCGATCTCAACGTGACGCGCGAATTACGCGGTACGATCAAGCGCGACTACCAGGCCAATGGGCTGAACGTGGAAATCAAAATTCCACTCGCCAATTGAGCGCGACCTTCACCCGAAAAGGATCAAGCGTCCGGACATGAAAAATCCGAAGGCCAGCGGACCAGCCTCCGGATCGACGTTTCGATTATCGCCGAATTAGTTGCAGCGAGCCGTGTATATCCGGCCGCGATGATCGCGATATTGGCAATAGCCGTTGCGCAGATTGCGCACCAGCAGGCCGGAACCGGCGCCAACGGCCGCGCCGATCAGCGCGCCCTTGCCGCCGCCGACCAAGCCGCCGACACCGGCGCCGATCAAGCCGCCGCCAACCACGTCCTGTTCGGTCGAGGTGCAGCCGCTGACGGCAACCACCGCAACCAGGGCAATAATCATCTTCCGCATAGAGTCACTCCTCACTTTTTGTCCTCACTTGGTAAAGCTCCAGCTGCCATTTAGCATGAAATGACGGCCTTTGCTGCTGCAATCTATTGTTGGTGAAGATAGTCTTTTTCTGGGCCTGCCGCGTTCGACGCCATTACCAGGCTGGAAATTGCCAAAGAAGCGTCAAGCGTACCATCGGCGCGCACGTTCCAGACGATCTGATCATAGTCGTCTTCAAGCACCGGATCGACGGCAAGACATTTGGCGACGATGTGATCAGCCTGCCCTTGCACGTCGCCCAAGACGAATGGGCGCTCGGCCACACATTGCTCGGCGGTCGCGAAAATGCTGACGGGCACCTGGAGTTCACGGCAGTCGGCCATCGTGTTCGAGCAACCGATGACCAGCAGCAATGCAGCGATATGTTCCATGGCGGGAAAGTCCTCTCGCCATAGTAACGGTCTACATCAGCCAAAGTTCCTGGCGCGCTGGGCCGGGCAGGGAAATAAGACGGCGACAATTGATTCTGTCGCCGGCCGAAACGAACTGGCCTCAATAGACCAGCTGGTACAGGGCGACCACCACGATCACCGCCACCAAGGCCAACGCAACAAGGCGCAAGGCTCCGTTGGGGACAGGGGCCAGCGGTGGCGCGGATGACTCGGAGTCCTCAAACTCGCCCATGGAAATCCGGGCGGCCTGCTCCAGTCTGTTCATATCGGCAACCGTCAAGGCATTCCCTCCCGCACCATGCTGCAAATCCTGCTGCGGAAATGTTCGGTGATGCAACAGGTTCCAGCGGTATCTGGGAAAAACAGCATCTGCTTTTATGGTGAACAGCTGGTTAAGAAAGCTCGGGTCGCTCAATCCGTCTCGAAATTGCCGTGTGGAACGACAAGGCGGTACTCGAGACGGCCAGCCGCGATTTCGAGCGTCGCCGTTCCGTTCAGTGACGCCGGCACGACCCGTTCGAGTGCGACGCTGCCGAAGCGCTTCTCGCTACGCCTGACATCACTGGCTCCGATTGCCTCGGCCCATGTCAACGACAGGGAGGTTCCCGTGTCGGCTGCGGTCAGGTTGGCTGTAACATTGACGAATCCATCGGGCCGCGACAGGGCGCCATAGCTCACCGAATTGACGGCGAGTTCATGCATCGCAAGGCCGATATGCAGGGCAGCGTTGGGATTGAGATAGGGGTTGGCCCCCTGAAACCTCAGGCTGCGAACCGGATCGCCGCCGTAGCGGCCCACCTGGCCCGATACGAGTTCGCGAAGTGCGGCGCCCCGCCAGTTGGAAGAGGTCACGAGATCCTGGGAGGAAGCCAGCGATTGCAGCCGGCCGCGAAAACGTGTCAGGAAATCGCCGATGCTGTCGGAGTAGCGACCGGTCTGGGTGGCTATGCTCTGGATGATCGCCAGCAGGTTTTTCGAGCGATGGCTCACCTCCCGCAACAGCGTCGTCAGGGTCTGCTCACGGCGCTTCTGCTCGGTCGTCTCGACCATCGTGGTGACGACGCCTTGCACCGTGCCGCCGTCGCCGTGGTCGGCATCGATCCAGACCTCAAACCAGCGGCTGCCATCCTCGACGGGAACGCTGATCTCGAGACGTTGGGGGTTGCCGGATGCAATGACGTCGCGCTTGGCCGCGCCGATGCGGTCGGCCTGCGCCTCCGGCAGAATACCGATGCTGTCGGCGGTGTCCGAAACCCAGGGCGCACGCATGTTGCGCGCCCATACGGTTTTCATCTCGCGATCCTGGTAGAGAACGGAAATGCCGGCATTGTGCAACGCGTGAAGAAGGGCGCGGCCGAGCTGCATGCCGCTTTCGGCAGGATGGAGGGCGATGACTTCATCGCTTTGCACGTCGTCCTTCCTGTTTCCGGTCCTGGAACCCATCGGCCAAACTGTCCACCCAATTCAGGCTGAACGGCTCACCGGTGAATGGGTTCCAAAGAGGTTTCCCGAACCCGCCGCCAAAAAACGGTCCGCCGGACGGCGTCCTTTGAAGGACACCGCCCGGCGGTGGCTGGAAACCGTTTGAGGGGTGCGGCTTCCAGTGTTCGGCCGTCCGTCCTTACGAAGCCCGTTTGAACAGGCCCGCAAGAAGCGAAATGACCAGGAAAGCGAGGAAGATGAAAAACAATATCTGCGCTATGCCGGCAGATGTACCGGCGATGCCGCCGAAACCAAGCGCGCCGGCGATGATCGCAACGACGAGAAATACGAGCGCCCAGTAAAGCATGATGCATCTCCTTCGAATGATGCGATAAAAACGTGGGTGGTTGCGGTTTGTTCCCACCCTTTGCCGAAAAAGACCGAGCTTGCAATTCGTTCGGCAGCCGGACGCGCAGGAAATTCGCCCTCACCGCCCGATGCGTGGATCAGGCGGCCCGAAGTGAAGAATTGAAGAATTGAGGAATTGATGAATTGACGATTTGATGATCTGAAGAAATCGGCGAGCGAGGCTATCGCCTTCAATTCCTCAATTCCTCAATTCCTCCACTCCTCAATTCGCGACTATGCGGCTGCTTTCGCCTGGCGGTCAAAAAACAGTGCCTGGCTGATCAGCGCCTTGACCATGTCGGGATTGAACGGCTTGGTGACCAGGAAGGCTGGTTCCGGTCGTTCACCAGTCAACAGGCGCTCGGGGAAGGCGGTGATGAAGATGACCGGCACCGACGTCGATGACAGGATCTCGTTCACGGCCTCGATGCCGGAACTGCCGTCGGCAAGCTGGATGTCGGCCAGCACCATCTTCGGCCGTGTCTTGCCGAACATCATCACGGCCTCGGCATGGGTGCGCGCCGTTCCAACGACGCGGTGCCCGAGGCTCTCTACCATTTCTTCGATATCCATGGCGATCAGCGGTTCATCCTCGATGATCAGAACGTCTGTTGCCACCTGGCGGGATATCTCGTTGCTCGCCTGGGCAAGCAGCTCTGAAAACTCCTGGTCGCCGACGTCGAGGATCTCAGCCGCTTCGTCCTCGCTGAAGCCTTCGACAGCCACGAGGAGGAAGGCCTGACGGGGCCGCGGCGCGATCGCATTCAGATTGGCGGCGGTGCGCTGTTCCCACGCCGATTGCGCCTGCTCCTGTGGAACGCGGATGGCGACCGATGTGAACAGCTTGGCGAAAACCTTGTACAGCGCGATGCGGTCGCTCGATGCTTCGGGAAATATCTCGATATCGGCGATGATGGCCTCGAGCATCGCGGCTACCAGCGCATCACCACTCTCTTGCGACCCGGAAACAGCCCGCGAGAAGCGGCGCAGGAAGGGCAGATGTGGTGCGATGGTGGCGGATAAGCTCATGGTAAGACGTCTCCCTCAGAATGACGTGAATGCGTAGCAGGTCAAGCTGACCTGCAAGCCCTGACGATAACGCGGATTTTTAGAAAAAGTTCCGCCTCGACGGAACAAATACCGGGGAGGGGCGTTTGGGGTCGGGATGGGCAACCAGACGAGGGCGCCGCTTGCGTTGTGTTGAGTATGATAAGAGCGGTTTGAGCGCTGGGAATACAAGGGCAAAATGAAGGATATGACGAAAGATATTCTGGCTGGCGCCGAGAGCAGGCGCCGGAACGGTTCTGGTGATGCTCTTGGGCCGAACTCCGAAATCGGACGCAAACTCAAACAATATTACGACGCGCTGGTCTCCGACGATGTGCCGGATCGCTTTTCCCAGTTGCTTAGCCAGCTGGAACGGGCTGAACCCGCACAGAAGAAGGACTGAGGCATGGCCGCGGTCTCACAAGGCTTCAAGACCGATCTGCTTGGGGCAATCCCAAGTCTGCGCGCGTTCGCCGTGTCGCTGACGCAAAATGCCGACAAAGCCGACGACCTCGTCCAGGAAACGCTCGTCAAGGCCTGGGACAAGCATGAGAGCTTCCAGCCCGGCACCAATCTCAAGGCCTGGCTTTTCACCATCCTGCGCAACGAGTTCTATTCGCAGATGCGCAAGCGCGGGCGCGAAGTGCAGGACAGCGACGGTATCATGACGGCCAGGCTTGCCGTTCATCCGGCCCAGCACGGCCAGCTCGACCTGAAGGATTTTCGCGGCGCCCTGGAGCAATTGCCGGAGGACCAACGCGAAGCCATCATCCTCATCGGCGCATCTGGTTTCTCCTACGAGGAGGCCGCCGAGATCTGCGGTTGCGCGGTGGGAACGATCAAGAGCCGCGTCAGCCGAGCCCGTACGCGCTTGCAGGAGATCCTGAAAATATCAGGCGAGGACGAGTATGGTCCGGACGCAATTTCGGCCCAGGTAACGAGCTCGCCGGCGAGCTGACCGCGATCGTGTCTCAAGCGCGTCCGCAGGCCGCGGCGACCGCTTGCACGAGGTCTTCACCCGAATAGGGTTTGCCAACCAGCCTGACGCCCGGAAACGATGCCTTGATTTCATCGGCATCCGAATAGCCCGACGCAAACACGAAAGGTATGCCTGCCGCGCGCAGCCCGGAGGCGAAATCGATAGTTGAGGCGCCGCCCAGCATCAAGTCGACAATGGCTGCATCGAATCGCGTGGCGACCTCGCGGCCATCGACCTCGGTCAGGTCACGGGCGATCACCACCTCATCGGCGCCATGGTCGCGGCAAAGCTGCTCGACGTCCATGGCGATCAGAAATTCGTCCTCCAGGACCAGAATCCGCAATCCGTCGAGCAATGTGGGCACAGGCAAAGACTCCTTGAAACGCCGGAGTCATGATCGCTAATTCGCTTGCTGTCATTTAAAAAAGACATGTGGCAAGCGGGCGGAACCTCAATCCTTGCAACGCGTTGAAACGCGCTCTCCAAGAGCGGCTTTCGAAGGGGGGTCGAAATGTCGGTTCAGAACAATAGCGCTTTCTCCAGCCGCCAATATCCTTGCGAGAACTGCCCATTGCGGCCGTTGCCGATTTTTCGCGATTTCGAAAAACAGGAACTGGCCTTCATCAGCAAATTCAAGAAGGGCGAACTCGCAGTCGAAAAGGGTGGCACGGTGCTGGTGGAGGGAAGCCATAGCGCCCATCTCTACACGGTGCTCTCCGGCTGGGCGTTCCGCTACAAGCTGCTGCGAGACGGCCGCCGCCAGATCCTCAACTATCTCATGCCCGGTGATCTGATTGGCCTGCAAGGCAGTGTGATGGGCGAGATGCAGCATTCCGTGGAGGCACTGTCGCCGATGCTGCTGTGTGTTTTCGAGCGCGAATATCTGCATGAGCTGTACCGCAATCATCCCGGGCTGGCCTATGACATCACCTGGATCGCATCGCGTGAAGAGCGGATGCTGGACGAGAATCTGCTCAGCCTCGGGCGCCGCAGTGCGATCGAGCGCGCTGCCTATCTCATCGCCTTCATCGGCAGCCGCGCCAAGGTCGTCGGACTGAATGGCAACCAATCCGTCCAGATACCGATCACGCAACAGCACATCGCCGATACGCTTGGCCTGTCGCTGGTTCACACCAACAAGACGATCCGCAAGCTGATGGATCGCAAGCTGATCGTCTGGCGCGACGGCGGCTGCGTGGTTTCCGACAATGAAGGGCTCAAGCGGCTCGCCGGCTGGGAAGGGCTGGGTGAAGCGCGCCGGCCATTAATCTGAGGAAGCGTGTTTTGCCGGAGCCGGCGGACCGGGTGCGCGCCGATGCGTTTTCGGCTACTTTGTCCCCAATACCGGAACCTTGAGACGCGCAGCGCGTTTGAAACCAAGCAATCACAAGGAGTTAAGCCATGGCCACTGCCGCAGGAAAGACCACAAACGACGCCCGTGCAAATGCGGACCTGGAAGCCGACATCAGGCAGTTGAAGGCCGACATCGACAAGCTCACCAAACAACTGGCCAAGACCGGCGAGCATGGCTATGGCACCGCGCGCCGCGCAGCCACGGAAGGGGTCGAGCAGTTGCGTGCGCAGGGCGAAGCAGCCTTTGACAGCCTGCGCAGCAATGCCAAGGACATCGAAGCGCAGATGATGGCAAGCGTGCGTGAAAAGCCGGTGACGTCACTGGCGATCGCCGCCGGCGTAGGCTTCCTTTTCGCGCTCATCGCGCGTCGCTAGTCGCGCTCCAGATGGGAATGTTGGCAACCCTGATCTCGGGCCTCGCCTCGGGGGAAACCGTGGCCGCCATACACCGGGCGCGCACGGCGGCAATCGTCTATGTGATCGCCATGGCCGCCGCACTTTGCGGTCTCGTTTTTCTTGTCGGGGCCGCCTATATCTGGACGGCGATGCGCTATGGGCCGCTTGCCGCGGCGCTGGAGTTTGGCGTCGGTTTCCTGGTGCTTGCCGGACTTATCCTGCTGATCTACCGGATCTCCGCAGGCTCACGCGCCCGGCGCCGGGCGCAGCGCCGCAATACCGACATGAAGGCGATCGGCATCACCGCCGCACTCGCCGTGCTGCCGAGTCTGCTCAAGGGAAAAGGCGGTCTCGGCGTCATTCTGGGGCCGGCCGTGGCGCTCGCGGCCTACGCCATCTACCGCGAGAATGTGAAATCCGACGATCCGGATGAGAGCGAACGGAGATAGAGCTGTTGGGAGAGGTCACTTTGACAACTCTTCCAGCGGCATCGATATTTCGGCAAACACGCCTTCCGGCCGGAATTCATGGGTCACTTCGCTGGAAATGACCTTGGCTAGGCTGCGGCGAATGAGGATCGAGCCGAAGCCGTGCCGATCCGGCGGAGCGACTTGCGGGCCGCCGCTTTCGCGCCAGGTCAGCACAAGACGCCGGGCATCCCTCCTGCCTTGCATCCTCCAGCCGAGATCGACCCTGCCTGACGGCACCGACAGCGAGCCATATTTCAGCGCGTTGCTGGCCAGTTCATGCAGGATCAGGCCAAGCCCGACGGCCTGGTCGGGCGACAGCAGCAGGTCGTCGCCGGAGATCGTCATGCGCGGCTGCTCGGCCGTTTCGAAAGGTTTGACCTCGATCTGGACGAGTTCACTGATGCCGATGCCGCGCCACTCGCGGTCCGACAACAGATTGTGGGCGATGCCCAAGGCCTGAAGCCTGGCGCCGAACGCCTCGAGGAACTCGCTTGGCTGGCGGGCATGGCGCACGGTCTGCGTTGCCAGCGCCTGGACGGTCGCCAAAGTGTTCTTGACGCGATGGTTGAGCTCACGCAGCAGCAGCCGTTGGCGTTCGTCGCCGAGCTTACGCTCGGAGATGTCGTAGTTGACGCCGAAGATCAAGGTCGGCTTGCCGTCGCCGTCACGCTCGATGACACGGCCGCGCGTGGCGAGCCAGCGCGGCGGATGAAAGCCCTTCACCCGGTATTCGCCGAAATAGTCGTCGCTGCCGGTCAGGGCGTCGCGAAAGCGGGTTTCGGTCTGGTAGACGTCACGCGGATCGATGGCGGTGAGGATGTCGCGTGCGCGCAGCCGGTTGGATCGCGGCAGGTTGAACAGCTCCGACATCAATGTGTCGCATTCGATGATATCGGTGCGGATATCCCATGCCCAACTAGCGAGCGACGCCGCATCGAGTGCGATGGCGCGCCGTTTTTCCTCGCGAACCAGTGCAGCCTCGGCGATCGCGCCGCTGCGGGTTGCGTCCTTGAGGGTGAACAGGCTGGCAGCGAGGCCGGCGAGCGACTTCAACTGGTCGAGCTCAGCGTGGGATGGAAAACCATGCGGCGAGCGGTCGAGCACGCACAGCGTGCCGATGCGGGCACCTGCCACGATCATCGGCGCGCCGGCATAGAAGCGGACATGGTGCTTTCCGGTGACCAGCGGGTTGGTCTTGAAACGGGGATCCGTCGTTGCATCCACCACCACCATCGGTTCGTCGCCGGCGGCAATCGCATGGGCGCAAAAGGAGACGTCGGTCGCGGTTTCGGCCTCGTCCAGGCCGAAGCAGGATTTGAACCACTGCCGTTCGAGGTCGACGAGTGTGACCAGGGCCATCGGCACCTGCATCACCGCCGCGGCAAGGCTGCTGACGCGGTCGAAATCGGGATCGGCCGCCGTATCCAGCATCTCCAACCCGTGCAGCACGGCGAGCCGGTCAACATCCTTGACTGCGCGCGCAACTTCGGCGGGCAGCTCGGGCACTGTTTGCGTCTTGCCAGTCACCCCACTTGCCTCGTCCCGGTCTTCGCCGCCGCCTGCTTGCGCTGGTGCAAGGCCAGCGCGCTTTTCCGGAACCATCCTAGCGAGGAACCGTTACCCGACCATGATTTGCCGAGCGCGCCAGCTGGTGCAGAATGAGACAGGGATCGAGCATGGCCAAGATCATTCCAGAAAACAAGGCGCGGCAGGGGCGATGGGGCTGGCATGGATTTCGAATCCTGATCGCCGCATTGCTTCTGGTGTTTGCTGCGTGGGGCATTGCCGAGATTTATGGTGTGTTGATCAAGGCGCCAACCAGCGATGAACAGCATGTCCCCACGCCCAGCACCACCGAGCAGGCTCCGGCTGGCTAAAGCCGGTTTGTTCGTTGCAACGCATCGCATCAGGCGGCTCTCGATTGGGTCGCGCTCGCCGGCACCAGTACATTCAGCGCGCCAGGCTGGATTTCGATTACCGTTTCACGGTCAAGCCTGACCAATTCGCCGTCCATCACAGCGCGAAACTTGCGGCTGCTCGAATGGATTTTCAGCACCGTTCTGTTCGTCTGGTGGATTTCGACATGTTCGTTGTCGCGCCATTTGCCGCGCGCCACGTTGAAGAAAAACTTGACCAGTTCGGCGCGCTGCTTCGCCACCGTGACATAGACACCGAGTACGCCGCCCGCCGGATTGTCGGCATAAGGCAAATGGCCTTCGCCGAACAAATTGTTGGTGATGCCGATGCCGGTGATGCGTGCCGCCATTTCGGCTTCGCCGATGCTGAGCGTCACATTCATCGCAGGTGGATTGTTGATCGTCGCCCAAGCCGCTTTGGCCGAGGCGCGGATCTTTCCCAACCGCGAACCGAACTCCATCTTCTGGCGCAGTTGCACCATCTTCGCATGCATGCCGATCGAGAACTGATGTATGAAAGGTTGGCCATTGGCTGTCGCCACGTCGACCGCGATGATTTCGCCGTCGGCGAAGGATTTCAGCGCTGCATCGAGTGACTGCGGAATGCCCAACCCCCGCGCGAACAGGTTCATGGTGCCGGCCGGCAATATGGCAAGCGCCTTCTTCGTGCCCATCAGCCGGGCGGCCGCGGCGGAAATGGTCCCGTCGCCGCCACCCGCCAGCACGATGTCGACAGAGCGACGCGAAGCCACGCTGTCGAGCGTTTCCACCACCTCCTTGCCGGCGACAATTTCGATGCTGAGCGAGTGCCCTGCCGTCTCCAGCGTCTGATGCATCCTGTCGGAGAAGGCGACGAGGTCGGTGGTGCGCAAAGTGCCGCCATCCCGGTTCAGCACCGCTGCGAATTTCATACCCCGCTCCACCATGTCAAACAAAAAGCGGCCGGGACACGCCCAGCCGATGGCTGAAACGCGGCGGCGACGGAAAGGTTCCCTTGACACGAAGGGGCTTCTAAGCCGCTCGATCATTTCTGTGATTTCGATTTCCGGACGGCGCGGTTTTGTCGGAACAACAGACTGGTCACAACGTTGTGAACCTGTAGATGGCCGCGTCCGACTTTCCGGCGAAGACGCGGCGCATGAGATCAGGCACGAGGAGAGACTATCATGATCCGCAATCTTTTAGCCACGACCGCACTCGCAACACTGATCGCGACGGGCGCATATGCGCAGAATGCGACGACCCCGGCGCCGGCACAGAGCCCCGCCGTTCAGGAGTCAGGCGCCGCGACGGTCCGCGCAGAGGGCAGCATCGTCACCAACATCATCGGTGAATCCGTCTACAACGGCACCGGCGATGATGCCGAGAACATCGGCAATGTCAGCGACGTCGTCTTCGACAAGGATGGGCAGGCGAAATCCGTCGTCATCGACGTTGGCGGTTTTCTGGGTGTCGGTGCCAAGAGCGTCGCCTTCGAGTACGGCAAGCTGCAGTGGGCCGAAAAGAATGGTGACCGCTGGCTGGTAGCCCAGACGACCAAGGACGAGTTGACCGCTCAGGCGGAATTCGACAGCCAGCCCTACAGTCCGGCCCCCGCACCTGCGGCATCGACCGACGCGACCGCACCTACGGCACCTGCTACGACGGATACGGCACAAAAGCCGGCCGACATGAACGCCGCTCCGGCGGAACCGGTAAAGCGCGCGGACGGTAACCTTGCCACCAACATCATCGGTGAAGACGTATATAACGGAACCGGTGATGACGCGCAGAACATCGGCGACGTCAACGACATCGTGCTGACCAAGGAAGGCAAGGCCGAGTCCCTGGTCATCGGCGTGGGCGGTTTCCTTGGCCTCGGCGCCAAGAATGTCACCTATGATTTCTCTAAGGCGCAGTGGGCCGAGAAGAATGGCGACCGCTGGCTGGTGGCCCAGACCACCAAGGAAGAGCTGCAGGCGCAGCCCGATTTCGACCGCAAGGCCTATGATCCGGCGCCGGCCACGACGGCTTCCAACGAGCCTGCGGCCACCGCTCCGGCTGCTGTGCCGTCCGACACGACGGCTCCTGCTGTCGCTCCGGCAGACAAGACCGCCGAAGCTCCGGCAGCGACCACCCCTGACGCCTCGGCTCCCGACCAGACACAGACTGCCGCCATCGACAAGTCGACGTTGACCGAGATGCCGGTCGGCGAGATTCGTGCCGATGACCTGAAGGGCACGACTGTCTACGGCGCAAACGACGCCAGGGTTGGCGAAATCGGCGATGTCGTGCTTGCGCCTGACAACAAGACGGACGCGGTGATCGTCGACGTTGGGGGCTTCTTAGGCGTCGGTGAAAAGGAGGTCGCGGTTGGTATGGATAATCTCAAATTCATGACCGACAAGGACGGCAACAAGTACCTCTACACGACCTTCACCAAGGAACAGCTCGAGGCTCAAACCGCCTATGACAAAGGCAGTTACGCCGAACAGCGCGATCAGCAGCGCATGATCGTAAGGTAATTCTGTTCAGCCAAACGAAGCCCGCGCTGGCAACGGCGCGGGCTTTATTTATGTGTGGCCAGGTTGCAGGCCAGCGGCATGGCCGACGAGGCCGTTCTGGGTCAATTCGGCGAGTGCCAACGACTGGTCGAGATGTTCGGCCCGCCAGGCGAGCAGCCGTTCGGCGAATTCCAGGCGCACGGTGAGATGGCCGGGGTCGGCCGCGAGATTGTCCAGCTCGCCCGGATCGCTTTTTAGATCAAAGAGCAGCGGCGGCAGATTGCCGCCGAAATGCACATATTTGAAATGTTCCGTGCGGATAACGGCGAGGTTGCATTGGCGTGCGGCGATGCCGAAATGGTTTTCGGCCTCGCCCGCGGCAATCGAGCGGAAGTCAAACTCCCAATGCGCGGCATCGCGCCAGGCCGCAGGGGTTTCTCCGCCCAGGAACGGCTTCAGCGAGGCGCCGTCGAGATGCGGCGCGGGCTTTTCGCCGAGCAGGTCGAGAAGCGTCGGCAAAATGTCGACCGCTTCGGTGAAGCTGTCGACACTGCCGCCGGTCGCCTTGCCTTGGCGCGGATCGCGAATGATCAGCGGAATGTGGTAGCTGCCGTCGAAATAGCCGCCCTTGCCCAGCATGAAATGGTCGCCCATCATCTCGGCATGGTCCGAGGTCAGAACGATGATGGTGTCGTCCCACGCGCCTGCGGCCTTGACCGCTTTCCAGACGCGGCCGAGCTGCGCATCGACCTCGGAAATCATGCCGTAATAGATCGCGCGGATGCGGCGAAAATCGTCTTCGCTCCAGTCGTGCACCTTGCCTCTGGCGTCTGGGCGGAATTTTATCTGTTTCTGCCGGCCGAGATCATAGGCAAGGTAGGGATGGTTTTCCGCCTCTTCGTGCCAGCTTGCCGCGCGCCGGAAGGCCGGGCCGTCAGCCGGATCGTACATCGTGTTGTAGGGCTCCGGCACAATGAAAGGCGGGTGCGGGCTGATGAAGGAAAGATGCGCGAACCACGGCGTGGCGTCCTCCTGTTCGCCAAGCCAACGCGTGAATTCGCCGGTCAGGAAAGCCGCCGGCGTTTGTTGCCCGGAGTAGACGGGCGGCGCGTTGCTGATGGTCCCGGCCACGCCGTCGGCCAGCGGACGGTGGATGTCGGGAGACCCGGCGCTGGCGTCGACACCTTGCAGCTCCAGCCAGGATAGCCATTGCTTCTGGTGCTCGGGCAGCAACTGGCGCACGGTAAAGCCCGGCAGCACGCCTTCATAGCTTTGCAGCCGCGGATCGCCCGGCGCCAGCAGGCGCGGATCGAGCGAGACGTCGGTGTAGCCGAACAGCGTCGGATCATAGCCCAGGGCGCGAGCCGAGAGCGCGATGTTGCCGTGGCGAGCGTCGAGCGGCGTGCCGTTGCGGCAGACGCGGTTGTTCATCTGGTAGAGGCCGGTGTAGAGGCAGGCGCGAGCGGGCGAACAGGGTGCTGCGCCGCCATAGTGCCGCTTGAACAGCACACCCTCCGCGGCCAAAGCGTCGGTATTGGGCGTCTGCACGACCGGATGGCCGGCTGCGGACAGACAATCGCCACGCCACTGATCGCATGTGATCAGGAGAATGTTGGGCCGCCCGGCTTTTCCAGTCACTCACGATACCTTTTTCGCGGGATGTCGAACGCCGTTCATGGAACCGAATTCCGGCCACGGCGCAAGCCCGACTCTGCGGGCCAATTGGTGAACGAACCTTGTTCCATCGTTCACTTTTACGACACAGTCCATTCTGTGTTTGCCGCCTTTGCCTAAACTGCTCTGGTCCTCATATTGGCGTGGACAGCGGCGAGGGCCGCACATGCACCAAGGAAGGAGCAAGACAATGCTCGACCAGATCAAGGGCCTGCATCACGTCACATCGATGGCCAGGGATGCCCGCCAGAACAACGAATTCTTCACCAGGAAACTCGGCCAGCGCCGGGTCAAGAAGACCGTCAATTTCGACGCGCCCGACGTCTACCACCTCTATTATGGTGACGAGGCCGGCACGCCGGGTTCGGTGATGACCTATTTCCCTTTCCCCGATATAGGCAAGGGCCGGCATGGGGTCGGGGAAGTCGGAACCACCGTCTACTCGGTGCCGGAAGGCACGCTTGGCTATTGGGAAAGCCGTTTTGCCGATGAGGGCGTCACCGGCCTCTCGCGCGAAGAGACCTTCGGCGAGAAGCGCCTGGCTTTTGCCGGACCGGATGGTGACGGCTTCGCTCTGGTCGAGGGCAAGGGTGACGGCAGAGCGCCCTGGGCGAAAGGCGGTGTTCCGGTCGACCAGGCGATCCGCGGTTTCCATTCGGTATCGCTCAGGCTGAAGGATGGCGGCGCCACTGAGGAGCTGCTGAAGTTCATGGGCTATGAGGAAGTCGATAAGTCCGGCAACCTCAGGCGGCTGGCGGTGAAGAACGGCAATGGCGCCGACGTCATCGACATCGAATCGCTGCCGAGCACGGCCTTCGCCGATCTCGGTGCCGGCTCTGTCCATCACGTCGCCTTCGCGGTCGAGAACCGCGCCAGGCAGCTTGAGGTGCGCAAGGCGTTGATGGACACCGGCTATGGGGTGACGCCAGTAATCGATCGCGACTACTTCTGGGCGATCTATTTCCGCACACCGGGTGGCGTGCTGTTCGAAGTCGCCACCAACGAGCCGGGTTTCGATCGCGACGAGGATACCGCTCATTTGGGCGAGGCGCTGAAGCTGCCGTCGCAGCACCAGCACCTGCGGCCGTATCTGGAACAGCATCTGCAGAAACTGGAAGGCTGAAGGTCATGAGCAAGGACGCTTACATCCACAAGCTGCTGCCCGGTTCGCCGGGCGGTCCATTGCTGTTCGTCTTCCATGGCACTGGAGGCGATGAGAGCCAGCTTCTGTCGCTGGGGCGCGATCTCGCGCCCCAGGCAACCATTATCTCGCCGCGCGGCGATGTGTCCGAACAAGGTGCTGCGCGCTTCTTCCGCCGCACCGGCGAGGGCGTCTACGACATGGAGGATCTGGCACGGGCGACGATCAGGATGGCGGGCTTCGTCAAAGTCCATGTCGAAGCAGCGAAGCCATCGGCCGTGCTGGGTCTCGGCTATTCCAACGGCGCGAATGTCCTGGCCTCGGTGGTGTTCGCGGTTCCAGCGCTGTTCGACGCGTCGGTGTTGATGCATCCGCTGATCCCGTTCGAGCCGCAGGTGAAGGGCAGTCTCGCCGGCCGCCATATTCTGATGACCGCCGGCAAGCGCGACCCGATCTGCCCGCCGAACCTGACCACGCGACTCGAGGCATATTTGCGTGCCGACGGCGCCGATGTCACAGTGGAATGGCACGATGGCGGGCACGAGGTGCGGCCAAACGAGATCGAGGCGGCACGGCGGTTCTTTGCCGATGCTGCCCAAGGAGCATAGCGATGCCTGACCAACTGCCTGAGATCGAACTTGAGGATCGCGGTTCCAAGGGCCGCTATGTCCTGCGTGGACCCGATGGCGCCGAGGCCGAGATGACCTTCACCAAGATCGGTGAGCACCAGATCATCATCGACCACACCGAGGTGCCGGACGTCTTTCGCGGCCAGGGTGCCGGGCTTCGCCTCGTCACCCGCGCCGTCGAGGATGCGCGTGCGGCGGGCAAGAAGATCATCCCGCTCTGCCCGTTCGCCAACGCCCAGTTTCGCCGCCATCAGGAATGGGCCGACGTGCTGAAGCAATAGGGGTTTCGTCGCTTGGAAACGGTGCGGAAATCCCCACAGGGATGACTTTGGCATTTGTGCGGGTAGCGCATCCTGCCTAAGTGGATATGATCGCAGCCACCTTGCCGACAAACGAACCGAATGATCCCCTATGACCGAAACCGACCTCGTTCCCGTCTTCGACGGCCACAACGATACGTTGCTCAGACTCCATCAGTCAAAAGACACGGACGTCGAAAAGCTGTTCATCGAGGGGAAATCGGGCGGCCATATCGACCTGCCGCGTGCCAAAGCCGGCGGCTTCGCCGGCGGCATGTTCGCCATCTTTCCGCCGCCTGTCGAGAAATCCAGGCGCGGCGCCGTGCCCCTGGCGCCGAGTGCCGCCGAGCCGCTGCCGCCCGAGGTTCCGCGCAATGAGGCGCTGACCTCGACCATCGCGATGGCCTCGATCCTGTTCAGGCTGGAACGGGCCGGAGCGCTCACCGTCTGCCGCAGCGCCGGCGATGTGCGCGGTGCCATGGCGCAAGGCTCGATCGCCGCGGTGTTCCACATCGAAGGGGTCGAGGCGATCGATCCCGAGCTCACCATGCTCGACGTGCTGCATGAAGCCGGCCTGCGTTCCCTCGGCATCGTCTGGAGCCGGCCGAACGCCTTCGGCCACGGCGTGCCGTTCCGCTTCCCGTCCTCGCCCGACACCGGCCCCGGCCTCACCGATGCCGGCAAGGCGCTGGTCAAGGCCTGCAACCAGTTGAAGATCATGATCGATCTCTCGCATCTCAACGAGAAGGGCTTTCGCGATGTCGCGGCGCTCAGCGATGCGCCGCTGGTCGCGACCCATTCCAACGTGCACGCGATCTGCGGCCATTCGCGCAACTTGACCGACTGGCAGCTCGGCGCGATCCGCGAAACCGGCGGCATGGTCGGGCTGAACTTCGCAACCGGCTTCCTGCGCGAGGATGGTCGCATGAATGCCGACACAAGCCTCGACATCATGGTGCGGCATATCGATTCGCTGCTGCAGGCACTGGGTGAGGACGGCGTTGGTCTTGGCTCCGATTTCGACGGCGCCATGATCCCGGCCGTCATCGGGGATGTCGCCGGCCTGCCGAAGCTGATCGATGCATTGGCGGCACGCGGTTTCGGCCGCGCACTGATCGAAAAAATCGCCTATCGCAACTGGCTCAATATGCTCGAGAAAACGATAGGTTAGAGACAGCCTGCGGCATGGCGTGTGCGGCCCGCCGGCATATGTCGACAAGGACATACTTCGTCGGTGGAAGCCGGATGCGATTGGGTGGATAGCCGGCAATGCTGAAGACCTTCACGGATGAGGGCGGCGAATTCGAGCGAACCGATGTCGTCATCGTCGGTGCGGGTTTCACAGGCCTGTCGGCGGCGCTCGAGATGAAGAAGGCCGACATCGATTTCATTCTGCTCGAAGCAGGCGACCGCGTCGGCGGACGCGTCGAGTCCCGCCTGAACGGACTTGGCGAACGGATCGATAGTGGCGGCCAGTTCCTGTGCGAGGACATGCCGGAATTGATGGCGCTGATCGAGGCGCGCGGCAAGACGCTGGTTGAAACCTATGTCGATGGCGATTTCATCACCCAGCCGACGATGTCCGTACAACGAGCAGAGCGGATCTATGACGCGGCAATGGCAATCCGCGAGCGCATGAACGGGATCGATCCGGACGACGTCTCGATTGCCGGACTGACCGTTGCCGACTGGCTTGCCCGCCAGCGCGATTCGGCCGACGCCAGGGCCGTCTTCCGTTCGATGATCGAAGGTCTCGGGTGCATGGCGCTGGATCAGATTCCTCTCTGGTATCTGATCGACAATGACCGACGCGTCACCAACGAGGTGCCGGAGCTGCAATATTTCGTGCGCGAAACCATGCATTCACTGGCCGACGATCTGGCCCGCGACCTTGGCGATCGGTTGCGGCTCAGCGAGCCGGTCACGCGCATCGAGCATAGTTCGCAAGGTGTTCTTGTCGTTTCGGCCGGGGGTGCCATCGAGGCGCGCACGGTTCTGGTTGCCGTCCCCCCGGCGACGGTGACGGAGCTCGCCTTTGCTCCCGCCTTGCCAGCTGGACTGGGGCGGGCGCTCGGCGCCTGGAAAAGCGGCGCGGCTATCAAGATCCTGGTGCGCTATGCCAAACCGTTTTGGCGCGGGCGGGATTTGAACGGCATGGTGATGTGGCTCGATCCGCCGGGGCTGTTTGCCTGCGACGCCGGCAAGGATGCGGAGCATGCCGCGCTCGTCGTGTTCGTCGGCGGGTCGCTCGCGCTGCGCTGGCGTGACCTCGGCGAGGTGGAACTGCGTGCGGAGGTGACCGGCCGGTTGGAGGCAGCCCTTGGTCCGGATGCCGGTGATGTCATCGATTTCAGTTTGCGTGACTGGGTAGGAGATCGCTGGAGCGGCGGCGCGTACAGCGATCTTGTTGTCGACGTGACAGCAAGAGATGCCGAGCGAACGATCCTTGCCGGCGCACCGCCGGTGTATCTCGCCTGTTCAGAACTCTCGCCGTCGTTTCCGGGGTACGTCGAGGGCGCCATCATTGCCGGGCGTATCGCCGCGCACAAGATCATTGCCGAGCTTCAAGCTCCGGTCTGAGCCTGGTCTTTTCGAAAAACTGTTTGGCAAGATCGGGTCAGGTTGCGCCTCGAGCCCGAGCGCCGTCGAAGCTATGCCCGATTTTGCCCGACTTCGCCCGAATGCTGTTTCCAATTCGTTACAGTGCCAGGCCTTCGCCACCCCATCGCCGTTACAAAGTGCGGATAAGTTCATTTCACCGCCAAAAGAAACTCAGCGAAGGGGAAGGCAATGCATGCGAAAATCCAGACGATCCGCGGCGAGAGCCGCCTTCAGGCTCCAGAGCGCAATGACCGCCGTCCGAAACTGGCGCTGCGCCAGCGGGCCAGCGACCACCCCATGGCGATGTTCATGGTGCTGGCTGCTTGCGCCTTCGTCGGCATGGCGTTCACGCCGACAATCGGGCCGACCTTCGCTTCGTTGAATCCGCCGTCCAATCTCATCGACGGCGCGCAGACGACGACCAGGACCGCGCGTCTGCCGGTACCGGTGACCGACTTCGCCTGCAAGGGCCAGGCCTGGGGTGCCGAGAGTATCGATTGCCTGCGCGCAATCGCCGAACAGTCCGGAACACACAAGAGCCGCGCCATCCGCATGATCGCCACTGCCGCACCGTTGGCCGACACGCCGAATATTTTCTGATTTTATCGTAGCCTGATCCGAAACCGTTCCCGTTTTGGGATCATGTTCTGGACTCCCCGAGCGCTCCCTCCAGCGCGCTCTTCTTCGGCCCCCGCCCCCGGGGGCCTCTTTTTATTCTTTAAAGGCCGCCTGTTCGGCAATGGCGGACAGCACACTGCGCACATCAAGCGTGCTGAACGGCTTTTCCAGGATCTGCGGCCGCTGCTGTGCCGGCAGGGCCTCGATTTCGGCTTTCGCACCGATCAGGTCGCCTGTAACCAGCACGAAACGCCGCGCCAGGTCAGGCTTTTCGGCGAGCAGCTCGCGATAGATCGATATGCCGCTGACGCCGGGCATGCGCAGGTCCGAAAAGACGATGTCCGGCGGCATGTGGCCGCTCAAAGTGGCGGCGGCCGATTCCCAGACAGGAACGATCCGCGACTTGATGCCCATCAGTTCGAGTATGTCGGAGAGCGAGCCGGCGACATCCGGCTCGTCGTCGATGATCAAGGCATGGCGCAGGCCGCTCGATCGCGGCTGGTTGTCGCCGGCGGTGGCGAGGCCGGCCACGATGGCCGGCAGCTGGACGACGAAACGCGCGCCTCTCGGGAGCACTTCCTCGAACCAGACATTGCCATTGTGCCGCTCGATGATCGATTTCGAGATCGACAGGCCGATGCCGGTGCCGACGCCGACCGGCTTGGTGGTGAAATAGGATTCGAAGATGCGGCCGCGGATCGCTTCCGGCACGCCGGGCCCATTGTCCTCGACCGAGAAGCAGGGATGACCGCGGTTGCTGCGGAACGTCCGCACCTTGATCAGCCGGTCACCGGCAATGCCAGCCAAGGCGTGCTGGCTGTTGATGAGGAAGTTGGCCGCTACCTGCGTTACATGATCGGCGTCGGCCATGGCCAGCAGCGGGCCGGCGGCGAAATCGGTGTCGATGACGATGCCGCTTGAGCGCGCGCCATAAGCGGTCACTTCGAGTGCCGACCGGATCACCTGGTTGAGGTCGGTCTCGGCCTGTGCCGCGGGATGGAGGCGGACCATCGACAGGAAGCTCTTGACGATGCGGCCGCAGCGCTCGGCCGCGGCACGCACCTTCTCGGCGCGCACCTTGGTCTGCGGATCGGAAGCGAATTCGTGCAGCAGCGTCGATTGCGCCACAACCACGGCCAGGGGATTGTTGAGCTCGTGCGATACGCCGGCCAGCAACGAACCCATCGCCGCCATCTTCTCGTTCTGGTGCAGCTTCTCGCGCTGCCGGCCGATTTCCTCCTCCGCACGCAATTTGTCGCGCAGGTCGCGGATGGAGCCGAAGATCAGGCGGCGGTCGGCGACCCGCATCTCGGTCGCCGTCAGCTCGATCGGGAACACTTCGCCGGCGGCATTCTGGGTCACCGTCTCGAGCCTTTGGCCGACCATCGGCGCGCCGCGGCCGGACATGTATTCGGCCCCCGAAGCATAGCCCTTGCGGTAATAGATCGGCACGATCGTATCGAGCAGATCCTTGCCTAGAATGTCGCTGCGCTGGAAGCCGAACATCTTCTCGGCGGCCGGATTGAATTCGATGATCGAGCCGGTCTCGTCGATGACGACGATGGCATCGAGCGAGGCCTGCAGCATAGTGCGGCGAATGACCTCGCTGGCATGGGCGTCGGAGGGCGAGCGCTCGATGGCGTCGCCGATAGCCAGGGCGATGATGTGCAGCGTCGCCTCTTCCTCGTCGGTCCATGCACGCTCGCTGACGCAGTCATTGACCGCCAGCGTGCCCCAGAGATGGCCATGCGCGAAGACCGAGACCGAGAGGAACGACTTGATGTTCTGCTTCTCGAAATCGGTCCTCAGGAAGCCTTCGAGGTCGCGCGTATGGCCGGCGAAGATCTTGCCTTGCCTCTCGTCCTCGGCAAGCCGCTCCAGCAGGGGGTCCGAATTGACGATCGATTGCATGATGACGGTCGGCGATGCCAGTTCGCCGCCGAAAAGAGGGTCGATCCAATAGGCGGCGACGGATTGGGCGAAGCCCTGGCCTGGCAGTTCGCGCAAGCGAAACAGGATGCCGCGCTGGCAATCCATGGCCCGGCAGAGCGTTTCCAGTATGCCGTCCATCTCGCGCTGCCAGTCGCCGGCCTCGCGCAGCCGGCGAACGACGCGCACGGCCGCCATGGCCGCGCCCTGCCTGAACCCTTGCATATCGGTGCTTGCTGCTTCAGCGATCATCTTGTGCTGTCATTCCGGAGTCGCGCCAATTCGGAGTCGTGCCAATTCCGGCTGGCGAGCAACCGAATCCTTCTGGCCCGGTGCTCAGTTGCCGTCGCCGGTCGGCAGCGAGAAGATATAGCCCTCGCCGCGCACCGTGCGCAGGAATTTCGGATTGGCGGGATCGGCCTCGATCTTCTTACGCAGCCGCATGATGCGAATGTCGACGGCGCGCGACGATTCCGGATCTTCGGTGAAACCGATCGCCTCGGAGATAGCGGCGCGTGTCAGCAGCCGGTTGGCGCGGGTGAGGAAAATCTCCAGCACGTCGAACTCACTCTTGGCCATGTCGATCACCGCGCCATTGGCACCGGTGACCAGCCTGCCGTCGAGATCGGCCTGAAAGGGCCCGAAGGCAACGGAACGGCGATCCGTCCCGGCCTTCTTGTCCTGGAGCTCCTTCGGCTGGGGAACGCGGCGCAACACGCTGCGCACCCTGGCCAGCACTTCGCGCAATTCGTAGGGCTTGACGATGTAATCGTCGGCACCGAGTTCCAGCCCGACGATGCGGTCGAGCGCGGTGCCGGCCGCTGTCGCATAGATGATGCCGATCGGCAGTTTCGAACGCAGCCAGCGGCCGAGCGAGAGGCCGTCCTCGCCCGGCATGGCGATGTCGAGAATGGCGAGATGGAACGATTGCGTTTCAACGAGGCTGCGCGCAGCGGCAGCACTTTCGGCGGTGGCCACCTCATAGCCGGCGGCGCCAAGATATTCGGCGACCGCGTCCCGTAGATCGGGCTCGTCCTCGACGATGACAATTCTTGCCCGCACGATGCTTTCGCTCCCACTTTCAGTGGAAAGTAGATTGGGTATAAACATCATGTCCAGCACTCATATCCGGGTTGCCAGGGAACGGTTGGAAAACATGGCTGCACGATCCGTCATTGCGCTCGTTTCGGTAGCCGAAGTGGTGGCGACCGAACTCGCCGACCATCTCGAGCGGCGCGGTCACGATGTGCATCAGGCGCGCCAGCCCTGGGAGGCCGAATCGCTGTTGTCGGGAAAGGGCATCGACGTCGTCGTCGTCGGCGACAGTCTCAGCCAGGCGGAGGGGCGGGACCTGCTCCGGCGTTATGGCGGCCAAGGTGGGGGCGGTGAGGGCGGACCGGATTTCATTCTGATCTGCCGCCCGGCCGATCTTGTCGACAAGGTGCTGGCGCTGGAGCTTGGTGCGGCCGACGTCGTCGAGAGCCCGCTCAATGTCCGTGAACTGGCCGCCCGTGTCGGCGGTCTGCTTTCGCGCCGCGGCAGGGGCACCCAGGAACTGATCGTGCTGGAGAACGCGACCGTCGATCTGAGATCGGCCATGGTCATGCATCGCTCCGGCTCCGAGGAACAGCTTTCGCCTGGCCAGGTGGCCCTGCTCAGGTTGTTCCTGGCCAGTCCGCGCAAGGTGCTGACGCGTGACGATATCATCGCCGCGGCACCGGCCGAAAACGCCGACGCCTTCGATCGCTCGATCGATTCGCGCATCGTGCGGCTGCGCCGCAAGCTCGACACCGACACCATCACCACAATACGTGGCGCCGGCTATCGGTTCGATCCGCCGCGGCAATTTGCCGACTGACTGCCTGCTACTGGCGCAATCCCTTTTTTCGGGCATCGGATTTTCCATCTCTGGGCCCGATGCTCTTGACGCTCAGCGTACCAGCAGAAGCGATGGCCCCACCGGCATGTCACTGCCCATGGTGAGTTCGCTTGCATGGGCGCGGTCCCTGAGCAGCACGGTAGCAAGACCGGCAAAGCCGAGCAGGCCCTGGGCGTAAAGCAGTGCGGACAGCACCGAAGCAGCGAATTTCGTTTTCATCGTCGCAGTTCCCCAAATGCCAATTCTTCAAAAATGAACCTGTTGCGGGTCTCTTCAGGATACCCCCGAAGTGCCCGCGCCGCCCACGGAGCCCCCCGTCGCGGCGCGGGCCTTCGGTCCTCTCGGCAGCAAGTTGCCGGAGGCGCCGCGCAAACCCGTCAGCCTAAGGCGACCCGCCAGAGGGCCTTGAGCCGGGCGATGCGCAGGCTGGAAACAATCCAGACCGTGGCGAAAAACAGTGCGGTATGCAGCGTCGAAATCTCGCCCGAAGTCATCGCGCCGAGCCTTGTCAGCGGGGTGCCGGCAACCGTGCCGACGCCGCCGATGACCGCTGCCGCGATGCTGATCCTGAGAAGCCAGGACAGCGCGTTTGATTTCGTCCTCATGTTCGTTACCGGCTGTTTTCGTTGCGTCAACTTTGCTCGCGGCCCGTATCCGGATCATGCCGCTTGGAGCCGCGCTTTGTTGCAGGTTGGTTTCGATGCTGACGCTTGATCTTTCACATGACACCAATTCGCACTTTCGTTTGGAGGCGGATACTCATGTTCCCGACTCCTAGTCTTGGCTGGGTGGGTCTGCCGAGCCTGTTCCAGCCAGGTTATAAGGAGGCGTTTGTTAACCAGCGGAAACAGATTCGAAACAGAAACGAGCGTTTTGCGAAATCTTCTCGAAACATGACGTTGGGATAAGCGGCCATCGAATTGGAGCCGGCCCAACCGGCAGAGAGAGGGGACTTCATTATGCACACCGCCATTTCCGCCAAGCTCATCAACATCACCGCCGCTGCCTTGACTGGTGCAGCACTGCTGCTCGGCGCCGGCTCGGGTGCGGCGCACGCCGCCAACAAGATCGTGGCGCGCGTTTCGCTTTCGCAGCAGATCATGGAAGTCTCCGTCGACGGCCGGCCGACCTTCGCCTGGAAAGTCTCCACCGGCGACCGGGCCCATGTGACGCCGACCGGCTCGTTCAAGCCGACCCGCATGCATGAGATGTGGTATTCGAAGAAATATGACAACGCCCCGATGCCGCACTCGGTCTTCTTCAGCGGCGGCTATGCGGTACACGCGACCTACGCGATCAAGCGCCTCGGCCAGCCGGCTTCGCATGGCTGCGTGCGGCTGCACCCCGACAACGCGGCCGATTTCTACCAGCTCGTCGAAACCTTCGGGGCGACCAACACCAGCATCGTCATCGTCAAGTAGCAGGCTGGAAGCGGTGGCGTGTCAGCATGCTGGCGCGCCTCGAGGCTCCCACCGGAAAACGCTGCGGTATCGAGCACAGCTCGAACCGAGGTATTGCGTACAGCTCAAACCGGCGGTATCGAGCAAAGCTCGAACCGGGGTATCGAGCCCAGCCAAAAAGAAAAGAGGCCGGAAAGTTTCCGGCCTCTCAGACTGCTGACAAACCCCGTCGATTTTCGGCGGGGTTTTTTGTTATGTGATTGAAGTGTCTTGGACTGTTTGTGTCAGGAGATTTTGACAAGAGGCATTGAGCCTCATGCGCGGGCCGGCTTGGGCTTCGGGCACAGGCAAAGGGCGATCTTTTTGATGTTCTGGGCGGCGGCGGCGATCAGGCACTGGCAGGCGACCTTGGTGAGACTTC
>NZ_JANIFL010000009.1:0-278766 GCF_024518695.1 Mesorhizobium sp. LMG17149
ACAGGCAAACAACGGCGTCCAGACCATCTCGGGCCTGGAGAACTTCACCTACACAGTCACCGACAGCGTCGGCAACACCACCACCGGCGCCATCACCGTCTCCATCGTCGATGACGTGCCGACGGCCATATCCCCAGCCTCTGCGGTCGTGGCAAACGGAGCAGGAGCGTCCGTCACGTTCGACCTCGATATCGATGGGGTGCTTACCAACAACTACGGCGCCGATGGTGGAACTGTCATCTTCCCGACCTCGCTCGACGGCACGGCGAGCGGGCTGACCTCCAATGGCGTTTCAATCGTGTATGACGTCTCCGCAGACGGCCATACGCTTACGGGCTTCGCCGGCGCCATTTCTGTTTTTGTTGTCACGCTCGACCCGGCGACGGCCTCCTATTCCGTGGATATGAACGGAACCGTGGACAGCATAACCACCGTCGATTTCAACGGGGGTGGTTATAATTTCGTTGGCGGCAATGGTGCCTGGGCCGGCTTCAACACGTTGGTCAATGACGACAGCAGGGATCTGCTCTTGACGCCTGTAGAAGGCGGCGTCAGTTCAGGAACTCTAAACACAAATGCGAATGAGGGCGGAGTTAGCGCCGGCAATTCGGTTGGCTCAGGCGAGAAAATGCGCCTTGATTATGTCGTGGACTTGACCGGAAGCCCACCGAACGGCAGTTATTCATCGCCATCGACCCATCTCTTCGAGCAACACTATGTTACGAACGGCGCGTCGGCGAAGTTCACCGGCATCTCTTCTTCGTCTGCGGCTCGCTTCGCTGCCTTCGACGATTCCGACACTGGGGGGAACGTGGTGGTTGGCGACGGCGTCCAGGATTCGGTTTCTGCGGTCGCAATTAGCTACAACGGCCAGACAAAGCTGGTGTCGTTCACCGATATTGGTACAACCGCAACGAACGTTACCGTTGGCGGTCATATATTTACGGTGCATTTTGTCGATGGCGCAGCTGCTGGAACTCAATATGAGGCAGTTGTGGGTTCAATCTTGCAGAACACCTCGATAGCGACCTATACGGCCAACGGGTACAACAGCCTCGAGATTGGATTTGAGTCTGGAGACACTTTCAAGCTGGGAGACTTCGGCGCAGCAGCTTCGACGAACAGCCCGGTGAGTTTCGATCTGCCGGTCAGCGTCGTCGATGGGGACGGCGATACTGCTGCGGGCACCATCGGCATCACGTTGAGCCCGACGGGACAAACCGTCCAGAATCACTCGTCGGATCTGGCTGGAGACCCTCACTCGTATACTTCGACGCTAGCGGCGCCTCATATCATCGGATCGGATTTCAGCGACACGCTGACAGGTGACGGTGCCACCAACGTGCTCTTCGGCGGACTCGGCAATGATGCGATCAACGGTGGAGCGGGCAATGACACTCTGATCGGCGGCTTCGGCCAGGATACCATGACCGGTGGCACGGGCGCCGATACGTTTAAGCTCGACGGTCTCGACATCAAGGATCTCATCGTCGACTACAATGGCGGGCAAGGCGACAAGATAGACCTGACGTCGCTGTTCGACACAGCTCCCGGAGGAGCCAATGTTGGCGATTTCGTGAACTATAATTCGGCGACAGGCACTCTCAGTGTCGATCATGACGGGACCACCGGCGGCGCCAATTTCGTCGACGTGGCGACGCTGTCGAACCTGCCCGCGGCCAACACCATCACGCTGCTCTATGACGACGGCGCTACCCAGCACACGACGACGGCAAATCTGGTGGGTTAACGGCATAGCGCACAACCACGCGACTATGTTATACGTCGCTAATATCTAGGGGAGCTCAATATGAAACGTTCTGCAAGACTGCTTGTTTCCGCTGCGACGCTGTTGCTGGCAGTCGGGTCGACGGGGTATGCCGCCGACATTATCGATGGTCCGACCGGCGACATTTGCCGTGTCGTCGGCACCTCCAACCTGGTGCTGAACGACAACATCGTCGATCTGAAGCAGGAGGTTGTGAAGTTGATGGACGAGTCGGTTGCCGTCGCCAACAGCTCGGAGTGGATCAACTCGTCGCGTCCCGTCTTCGTCTGGGCGTCGGAGGCCAAGGTCGCTTGCGGCAAGGCCTATGGCTACCTGAAGACGAACTACAAGGACGAAGACTACCTCAACAAATGCGAGTGTTTTCACGATCGCATGGTCGAGTACATGCACTGACCGGATAGCCACGCCTGTTGGCCATCATGACAGCCGACGGATCCTTCCTGAAGGCGGTCGCGGGTGCGATCGTGTTGTTTGGCTTTGTCCAAACGGTCACGCCGGCCAGTGCCAACTGGCTGGAACGACCATCCGTGAAACCACAGCTTTCGTCCGGACTGAAGCAACCGGTGCGCTGTGATCCGGCCACGGAGTGGACCCGGCAGGCTTTCAAGGCATTTGCGAGTTGCCAGGCATCGATCTATGGCCTGGAGCCGATGCTGGCGCATGCGGTGATGGAGATCGAAAGCGGCTTCGATCCCGACGTGCAAGGCGGCGACGGCGAAGTCGGCCTGATGCAGGTGATGCCGGCGACCGCCAGGATGCTCGGCTTTCGAGGTTCCCTGGACGATCTGAGCGCGCCGGCGGCCAACATCGCGCTGGGGGTCAAATATCTTGCACAGGCCAACAGGCTGGCCGCGGGCGATCTGTGCACCACCGTCATGAAATATCGCGCCGGGCACAATGAAAGCCGGTTCTCGGCCCTTTCGGTCCGCTACTGCCAGCGTGCTCGGGCAATCCTGGCAAGGGAAGGCTTTGAAGTGACCGGGCCTTTGCCGGTGGCGACGTTCGGCTTTTCCGCATTTTCGCCGGGCGGAGAGGGCGGAGCCCCTGCCCAATTCTGGCCGGGGAAGGGGGCAAAGGGCGTTTGCGTGCGCCGCGTGTTCGTGCCGGGGCCGCGATACATGAAATGCGCCGACTATCGAAGTGCCGGGCAAGCAAGGCAGATCAGGGCCCTCAGAGGCAGGCTTTTCGGCGGCTAAAAGAACTACAGACGGCATTGCAAGTCCGCCGTAACATGCGTTGAAGACCAGACCGGGAACAATATCCGGCGGCACATAGGGGTGGGAGCATTCATGGAAGCTGGCCGACAGGTCCACTGTCTGCGGACATGGGCAATCGCCTTGGCGCTCGCCGCGATCGTGTCGGGCTGCCAGTCGAAGGGCGGCGTGTCTGAAGTGCTCGATCCGGCGGCGATTGTCGCGCCTGCCGGGCAGAACGGCGCCGCCGGTGGCGGTCCCGTCCAGGCGACCCAGTCGCTGGGTACCGGTTCGACCAAAGTCACGATGCTGCTGCCGCTGTCCGCCCCCGGAACGGCCGGGGAAAACGGCAGGAAGATGCTCGATGCGACCAAGCTGGCGATGACGGATATCGGCAACGGATTGCTGACGCTGACGATAGAGGACACCAAGGGCGACAGCGCGCAGGCCAGCAAACTGGCGGTAACGGCCATTACGACGGGATCGAAAGTCGTCATTGGCCCGACCGAGCTGCCGGCAGCCCAGCATATTGCCACGCTTTCGGGATCGAAGCGGCCACCGGTTCTGGCGCTTGCCGATAATTTCGCCGGCGGCGCCGGGGTCTATGCCGTGCTCCTTGGCGAAGCGGACAGCGCCGCAGCCGGCGCCGCGGGACTGGCCGCGAAAGGCAGCAAGAAGTTCGTACTGCTTGTCGCGGACAATCCAAACGCCGGCGCCACGGAGAAGCGGGTCGCAAACAGCCTCAGCATCTACGGCGCGGCGCTCGCGGTCACTCTCCGATATTCTGCCGGCGACGGTGGCGCGAAGGCGGTCGACGAAATGGGCTCACTCGTGGACGCCCCCGACGCCGTCATAGTCGCCAGTGGCAATGGCAGTCCGGCGCCCATCCTTGCCGCCCTCAAATCGAAGGGCATTCCGGGAAAGACCATCTCCGTCGTCGGGACGAACCGTTGGCTGGAGCACCCCATGGATCCGCTCTTCGAGGGGGCGTTTATCGCCACGCTCGATCCAAGTGAAACCGGGCCGATCGCCGACCGCTTCAGGACGACATACAACTATCCGGCTGACGTCAATGTGGCCTATGCCTATGATATGGTTGCCCTGACGGCAGGGATTGCCAGCGCGGTCGGGCCTGATGGTTTCAGCAAGAAAGTTCTCGAAAATCCAAACGGCTTTCGTGGCTCGACCGGCCTGTTCCGGTTTCGGGCCGACGGATCCAGCCAACGCTCGATGCCGTTCTATCGGATTGAAAAAGGTGCGCTCAAGCTGGTTGCCAAATCGACGTCGGGTTTCTGACCGGCGCAAATCCCTGAGATCCTGTTCAAGCTGATGGGCAGGCCGGGCCGCAGCCGTTTGGCGATCGCGCTCGGAAGCTTCCTGCTTCTGGCCGGGATACTGCTGATCATTCAGGGCGGGGCGTTGCTTTCGGTCGATCGGCCTGTCCGTGCCCCGTCGCCGGATGTTGGCGATACCCGGCCTATCCGGCCGGTTGCCCCGGTTGCCGGCGCGCAACGCCTGGAGCCGGCGCGCAAGGTTGCTCAAGACCTGATCGCTCCGCCACGGCTTGATCCCGCTGAGATCGAACGGGCCGAGCCCCGTCCGCCACTCAGCGAGCTCGGTCTCGCCGTGCCCCCGAAAACGCCAATGCCCGGGGATTGGCGGGAGGTCTTGCTCTACCGCCCGATTGCCACATCGTCGGCGATGTTCGAAGCCATGGGCCGCAAGGTGGTCATCAGCGGAGTGCGGGGCATCGATCTCGACAGCTCCTGCTCGTTTCATGACGTCACCTGGCCTTGCGGCCTTCGCGCACGCGCCGTTTTCAATTCCTGGCTGAGGGGACGCGCGCTGCACTGTTTCGTACCGCCGGACGTCGAGCGTTTTGCCGTCGCCGCACCGTGCAGGCTGGGCAAGCAGGATGTCGGCGCCTGGCTTGTCTCCAACGGCTGGGCCACGGCGCTGCCGAGCGGCATCTACGGCAAGGCGGAGGCGACAGCCCGAAAGGCTGAGATGGGCATATTCGGCCCGGCGCAATAGCCTGCCATTCATTCCCTGATGTTTTGTTTGTTAACCGCCACGGGCGCAGCCTTGATGGGGTCATCACGCAATCGATTAAATTGCAAGCTTCCTTGAAACTGAAATTGCAACACACCGGCCTTATACCAGCCCAACCACAGGAGATCGGCCAGTGATAAAGACTATGGCGAGCACCACCGACCAGGCATGGAAAAGCGTCGCTTTGCTGACCTTTCTGGGAACCGCTGCAATCCTGGGCGTTTCCGTCGGCCTCAATTACCTGCTCCTGTTCTCCGAGGCGCTGACGCCATTTGGGCGCAGTATGATCACGGCAATCCTGTTGCCCGTTGTCCTTGGCGTTCCGCTTTTTCTGTTCGTTGGATTGAAACAGATCGAGCTTCGTCGCTATCGCCGGGAGCTCGACAAGTCGGCAACCTTCGACACCATGACCGGCTGCCTGAACGGAGCGGTCTTCACGTCGATGGTCGAAAAAAGAACCGCACGGCCGTCGGTGCCGGGGCCGAAATCGGGCGCCTTCCTGGTCATCCATTCGGAACATCTGCGGTCCATCAACCTGCGCTTTGGTCTTGAATGGGGCGATCAAGCCTTGCGGCTCATAGCTTCGACCATACAATCGTCGGTGCGCGCGGAGGATCTGGTTGGACGCATGGGGACGTCGATGTTCGGGGTTTTCCTCGCCGGCGCGACCGAAGCAGAAGCCAGGGAAATCGGCGAGCGTATCAGGGCGCGCATCGCGCAAGTCTATTTCGCGCCAAAAGGGACCGAGGATGCCCTGACCGTCAAGGTCGGCGGCGTGGTGTTCGAAAACCAGGTGGAGTTCGCGGACATGTTCCGGTCCGCCGAGCAGCGCATGGCCGGCGTCCAGGACGGAGCCGCGTTTGAACTGACGCATCTCCATAGCTGACAATCGCCGGGGACCAGAGCCATTCGGAACCCAGGGGAACTGTCGGACGCGGCCGCGGTTACGCTGACGACGGGGTAGCCCGTGAAGACGCCGCCCAGGTTTCGGCGATGGCGACGATCGCGGCGTTGATCGGTCCGCTCGGGATCGCCGGCATCACCGAGGCGTCTACGACAAAGGCATTGTCGAAGCCGTTCAGCCGCAAGTCAGGATCGACGACGGCCTCAGTGTCACGACCCATCCGGCAGGTGCCGGCCGGATGGTGATGGGTGGAAGCAGCCCTGGCGATGAAAGCATCGAGTTCGGCATCGGACTGAACCGGTGCACCTGGCAGGATCTCCGTATCGCGCCATTCGTCCAGGGCCGCATGATGGCCGACCATGCGCGCCCGCTTCAACGCCATCCTGAATGTCGCGCGATCGTGTTCGGTTTCGAGGTAATGCGGATCGATGACCGGCTTGTCATTGCGACCAGGCCCGCTCGGTGTGATGCGCCCGCGGCTTGTTGGATGAGTAACGCCGCACAGGATGGTGAAGGCCGAGCCATAAAGCGGGGTCTTCAGGCCCTCGGCCGCCGACGGCGCGACGACGCAGGCCAGCACGATATCGGGACTTCCCGTGGAGCGGGTCGGGTCATCGCTGTGCAGGTACATCAGCGATTCGGAGTGCTGCAGGCGGGAAGGCGGCACCGGCTTCTTCGTGCTGTAGACATTTCCGAGAGCAAGCAGATGATCCTGCAGGTTGCGGCCGACATCGCCGCGATCGGCAAGGCAACGTATGTCAGCTTGCTTCAGCGTATCCGGACAGCCAATGCCCGACCGCATGAGGATGAGCGGCGTGGATACTGCGCCGGCGCAAAGGACGATCCGGTCGGCGCAGAGCGTTCCGGTCTCACCCCCGCACACCACGCTCACGCCCGTGATCTTGTGGCCGTCCAGCACCAGGTGCTCGACCTCGTGGCCGGCAAGCAAGGTCAGGTTCGGCCGCGCCATGACCTGCGACGACAGATAGGCGTCGGCGACGCTCAGGCGCTTGCCGTCACGTATGTTGAGTGAATTGGGACTAGTGCCGACCAGTTCGCCGCTGTTGTGGTCGCTCAGGGCGGGAGCACCCATGGCGCGCCCGGCGGCGATGTAGGCCCGCACGACCGGACTGACTTCGGCGTCCGGCAGATAGACGTCCAGCGGGCCACTCTTGCCGCGTGTCGGCCCGTCGAAGGCAGTGAAGGCTTCGCTGCGGATGAAGCCCGGCAACAACCCCCGATAGGACCAGCGCTCGCCGCCGGCTTGCGCCCAGGGTTCGAAATCATCGGCATGGCCGCGGACATAGGCCATTGCATGCAGGCAGCTCGAGCCGCCGACGATCCTGCCGCGCGGCCATTCATGGACGCGGTTGGCGGTGAAGGGCTGGGGCACGGTCCGGTAGCTCCAGTCGTAGGCGCGGCCCTGGAGCATCGTCCATTTCAGCGGATCGGCGATGTCGGGATCGGCCGGCATCGCCCCGGCCTCGATGAGGCCGACCTGGCAAGACCGGTCTTCACTGAGCCGGCTGGCAACAACCGAGCCTGCGGATCCCGCGCCGATCACCAGCACGTCGAAATGACGTTTCAATTTGAAATTCCCCGCACAGGCTCACTATCGGAAGCTGATACGATCACGCGGCAAAGGCGCCGGCATTCGACCGTTCCATGATCTGTCTCTGCACGGACAAAAGGTGCGCGCGCATTGCGGCCTCTGCCGCTTCGGGATCGCGCTGCGAGATCGCTTCGGCGATCAGGCGATGTTCGCCGTCGCGGTGGGCGATCCGCTTGGGGCAGGTGGGTGCCGCGGTGCGCGCAACCTTCACCCGCGCATCGACACCGACCTGGCGCAGCATCTTGTAGAATTCCGCGGCGAGGTGGTTGCGGGCCGCGGCAACGATCGCGAGATGGAAAGCGAAGTCGACCTCCCCCGACGGGGCGTTCTCCGGCGTGGTTGCCGCGTCGAGGATCCGCGCCGTCTCGAAAGAGGAGGCGCGCAGCGACGCCAGCCGGGCAAGGCCCGGCTCCATGATCAGGCGCAATTCCAGGACCTCGATCGGATTGGTTACCCTGACCAGTTCCTCGCCATATCTCGGAAGAGCGGTCGGCGCCCGCCTGGCGCGCGCCGGTTTGAGGTCGCCCGAAAGGCGCAGCACTTCAAGCGCCTTGCGAAGCTGATGGCGCTTGACGCTCAGATGTTCCGCAAGATCGCGCTCGGACGGAAGCTTGCCGCCGCCCTGCTGCAACTGGCGGACCGCGGCGATGATGTCGTCGAGATCCGATGGTCCGACCTGCGGCTCGAATGCGCTCAAAACCAAATCTCCTGTCCGATCGGCAGACCGCCGACTCAACGTCCCGACATCATATTGTGACACGAAAACCTGTTCGACGGCACTCAACCAATTCAACCAATCTACAACTGTACGCAATGGTTGACAACACCAGTTGCGCGATGGTTGACTGCCATGTCGACGGTTGCCATCGCGGCGGGCCGTTTTCTCCCGAGGATCACGCATGCCGGCTGGCGAAACCTTTGACTACGTCATTGTCGGTGCGGGATCGGCCGGCTGCGTGCTGGCGAACCGGCTGAGCGAGGACCCTGCCGTATCGGTGCTTCTGCTGGAGGCGGGGGATTGGGACCGCGATCCGATGATCCACATCCCGCTCGGCTGGGGCAAGATACTGACCGAGCGCCGCCACGACTGGATGTATTTCTGCGAGCCCGAGGCCAATGTCGGCGGGCGCAAGGTCGAATGCGCGCGCGGCAAGGTCATCGGCGGCTCTTCCTCCACCAACGCCATGGCTTATGTGCGCGGCAATCGCGGCGACTACGATCGCTGGGCGGCAAGCGGCCTGACGGATTGGTCGTTCGACAAGGTGCTGCCCTACTTCAAGAAGCAGGAGCGCTGGGAAGCGGGCGAAAGCCGGTACCGTGGTGGCAGCGGGCCGCTGAACACCCAGTTCTGCCGGTACAAGGACGAACTGGTCGATGCCTTCGCCACAGCCAGCCGTGATGCCGGATACCCGCAGACCGACGACTATAACGGCGCCATACAGGAAGGCTTCGGCCGGCTGCAGATGACAATTGCGAACGGCCGCCGCTGCTCGACCGCGACCGCCTATCTGCGGCCCGCCATGCGCCGCGGCAACGTCAAGGTGCTGACCGGCGCGATGGCGACGAAGATCCTGCTCAGGGATGGCCGTGCAACGGGCATTGCCTACACCAGAGGCGGGGCGAGCCATGAAGTTCTGGCGCGGCGCGAAGTCCTGCTTGCCGGCGGCGTCATCAACACGCCGCAGCTGATGATGCTGTCAGGCATAGGCGACAGCGGTGAGCTCGCGGCGCATGGCATCGAGACGAAGGTCGATCGTGCGCAGGTCGGAAAGAATTTGCAGGACCACGTTTCGGTCATCCTGATGTATCGGCGCAAACAGCCGGGACCGTTTCTCAAGATGATGCGGGCCGATCGTATCGGGCTGGATTTCGTCAAGACCTATCTCACCGGAAAGGGCTTTTCGGGAGATGTGCCTGGCGGCGTCGTGGCATTCCTGAAGAGCGACGCAAGCCGGCCGCTGCCGGACGTGCAGCTGCTTTTCACCGCCGCACCGCTGGGGGCATGGCCTTACATGTCGCCGTTCAAGGCGCCGTTCGCCGACGGCTTTGCGACCCGTATCGTTGCGGTGCAGCCGGAGAGCCGCGGCAGCGTCAAGCTGGCGTCGAGCGATCCGGTCGCCGCGCCGCTGATCCACCAGAACTTCCTGTCCTCGCAGCGCGACTGGCAATCGCTTCGCGCCGGCTTTCGCGTTGCCCGCAACCTTGCCAGCCAGCCGTCCATGGCCCCGTTCGTGGGCGCAGAGTTCTTCCCTGGCCCGAAATGCGAGAGCGACGAAGAGATCGACGAGCATATCCGCAAGACCTCGATCACCGTGCATCATCCGGCCGGCACGTGCCGTATGGGCGTCGATGCGGCATCGGTGGTCGATCCGGAATTGCGGGTGCGCGGCATCGCCGGACTTCGTGTCGTGGACGCCTCGGTCATGCCAGACCTCGTCTGTGGTAACATCAATGCGGCGGTCATCATGATCGCCGAAAAGGCCGCGGATCTGATCCGCAGCCGCGCTCAACAGAGCGTGGCGGCCTGATAGAGGCGGCCGGAATACAACCAAAGTCTTTTGGTTGAGACTGAAAAACTGCGTTGGTTGGACTGTCATGCGCTTCCGCATGGCCGTGGCGAAGCGGTTTCACACCCTGATTGCGAGCCGTATCTCGCGCATTTCTAGGCTATTCTGCCTATTTCTGGGCATTTGCCTCCCAAAAATGCACCTCAACCAAAAACTTATAAAATTCGCAATTTGGCTATTGTCGAGCAAAACCAATGCGAATACGGTTGAGTTGGTTAGAAGTATTTTCTTCGTGACGAGAGGTGTCCGATATGTCCCTGGCGCAACCAGCTAACGATGTGCTCACCAACAAGAAGGCAGCACTCAAGGGCCTCTATGACGCCCTCTACGCAAAGAACATGTTTCCGTTCTGGGCGACGTCGGAAGGCGTCGATCATGACGAGATCAAGCAGCTGATGGCGACGTCGAAGGCCGTTCCCTTCGTGTGGTCCTATTCGGACATCGAGCCGCTGCTGCAGCGCGCCGCCGAACTGGTGACCATGGACGACAGTGAGCGCCGTTCGCTGATCCTGGTCAATCCCGGTCTTGCGCCCAAGCGTGCATCGGTCAGCACCATGTACACCGCCTACCGCCTGAACGATCCCGACGAGATCATGCCGCCGCACAAGCACTCGCCGAGCGCCATCCGCTTCGGCCTGACCGGCAAGGGCAATTTCACCGGCGTCGAGGGCGAAGACGTGGTCTTCGGCCCGGGCGACATGGTGCTGACGCCCAACGACGCCTGGCACAATCATGGCACCGTCGGCGGCGAGCAGGCGGTCAACCTGTCGGTGCTCGACCTGCCGCTGGTCGAAACGCTGCATGCCGTCCATTTCGATCACAAATACACCGAGATGGTCGATGGCAAGGAAGTCGAGAAGAAGGTGCAGACCGCCCGCTATCCCGGTGACTACTCACAGCGCATCTATGGCGAGGGTGGCCTGATGCCGCGTTTCGTCGACCACAAGCGCGGCGGCGGCCTGTCGTCGCCGATGTATGTCTATCGCTGGGAGAAGATGGAAGCGGTCCTCGACGCCCACAAGGATTGGGATGGCGACCCCCATGAAGGCATCGTCATCGACTATGTCGATCCGACCACCGGCGGACCCGTCTTCCACACCATCAATTTCTACGTGCAGATGCTGCGCCCCGGCGAGAAGACCTTGCCGCAGCGCGAGACCGCCAGCCTGCTCTTGGCGCCGTTCCGCGGCAACGGCCATTCGATCATCGACGGCAAACGTTATGACTGGAACCAGTTCGACACCATCGCCATACCTGGCGGTTCCTGGGTCGAGCATGTCAACGGCTCGTCGAGCGAGCCGGTGATCTTCTTCGGCGCCACTGATGCGCCGACGCAGAAGGCGCTGCTCCTCTACAAGCGCTGGGGCCGCAACCAGGCCGGCGATCTGCTCCGCCTCGTCTAGTTTCCGGTCCTTCGGCAAGCACTGTCCCGCCGCGATTGGCGGCGTGGACATCGAAAACGACGCTTCAGCAGCAAGGGTGTATGCATTTGGTTTCGGCGTTCAACACCAAGCAGATTGGCCATGTCGACTGTCCAGGCGGCGGCCAGGTCTGGGTCGATGGCAACATCCTTTATATCGGCCACATGCGGCCGCCGAGCGGCACGACACTGGTCGATATTTCCGACCCGCGCAATCCGCGCAAGATAGCCACGATCGATGTTCCGCCCGGCTGGCATTCGCACAAGGTGCGCGCCAAGGACGGGCTGATGATCATCAACCACGAGCGCTTTGGTGATGCCGGCCCGGCCGATTTCGGCGGCGGACTGGCGCTTTACGACACAACCAAGCCGGCGCAGCCCAAGCTCATCTCGAAATGGATAACCGGCGGCAAGGGCGTCCACCGCTACGACTTCGACGGCCGTTACGTCTACATCTCGCCGACCGCCGACGGTTATGTCGGCAATATCGTGATGATCCTCGATCTGATCGATCCGGCACAGCCGGTCGAGGTCGGACGCTGGTGGATACCCGGCCAGTGGACGGGTGGCGGGGAAGAATACCCGTGGCATGACTATGTCACGCCGCGCTGCCACCATCCTCTGCGCATGGGCGACCGGCTCTATGTCAGCTACTGGCATCACGGGCTGTTCATCCTCGACATTTCGGACATCACCAAGCCGAAGCTGGTCTCGCACGTCAATTCGAGCCCGAGCTTTCCGCATCCCACCCACACCTGCCTGCCGATCCCACAGCCGCTCAAGGGCCGCAACATCATGGTGGTGGCCGACGAGGATGTCGCCAAACTGCGACCTTCACCGCCGGCCTTCACCTGGATCTACGACATCACCGACGAGACCAACCCGTTGCCGATCTCGACCTTCCAGGTGCCTGGCCTCGACCCGGATGGCGCGCCGCAACCGCCGATGACGGGCTGCCACCAGCCCTCCGAGCGGTTCAATGGAACCGTCATTCCGTTTGCATGGTTCGCGCAGGGGCTGCGCCTCGTCGACATCGCCGATCCGTTCGCGCCAAAGGAAGTCGGCCATTTCATGCCCGACGCGCCGGAGGGGGCGGAGCGTTCCTCGTCCAACGACGTGACCATCGACGACCGCGGCATCGTCTACCTGATCGATCGCATCCGCGGCGTCGACATCATCGAAACCAGCGTTCTCTAGGGGGGTATGTTGAGCGACAGCACGCGAAAATCCGCCAGCCACTACGCCATCGGCAACAAGAACCCGAACCTGCCGTTTCATCCGGCGGTGCGTGCCGGCGATTTCATCTTCGTCTCGGGCCAGGTGCCGAAGGACGAGAACAACAACATGATCAGCGGCACGATCGAGGAAGAGACGCTGGCGACGCTGAAGACCATTGCGCGCGTCATCGCGCATGAAGGCGCGACGCTGTCGGATGTCGTGCGGATCACCACCTATCTCGAGGATACGCGCGATTTCGGTCGCTACAACAAGGCGTTCCTCGAAGGGATCGGCGACGCCGTTCTGGCACGCACGACCGTCGAGGCAAAGGCCGTCATCAACACCAAGATCGAAATGGACGCCATCGTCTACAAGCCGCTCCCGGCGAGCAAGTAGGCCTTGGACACTAGCGAGGAGACGACATGTACAAGCTGTTAGGCCGCCAGACATCAGGCAACGTCCAGAAGGTGCTCTTCATGCTCGAAGAGCTGGGGGCCTCCTACAAGCGCGAGGATTATGGCCGCCAGTTCGAGAACACGCAGACGGCGGAATACAAGGCGCTCAACCCGACCTCCAAGGTGCCGACGCTGGTCGACGGCGACACCGTGATCTGGGAGTCCAACACCATCCTGCGCTATCTCGCGGCATTCGGCGGCGAACAGTTGAATGGCGCCACGCCGGCCGAAAAGACCGAGGTCGAGCGCTGGATGGACTTCCTGCTGGCTGCGGTCAATCCGGGCTACCTGGCGGCCTTCAAGGGCGCCAAGCTCACGCCCGAAGAACAGACCGCCGAATACAAGGAACAAGTGAAGGACCTTGTCGCGCAGCTCAAGATCGTCGACGGCCACCTGGCCGGCAAGGACTTCCTGGCGCTCGGCAAGCTGACCCTTGCAGACATTGCCTGCGCGCCGATCCTGAAGCGCTGCGTCGACTTCAAGATCGACCGGCCGTCGATGCCCAATCTGGAGCGCTGGGTGGCCGCGATCGCCGCTCGGCCGGCCTTCAAGGCGGCAACCACTGCTGCTCCGGCAAAGGCCGCATGATGATCAAGCGCGCCGCTCTCATCGGACTGGGAACGATGGGTCCAGGCATCGCCGCGCGGCTTTCGCGCGGCGGGCTCGATGTGACGGCGTATGATGTTTCGCCAGGGGCAATCGAGCGCGCCCGCGGCATGCTTGATCTCGCCGGCGGCGTGCTCGACCGCCTCGACATCAAGGCGCCCGGGACAGGCGCCGGCAGCGTGCGCTTCGTCGAGACGATCGCCGAGGCCGTCGATGGCGCCGAACTGGTGATCGAGAACGTGCCCGAGAATATCGAGATCAAGGCGCAGACCTATCGCGACATCGATCCGCTGATCGGCCCGTCCGTCATCGTCGCCTCCGACACGTCGGGCATCCCGATCACCAAGCTGCAGGCGCATATCTCGCATCCCGAGCGGATGGTCGGCATGCACTGGTCGAACCCGCCGCACATCATCCCGATGATCGAGGTGATCGGCGGCGAAAAGACCGCGCCTGAAACCGTGACTGTTATCCGCGATCTCATCCGCTCGATCGGCCTGCTGCCGGTGGTGGTGAAGAAGGACGTTCCAGGCTTCGTCGAGAACCGCGTGCTCTATGCGCTGCTGCGCGAGGCGGTCGATCTTGTCGAGCGCGGCGTCATCGAGCCGGAAGACCTCGACACCTGCGTATCCTGGGGCATCGGCTACAAGATCGCCGTCATCGGCCCGATGGCGCTGCTCGATATGGCGGGGCTGGACATCTACAAATCCGTCTCGTCCTTCCTGAATGCCGATCTCTCCAACCGCGACGATGTCGCGCCGATGGTGCTGGAGAAAACGGCTGCGTCGAAGTTCGGCATCAAGTCGGGCGAGGGCATGTTTGCCTACACGCCCGAACAGACAAAGGCGCTGCAAGGTGAACGGGCGCGCAAGCTCGTCGCGGTGCGGCGCATCCTGGAAGGCCGGGAGTAGCCAATGTCACATGGTGCGCAGAGGGCAGGCCGGTTTGAGGAGTTCCACCGGCCGGCTGTTTGTGTGAAGGGCGCCTTCGCCATCAAGATGGTGCGGGTGCGACAGAAAACAGCGCGCGGGGCGGCAAGCCATGCGCATTGAAACCATCCGGGCCGCCGGCGACAAGCCGGCCCATATCCGCCATGACGATCTGATCTCCGCCAAGGGCGTTTCGGTGGTCATGGCCCGTCAGCTGATCCTCAGGAACATCGATCTTTCGGTGCCAAAGGGATCGTTCGTTTCCCTTATCGGCCCTTCCGGCTGCGGCAAGAGCACCTTGCTCAAGGTGCTGGCCGGACTGGTGCAGCCGACCCAGGGCAGCGTTTCGATCGCCGGGCTCGCGCCGACCGAGGCGGCGCGCAAGCGGATGATCGGCCTCGTCTTCCAGGACGCCAACCTGCTCCCCTGGAAAAACGCCGTCGACAATGCCTCGATGCTGCTCAGCATCGCCGACAAGTCGCTGTCGCGCTCGGATCTGCGGGCGCGCGGGCAGGAGATGCTGGAGCTGGTGGGGCTGGGCGACAGCGCCCACAAGCGGCCAAACGAGCTGTCGGGCGGCATGCGGCAGCGGGTCGCCATTGCACGGGCCCTGGCGCTCGATCCCGCAGTCCTGCTGATGGACGAACCGTTCGGCGCGCTCGATGCCATCACCCGCGATTCGATGGGCCAGTCGCTGCTGGAGATCTGGCAGCGGACCGGCAAGACGATCGTGCTCGTCACCCATTCCATCGACGAGGCCATCCATCTGTCGCGCCATGTTCACGTGCTGGGGATCAAGCCCGGGCGGATCACCGAGAGCCTCGACATTGCGCTGCCTTATCCGCGCGACCTGTCGGTCACCGAAGATCCGGAGTTCGTCAGGCTGGTGGTCCAGTTGCGAACGATGCTGCGCTCCAGTCATCAACCGGGAGGCGCGTCTTGAGCGACCAACCCATCACCGACCTTTCCGAGCCGCGCCTCGCCTCCAACTGGAGTGCGGCGACCGGCAGCTGGCTTCCTGCGGTCATCCTGCTGCTGGTGACGATCGTGCTGTGGGAAGCGGCCGTGCGGGTCTTTGCCATATCCGCTTTCATTATTCCCGCTCCGTCCGAGATCGCGAAGTCGCTGGTCGCGCAATGGGACACGCTGATGCAGGCGACGCTGGTGACGGCGGGCGAGATCCTGTTCGGCTTCCTGGTCTCGGTCGTGGTCGGCATCGCCATTGCGCTGCTCATCGTGCGCTTCGATTGGTTGGGACGCGCCCTGTATCCGCTGGTGGTGCTGTTCCAGAACGTGCCGAAAGTCGCGCTCGCGCCGATCTTCATCCTCTGGTTCGGATATGGACTGGCGCCCAAGATCGGCCTGATCCTGGTCATCGCCTTCTTCCCGGTGACGCTCTCCATGCTGGCGGGCATGCAATCGGTCGACCGCTCGCTGCTGTCGCTGATGAATTCGGTCGGGGCCAGCCAGACGCAGATCCTGTTCAGGATCCGCGTTCCGCACTCGCTGCCGAACCTTATGGCCGGAACCAAGATCGCCGCCACGTTGAGCGTGATCGGCGCCATCGTCGGCGAATTTGCCGGGGCGTCGGACGGTCTCGGCTACGTCATCCAGTTCGCTTCGACCCAGCTCGACACGGCGCTGGTCTTCGCAGCGCTGCTGCTCGTTTCCGTGCTTGGCATCGCCTTCTACTACGCCGCCGAAATCCTCGAACGCATCGTGGTGCCGTGGGCGCCGAAATTCAGCCAGTCCTAGGCCCGCTCGATCAACCAAATTCATAAAGGGAACAAAAAATGCTGAGACGCTCACTTATCAAGGCCGCTAGCTTCGCGGCGTTTGTCACGGCACTCGGCTTCTCCAGCGCGGCTCTGGCGGCCGACAAGGTCAACGTACAGCTCGACTGGGTGGTGCGCGGCAATCACGCCATGTTCTTCGTCGGCAAGGAAAAGGGCTTCTTCGCCAAGAACGACATCGATGTGGCCGAGATCCGCAAGGGATCCGGCTCGCCGGACGCGATGCGGCTGGTGGGCAATGAGAACGCGGATTTCGGGTTCGGCGATCTTCCCACGCTTGCCGTCGCACGCTCGCAGAATGTCCCGGTCGTGGCGCTGGCGGCCGTCAATCAGCACTCGCCGCTGGGGATCATTTCGCTGGCCAAGACGCTGAAGCTCACCAAGCCGTCCGACCTCAAGGGACTGACCATCGGCATTCATCCGGCCGGCTCCACCTACATCTTCTTCAAGGGTTTCCTGGCCGCCAACGGCCTGACCGAAAAGGACATGACGCTGAACAGCGTCTCGCCTCCCTATGAAAGCTATTTGCTGCTTGGCCGGGTTCAGACGGTCGTCGGCTATATCGATGCGGAGGTTCCCGAACTGGAAGCGAAGGCCGGAGGCCCCGGCTCGCTCAGCATCATGATGGGGGCGGACCATGGGTGGAAAGCCTATGGCTCGGGCCTGTTCACCTCGCAGGCGATGATCAAGGACAAGCCGGACGTCGTACGCCGCTTCGTCAAGGCATACAGGGAGGCCTTCGACTATGTCGTGGCTCATCCGGAAGAGGCCGCCGAGATCACCGCCAAGGCCGCGCCCGGCTATGCGGAGAAAAAGGATGTGCTGCTGGCGCAGATCAACGCCGACATCGCATCGACGTTCAGCAGCCCCGACACAAAGGAACACGGTCTTGGCTGGATGACGAAGACTCAGTGGGAGGAGACCCTGAAGACACTGACGGACCAGGGCGTGCTCAAGACGGCTCTGTCGGCGGACGACGTCTTCACCGACGCATTCCTGGCAAAAGAATAAGGGGCGCGCGGTGTTCGAACGGAAAGCCCGATGACCGCCTACCGGCAGACCAGGCTGTCCCGCGCGATGCCGCAGGACACATCACGCTCGCCTTTCGCCGCATCGGTGCGGTCGAGCGTGACCTGCACGCGGGTGGCATATGCGCGGCTCGCCAGACCGCACCACAGCCGCTCGACGGGCAGGTTCTCGCGTTTGTCGTTGAGGATCGTGAACGTGCCGGTCTTCGCATCGAACCAGAGCTCGACGCGGGTCTTCTTGCCCGGCTCGACCGTTGCGATCCCGGCTGAATACCAGTGGGCGAAGTCGGCGTTGCAGGAGAGGCTTTCGCTGCCCGCATTCGAAATCGTCAACGGAACCATGTCGAGCCCGTCAGTGCCGGTGCGGACGGTGACATGGTGCAACTCAACCGCGTTGGCGAAGGACGACAACGCCAGCATCACCGGAAGGGCATAACGGATCTTCACTTTGCCTGAGCTCCATAATGTAATTTTTCCTAGGCAGTCTATCTCGCTTTTGCGCAATAACAATAAGAATATTGATTGGTAAAACAACAGAGAGGGTAACATGTTAAAGCTTCTTAAGAGCAGTGTAAGTGCAGCTATATTGACCGGTGTCTTGATGAGCGGCGCGCTTGCCGGCGAGGTCAAGTCGATCGCCATCCTGACGCCCGAAGAAGGCACGGACTATGGCTGGAACCAGCAAGGCATCGACGCCGCCAAGGCGGCGGGCAAGGCCGCCGGCGTCGAAGTGGTCGTGGCCCAGGGCCTCGGCTATGGCGACGTTCGTCCGACCTTGCGGGAACTTGCGACCGATGGCGCCAGCCTGCTGATCGCGCATGCCAGCGGCTACAACACCTCGGCGCCCGAAATCGCCAAGGAACTGAAAGTTCCGGTGGCGATCGTCGACACGCCAGCCGGCCTGGAGAAGGGCCTCGTCGCCGACTACACGCTGAGCGGCCACGAGGGTGCCTATCTGGCCGGCCGTCTCGCCGCCAAGGTGTCGCGTTCCAAGTCGGTCGGCATCGTCGTCTCGGGCGAACCGCCATCGTGGAATTCGCAGTCGGCGGCGTTCGCACAAGGCGTGAAGGCGGAAAATCCTGACGTCAAGATCACCTATGCGGTGATCGGCCCTGCCGCCTACAGCGATGCGGCCGGCGGCAAGCGCGTCACCGAAAGCGTGATCGCATCGGGTGCCGACATCATCTTCGGCCAAGGCAACGGTTCGAGCTTCGGCATGCTGCAGGCGGTCGAGACGACCAAGGCAGCCGATGGCGGCAAGGTCTATTTCATCGACGTCATCGGCGACAAGTCACCGATCGACAAGGGCTTCCTGCTGTCGTCGGTGGTGTGGAACATCGAGCCGGTCTATGCGGCCATGATTGCCGACCTGAAGGCCGACACGTTCGGCACCAAACACTATACGATCGGCCTCAAGGACGACTCGGTCAAGCTGCTGAAGACCGCTGCGATCCCGGACAATGCCTGGACGGAAATCCAGGCGCTGCGCGAGGACGTCATTTCCGGCAAGATCAAGGTCGAGCCGGTCTATGACGCGGCCGCCGTCAGGGCACTGATGACCAGCGTCGCCCAGTAAGGCGATCACGGTCGGCTGCCGGAGGGGTGATCCGTTCACCCCTCCGGACGATTCCTGTTTTTTGGTGCTGGGCTTTCATGAGCGGTTTTTCTTCATCGTCCGTTGCAGGGCGCGACATCGTCGCGCTTGAAGGCGTGACCAAACGGTTCCCCGGCATCGTTGCCAATGACAGCGTCGACCTGTCGATCCGCCCGGGCGAAGTGCATGTGCTATTGGGCGAGAACGGCGCTGGAAAATCGACACTGATCGGCATGTTGTCCGGCCTGCAGCAGCCGGACGAAGGACGCATACTGGTCGACGGCAAACCGACGCCGATCACCTCGCCGCGCCATGCGCTGGCACTCGGCATCGGCACCGTATTCCAGCACATGATGCTGGTGCCGACGCTGACGGTGGCGGAAAATCTCCTGCTTGGCGGGCCGTGGTGGCAGCGCCCCAGGACCGAGGAACTGGCGGCGCGCGTCGCCGAGATCACCGGCACGCTCGGCATCACCGTCAAGCTTCAAGCCAAGGTATCGGAGTTGTCGCTCGGCGAGCAGCAGCAGGTCGAGATCCTGCGCGCGATGCTGCGCAACAGCCGGCTGCTCATCCTTGACGAGTCCACCTCCATGCTGACGCCGAAAGGTATCGACGAACTGGGCGCGCTGATGCGCCGCCTCGTCGAGCAGGGTCTGGCGATCGTCTTCATCACCCACAAGCTCAAGGAGGCGGCTGCCTTCGGCGACCGAATCTCGGTGCTGAAGCTTGGCCGCAAGGTCGGCGAGATCCCGCCCGAGCGGTTTCGCGCGCTGGGCGAACAGGAGATCGTCTCCGAGATCGTGGAATTGATGTTCGGCAAGCAGAAGGATGATCCGGAAGCCGTCGAGCGTCCTGTCCGCACTGCCCGCGCCGGAACGGCCCCGCTGCTTCAGGTCGCGGATCTGGCGGTCGCGCCGACGGACAATGCGCCGGGCCTGTCGTCGATCTCCTTCGACATCCGCCCGGGCGAGATCCTGGGCATAGCCGGCATCGACGGCAACGGCCAGAAGCAGCTGGCGGAAGCGCTGGCCGGCCAGCGTACAGCTGCCGGCGGCTCGATACGGCTGGAAGGCGCCGCCATCGAGACGCTGAGCGTTGGCGAGCGCCGCCGGCGCGGCCTTCGCTACCTGACCGACGACCGGCTGGGCGAGGGCACTGTCGGAACCTTCCCGGTCTCGATCAACTTCTTCCTCAAGCAGGTCGGCGCGGCCCCGTTCTGGCGCAACGGCGTCGAGCAGCGCGCGGAGATCGACAAGCGCGCCACCCAGCTCGTGCGCGAATATGACGTGCGTACGCCGAGCCTGAAGACGCCTGTCGCGAGGCTGTCCGGCGGCAACATCCAGAAGGTGCTTCTGGCGCGAGAACTGGCTGAGGGCGCCAAGGTGGTGATCTTCAACAAGCCGACCTACGGTCTCGATCTCGCCAACACTTTGGCGTCGCGCCAGCGTATTCGCGACACGGCGGCGCGTGGCCTTGCCGTGCTGCTGATCTCCACCGACCTCGAGGAATTGCTTGGTCTGTGCGATCGCATCGCCGTCATCGCCGACGGAGCTTTGGTCGGCACCGTCGAGAATGCCGACGATGCCCGCACCAAGGTCGGTCGCCTGATGATCGGACTTGCCGCATGAGCATCGACACCGCACCCACGGTCAGTGCTACCGCACTCGATGCCACGAGCGGGGCAAGGACGCGCCGCGACATCGCGCATCGGCTGCTGATGACGCTCGGCCCGATCCTCATCGCTCTCGTCATAGCCGGCTGTATCCTGCTTGCGGTCGGCGTCGACCCGCTCGCCTATTACGGCTTCGTGCTGGAGAAAGGACTGTTCTCGCCGCTCGGCATCCAGCAGACGCTGACGCGCATGGCGCCGCTGCTGTTTCTTGCCGCCGGCCTGATCGTGGCCTTTCGCGCCGGCATGTGGAATCTCGGCGGCGACGGCCAGTTCCTGCTCGGCGCGGTGACGGCGGCGGCCAGCGCTCCTATGTTCGTGCAGGTCATGCCAGCCTGGCTGGCGCTGGTCTGCTCGTTCCTCATCGCCATGGTGGTGGCGATGATCTGGTCGCTGGTGCCGGCCCTGCTGCGTGCCTATCAGGGCGTCAACGAGATCATCACCACGCTGATGATGACGTTCCTCGGCACCTCGCTCGCCAATGTGCTGGTCAAACTGGCGTTTCGCGATCCCAACACGACCGTGCCGCAGACGCGCACGCTGCCGGTGGAGGACCGGCTGCCGCGCCTGTTCGAAACGACCATCACCAGCGGCTTGCTGCTTGGGCTGGCGGCGATCGTCATCGTGCATCTGGTGATGACGCGCACGGCGTTCGGGCTGAAGCTGAGGATCGTCGGCGCCAATCCACGCGCGGCGGTTCACTCGGGGCTCAGCGTCCCCGGCCTGACCGTCGCCGTCTTCGCCATTTCGGCCGGGCTGGCCGGGCTTGCCGGCGCCGTCGACATCATCGGCGTCCAGGGCAATGTCCGCGCCGACTGGAATCCCGCCTACGGGCTTGCCGTGATACCCGCCGTCTTTCTCGCCCGCATGAACGGCTTTGCAGCCATCGGCTTCGTGTTCCTGCTTTCGGTGCTTTCGATCGGCGGTGAGAGCGCGGCGCGCCGGCTCGGCGTGCCCAATCATTTCACTCTGGTGCTGGTTTCCATCGTGCTGATCGTGCTCGCGCTCGCCGAATATTTCGATCACCTATACAACCAGTCGCGGAGGGCCTAGGGCATGACCGGCCTCTTCAGCGAAGTCTTTCTCAGCGCGCTGCTGTTCGGCGCTGTCACCGCGGCGATCCCGCTGCTGCTTGCCGGGCTCGGCGAGCAGATCTCCGAGAAGGCGGGCGTGCTCAATATCGGCATCGAAGGCATGATGCTGGCCGGCGCCTATCTCGGCTTTGTCGGCGCTTTCTATTCCGGGTCGCTGTGGCTGGGCTTTCTCACCGGTGCCGTCGGGGGTGCTGCGGTGGCGCTTGTCATGGCGCTGCTTTGCGTGCGCATCGGGCTGAACCAGATCGTCATCGGCATCGCGCTGACCTTGGGGCTCGAGGGCCTGACGGCACTGCTCCACCATTTCCAGTTCTCACGCAGCTACCCGCGCCTGCCCGCGGCGGAGGCGACCGTCATTCCGCTGCTTTCGGACATCCCGGTCATCGGGCCTGCATTCTTCAAGCATCATCTGATCGTCTATCTGGCGGTCGCGCTGGTTTTCGGCATGAGCTACCTCTATCGGCGCACGCAACTCGGCCTCAATTTGCAGGCGGCAGGCGACAAGCCGGCCGCGCTCGATGTCGCCGGCATCGATGTCGTGCGGACCCGCACCATCGCCGTGTTGACGACTGGAGCGCTGGCTGGGCTCGGCGGCGCCTATCTCGCCAATGTCGGGGCTGGGCTGTTCATTCCGTTCATCACCAATGGCGCGGGCTTTCTCGGCATCGTGCTGGCCATGCTGGCGCGCGGTCGCCCGATCTGGGTGCTGTTCGGTGCGTTGCTGTTCGGTGTCTGCCTGTCGCTGACGACGGCCATGCAGGTGGCCGGGATCAACATACCGACCGACATCATCCAGATGCTGCCGTTCCTGGCGGTGATGATCATGCTGGTGCTGTTCGGCCGGCGCGCGAGCCTGCCGGCGGCGCTCGGGATTCCATACGAGCGCGGCGCGCGCTGAGGACAATTCATGCGCGGACGGGACCCGCGCCAATAAAGGAGGCAAGAATGTCGGATACCAAGGTCTACCTGCTCGACGGCGGCTCGCTCGTTCTCGACGGCTATCATGTGTTCTGGAATCGCGGCCCTGGCGGCGAAGTGCGCTTCCCGGTCTATTCGATCCTGATCGAACATGCCGAGGGCCGGTTCCTCATCGACACCGGCTACGACTACGATCATGTGATGAAGGTGCTGCCATTCGAAAAGCCGATCCAGGAAAAGCACCAGACCATCCCCGGCGCCCTGGCGCTGCTCGGCCTTGAGCCGAAGGACATCGACGTCGTGGTCAACTCGCATTTCCACTTCGATCATTGCGGCGGCAACAAGTATTTTCCGCATGCCAAGAAGATCTGCCACCGGACCGAGGTGCCGCAGGCGTGCAATCCCCAGCCTTTCGAACATCTCGGCTATTCCGATCTGAGTTTTTCGGCGGAGGCTGCCGAAGCGCGTGGCGCGACCGGGCAATTGCTTGCGGGAACGACACGGGCGAACTCGAGCTTCGAAGGCGTCGATGGCGACGTCGACCTTGCCAGGGGCGTCCGGCTGATCTCGACGCCCGGCCATTCGATCGGCCATTACAGCCTGCTGGTCGAGTTCCCCAAGCGCAAGCCGATCATGTTCACGATCGATGCGGCCTATACGCAGAAGAGCCTTGAAACGCTCTGCCAGGCGGCCTTCCACATCGATCCGGTGGCGGGCGTCAATTCGATGCGCAAGGTGAAGAAACTCGCCGAGGACCATGGCGCCGAGCTGATGTACTCGCACGACATGGACAACTTCAAGACCTACAGGACCGGCACGCAATTCTACGGCTGACCCCCGCCAATCCGGAGACCAAGACGATGCGTTATCTCGAACATGCCGATCCGGTCATCACCCTGACCGCGGGGCCGGTGAACGCCTATGCCGAAGTGCTGCGCGGCCTCGGGCGCACGGTGCTCTACGACTACGACCCGGCGTTCCAGCTTTTCTACGAAGGTGTGGTCGACAAGGCGCAAAAGGCGATGCGGCTGTCGAACAAGCCGGTCATCCTGCATGGCGAGCCGGTGCTTGGCCTGGAGGCCGCCGCGGCCTCGCTGATCACGCCGGACGATGTCGTGCTCAACCTTGCCTCAGGCGTTTACGGCAAGGGGTTCGGCTATTGGGCGAAGCGCTATTCGCCACATCTGCTCGAGATCGAGGTGCCCTATAACGAGGCGATCGATCCGCAGGCGGTCGAGGCAATGCTGAAGGCGCATCCGGAGATCACCGTCGTTTCCGTCTGCCACCACGACACGCCGTCCGGCACCATCAATCCGATCGACGCCATCGGTGCGCTGGTCTCGGCGCATGGCGGCTATCTCATCGTCGATGCCGTCTCGTCCTTTGGCGGCATGAAGACACATCCCGAGGATTGCAAGGCCGATATCTATGTCACCGGCCCCAACAAATGCCTGGGCGCGCCTCCCGGCCTCACGATGATGGGTGTCAGCGAGCGGGCCTGGGCCAAGATGAAGGCCAATCCCCTGGCGCCGCGCGCGTCGATGCTGAGCATCGTCGACTGGGAGCATGCGTGGTCGCGGGACAAGCCGTTTCCATTCACGCCGTCGGTCTCGGAAATCAACGGGCTCGATGTCGCGCTCGACCTCTATCTCAATGAGGGACCGGAGGCGGTGTGGGCGCGCCATGCACTCACCGCCAAGGCCATGCGCGCCGGCGTCGCAGCGATGGGCCTGTCGATCTGGGCCGCCAGCGACAAGATCGCGTCGCCGACCACGACTGCCGTGCGCACGCCCGAAGGTGTCGACGAGAAGGCGCTTCGCCAGGCCGCGCGCGCCCGCTACGGCGTGGTGTTTTCGTCTGGCCGTGGCGAGACCTTGGGGAAGCTGACACGCATCGGCCATATGGGACCGACCGCCCAGCCGATCTATGCGATCGCGGCGCTGACGGCACTGGGCGGGGCCATGAACGCGGCCGGCCAGAAATTAATGATCGGCAGGGGTATCGACGCGGCGCTGGCCGTGATCGACGCCGACGCCTGAACAGACATCACCACGGATTGAGGGAGCATTTTCATGACTGAACGGCTTGCGGGAAAGACGGCCCTGGTTACAGGCGCCGCGCAGGGTATCGGCAAGGCGATCGCAGCGCGGCTTGCCGCCGACGGGGCAACCGTCATCGTCAGCGACATCAATGCCGAAGGCGCCAAGGCGGCGGCCGCGGGGATAGGCGGAAAGGCGAGGGCGATCGCCGCCGACATTTCCGATCCGGCATCCGTCAAGGCACTCTTCGCCGAAATCCAGGCCCTGACCGGGGGCATCGACATCCTGGTCAACAATGCCAGCATCGTGCCGTTCGTCGCCTGGGACGATGTCGATCTCGACCATTGGCGCAAGATCATCGACGTCAATTTGACCGGCACTTTTATCGTCAGCCGCGCCGGTACGGACCAGATGCGTGCGGCGGGGAAGGCCGGACGGGTGATTTGCATCGCGTCCAACACCTTCTTTGCCGGCACGCCGAACATGGCGGCCTATGTCGCGGCCAAGGGTGGCGTCATCGGCTTCACCAGGGCGCTCGCCACCGAGCTTGGCAAATACAACATCACCGCCAATGCGGTGACGCCCGGCCTGATCGAGAGCGACGGCGTCAAGGCGAGCCCGCACAACGAGGCGTTCGGCTTCGTCGAGATGCTTCAGGCGATGAAGGGCAAAGGGCAGCCGGAACATATCGCCGATGTGGTTTCGTTCCTGGCCTCCGACGATGCGCGCTGGATCACGGGCCAGACGCTCAATGTCGACGCCGGGATGGTGCGCCACTAGCCAAAGCGCATCCCAAAACCTGTTGTGCATTCCGGGCGACCTGCATGGGGTCGCAGCAGCGGACGAGCGCGGCCAATCAAGGGAAATCAAAGTGGACTTCGGATTAGACACGTCGGTTTTCGACGGGCTCACGATTGCAATGCTGGTCGCCGGCCTGGCCATGACCGGCGTGGCGTCCGGCGTGCTGGCTGGTCTGCTGGGAGTCGGAGGCGGCATCGTCATCGTTCCGGTGCTGTTCTGGGTGCTTAGCCTGTTCCAGTTTTCTCCTGATGTGATCAGCCATCTGGCGGTGGCGACGTCGCTTGCGGTCATTATCCCCACCTCGATCTCATCGATGCGGTCACACAACAGGCGCGGCAATGTCGACCGGGCACTGCTCACACTATGGGGACCGGCCATTTTCGTCAGTGCCCTCATCGGCGGCATCATGTCGAAATTCATCCCGGGCGCTGGCTTGCGGCTGGTCTTCGGCGTCGTCGGCCTGCTGGTGGCCGTCAACATGGCGTTGCCGAAGCACCTCGTGATCTCCGATCACCTGCCGCAAAGCGGCTGGATCAACCGCGCGATCGCTGCTGTGATCGGCTTTGTCTCTTCGCTCATGGGAATTGGCGGCGGCACACTGTCGGTGCCGACGCTTTCCAGCTTCTCCTTTCCGGTGCACCGGGCCGTCGGCACATCGTCGGCGCTTGGCCTGCTTATCGCGCTTCCAGCGGTGGCCGGCTTCATCTGGTCGGGTCTCGCAATTGCAGGCAGGCCCCCGCTCAGCCTGGGTTATGTCAGCCTGCCGGCGGTTGCCATCATAGCGCCCATGAGCTTTCTGTTCGCTCCTCTGGGCGCAAGGCTCGCCCACGCGCTCAACCCGCGCTACCTGAAGCTTGCCTTTGCGTTCTTCCTGGCAATCACGGCCGGCCGAATGCTGCTTTCCTGAATTCGTTGGGCGGCCTACGGCTATTTTTCCCGCATGGCCCGGCGGAGGTTCTGCGTGATCGGCTCGGCGAGATAAGAGAGCACGGTGCGAGCCCCCGTCCGGATCATCGTCTCGCTCGACATGCCGGGCAGCAGCTTGCGGCCCTCCAGCTTGCCCAGTTCGCTTTTGTCGATCACAACCGTCGCGGCGAAAAACGGTGCGCCGCTGCGCTCCTCAACCATGCGGTCAGCCGACACGATCTCCACGACGCCCTCGAGCGGCGGCAGGTTGTAGCGGGCGAAGGCCGGGAAGCTGACGCGCGCGAGCTGTCCGGGTGCGATCGTCTCGACATCCTCCGGCTTGACCATAGCCTCGACCACGAGTTGTTGTCCGAGCGGTACGATCGTCATCAATGTCTCACCGGGTTTCACGACACCGCCCGCCGTATGGACCTTCAGCTCCATGACGATGCCGTCAACCGGCGCGACGACGTTGGTACGGCTAAGCACGTCCCTGGCGGAACGCTCCTGCTGTCCGAGGTCAAACAGCTCCGCCTCGACCTTGCTCAACTCGTCGACGGCCTCGTTCAGGCGCACTGTGTTGAGGTTCAGGATCTGCATGTCGATCTCGGCCATGGCGCTTCCGGCACGGGCGATTGCCGCGACATTGGTGGCGCGCTCGCCCTCGATCTCCCGCTGCTGGCGTCTGAGCGACAAGTTCCGTTCGCGGGTGGTCAGCCCTTTCTTGAGCAGACCCTCAAGGTCTTTGCTTTCACCCTCGATTGCCTCGATCTGCTTGTCTTCCGTGACGATAAGCTGCTCCAGCCCCGTTATCTCTTCCTCGACCTGGTGACGGCGCTGGCCGAGAATTTCCTGCTCGTCCTTCAGATTGTGGTGCTTCGCTGTAAACACGTCACGCTGTGCTGCCACCGCGTCCTTCACGGCGATCGCGGGGTTTGCGAGCAACGCCGGATTGAACTCGATCTCGGTCTTGCCGTCACGCTCGGCCCTGAGACGCGCGGCCAGCGCCTCACGCGTTGCTATCCGGTTCTGGATCAGGTCGAGTTGCGCCTTTGCCTGCGTGTCGTCGAGCCCGACGAGGATCTTGCCCGCCTTGACGATATCCCCGTTGGCGGCGTTCAACTCCGCGATGATGCCGCCCTCGAGGTGCTGGATGAGCTTGCGGTCGCCGGCGACCTTGATCACGCCCGACGCTACCGCAGCGCTGTCCAGCGGCGCCAGGGCCGCCCATCCCCCGGCCACGCCGAAGAACAGGAACATGATCGCGAAGCCGGTGCACGTCACGCCGGTGAGACGGAGGGGTTGCGGCTCCAGGAGAGAGGGCGGCGCGAGGGGCAGCGGCACGACCTTCAATTCAGGGGGGCGGCTCATGCTTCCTTGACCTCTTTGATTTCCTTCACCACTTCAAGGGCTGGCAACTGGGCCACCTTGGGCAGATGGGCCACCTTGCCGACACGGCTGGCGAGTTCATTGAAGACATGATCGCGCGGCCCGAAGAGATCTTGCTGACCCCTGTTGAGGACCAGTATCTTGTCTACCTTGTCCAAGATGCTGGCGCGGTGCGCGATAAGGATAACGGTTGTATTCGTCGCCTTGGCCACGCCGAGAGCGGCAATCAATGCCTCCTCGCCCTCCCTGTCGAGGTTGGAATTGGGTTCATCGAGGATAAGCAGCGCGGGGTCGCCGTAGAGTGCCCGCGCCAGCCCGATGCGCTGGCGCTGCCCGCCCGACAGTATCGCACCCGCTTCGCCGATTTCGGTGCCGTACGCCTTCGGCAGTCCTTTGATCAGCTCGTGGACTCCCGCCAACTGCGCGGCCTCGACCACCTTGTTGAAGACCGCCGGGTTGAGCATCGCGAAGCGGCAAATGTTTTCGGACACGGTGCCGGCGAAGAGCTCGATGTCCTGCGGCAGATAGCCGACATGACGACCACGGTCTTCCGCCGCCCATTGGGCAACATCCGTTCCGTCCAGCAAGGCGCGCCCCGCGGACGGGCGCCAGGCGCCGGCGAGTATGCGCGCCAGGCTCGTCTTGCCAGCCCCGCTCGGACCGATCAACGCCATCGCTTCACCCGGCTCGAGGCGGAAGTTGATCCCCTTGAGGATGTGCTCGCCACCCTGCCGGGCAAGCACAAGGTTGTCGGCCTCAAACCTGCCTTTCGGACGGGGCAGTGGCAGGACCGGTGTGGCCTCCCGGTGCTGTCCGGCGACCGCGGTGAGGCGCCGGTAAGCGGCACGGGCTCCGACCGTCGCCTTCCAGGTGCCGATCGCTTGCTCGACCGGTGACAATGCGCGGCCCATCAGGATCGAGGCGGAGATCATGATACCGGGCGAGGCCTCGTTGCGAAGAACCAGATAGGCACCGAGGCCGAGTATGGCCATTTGCAGGGCCAGCCGGTGACAACGCGCGATGGCCGCGATGACCCCACCCCGGTTAGCGGCAAGGACTTGTCCTTTGTTCGCCTCGTCCTGCTGTGCCTTCCAGCCCTCCATCAGCGGCTTTAGCATACCCATCGCCTGGACGACCTCGGCGTTGCGGATCGTCGCCTCGGCCTGCACGTATGCCCGCGACTGTGCATTTGCAGCCTCGGTCAATGGTTTGCGTGTGACGTATTCGTTGAGCAACGCCAACGCAAAGAGAACAATCCCGCCGCACAGCGCCAACCAGCCCAGCCAGGGGTGCATGACGAATATGGCGGCGAAAAACAACGGTGCCCAAGGCGCGTCAAGAATCGGGAAGATGCTCGGGCTGGTGAAGAAATTCCGCACTTGATCCAGGTCGCGCAGCGGACGGGCGTTGGCATGACCGGGCGCCGAGGCGGCATATTCCACGGATGCGGTCAGGAGAACCGGTGCCAACCGCGCGTTCATCCACGATCCGACTTTAGCCAGAAGACGCCCGCGCACCACCTCCAGCCCCGCCATTGCCGCGAGTGCCCCTGCCGCCATAAGCGACAGCATCACCAGCGTCTCCAGGCTGTGGCTGGACAACACGCGGTGGTAGACTTGGAGCATATAGAGCGCCCCGGTCAGCATCAGCACGTTGATGCCGCCGCTGAACCAGACAAGCGGCCGGATGGCGCGTCTGGCCTCTTTCATCACCACCTGCAGGGCAGGCGGCTGTTGGTTGGTTCTCATCATCTGGATGACATCTCCGTGCAAGAGATCGCGGGAGGCGCACGGGGGCAGCATCGGCTGCCCCCGTTGGTCAAGTGTCAGGCGACATCAACAAGTATGTGCTGCATGTCTGTCACATCCCCGTCCGCGTCCGCCACCTGGAAGGCGAAGTCGAGGCTGGCTGACGGCGTCTCGGTCACGGTCGTGCTGAAGGCGATGTCCACGATCTTCAGCACGTCGTTGTCGGCGCCGTCGAAGCTCACCAGATCGTTGGTCGCAACGCTGCTGCCGCCGCCAGCTCCGGTCTCCCTGATCAGGTCGATGGCACTGCCGTTGATCCCGTTGCCCGACTGCATGATCTGGACACCCTGCAGCAGGTACTCTTCGCCGGCTGCGTTGTAGTCGTTCTGCTCGATGATCACGAGGCCGTCATTGTTGTCGAGCGTGAACTCCGAGCTGTACGGGGACGGGGCCTGACCCGTCTTGAAGATGTCGGCGTTCTGCACGTACATAGCCCGTGTGATCGAAGTGTCGTCCGCGGTGCCGAAGATGTTGTCGGCACCGTTGTCGGCCAGGTTAAGGATCAGCATCAGGTCCTCGCTGTTGCCGATGCCGTCGAACTCGATGGCCATGCTGCCGGCGAAAGCCGACGTCTGTGGTGTCTGCTGCACCTCGGTTGCAATACCGACATTGTTGTCGAAGAACCGCAACGTGAGCAATTCGCCTTTCTGGATCGTGTCACCGGCGACACCGTTGGTGTTCTGCGTCGCAGACACCCATGTTTCATTGTCGTTGCTCACCATGTCGTGAGCGCCGAAGGCGAATGAGGAGTCAAAGGGGTTGGATGCCCCCTCGCCGTTGTTCGTCAATCCGAACGGGTTGGATCTGTTGATCGCGTTGCCCGTGAACTGCACGTAGAAGTCTTCGTCTACATTCTGCGTGGTCCCGTCATCCGCCTGCAATTGTTCCAACACGATCTGCGGGTGGCCCGTATTGCTCGTGGGCTGCTTGGACAAGAGTTCACTGGTGTGGATAAGGTCGAAGCTGAAGCCTTCGAGCGGATCGGTCAGGGTGATGGTGTAAGTGCCGGCACCCTTGTCGAAGAGGAGGGTGCCGCCCGCCGTGCCCGGCTGGACGAGATCCGCTGGGTCCTTGTCGTAGGTGAAGCTGAAGTCGAACGTCGCGAAATCGGAGTCCTCCGACGCGAGCGTGACGTCCGAGGTGATGAGATTGCCCCCGCCGCCGCCGGTGATCGAGCCGGTGAGTGCGATCTGGATGCCATTAAGCGGGTCGCCATCCTGGTCGACGAAGTCAGAGTGCGTGGCATCGTAGAACGCGTCCGGGCGAGCATCCGCGCCGATGTCGTACCCGAAGGCTCCGGTGGCGGACGCATTGGCCGCATTAGCCAGGGTTTCGTGGGTACCATCGCTACCACCACCGGAGGCATCACCGTCGAACGGCACCGTGATCGTCGGGCCGTCATCCTCGAAGGTGAAAGCAGTGCCGATGTTGGCTGTTGCCTCGGCGGTGTCGCCGTCACCATCGGTGGCGGTCGCGGTCAGAGTAACCAGATCGGCCGCGGCAAGTACCGCCGCCGAAGCGCCACTCTCCACGGGATCTGCCGGATCGTTATGGATAACCGAACGGTCCTGAGTCAGCGTTACCTCGCCGGTGTTCTCATCGACGCTGATCAGGAAGGCGACCGTAGCCGTGTCGTTCTCCAGATAGCCTTCGATTTCGCCGTTGCCATTGACGCGCAGCAGAATGTTATCGCCGCTGAGCGTGTCGTCGAGGCCGCTGTCGACGTCTGCGCTCTTGACGCCGAGCTCATAGGTGACGGCGCCGCCGTCGGCGCCGAGGTCGGTGCTGAAGGCGGAAGTAAAGCTTGCCGATGTGGTATCGGAAAGATCGCTGTCGTCGGTGGTCAGCGTCGGAATAGTGCCGTCCGCCGTCACCGTCGGGCCGTCATCCTCGAAATGGAAGGCGTCGCCGATATTGGCGGTTGCAGCGTCGGTGTCGCTGTCACCATCGGTGGCGGTCGCCGTCAACGTCACCAGGTCGGCCGCAGCAAGTGTCGCCGCCGATACGCCGCTCTCCACCGGATCGGCTGCATCGTTGTGGACGACCGAGCGATTCTGGGTCAGCGTCACCTCGCCGGTGTTCTCGTCGACGCTGATCAGGAAGGCGACCGTGCCTGTGGCGTTCGCCAGATAGCCTTCGACCTCGCCGCTGGCGTTGAGGCGCAGCAGGATGTTGTCGCCGCTGAGCGTGTCGTCGAGGCCGCTGTCGACACCGGGGCTCTTGACGTCGAGCGCATAGGTGACGCCGTCGAGGCCATCGGCGCCGGCGTCGACGCTGAAGACCGGCGCGAAGCTTGCCGACGCTGTATCGGGAATGTCGGTATCGTCGGTAATCAGCGGCGAAACAGTGCCGTCCGCTGTCACCGCCGGCCCGTCATCGTCGAAGTTGATGAAGGAGCCGACCTCTTCGCTGTGGGCGTTGGTGTTCGTCGTCGAGAAATGGAACTCGGAGATATCAAGCCCTTCGTTTGAATCGACCGATGATACCTGCAGCCGATCCATTGGGCTGCTGGTGATGACATCGACGGTGGTGACGTTGTCGAGTCCGGTGATGGTGACTATGCCCGTGCCGAGCCCACTGACGGTGACGTTGCCGCTCCCAGTGGCATAGGTGCCATTGGCGATGATGGTGGACGCAAACCCTGATTCACCCGTCAACGTGAGGCTGGTGATGTTCACGAGGTTGGTCGCGGTGCCGTCAAAGAAATCCGTGCCTTGATCGTTGCCCGTATTGTTGAAGGCAGCGATACTGACGTCCACCCGATCAGTGGGAGTAGAAGGCGTGATCTGGTTGATTGTGAATCCGGCCCGCGTGACGGTCTCGAGATGGCTATCGTACTGGATTTCCGAGGCATCACCCGCGGCCAGATCACCGCCGGTCACAAAATCGACCTGGAGCGTTTCGCCCGGATTAATGCTCTGGTTGTTGACGCCGAAGCCCTTTTCACTCACGTTGGCGGTGCCACCGTTCAAGCCTATCACCAGAAGCTGCTTGGAAGCGTCATCGGGCGAATTGATCAAGTAAAAATCATTGTTGCCGGGCGCGGCGTCCTCGCCCAAAAAACTGACCACGGAGGTTCCCGCAACGGAGGCGAACACTGCGTCTTCCAGATTGATGCGGTCGTCCGGGTTGGTCTCGTCCGGATGGAACAACGGCACGTACTGGACCGTATACAAATCCGCATTGGTGTTGCTGGTGTTGATCAGGGCGAACGAGAAGGCGAGCGGCCCAGTCTCGGCGGGCTCAGTGCCCGCGTCAGAGGTGCCAATGACGCCGATCACGACGTTTGGATGCGTTAGGTCCTGGAACAGCCAGACATAATTGCCATCGACCGTCTGAATGCCGCTGTTCACGCCGACGGTGGTGGAAAACGGGGTTCCAGCGAGGTTCTGTGAGAGAACGACCGAGGTGATGGTTTCTCCCGCGCTCGCTGAGGCCTCCACGAAGTTGGCCTGGAAGGCGACCTCAGGCGAGGTCAACCCACCCGGATCGTCGAGACTTAGGAGATATTGCACCGTGGGGTTGGTGTCGTATGGCGGAATGGCCGGATTGATATCATCGTCCGTAAAACCGATTGTCTCGTCGATGATGATGTCTTGAGCTACGATGTCGAGTGCCATGGAGATTCTCCTTGGTTCAAAATGCTTTCTGGAAAAGGGATGCAGCCCCCAATGCCGGAAATGCACCTACCCCGGTGCAGCCGGTCGCATACTGAAATGCGCCCCTCCAATTTCATTGTGCCGCCGGCGCAGAGGACGCGTCCATTCCCGCTTCGATAGTATTGCGGTCAATGTCCGCACCTGATCGAACGATATATATCCTTCGATAGATCAGGCTGGCGGGCGCTGGGAGAGGCCGCGCCGGCACAAGGCAGATGCCGTCAGCGGCTTTCCGGCCGTTGCCTTGCGTACAATGTCAGTACGATGAGAGAGGGGCGGTCAGAGCAGGCCGGTTCGGCCCGTTCCTGGACGCTCGGCGCCTTTGCCGTGCGCCACCCAAGCCAGTTCCGCCCTGCCGCCGAGATGCAGCTTCTCGTAGACGTGATGCAGGTGCATCTTCACCGTACCTTCGGATAAATGCAGCCGCTGCGCGATGGTCTTGTTGCGCAGCCCGCGCGAGACGAGATCGGCGATCTCGGTCTCCCGCCCGGTCAGCCTGGACATTGGCTGCGGCTGCGAGCCGGGCATCAGCAGCTGCTGGACGATCTTGTTGTCGATCCACTTCTTGCCCGCCGCCACCGCATTCACGCATTCGATGAGAAAGCGGTGGCTGATGCCGTCCAGAAACAGGCCGTCGACGTCGAGCGTCTGTATTTCCCTGACATCGAGCCTACCGGTTGGCTGCACGATGAAGATGATGCCGAGAGCGCTGTTGCCGGCCTTCAACCGTGAGGAAAGACCTGATGTCTGCTGGTCCTCGAGATCCACGCCCACGATGACGATATCAGGCTGATGGCGCTCCACATGAGCGAGAACGTCCACAGGGCGGCGGCACTGGGCGACAACATCGTGTCCAGCCTTCTGCAAAACCCATTCCAGACCGGCGAGATATACCCCTCGCGGGTCCGCCACGACCAACGTCGACATGCGAACACCGTCCGTAAAAAACGCAACGAACTTGGTTAAGTACCCGTAAAATCAGGAAACCAGAGCCTAGACCGATTGTCAAGGAATAGCTAATATGCATATTGCTATAATGACAATCCGCCGTCTGCCAGGCGGATCGGCGGATATCTCACATCGCACTTGGGCGGAAAGCTGGCTAGCTGCCCTTCCTGGCCGCTATCACCATGAAATCGCTTCCAAGCGTGACGCTTTGCAGCCGACGATATTGACCTGCAATGCGTACTTCGCGGAGATGCCAACAGCTGTTTTACTACCCCGGAACTGCGCGGTGAAGGCGAACCTATGATATGCCTGTCACTTCAAGGTTCTAACGTCCCTTGCCGCGCGGCCCAGTCGTACGGGTACAGGCAGTAAAAATAGCCGGTGCGTTCGGTTGCGATGTATTTCAGATGCGTGCCATTGGGCAGCCAGACGATGTCGCCAGGGCGGCATTCGTGGCGGCCGTCATCCAGTTCGATCGTCAGCGTGCCTTCATGGATGAACAGCACCTCGTCATAGGTCACGGTCCAGTCGATCGAGGCGTTCTCCAGATACTCAATGCCACCGCCCATGGTCCGGCTGATCTCGGCATTGATGACGCGCGCGATCGACGACGTTCCGGTCGGCGTGACTGATGGCTTCAGAGTCAACTCGCTGTGCTTGAAAATCCTGGCCTTGGACATTGTCATCCTTTCTTTGCGCGAAGATTGGCTTTGGAGGGAGTGACGCCGGACGGAGCCAGCCCGGCGAGCCATCTCGTCACCGGATCCAGCTTGCGCCCGGCATGTTCGAGATCGTCGCGCCGACGCACCGCGCCACGGACGAAATGCGCACCGACGAAGCGAAAGGGTTCGGGCGGGAAACCGCGCGCCACCGGACGCACCAGCGCCGAATGCGTCAGTTCCGATTCGCCGTCAGTCAGCAGGCCGGTGAGGATCTCGCCGCCGATATAAGCCATTGTCGTGCCATTGCCGGAAAAGCCGTAGCCGTAGACGACATCGCGGTTGGCGGGCAAAGCGCCGAACAGCGGGACGCCGCTGACCGTCCGGTCGATCGGGCCGTTCCACGATGTCTCAAGCGGGAAATCGGCGAGCGCCGGGTGGCCATCCCGCAGCACGCGACGCATTTCGGCGACCCGTGGCGACAGGCCATGGAAACGCTGGTCGACGATGCCGCCGAAGCCAATGACGCCACCGCTGACGCCGACGGACAGCCGGCCATCGCGCGTCGGAGACCAACCGCCAACGAAGACGCGGGAATCGATCATCAGCGGCGCCCGGCGGTAGCCGACCTTGTCGAGAAGGTCTGGAATGGGCTGTGACATGGCGTCGTCGCTGGAGATGTTGAAGATCGCCGGGGCCAGTTCCGGAATCGCCCCGGACCAGGCGTTCATGGCAAGCACGACCTTGCCGCAGGACACAGTTCCTTTCGCCGTTTCCACCGTGAGCTTGCCACGTCGTGAAAACCGCTTCATCGGCGACTTTTCATAGATCCGAACGCCGCGGTTCAGCGCTGCACGACGCAGGCCGCGCACCAGGAACCCTGGATGCACAGTTGCCGACGAAGCGTCGAACGCACCGCCAAGGTGGCTCGTCGTACCGGCCATCGCCGCGATCTCCGGGCGCGAAACTCGCCGCGCCGGGACGTAGCCATGCGCTGCCAGCTTGTTTAACGCGTCGTCCCAGGCGCCAAGCTGTGCTTCGCAGGTAGCGCCCCAGATCCAGCCGATGCGATCGAACCAGGCGTCGATTGCCTCGGCCTTGCAGAAAGCCTCGATGCCGCCGATCGCGGCTTCGGATGCCTTGATGATCGAAAGCGCGTCGTTTCCGTCGCGCAGCGCGGCAAGCGCGCTGTATTTGGTCCACGCCGAAAGCACCATTCCGGAATTGCGGCCGCTCGGGCCACCACCGCAAATGTCGCGCTCTACAATGACAACGTCGAAGCCTGGATTGTGCTGCTTGAGGCGAATGGCGGTCCACAGTCCGAGATACCCGCCGCCGACGATGCAGATGTCGGCCTGCGTTGTCTCTTCGAGCGGAGGCGCAAGGTCCGGGTCCTCGGGCAATGCCTGCCGCAGCCAATGGCTCCGCCAGCGGATGTCTTTTTCCGGCAACTGCATCACGATGCGCCTGCGGCGGACAGGCGGCGCTCCACCAGCCTGACCCAAAGACTGGCGCCCATCGGCAGGATAGCGTCGTTGAAATCGTAATTGGTGTCGTGCGCGGCGGCCTGGTGCGCGTCGTCCGCCTGGCCAAGCAAGAAATAGCAGCCCGGCCGCTGTTCCAACATGTAGCAGAAATCTTCAGAACCCATCTCGGGAGGCGGATCGACGACGAGACGTTCCGAGCCCATCACCTCGTTCGCAATCGCGATCATCGCGTCGGCTTGCGCCGGAGTGTTGATCGTCGGCGCGAAGGGCGTTTCGTAGCGAATATCGACGCTGGCGCCAAAAGCTTCAGCCTCGTTTTTCGCGATGCGGCGGATTGCCATCTCCAGCGTCTTTTGAACCTGATGGTCGAAGGTGCGCACGGTGCCGGTCAGAAACGCCGCATCGGGGATGGTGTTGAAGGCTTCGCCGGCGCGCAGGCTGCCAACGGTGACGATTGCCGGAGAGTGCACATCGGTCAGGCGTCCGGGCAGGGCTTCTATCGCCAGCAGGATGCGCGCGGCGACGGGGAGTGGATTGATCGCCAGATGCGGCATCGCCGCGTGGCCGCCCCTTCCATGGACGACCATCTCGAAGCGATCGGCCGCCGCGGCCACCGTTCCGCGGTGGACGGCGATCTCGCCGAGAGGCCGTTCGCAATTGTGCAGCGCGTAGACTTCATCGCAGGGGAAACGCTCGAAAAGGCCATCATTCAGCATGGCGAGTGCCCCACCTCGACCCTCCTCGGCCGGCTGGAAAATGAAATGCACGGTGCCGGCGAAGTCGGGCGAGCGGGCAAGCGCCGAGGCTGCGCCGAGCAGCATCGTCGTGTGACCGTCATGGCCGCAGCCATGCATCCTCCCGGGAATGCGGGATGCATGCGGCAGCGGCCGCGCCTCGGTCATCGGCAGGGCGTCCATGTCGGCTCGGATGCCAAGACTGCGACCAGCGCCGAGCCTGCCCCTGAGCGTGCCGACGACACCTGTCCGTCCGACGCCTTCGGTCGTCTCGATGCCCCACGAGCGCAGTTTGTCCGCCACGAAACGCGCCGTCTCGAACTCTTCGAAGCCGAGTTCTGGATTGGCATGCAGATGCCGCCGCCAGGTCGTCATCTCGGTCTCCAACTGCTGTACCGATGGAACCAGTCTCATGCCGATGCCCTTGCGCGGAGAGTTTGCGAGCGGCCCTGAAGGATGGCGATGACACCAAGCAGGGTCGCAGAGAATGCGATCAGCAGCACAGCGACGGCCGCGATGGCAGGGCTGATGGATTCGCGAACCCCGGAGAAGATCATGCGAGGCAAGGTTCGCTCCGCGCCTGTCGAGAGGAAACTTGCGACGACGACTTCGTCGAAAGAGATGATGAAGGCGATGATGGCCCCTGTAATGACGCCCGGCGCTATCAGCGGCAGCACTACCTTGAAGAATGTGCGGATGGTGCCGGCGCCGAGCGATGCGGCCGCGCGAACCAATGTCCGGTCGAAGGTCGAAAGGCTGGCGACGACAGTCGTCAGCATCACAGGCACGGCCATCGCCGTATGCACCAGAATGATGGATAGCTTGTTGCCGACGAGTCCCAGTGTGGCGAAGAATGAAAAAGCCGCGACGCCGACGATGACAACCGGCGTCACCAAGGGCGCGGCGATGATCGCGTAGAGGATTCGCTTGCCGGCAAAATCGCCCCAGGCGAGCCCGATCGCCGCAGGTATGCCGAGCAGCAACGCCAGGACCGTGGTGGACAGCCCGATGACGACCGAGTTCCACAGTGCGTTCGGCCAACGCTGGTCGACCCACAGTTCGGCATACCAGCGCAGCGACCAGCCCGGCGTCGGAAATGCCAGCGAATTGCTCGAGGTCAGCGACATAGGGATCACGATCAGCAGGGGCAGGATGATGAACGCCAGCAACGTCGCCGCATAGGCATACATCAGCCACTTCCGGAAGCGGTCGGCGCTCATGCGACATGCGCCTTGCGGCGGAAGAGGACGGACGCCGTCCAGAACAGCAACGCAAACAGGACGAGGATCATCAGCAGTTGCAGCGAAAGCGCTGCACCCATGCCCCAGTTCAGTGTGCTGTTGGTGTAGAAAGCTATGTAGCTGGAGATCATCTGGTCGGTCGGCCCGCCGACGAGCGTCGGCGTGATGTAGTAGCCAAGTGCGAAGACAAAAACGATCGCCCCGCCAGACAGGATCCCTGGCAGGATCAACGGCAACTGCACGCGGCGCCATGCCGTGAGCCACGGCGCACCCAGCGACAGTGCCGCGCGCATGTAGGTGGTCGGAACCCGCCGCATGACGGCGACGACGGAGAGCACCATCATGGGCAGCAGAACCTGAACCATCGCCAGATAGAGTGAAAAGCGTGTGTAAATGAGATTGAGCGGCTCGCTGACGATGCCGAGGCCAAGCAGCGTAGAATTCACGGGTCCGTTCTTCTGCAGCACGATGATCCAGATGACGGTGCGCACCAGCAGCGATGTCCAGAGCGGAAACAGGATCAGCGCGAACATGAGCTTCGACCAGGCCGGCGGCGCGCTGACAATTGCCTGCGCCAGCGGCACGGCGAGCACCGCGCAGATGACGGTCACCACGATGCTGATCCAGATCGTACGCAGCAGCGCGTCGACGAAGATGGCGCGGTCGGCGGAAACGGCTTCGATCGAATTGTCCGCGCCTCGCTTCAGGTCCAGGCTCGCAAGCAGATAATAGTCCGTTCGCGCGCTTTGCTGACGCGCTATGACCTGCCAGAGATCGATGTTTTTCCAGCCGGCCTGTTTGGCGAGCACCTCGTCGCGCACAGGGCGCATGTCGAGCTTGCCGTCGGCCGCATCCTTTGCCGTCTTGATGACGAGGAAACGGCTGCCGACGACGCGCTGGTTCACGAGTTGCGCCAGGACGCCTTCCTTCCCGGCGCGCCGCGCGTCGGCCAAATCCTCGACGAGTGCTGCAAAGACGGGTTCGCCAGGCAGGCCGCTATCCGCATTCCAGCCCGCCAGAGCGGCAATTGTGCGCGGCAGGTTGTTCGAGAAATCCGAGTTGTCGACGGCCAGAGCGAGGAAGCGCGCTACCGGCCACAGAAACAGAATGACGACGAACAGAATAAGCGGGGCCGTCAACAGGGCGAGCATGCCGCCCCGTTGGCGCCGCTTCATAGCCGGCTTTGTCCCGACCAACATGCCTGGATTACTTCGCGAGCCAGGCCTTGAAGCGTTCTTCCAGTGCTTCCTTGTGCTCGGTCCAGAAGTCGTTGTCATAGGAGGCGCCGTACTGAAGGTGCTCCGGCGACGTCGGCAGGTTGGCCTTCCAATCCGCGGGAATGAGGTCTGCGGCTTCCTTGCGGCCGGTGCCATAGGCATAGAGTTTCGAGAAGCCGGCCTGGTTTTCAGGGATGGAGAACCACTTGAGGAGATCCAGCCCGGCCTGCTGGTGCGGCGCGCCCTTCACCACCGCCCAGTAGTCGGTGCCATAGAAGAAGCCAGCGTCCCATGCGATCGCATAGGGCTTCTTCTCGTTGATGGCTTCGTTGGTGATGCGCGCATTGAATCCGTCGCTGAGAGCCACTTCACCACTGTCGAGGTTCTGGATGCCCTGCGTTGTGGTGGACCACCAGACGACGTTCGGCTTGATCTTGTCGAGCATGGCGAAAGCCCGATCGACACCTTCCGGCGTGGCCAGCACCTTGTACATGTCCTCGCGTTTCACGCCGTCGGCCATCAGCGCATTTTCCAGCGTGAACTGTGCCTGCTGGTAAAGCCCGCGCTTTCCCGGAAATTTCTCGACGTTCCAGAAATCCGCCCAGCTCTTCGGCGCGGCGTCACCTTTATAGACCTTCGTGTTGTAGGCAAGGACCGTAGCCCAGGTGTCGGATGCGACGCCGCATTCGTGCAGGGTGCCTGGGAGATAATTCGCCGCGTCGCCGGTGATCTCGGGCGTCAGCGGGACGAACAGGCCTTCGGCGCAGCCGACTTCCATGGCGGGCGCTTCGACCGAGACGACGTCGTAGGTAATGTTGCCCGCCTGCACCTGGGCACGCACCTTGGCGACCTCGCCGCCCCATTCTTCCATGACGATCGGAACGCCCGTCTTTTCGGTGTACTTGTCCCAGACCCCATCCTTGTAGGCCTTGTCCCATGTACCCCCCCAGCCGACCACCGTGACGAGGTCGGCCGCGGACGCGGCCAAAGTCGAGGTCGCGAGGCAGATCGCGGCGGCAGATACGGCTTGCAGATAAGTCCTCATTGCAGTTCCCCTTTCTTATCGTTGCAGATTTGATCAAATTTCAAACGCAAAATCGATTGATTAGCAACAGGAATTTGCGATAGGGTGCAAAAAAGTTGAAAAGACGAGGAGATTTGATCGAATGCTGCAAGGCACTAGAGACCTGCGCGCCAATGTCAGTCTCGCTGCTGTTCTGGACGAGGCGCGACAGCGTTTCGCTGACGCCAACCCGAACAGCCGGGCGCGTCAGAACGAGGCCGCGGCATCGTTGCCGGGCGGCAATACGAGGGCTGTTCTATGGTATCGGCCATTCCCCGTATCGTTTGTTTCCGGTGAAGGCTGCAGGGTGACCGATCTGGACGGCCATACCTATGTCGACCTGGTCTCGGAATACAGTGCCGGTTTCTACGGCCACTCCGACAAGGCGATTTCGGCGGCCCTTGTGGACGTCATACAGGGTGGCATCATGCTGGGTGCACCCAACCGCTATGAGGCGCGCCTGGCTGCCGCGGTGGTCGACCGTTTTCCGGCCATCGAGCGCGTGCGCTTCTGCAACTCGGGCACCGAGGCGAACATCATGGCGATTTCGGCGGCTCGCGCCATCACGCAGCGCTCGAAGATCCTCGCCTTCCGCGAGGGCTATCATGGCGGCGTACTCACTTTTGCGCATGGCGGCTCACCGCTCAATTTGCCTTTCCCCTTTGTCTTCGCCGACTACAACGATAGTGCAGGCGCCGTGGCGCTCATCAAGGAACAGGGCGACGAGCTTGCCGCAGTGATCGTCGAGCCGATGATGGGCGGCGGCGGCTGCATCCCGGCGACGCGTGAGTTCCTGGAAGCGCTACGCGCCGCGACGAAGGACACCGGGGCGCTGCTGATTTTCGACGAGGTCATGACTTCGCGCCTCGACTACCGCGCGCTCCACGGGGCGCATGGGATTTTTCCCGATTTCGTGACGCTCGGCAAGTATATCGGCGGCGGTGCGAGTTTTGGCGCATTCGGTGGACGCGCGGATCTCGTCGATCGCTTCGATCCTGCTTTGCCCGGTGCGTTTTCGCATGGCGGGACGTTCAACAACAATATTCTTAGCATGGCTGCTGGTTTCACCGGTCTGACCCAGGTGCTGACGCAAGAGGCGAGCCGCGCCATCAATGCGCGCGGCGATCGCCTGCGTGAAGCGATGAACGTCTCCCTTGAGCGGCATGGCGTCGAGGGCATCGTCATAGGGCGCGGGTCGTTGATGAACCTGCATTTCGTCAGGGGGCCGGTGGACACGCCGGCGCGGCTCGACGACGCCGATCCTTCGGTGATTGCGCTTTGGCATATCGAAATGCTGTTGCGAGGGTACTACGTGACGCCGCGCGGCATGCTGGCGTTGTCACTGCCATTTGGCGACGCCGAACTCGACGGCTTCGCCGCCGCATTCGACGATTTCCTGTCGAGCAACCTCAAAATACTGCCGCGCCGGACAAACTGATGCTTGATCGCAAGAAGGCCAGTGCCGGCTCAGCCGCGCAAAAGACAGCTCATGTTCGTGTCCATACGGGCTTGAAGGAAGCACTGATGAACGGTGACTTCCTGCCCGGCCAAAGACTGGTCGTGCGACAGCTTGCCGAACAGTACCGGACCAGCGCCATGCCGGTGCGCGAGGCCTTGCGGCAACTCGTCAGCGACGAGGCGATGTTCGACCACCCAAATCGGGGCGTCATCGTCCCCGAGGCCACGGTGGCGCGTATTTCGGATCTGGTGCGTGTGCGCTGCAGCGTCGAAGGAACGGCGGCCGAGTGGGCCGCGACGACCATCACGCCCGAAGAACTCGATGAATTGGCGAAGCTGAACGGGCTGATGCGCGAATGCGTCGAGAGCAATGTCATGGCTAGCTATCTCGGTTTGAACAGGCGCTTCCATTTCACGATGTACCATGCCGCGCGGTCACCTCTCATCCAGCAAATCATCGAGAAATTGTGGCTGCAAGCAGGACCGTTCTTGAACATCGTCCGCTCGGACGTGACCTACGGCCTGGGCCTGGACCATCATGACGAAATGCTCGCGGCGCTGCGTCGCGCCGATGGCGCGGCTGCGCGCAAGGCGCTGGTGGCCGACCTGCGCGAGGCCGCCGACATCATTCTTCGCGCCGCCGCGGCGGCTGAGGCTCAGCCTGCGCGCAAACGCCCGGCTTCGGCACGCCGTGATCCCAAGGCGCAGGCGCGGTGATGGGCGGATCCCCGCGTGGCCCGGTTCATGTCGAGTTTCGTGGCGTCAGCAAGCGCTACGGGCAGACGGTCCAGGCGGTGCGTCAGCTCGACCTGGAAATCATGCGCGGCGAATTCCTGACGCTGCTGGGGCCTTCCGGGTCTGGCAAGACGACGGCGTTGATGATGCTTGCGGGGTTCGAAGATACGACCGAGGGCGAAATCCTCATTGACGGTCAGCGCATCGACAACGTTCCCGCCAATCGTCGCGGCATCGGCATGGTGTTCCAGAACTACGCGCTTTTCCCGCACATGACGGTCGCCGAAAACCTGGCTTTCCCGCTCGAGGTCCGCAAACTTGGCCGCGACGAGGTGACGCGACGTGTCAGGAACGTTCTCGACATGGTCCAGTTGCCCGAATTCGGCAACCGGCGTCCGGCGCAGCTTTCGGGTGGCCAGCAACAACGCGTCGCGGTTGCCCGCGCCCTGATCTTCGAACCAAATCTTGTCCTGATGGACGAACCGCTCGGCGCCCTCGACAAGCAATTGCGCGAGCAGATGCAGTTCGAAATCAAGGATATCCATGCCCGGCTCGGCGTCACGTTCGTTTATGTGACACACGACCAGACCGAGGCGCTGACCATGTCGGACCGGATCGCGGTGTTCAGCGCCGGCCGCATCGAGCAGCTTTCGACACCACGCGAACTGTATGAGCGTCCGACGGGCAGCTTTGTGGCGAGCTTCATCGGCGAGAACAACCGCATGTCCGGCACCGTGCTTGCCGGCGGTGAAAACGGTGGCGTGGCCGTCCATCTCGACGATGGCGATCTGGTGTTGAACGCCATTTCCCCTGGCGCGACGCCCCCTGCGGGCGCCAGGGTGACGCTGTCGATCAGGCCCGAGCGCATGTCCTTATTGCACGATGGCTCCACCGCCCTCAACGTGATTGCGGCAACCGTCGTTCAGTCCGTCTATGTCGGGGATCACATCCGGCTCGTCGCTGTGACGGCGGGCGGCCTGAAATTCATTGTCAAGCTTGCCGCATCGTCGTCTCGGTCCGAGCTCAATGCGGGCGAGGCGGTTCGATTGGGCTGTGGTCGTGAGGATTGCCTCGCGCTCGATAGATAACAACAAAAGGCAGACAAGGGAGAGTTCAACCATGAAGAAATCGCCGAAAGTCGTTATCACCTGTGCGGTCACCGGTTCGATCCACACGCCGACGATGAGCCCGTATCTGCCGATAACGCCGTCCGAGATCGTCGACGCCGCCGTCGGAGCAGCCGAAGCCGGAGCGTCGGTGATCCATCTGCATGCCCGCGATCCGGAGACCGGCAAGCCTACCCCTGATCCAAAGCTGTTTATGGATTTCCTGCCGCGCATCAAGCAGCAGACCGACGCCGTGATGAACATTTCCACCGGCGGCGGGCTGAAGATGACCCTCGAAGAGCGCCTTGAAGCCGCGCACGCTTCGAAGCCGGAACTCTGCTCGCTCAATATGGGATCTATGAATTTCGCCCTGCACCACATCGCGCCGAAATACACCGACTGGAAGTACGACTGGGAGAAGGGCTACCTGGAAGACACAAAGAAGGGCATCGTCTCCAACACGTTCGAGCAGATCGAGCGTATCATCGTCGAAGTCGGCCAGGCTTACGGCACGAAATTCGAGTTCGAGTGCTACGATGTCAGTCACCTCTACACGCTTGCGCACTTTCTAGACCGCAAGCTGCTGAAGCCGCCGCTTTTCGTCCAGACGATCTTCGGGCTGCTGGGCGGAATCGGCGCCGACCCAGAAGACATGATGCACATGCGCAGGACGGCTGATCGGCTGTTCGGAGACGACTATCTCTGGTCGATCCTTGCCGCGGGCAAGCACCAGATAAATCTCTGCACGATGGGCGCGATCATGGGCGGCAATGTACGGGTCGGTTTGGAAGACAGCCTCTATGTCGGCAAGGGCACGCTCGCTAAGAGCAATGCCGAACAGGTTGCCAAGATAAAGCGCATTCTCAACGAGTTGTCGCTCGAAATCGCGACGCCCGACGAAGCCCGTCAACTGCTGGATCTCAAGGGCGCAAACGAGGTCGGGTTTTGACGCCCGGCATCGAAACCTATGTCGGCGTCGTGCATCCTTGGATGTGCGACGCGATGGGCCATCTCAACGTTCGTCATTATGTGGCCATGTTTGATGACGCCAGTTTCCAGTTGCTGGGCAGGATTGCCGATCCTCGTTTGACGCCGACCCTCGGCTGGGCGGATGTGAGGATGGAGATCGACTACGTGCATGAAACCGCGGCGGGAACTCTGGTCACCGTTCGCAGCGTTATAGAAAAGCTTGGGAAATCGTCACTGACTTATCTGCATGAAATGCGCGGTACGCTGGACGGAGTCCTGCATGCGCGCATGCGCACCGTAACGGTGCGCTTCGATCTTCAAGCGCGGAGCAAGATCGAGATCGAAGGCGAAGCCCGGCAGGCGAGCGCGAAACTCCCGAGGGGTGAAGCCGATACGCGTGGGTGACGGCGAGAATGTCCGGTGACGGCATCGTTAGCCGCATTGGCGTCACTGAGCGAGATGCTGTAGGTCGCTGAAGGCTTCTACTCGCCCTACGAAGGTCAGATATAGCCGCTATCGCACAGGACACCGCATGGGCAGCCCGCCACAATCGGCCATTGCGTACGATAGTGGGGTTTGAAGTGGTAGCGGGAGAGGGACTTTAATCGGCAATAAGTCAGTGCGTTATATCATCTTAGTTAAAAATTTGAAAAAATGAATCCACCAACGGAATGGAAAATTTTCAATCTTCATTGCTGGAAGCGGATACTCGAGGCGGAGAATCCGATCCAAGGTAACTGCCGCCTGACAGGATGAGTGGCGGGCTTAGCGTGTTAGGCGACGCGGCGACTTATGCGCCGGAGGCGAATGACAGCAATGCGCCCAAAGTCGGTCATTGAAGTTTACAGCTGGGTAGCTCTGATTGGAGCCACATCCCTTGGATGGGACGGCATCTATATGGCCGAGCTGGCGCGCTGCGAAGTATCGGCGGATATCTTTAGCAGCCGTTTACCGGAGCGCGATAGGTCATTGTGTATGCAATACCGTCGGATGACGTAAGGAACCGCCGTGCCGCACAGAGCAGCAGCCCTAGCCGGTCGTTCTACGCCCCGCCTGCATCGTTTCATGAGCGTGATGCTCGAACTGGCTCCGGGCGTTCTCGTGCCGCGTCAGGAAACAGAGTTGCTCGGACAGAGCGCGCTCGCGATTCTTCGCGATCGCGCGCCCGGCCCGATGGTGATCGACATGTGCTGCGGCTCCGGCAACCTTGCTCTGGCGATCGCGGCGGAAGTTCCGTCGGCCTGGGTCTGGGGAGTGGACGTGACTGACAGCACGGTCGCGCTCGCCCGTAGCAATGCCGAACGCTTGGCCCTTCAGGACCGGGTCACCATCCGGAAAGGGGATCTGTTCGGTGCGCTGGAGGGCGATGGGCTTATCGGCGCGGCGGACATGATTGTCTGCAATCCGCCCTATATCTCGACCGCGCGCCTCGAAGGCGAGAGCGCGCATCTGCTTGAGGGCGAGCCGCGCGAGGCCTTCGACGGGGGGCCTTACGGCATCTCGATCCACCAGCGGCTGATCCGGGACGCAATCGATTTCCTCAAGCCTGGTGGCTGGCTGCTGTTCGAGTTCGGGCAGGGGCAGGACCGCCAGGTGGCTGCCCTGATAGCCAGAGCCAAGGCCTATGAACCCGTGACATTCGCCAAGGATGAGGTCGGAATGCCGCGTGTCGCACTCCTCCGCAAGCTGGAGAACGGTGCGCCCGCGATCTCATCCTCCGCAAGTTTGGCATGAGCCAGATTCGTCCCCTGCAGGCTGCGGATATTCCGGCCGTCGTCGGGCTCTTTCAAAGAACCTTCCGGGACGGTGGAAAGCCGCCGCCTCCGGCGCTTGAGACTTATCTGCGCTGGCACTATCTTGAAGGCCCGGTCTGCGATCCGGAGATCGCGTCTCTCGTCCATATTGCGAGCGAAGGCGACATTTCAGGCTTTGTCGGCGTGAATGTACTGCCGATGAGGCATGGCCAGCGCAAGCTGCGCGCCGCCATCTGTGGTTCGCTCATGGTCGAAACGCGGGCGAACGACCCGATGGCCGGCGCAAGGCTGCTCAGGACATTCCTGGCCGGGCCGCAGGACATCTCCTTCAGCGAAACCGCAAATGCCCTCTCGACGCAAATGTGGACGAAACTGCGCGGGGTCGCCCTGCCGCAATACAGCCTGGACTGGATCCGGGTAATCCGGCCTTCGGCCTTCCTGCTCGATCTAGCCTCGCGGCGAGCCGGCGCCGTGCGCTTGCTTGACCCGCTCGCGCGCGGACTCGATCGCTATCTTCGCGGACGGATGCAGGAGAACGAGATGCGCTGGTCCGGGGTCCCGGAACTCTGGAATCGCAAGGGCGGCCTCAAGGTTGCCGAAATCGATCATGCCGGTTTTGCGGCTCTTTTGGACCCGTTGATGCGCCAGTTCCCGCTCCGACCCGACTGGAGCGCGGAGCAACTTGCGCATATCCTCGCGGAGGCTTCCCAGAAGCCGGACTATGGCGAGGCCGTGTTAGCGTCCGTCTCCTCCCCCAGCGGGGCGCTGGTCGGCGCCTTCCTCTATCACACCCGCCCGGGCAGGATGGCGCGCGTGCTGCAGGTTCTGGCCCTGCCGGGGCAAGCTGGTTCCGTCATCGACTGCTTGATTGGCGATGCAGCGCGGCGCGGCGCCGCCGGCCTGCGCGGCCGGACGCAACCGGCCCTGCTGGCAGCGATGCTGGGTCGACGGGTCGCCTTCACTCAACCGGCCTCGACCGTGGTGCATTCGCGCGACGAGGAACTGGTGAACGCGTTCCTGAGTTCGCAAGGCTTCTTCAACGGGCTGGCCGGCGAGCACTGGAATCGCCTGGCCGGGGAGCGGTTCGAATAGGCCATCATTGCGCGCGCGGCAACATAATCCCGATTGTCGCGCCGATCTCAGCAGGCGATTTCCTCGACGGGGCGGACGAGCTGCGGGCCAAGGTGCAGATAGCGCGTCGCCCGGCGCTTGGCGGCGATATCGGCCCAGACGCGTTCGACCTCGACCGTAGCCAGCTTCGCGGCGGCGCCGACCTCCACGGCTGAAAAGCCGTTATTCAGGCCGAAGAGGCAGATATCCATGCGGTCATAGGGCAGGGAGAAGTAGAACTCTTCCTGCGTCTGCTCGAGGGAATAGGTGTCGGTCGTCGGCGCCCTGCGGCAGATTTCCTCGGGAATGCCGAGATGGGCGGCAAGCGCATAGACCTGGCTCTTGTAGAGATGGGCGATCGGTTTGACGTCAGCTGCGCCGTCGCCATTCTTCACGAAGAAGCCTTGGTCGTATTCGAGCCGGTTCGGCGTGCCGAGCACGGCGAAATTCAGCCGGTCGGCGTGATAGTACTCGATCTGTTTGCGCGTGCGCTGCTTCATGTTGGTGGCGGCGACGATGCCGAGATAGACCGCCGGCGACATGCGCAGCTTCGTCTGCCGGCCTTCGGGGTCCTGCACCACCAGCGAGGAGATGTTGTAGCCCTCGCCGGCGAGCGAATTGGCGATGACGATCTTTGAGGCCCAGCCCGGCCCGTATTCCGGCACCAGCTCGCGGATGAAGGCATCCCGCCGCTCATAACAACCCATCGCGTGCAGCGTCGGGCCGATATCCTCCACGATCGCTTCGACGCCGAAGGTTTCGGCGGCCAGCCGGCCGAGGCGGAGGCTGTCGGGATCGGAGTCGCTTTCCGGCATGAACAGGCAGAAGACGTTCTTCGCGCCGACGGCGCGGGCGGCGAGCGCGACCGAGACGCTGGAATCGATGCCGCCAGAGAGGCCGAGCACGAGCCCGCGCTTGCGCATGCCGCGTAGCTGCTCGCGCAACCCGGCGACTATGCGATCGGTTTCCGCAGCGTTGTCGAGCGTCAGCGCGTCGGCCGAGAAGGCGGGACGGCTCGGGGCGAGGGAGTGGTTCATTCTGCAGTCCCCAACGTTTCGGCCGCCAGTCTTCGGCTGACCTTTCCGGTATCGGTCTTCGGCAACTCGCGGCGGAACTCGATGAGCTTCGGCACCATGAAATCCTCGAGATGAACGGCGCAGTAGCGAATGATGTCCCGTTCGCTCAGGGTCTCGTCCGAGAGAACGACGAGGGCGGCAATGGCGTGGCCGAGCACCGGATCCGGCACGCCGGTCACCACGGCTTCCACGATGCCGGGATGGGCGTGCAGCACAGTTTCGACTTCCTTCGGGGCAACCTTTTCGCCGCGCGTCTTGATGATGTCGTCCTTACGGCCAACGAAATAGAGGAAGCCGTCCTCGTCCGTCCGGAACAGGTCGCCGGTGTGGAGCCGCTTTTCCCAGGGATGCGGCCCGGGACGCAGCATCTGCTCCGTGGCCACGTCGTTGCGCCAATAGCCCTGCATGACATGCGGGCCGCGGATGACCAACTCGCCCGCCACGCCCGGTGGCACGCGGTTGCCCTCATCGTCGACGACGATCGCTTCCGTGTTGGGAATAGCGATGCCGACGGAACCCGGCCGGCGGTCCAGCTCCTCCGGGGGCAGGTAGGTGCAGCGCTTGCACTCCGTCAGACCGTACATGGAATAGAGCCGCACGCCGGGGAACAGCTCGCGCAGCCGGGCGATATGCACCGGCGGCAGGGCGGCGGCGGTGTTCGAGATATAGCGCAGGCTCGGCAGGAAACCCGGCGCCAAATCGCGCATCTGCAGGATCAGCGCCGCCATCGTCGGCACCAGCGGGAAACCGGTGACCTTCTCGGCGCGGATGCGCTCGAAAATGGCCTGCGGAAAGGCGAAGGATTTTTCGAGGACGAGGGTCGCGCCGAGCTTCATCGCCATCAGCAGCTGATAGAGGCCGTAGTCGAAAGCCAGGGGCAGGACATTGAGGATGATGTCGTCAGGGGTGTTGCGCAGATAGGTCATGATGGATTCGGCCGCGGCATCGATATTGCGATGCGTCATCATCACGCCCTTGGGGCGACCGGTGGAGCCCGAGGTGTAGATCAGCATGGCGAGGTCGATGTCGATCCCGCCATGGCGAACGGGCACAGGCGCGACCTTGAGACAATCCTCGAAGGAGGCAGCGCCATCCGGCGTATGGCTGGATGGCGCTTGCGTCGACGCGACGAAGAGCGGCCGGTCCGACAGCGCACGCGCCTGGATCACGACAGGCATCAGCTTGGCCTGCGTCAGGATCGCTGCAGCCTCGCAATCGTCGATGACATAAGCGAGCTTGCCGGCCTTGGTGGAGGCGTTGATCGGGCTGAAGGTCGCGCCCGCCTTGAGAACCGCGAAGATCGAGACGGCGGCTTCCCAGCAATTATCCATGAAGACGAGAACGCGGTCGCCGCGCTGCACGCCATTCGCGGCGAGAGCGGTCGCGAGCCGGTTCGACAGATCGTCGAGCTCGTCATAGCGCAACCGCTTCCGGTCGGTGACAAGCGCCGTCTTCGCGCCATGCGCGGCCGCGTTCGTGATGAGGAATTGCTCGACCCGCATGAGCTCGGGCCTTCCGCTGCCAGCCGTCACGCCGCGACGAGCGATGCGGTCTTCGCTGTGATGAAGGCCGTGATGCGCGCCAGTGAATCGAGGTTGGCCGGCACGATATCGGCGTCCGCAACTGTGATTCCGCAATGGTCCTCGATAAAGGCCACCAGTTCCAGAACGCCGGTCGAATCGATGATGCCGTTCTCGATCAGCGAGTCCGTATCGGCGAGGGTGTGGGTGGTGTCGCCGAACAGGAAGTTCTCGATGACAAAGGCCTTCACTGCGTCTCGGATCGTATCGGTCATGTCGTTCGCTTTCCTTGGTGGTGTCAGGCGGCCTTTGCGTTGCAAATGCCTGTGCCGGTGAAAGTCGTCAGCCACAGCTGCGTCGACAGGATGCCGACAAAGGCCGCATTGTCGCGAAAGCCGGAGACCGGCTGGCGGCTGCATTTCTCATGTAGTTTTGCCACTGCCTTCGGATTGAAGAGCCCGCCGGCGCTGACTGCGGCGTCGCCCAGGGCCGACTGGACATAGTCCCTCGTGCCCGGCCCAACGAAGGACTGGCTGTCCGGTGCGCGATAGGGCTGCTTGGTCCGCCGGCCGATGGCGGCCGGCAGCAGGTCTTTGGTCGCCTCCCGGAGAATATGCTTCTCCACGAGCCCCTTCAGCTTCATCTCGGGAGGAAGGCCGGCGGCAAACTCGACCAGATGATGGTCGAGGAAGGGAAAGCGGCCCTCGATGCCGTGGGCCATCGCCATGCGGTCGCCCTGGCTGGACAGGATATAGCCGGGGAGAAGGAAGCGGGCTTCCAGATATTGCGCCTGATGCAAGGGATGCCAGCGGGCGAACGCCTCGGGCAGCCGCGCGGCGAGCTCCTCGGCGGCGTCATATCCAGACAATGTGGCACGCAGATCGCCCGAGTAGAACAGCTTCGTCGCCGCCGTGCCGTCGAACCTCGGCCGATGGGAGAACAGCGGATCGTCGAGCGCCGCGCCGCTAGCCCCGAAGAAGGAGAACAGGCACTCGGCCGATTGCTGCCTCAGGCCCGGAAGATAGGGGTAGAGCTTGTGGAACAGATGCGGCCGGATGCGGGAGCCGGGCTGTCTCCCGCAAAAGCGCCGAACCCTGGCCTCCTTGAAAATATCGTAGCCGGCAAAGACTTCGTCGGCGCCTTCGCCCGTCAGCACCACTTTCAAGCCGGCCTCGCGCACGAGGCTCGAGAGCTTGTAGAGCGGGGCAGGGGCAGTGCGCAGGATCGGCCGCTCCGTGAAGCGGATAACGTCAGGGAAGACGGCGGCGATATCGCCTTCCCCGCAGGCGACGGCGCTGTGATGCGTGCCGAGCGCACGGGCCATCTCGAGCTGGAAGGGGCTCTCGTCATGTTCGGCGCTATCGAAGGTGACCGAGAAGGTCCTGAGGCCACCCGGCGCCATGCCCGCCGCCAGCGCCGATGTGATGGAGGAATCGAGGCCGCCAGAGAGATAGGCGCCGACTGGCACATCGGCGCGCATGCGGATGCGGGTCGCCTCCGTCAGGAGGGCGCGCAGTTCCTCGGCCGCGGCACGCTCGTCCCGGTGCCGGGGCGGCGCGTCCCGGTCGGGATACTCCAGACTCCAGTAGGGCCGCGTCGAGACGCTGCCTTCTTGCACGATCATCAGGCTTGCGGGTTCGAGTTCGTAGATATTGCGGAAGGCCGTGCGCGGCGCGATCGGGGCCCAGAGCGTGAAGATCTGGTCGAGTGCGACCGGATCAATCTCGGCCGCGACGTCCGGGGCCTGGAGGAGCGCCTTGATCTCCGAGGCGAAGTAAAACCGTTCGCCCTGCCTTGTATAGAAGAGCGGCCGGACCCCCATGCGGTCGCGCGCCAGAACCATGCGGCGGCGGCGGCCGTCCCAGAGCGCAAAGGCGAAATCGCCATTGAGCGCGGAGACGCAATCCTCCCCCATCTCGTCATAGAGATGCAGGATCACTTCGGTGTCGCTGGCTGTCCGGAAATGGCGGCCTTTCGCGCGAAGCTGCTCGCGCAGTTCCACATAGTTGAAGATCTCGCCGTTGAAGGCGATCGTCAGATCGCCCGTCGCATCGGACATGGGCTGCTGGCCGTCCCCCAGGCCGACGATGGACAGCCGCGCATGGCCGAGGCCGGCCGCCTTTGTGGTGAAGAATCCCTGCTCATCGGGGCCGCGATGCGCAATGGCAGCCGTCATCCTTCCAAGGAGCGCCCTCCCATCCCGGACAGTGCCGAAATAACCGCTAAAACCGCACATGCCGAGATATTTCCAAGTCCACCAGCGCGGCTCGGACTATAGCCGCCAAGATACCGGTAGGTGTTAAACATCTGGGACTATTCATGAGAATGGTAAATTTTGAGCGGCCGCCGACGGCTGAATTCTTGCGTGAGCATTGGATCTGCCGCGAGATGAGGGCAATGACGCCCTTCGGCGACATAGTCGCCACTGACGGTCAGCTTGCTTCCGAGGCTGCCGGCGATGCCCACAGTCCCGGCATTGGTCAGCCCGACAATGGCTTGGGAAGTGCCGGCGAGATCGAGCGTCGCGCCTGCCGCGACCGAGAATTGCGAGGCGGAACTGAACGTGTTGGCCGCGCCTGCGGCGAGCGTGCCGCCATTGACCGAAGTGGCGCCGGCGAAAGCCGAGTTGTCCGAAGTCAGAACCACTGTCCCCAAGCCGTCCTTGACGAAATCGCCGGTACCCGAGAGCGCGCCGGCATAGCTCACATTAGCTGTCTGGTCGAAGGTGAACGAGGCGCCCGCACCGATCGAGACATCGCCGCCTAGCGCTCGGCCGCCGAGATGATGCCGCCTTGGTCGACGGTCCAGTCCAGCAGCGACGTGCCTGAAAGGGTCAGCGTGCCGGCGCCATCCTTCACCATCGCAAATGACTCCACATCAAGGATGCATTCGGACGCACCGGCATAGGCCCCATCGATTTTATTGATCTTTTTGCCGTCTTTAAGAGGGCTGGTAGCGGGAGAGGGACTTGAACCCCCGACCCCAGGATTATGATTCCCGTGCTCTAACCAACTGAGCTACCCCGCCAGGGCGGCGAAAGGCCCGAAATCCGCCTCAAATCGAAAGGCATGTCGGGGGCGTTCGCCAAGGTCGCGCGGATATAAGGTTGGGAGGGTGAGCCTGTCAAGCTTCGAAGCAACCGGCTTGCCGGCTTATCGTCATTATCGAAAAGCTTTGCCGCGCGGACATTTGGTTGCCGCCGCCGGGGTTGAGTTCGAAGGGGCACGTCGCTATGTCTCGGCCACGAGTTTTTAGAGTTTGAAACAGATGAAGCCGCGCATAGCAGTCCTCGGTTGCGGATACTGGGGCAGCAACCACATCCGCACTCTCAAGGCGCTAGGCGCGCTGTACGCGGTCTCCGACACCAACCGGGCCCGCGCAGAAGGCTTCGCCAGCGAGCAGGACTGCCTGGCGATCGAGCCGGACCAGTTGTTCGTGCGTGACGATATCGACGCCATCGTCATGGCGCTGCCGCCGCAATTCCATGCCGACCTTGCCGTGCGTGCCGTCACGGCCGGCAAGGACGTGCTGGTGGAAAAGCCGATCGCTCTGACTGTGGCGGATGCCGAGCGTGCGGTGCAGGCGGCCAAGGACAATGGCCGCGTCTTCATGGTCGGCCATGTCCTGCGGTTCCACCCCGCCTTCGAGACGCTGAAAGGGCTGATCGACAAGGGCGAGCTCGGCGAAGTCCGCTACATCCACTCGCACCGGCTCGGCCTCGGCAAGTTCCACACAGAGAACGACGCGCTGTGGGATCTGGCGCCGCACGATCTGTCGATGATCCTGGCGATCACCGGCACGGAGCCGATCGAGGTGCGCGGCGAGGGGGCCGCCCTGCTCGACAATCTCAGCGACTTCGCGCATCTGCACATGCGCTTCCCCAACGGCCTGCGCAGCCATCTCTTCACCTCGCGTCTCAATCCCTATCGCGAGCGGCGGCTGACCGTGGTCGGCACCAAGGCGATGGCGGTGTTCGACGATGTCGAGCCATGGGAACGCAAGCTTGCCGTCTACCGCCATGCAGTGTGGCAGGACAGCGGCCAATGGGCCTTCACCACCAATGAGCCATCCTATGTCGCGGTTGCCCAGGGCATGCCGCTGACACGCGAGCTGGAGCATTTCATCCAGTGCATCGAGACGCGTGCCGAACCGCGTACCAGCGGCGAGGAAGCGATCAGGGTGCTGCGCATCCTGACCGCCGGCACGGTCACCCACACCAAGTCGAATTCCTGAAGCGCGGATTATTCGGCGGGAATCTTATTCCGCGGGAATCTGGGCCGGCCGGGCGGCAAGCCGGGTCAGCATCGCCTCGGCCTCGGCGCCACGCTCCGAACGCTCGATGAAGCCGCCGCCGAACACGCGAGCTTCGTTGCCGTCGTCGGAGTAGAGCACGCAGGCCTGGCCCGGCGCGATGCCGGATTCGCCGTCGACCAGTTCCACCCATGTGGCACCGGCACGATGATGCAGCACGGCCGGGCGCGGCGGCCGCGTCGAGCGGACCTTGGCGAACAGCTCCAGGCCGCCTGCAGGGACGTCTGTGAGCGGTCCGTCGCCCAGCCAGTTCATATTGCGCAGATAGATCTTGTGCGTCTCCAGCGCCTCGCGCGGGCCAACCACGACGCGAGCGCGGTCGGCATCGAGGTGGACGACGTAAAGCGGCTCGCCGGAAGCGATGCCGATGCCGCGGCGCTGGCCGATCGTGTAGCGCAGGATACCCTCATGGCGGCCGAGCACGCGGCCGTCGATGTGGACGATGTCGCCCGGATTGGCCGCAGTTGGCTTCAACTTGGCGATGATGTCGGAATACTTGCCCTGCGGCACGAAGCAGATGTCCTGGCTGTCCTGCTTGGCGGCAACCGCCAGCCCCATCTCCTCGGCAATGGCGCGAACCTGAGGCTTCGACAGGCCGCCGAGGGGAAAGCGCAGATAATCGATCTGTGCCTGCGTGGTGGCGAACAGGAAATAACTCTGGTCACGGTCGGCGTCGACCGGCCTGTAGAGCGCGCGGTGGGCGCCGTTGGCGCCGGAACGGATGTAGTGGCCGGTGGCCAGCGCGTCGGCGCCGAGCTCCTTGGCGGTGGCCAGGAGGTCGGCGAACTTCACCGTCTGGTTGCAGGAAACGCACGGGATCGGCGTCTCGCCGGCGACATAGCTCTCGGCGAAGGGATCGATGACCGCCTTGCGGAAGCGTTCCTCGTAGTCGAGCACATAATGGGGGATGCCGAGCGTCTCGGAGACACGGCGGGCATCGTCGATGTCCTGCCCGGCGCAGCATGAGCCGGCCCGGTGCGTCGCCGCGCCGTGGTCGTAGAGTTGCAAGGTGACGCCGACGACGTCGTAGCCCTCGCGTTTCAGCAGGCCTGCGACGACAGAGGAATCGACGCCGCCCGACATGGCGACGACGATGCGGGTGTTTTCGGGACGTCCGGGAAGATCGAGACTGTTCATGATGCTTTCGTTCTGCGCGGCGCCTCAATGCCAATGTCGAGAATATAGGTCAAGCTTTACCGCCGCGCCAGCGTGCAGGGCGATTCACCGGTTGCGGCCGATCTCCGCCAGCGGATGCATTTTCCCCGGCAAATCAGCGTTTGCGGGCAGATGTTTCAAATGCCGGCGAAAAGACTAACGCGGCGTTCATGATCCTTACCTAGTCATTAGGGTCTGCTTAGGCAATTTTTAAAGCTGTGGCGGTAACGTGGCGGGGATTGGGTCTTTGAGTTTTTTGTAGAGAGTACGATGACCGATCTGGTTAGACCGAGAGTCAAATATGTTATCGGGCCTGACGGCAGCCCTCTTACGATTGCCGATCTGCCGCCGACCAATACACGTCGCTGGGTTATCCGGCGTAAGGCGGAAGTGGTTGCGGCCGTGCGCGGCGGGCTTTTGAGCCTGGACGAGGCATGCCAACGCTACAAGCTCACCACCGAGGAATTCCTGTCCTGGCAGGCGTCGATCGACGAATATGGCCTTGCCGGGCTGCGCACGACACGCATCCAGCAATACCGGCACTGACCATTGCGAATTTAGACGAAGGGCGCGGCTAACCTCGCGCCCTTCTGTTTTCACCGTTCCCGCTCAGAGCGATAGCACAACCTTGCCGATCGGCTTGGTGGCGAGGAAGGCGTGAGCGGCCCCCGCCTGGTCCAGCGGGAAGCTCTTCGCCACATGGACGGCGAGCTTGTTGGCATCGATCAACCGAGCCAGTTCCACCAGGCCCTCCCTGTCGGGAACGACGGACATACGCTCGACCCGAATGTCTCGCGCGCCGGCCTGGGTCCTGGTGTTGTCGCCGACATCGAGCAATGACACCAAAATGCCGCCACGCCTGAGCACCTTCAGCGAGCGTTGGGCGTGGTCGCCGCCCATTGGATCCAGCACCAGATCGATGTCGCGAACCTGATCGGTGAAATCGCCCTTGGTGTAGTCGATGACCTCGTCGGCGCCGAGTTCGCGGACGAAGTCGAGCTTGCCCGGGCTGACCGTGGCGACAACGTAGGCGCCGCGCGCCTTGGCGATCTGCACCGCCAGATGACCGACGCCGCCGGCTCCTGCATGGACCAATATGCGCTGCCCCGATTTCAGCCCGCCGTGGCGAACAAGCCCTTGCCAGGCGGTGAGGCCGGCCAGCGGCAAGGCGCCTGCCTTGAGGTGGTCCGCGCTCTTCGGCTTCAGTGCGATTTGATCGGCAGGCACGGCAGCCAGCTCGGCATAGGCCGCCGCCTGCTTGGGGAAGCGCGGCATGCCGAACACCTCGTCGCCGATCTTGAAGCCGGTGACGCCGGCGCCGAGTGCTTCGACAGTTCCCGAGATATCCCAACCCAGGATGTAAGGCGGCTCGCCGAGCAAGGGGTAGTAGCCGGCACGGACGGCGCCGTCGACCGGATTGATGCCTGCGGCCTTGACGCGGACCAGCACTTCGCCGGCCTCTGGCGTGGGATCCGGCTGATCGGCGATGACAAGGACGTCGGGTCCGCCGACGGAATTCTGGATAACGGCACGCATTGAGATGTCTCCTGCTTGGTTGGTGCCACTATCATTTGGATAGTAATATCCCCTTGTCCAGTATGTACCTTCCTGATATATACGCACCTCATGGATAGTGAAGATGATTGCGGTTTCGGCTATGACGCGTTCCGGCGAACGTGCCCTTCGCACACCGTGCTGGAGATGCTGGCCAGCAAATGGGTGTATCTGGTGGTTTGCGCGCTGCGCAAAGGCCGGCTGCGCAATGGCGAGCTTGCCCGGAAGCTCGAGGGCATCACGCCGAAGATGCTGACGCAGACGCTGCGGGTGCTCGAGCGCGACGGCCTGGTGCGGCGCGAGATTTTCCCGGTCATTCCGCCGCGCGTCGAATATGAATTGACCGAGCTCGGCCAGAACCTGGCGGGGCTGCTTACCCAGATCAGGTCATGGGCGGAGCAGCATGCGCCGGATATCAAGGATGCCCGTGCAAGGGCAATTGCCGAGAGTGAAGGGGATTGGGCCGCGTAGGGCGGGTTCATTTTTCCCGCCGGAGCCGCAAGCCGCGACAATGCGCCAGCCTGATGGCGAGCGTTGGTGCGGCAAACCGCCAGGTCTTAGCCGATCATGGCGCTGCGGCCACCGACTTCGGCTTCGCGGATCTTCGTGTCGCGCGATTCCAGCATTTCCGCCTTGGAAAGCTCCGCTTCAGCTTCGCCGAGTAATGATTCGGCGGCGCTTCGCTGCTGGGCGAGGTCGCTTTGGGAATTCCTGAGGTTGTCGCGGCGCAGGCGAGCCGCCTTGGCGAAGGTCGGATAGGCGAAATGGTTGATGTCGGTGATGCCGGCCTTCTTTTCCTCGGCGGTGATCTGAAGCTCCAGCTCGACGGCCATGCGTTCGAACTCGGCGATCATCATGTCGAGCTGCAGCAGCTGCCGCCGCTTCTCATTCACCTGAAACTGTTTCAGCCGAACGAGGTTTTCACGTGACTTCATGATTCGGTACTCCCGGAAACGCACACCCGCACTTATCGTCCAAACCACCTGGAAACGCCCAGGCCGCACCCGTGTCCACCGCCTTTCCCCGAACTATGGGAAACAAAACCCTAAAGTTTTTTGCCGACGGTAACCATTCGTTTACGGGCATTGTTAATCATACGGGTCAGGACTTAAGGCCGGGTAAAAATTCCGGCCACCGATGCGGAAGCGACGTCGATGAGTCCCTGGAGTCGCTTAGTCCAGGTTGTTAATGTGTTGCATTAGGAATTTGGTTCTGAGATTCGTTATTAGATTCAAGAGGGTGTAGAAAGAGGTTAAAAAATCTGGTACCGTCATGGACGGGAAATTAGGATTTGTTAACCATTCAATGGCAGCCTCTGCACAAGGCAACCACTGCTCCGGGCCCGGACGGGTCGTGAAATGGTCCGGCAGCAGAAAAGGGGAATGAAATGCGTGTTCTGCTGATAGAAGATGACAGTGCAACCGCACAAAGCATCGAACTGATGCTGAAATCGGAAAGTTTCAACGTCTACACGACCGATCTCGGTGAAGAGGGCGTCGATCTAGGCAAGCTCTACGACTACGATATCATTCTCCTCGATCTCAACCTGCCCGATATGTCGGGCTACGAGGTCTTGCGAACGCTTCGCCTTTCCAAGGTCAAAACACCTATTCTCATCCTCTCCGGCATGGCCGGCATCGAGGACAAGGTGCGCGGCCTCGGCTTCGGCGCGGACGACTACATGACCAAGCCGTTCCACAAGGATGAGCTGGTTGCCCGCATTCATGCCATCGTGCGGCGCTCCAAGGGCCACGCCCAGTCGGTCATCACCACCGGCGACCTAGTGGTCAACCTAGATGCCAAGACCGTCGAAGTCGGCGGCCAGCGCGTGCACCTGACCGGCAAGGAATACCAGATGCTGGAGTTGCTTTCGCTGCGCAAAGGCACCACGCTGACCAAGGAAATGTTCCTCAACCACCTCTATGGCGGCATGGACGAGCCTGAGTTGAAGATCATCGACGTCTTCATCTGCAAGCTGCGCAAAAAGCTCGACGCGGCATCGGGCGGTCAGAACTACATTGAAACGGTCTGGGGGCGCGGCTATGTGCTGCGCGAACCGGAAGACATTCGCGTCAGCGCCTGAGCGACGAATCGCTCGAATCTTTTCCATAAAAAACCCGGCTTCGGCCGGGTTTTTGCATGACGGCTGGTAAGGGTCTGTTTTGGGCTGCTGAGCAGGAAACCGTCACGCACTTTTTCTGGAATTGCTCAAGGGTACCGAATCAGGTGCGCTCTTCAAGGTGCGAAAGCGCTCGAGCAGCTGCGGGCGGTTGAACGGCTTCAAGAGATAGCCCTGGGCGCCGGCTCGCTTGGCCCGCATGATCGAAGCAATATCGAGCTCGACCAGGGAAATCAGGATCTGCGGCCTTATCGGGCTCTCCATGGCGCGGACGCGACGGATGAGATCGACCGCCGGTACGTCAGGCAAGGCGCCATCGACGACGATGATGTCGGGCATATCGGCGGCGCACATCTCCAGCGCGTCAAGTCCGCTGGCGGCCTCGATGACAATCATTTCGGAGCCGCCCAGGATGCGTTTTGCAACCTTCCTGATGACGCTTGAATCGTCGACGAACATGCAGCGTTTCATTTCCGGGTCCTCTTTGCCTTCTGGCAGTCCGGTAGCGTCGGGGGCATCCAGGACGCACCATAGGCCAATCTGGTAAAGAAGCCGAAAAGGCGTTAGGTAAAATTTTTACAAAGATAGGCAGGTGCCTACTTTTATTCGCGAATGCTTTGGCGCTGCCTGGACGACCAGACGCATCTCAAGTCAATGAGCTGGAATTACAGATTTCAATGTAGAAATACTTCGCGCTATCGGCTGCGCAATCAGGCCGCAGAAAGCACGATTTCTTCCGGCGTCGCGTGGATCGATATCGTCATGCCGGCTTCGCGCGCCAGAAGCAGCGTGTAGTAGGGCTGCACGGAATGCGCGTCGATCGGTTCCTCCGGCTTGTGGCCGGAATGCAGTTCGAGGAATTTCGGCGGCACACGCAGCATCGGGCCAGCCGACGCAAGCGCGAAACGGGGTTCGGTCTCGAGGTTTTCCAGCGTCACGGAAAGCTTGCCGCCGCGCGGAATGGCGGCATTGGCGACGAGGATCAGGTTGAGCAGCAGCTTGACCTTGTTTTTGGGCAGCAACGCGCGGGGCCCGTTCCAGGTCAGTTCCGGCTTTTCGTTCTTGAGGAAGGCGATGGCGACCGCTTCGGCATCGCCGGTATCGATCAACATGCCGGCCGAGCCGGCGGCACCGAAGGCGATGCGGGCGAACTGCAGGCGGGCCGAAGCGTTGCGGGCGCTCTGACGGATCAGCTTCATGGCGTCCTCGTCGGCGCCGCCTTCATCAAGCAATTCGAGCCCGTTGTTGATCGCGCCGACCGGCGAGATGATATCGTGGCAGACCCGGCTGCACAAAAGCGCTGCCAGATCGGGTGCGGAAAGGGTGAACAGATCGGCCATCGGCGAAAAATCCCTGCAAAATCTCACAACTCATGGCCGGGCGATCGATCGTCGCCTGCCACACGAATCACACACTCTCTCCTCGGGCTTTCTGAATACACAGCGCCCGTGCGTGCAGCAACAAATCCAAATTGTGGTTGTGGCAAATGGCGTGTTCACGCAGGCTGCCGGCCCCACTTGAGCGACCCCAAACAGCCTTCGAACCGCCATGTTCATGTGGGAGCTTAATGGTTGAAAAAGGATTACGGCATAGTTTGCCCCTAACAGTTACCCTTAACGGCCGGCTAAAAGAGCCGTACGGGGTGCGAGGCGTCGGCGAAGGTGCTCCCTGACGGAGATTGGAAGCATGTTTTCCCGATACTACGACCGGAGCTTTCTCCGTGTCTTCTCAATGGCGGTCACGCTCCTGGGCGTTCTCGTCTTCTCGACTTCAACCCTGCGGGCCCAGGAATACACCGCTCAGGAGATTGTCGATTCCGGTCACAAGTTCTTCGGCGCGACATCAGGCGGGCTCGCCACAGTCGTCGAGAAGATTTTTGCTTCCTACGGCCTGCCCAACGGCTATCTGCTGGGCGAAGAGGGCTCGGGCGCGCTGATCGGTGGCCTGACCTATGGCGAAGGCACGCTCTACACCAAGAATGCCGGCGATCACAAAGTGTTCTGGCAAGGCCCATCGCTCGGCTGGGATTTCGGCGGCGAGGGGTCGCGGGTGATGATGCTGGTCTACAATCTCGACGATGTGGGCAGCCTCTACAACCGCTATGGCGGCGTCGCCGGTTCGGCCTATGTGGTGGCTGGCGTCGGCTTCAACGTGCTGAAGAACAACAATGTGGTTTTGGTGCCGATCCGCACCGGTGTCGGTGCCCGGCTTGGCGTCAATCTCGGCTATCTGAAGCTTACCGAGCGCGCCACTTGGAATCCGTTCTAAGCTGAAGTCCTTGGCTGTCGTTGCCCAAAACCGGGACCGCTTTTGGGTCGACATGCATTAAACTCGTGGCGTTGCGGCAAACCCTTGCCGCAACGCTGGATTTCCGCCATGTCAACGTGGCACAGTCAAAGCGCTCCATGCGCTTTTGGTTTATCTGGTTTGATGCTTACCGGCCACAACGGGTAGTCACTTGGTCCAGTCGGTCCTGTTCTTCGTCCTCGGCTTTCTCTGTGCTGGCTTTCTGGCGCTCATGGTGGCTCCGGCCATATGGCGTCGTGCGGTCACGCTTACACGCAGACGCGTCGAATCCTCGATCCCTCTGACGCAAACCGAAATCCAGGCGGACAAGGATCGCATCCGCGCCGAATACGCCATGACGACGCGCCGCCTGGAAATCAGCGTCAAGGCGTTGCGAGAGAAGGCGGCCGAACAACTCGTCGAGATCAATCGCGGTCGCGAGGCCATGAAGGGCCTGGCGGTCGAGCGGACGGACAAGAACCAGGCGCTGACCGATCTGGGCGCGAAGAACGAAGCTCTGCGTCAACGAGAGGGCGAGTTGCAGCAGCTTTCGGAGCGGCTGAAGGAAACCGAGCGCAAGCTGGAAAAGCGTGCACTTGAGCTGCAAAAGCTGGAGCGCATGTATGACGACGCCAGTTTTTCCTCGAGCAGCCGGCAGATCGAACTCGTGGCGCGAGAGTCCGAAATGCAGAAGCTCGCCAGTGACATTGCGATGCTGCGCGGCCAGCGCAAGGAAGCCGACAGGCGCGGCCAGGAAATCGCGGCCGAAAGCAAGGCCGCGCGGGAGGCCCTGAAAGCCGAGAAGAAAAGGACCGCCGAACTCGACAAGAAGGTCGAGCGGCTGCTGGCCACACTTGCCGATCGCGAAGACAAACTCGACCGCCGCGAAAAGGAACTGGCACGCATGCGCGAAAGATCGAAATCCGAAGACAGCGCGCCAGCCTTGCGCCTGGTCGGCAAGGGCGGCGATGTCGCCAAGAGCGATGACTTGGACAAGGCAATCGCCAAGCTCGACAGTGACCGTGAGCAGCTCGAGGCGAGGCTGACGGCGCTGGCGCGCGAGAACAAGCGGCTGAAGGCCGACCTCACCGCACTGGCCGCGTCCACGGCCACGGACAGCAGCTCCGCCTTGCGCGAGCAGATGAACGCGCTGGCGGCGGAGGTCGTCCATCTGACGGCGAAGCTCGAGGGGCCTGGTTCGCCGATCGCCAAGGCATTGGCGGTACCGTCGGACGCCCGCTCCGGCAACGGTGACCGCAGTCTTGCCGACCGCGTGCGCGCGCTGCAGAAGGCTGACGCGACAAGCTGAATCAGGCCTCCTTAGAGCATTTCACCGTTTCACGGAAACGGCGAAATGCCCTAACTCTTTGCTTTGACGCAATTCTGGACGGAAAACCGCTTCACACTTTTCCTGGAATTGCTCTAGCCGAAAAATGATGCAGCGCAATGGCTGAAGCCGCGGCGACATTCAGGCTGTCGAAGCCTTCCGCCATGGTGATCCGCACGTCGTGCAGGCTTGCGAGCAGGTCGTCCGGCAAGCCTTCGCCCTCGGTGCCGAGATAGAGCGCCAGGCGCTTGCTGCGCTGCGCATCGCGGATGTCGGTCTTCCCGCGTGGCGACAGCGCGAATTGATCGAAGCCACGTCGGGCGAGCATCGTCGTGAAGCCGGCGGTGTCGGAGAACGATGCGAAAGGGATCTTGAGCGCGGCGCCGACCGAAACGCGGATCGCCTTGCGATAGAGCGGGTCGCAGCATGTCGCATCCAGCAGGACCGCGTCAGCGCCAAAGGCGGCGGCATTGCGGAAGATCGAGCCCACATTGTCATGGTTGGCGATGCCGACGAGCACCACGACCAGCGCCCGAGGCGGCAAGCCGTCGAGCAGGTCTTCGGCCGGCTGCGGCTCTCCCTTGCGGCCAATGGCCAGGATGCCGCGATGCATATGAAATCCGGCGATAGCGTCCATCACCGCGCTGGTGGCGACATAGACCGGGAGGTCGGCGGGCGCCTTGCTCAGGATGTTGTCGAGACCTGCCAGCCGGTTTTCCAGGACCAGGATCGATTCGGCGGCAAAGCGCCCGGTCGAGAGCAGCAGGTCGAGCACCACCTTGCCTTCGGCGACGAAGCGGCCTTGCCGGCCGGCGAGGTCACGCTCGCGAATGTCGAGATAGGTAACGACGCGCGGATCTTGCGGGTCGTCGATGCGAATGGGATCCATGCATTCCTCGCGACCGTCGCATCGGCCCGAAAATCCGGACCGCTTCCCGGCGCTCACCTGGTTTGGAAAGCACGATGCGACGATTCGGGACAATCAGCCAGCTTTATGCGCCCCGGATGGGCGCATGTCGCTCTGAAAACGCCGGCGAGATCGGCGCTATGTGGTCAGGTTCCAGCACGGCGCAAACGGTGCGCCATCTGGGACAGATCATCCTTGCCGCTGCCGAAAATGCCGTCCAGCATGACAAGCAGTTCTCGCACGGCGTCGGATTTGCAGGAGTAGTAGATCATCTGCCGGTCGCGGCGGGTCTCGACTAGGTCGAGCGCCCGCAACTTGGCGAGGTGCTGGGACAGGGCGGATTGGCTGAGCATCACCTTCTCGGCAATGGCTCCAACCGACATCTCACCTTCGGCGAGGTAGCTCATGATCAACAGTCGCTTCTCATTGCCCATCAGCATGAGAAACTCTGCCGCCGATTCGGCGTTCACGATTAGCTTTGTCGAGACCATCGATCCCCCATGCTTCCTGTTCATCCCGACGCCATGGGGGCAATGGCGTCTGATTCCATAAATTCACTTGTCGATCGGCGCTGGCGATTCAGCGTCACCAAAAGGTAGAGCATTTCACTTAAATCTCAAGTGTTGCTTTTGGTCCAGCATAATTAAGTCTCCGTCCCGGCGTCGACAATGGCTCGGCCGGCCTTGGCCATATCGACCAGAACGTGCCGCAATTCGCCTGCCGCCGCCAAAGGTTGTGGGTAAAAGGCACGGCAAACATCGTAGCCCGACACCAGGTCCATGCCATCGGCATCGAATCCGGCAACACGCCAGCCGTTTCCGGATACTTTCGCGAAATGCTGTGCGTAGACGGCGATCGCGTCGAGATGGTCGGCGTTCATGTGGTCGATGGCAGATTGTTCGCGCGCCGCGAGTTCCTCGACGATCGGTCCGCTGGTGAGCAAATCCGATCGATCGAGGTGGTAGGCCTTGCCGAAGCCGCCGTTGAGGCGGGCGCGTTGCGGATCGAGGCGAAAGATCGAAAAGTCGCCGAGACCGGCGTAAAGTTTCGCCTTGGGATTGTGATTGAGATAGCGGCGCTCGACGCGGGCGTGTTCGGCAGATCCGCGCTCAAGCCGTGCTGCCTGGCAGATCAATGTCAGGCGCGGGTGCGCCAGCGGGTCGCCCTTGCCCGGTTCGCCGAGCAACAGGGAGCAGCGCGGATCGGCAAGCAGGGCGCCGGTGTGCGCCGAAAGCATCGACACCAGGATCAGCGGCGCGCCATCGATGTCGGTGGCCACGCCGACCCTGCTGGCCAGCGGCGAGCCGGTTTGCGGTTCGATCACCGCCAGGGCGCCAAAGCGGGCGCTGCGCAGAAGCGTCTTCGCCAGCCGGATCGCTTCGGCGTCCGTCTCGCGGATCACGTCCTTTTTCGGCTCGTCCAAGGCAGCACCGCAGTAAGTTGATCTTTCTTCTCTAGTTATCGTTATCGGTCAGCAAGCCGGATTTGACAAGGCCGTCGATCTCGGCTTTCGCAAAGCCGAAACGTGCCAGAATTGCCGATGGCGACAAATCCTCATTGCCTGGCATAGTGGCCAATGTCGGTTGCGAGCTCGAGAAACGCGGCGCGGGGGCCGGGCGCTCAAATGCACCTGTCGCCACAGAGGCGTTGCGTCCCCGATTGTGCGGGTGGTGCTTCGCCTCTTGCAGCGACAGGACGGGGGCCACGCAGGCATCGGTCTGGGCAAACAGCAGGTCCCAGTCGTCGCGTGGTTTCTGCCGGATCCGATCGGCAATGGCGGCGCGCATCGGCGGCCACAGGGCCTTGTCGTACTGGCCGGACGCAAAGCGCTCGTCGAGCGGCAGCAGCCTGGCGAATTCGGCGAAGAATTGCGGCTCCAGGCAGCCGATGGCGATGTGCCCGCCATCCGACGTCTCATAGGTGTCGTAGAACGGGGCGCCGGAATCGAGCAGGTTCGCGCCGCGCGTGTCGCTCCATAAGCCGGCCGCCATCAAGGCCTGCAGGGGCAGCGCCAGCATCGAGGCGCCGTCGACCATCGCGGCGTCGATGACTTCACCCTTGCCCGTGCGCGAACGTTGGAACAGGGCTGCCAGCACGCCGGCAATCAGCATCATGGCGCCACCGCCATAGTCGGCGACAAGGTTGAGCGGCGGGACGGGACGGCTGCCGACATGGCCGATGGCGTGCAGCACGCCGCTATAGGCGAGGTAGGTGATGTCGTGGCCGGCGCGGCCGGCGAGCGGACCGTCCTGACCGAAGCCGGTCATACGGCCGTAGATCAGCGCCGGGTTGCGCGCCAGCACCGTTTCGGGGCCGAGGCCAAGCCGTTCCATGACACCCGGGCGAAACCCTTCGAGCAACATGTCCGCCTTTTCGGCAAGGCGCAGCAACAGATCGGTGCCTTCACGGCGCTTCAGGTCGAGGCGCAGGAGGGCGCGGCCATGGCGGTCGATGTTGTACTCATCCGGCAGCGACAGGAGCTCGCTCGTCCCCGTCCGTTCGATGCGCAACACTTGCGCGCCCATCTCCGACAGCATCAGGCCCGCCAGCGGCACCGGTCCGAGTCCGGCCATCTCGATCACCTTCAGCCCGGTCAGCGGACCGGTTTTAGCGGCAGCGGACAGGCCGGCGTTCATGACCTTCTATTTCGGCGCCATGCGGATGGCGCCATCGAGACGAATGGTCTCGCCGTTCAACATCTGGTTCTCGATGATGTGCAGGGCGAGAGCGGCATATTCGGACGGTTCGCCCAGGCGCGACGGGAAAGGCACGGCGGCGCCCAGCGAATCCTGAACCTCTTGCGGCATGCCGGCCATCATCGGCGTCTTGAAGATGCCGGGCGCGATGGTGCAGACGCGGATGCCGGAACGGGCAAGGTCGCGCGCCACCGGCAGCGTCATGCCGACGACGCCGCCCTTGGATGCCGCATAGGCGGCCTGGCCGATCTGGCCATCATAGGCGGCAACCGAAGCGGTGTTGACGATGATGCCGCGCTCGCCGCCCTGCAGCGGCTCGAGCTTCGACGCGCGCTCGGCGACGAGGCGGATCATGTTGAACGTACCGATCAGATTGACCTCGATCACCTTGCGATACTGATCAAGGGGGTGGGGACCATCCTTGCCGATCGTCTTCACGCCGATGGCGATGCCGGCGCAATTGACCAGGATCCGCGGCTCGCCAAGCTTGGCGGCTACGTCGGCGAGCGCAGCGGTTCCGCTGTCGGCGCTGCTGACGTCGCACTGGACGGCAATACCACCGATCTCGGCCGCGACCTTGGCGGCGCGGTCAATACCCACGTCGAAGATGGCGACGCGGGCGCCCTTGGCGGCCAGCGCGCGCGCCGTTGCCTCGCCAAGGCCGGAGCCGCCGCCGGTGACGATCGCGATCTGGCCGTTGGGGTTCATGACGTCATCCTTTGATCTCAGGAACAGTGGGACGGATCAGGCGCCAGATCGACGGGAAAGGTCAAGCCATCGCGGCGACAGGATCGGCTACCCTGGCCTGATCGGCGTGGAAGACCTCGCCCAAGAGCCTGGCGACCGCGCCCGGCGCGATCTCGTGCGACAGCAGCCGGTCGAGATCGACGGGGCGCGGCATCGAAATCTGGCCGCGCGGAATCCGCTTGAAACCGAGCGGCCCGTAGTAGGGTTCGTCACCCACCAGCATGACAGCGGGCGCGCCGGCCTTGGCGGCGGCCTCCAGCGCGATCGCCACCAACCGGCGGCCGATGCCGAGATTTTTGAAGGCCGGCCGCACCGCGAGCGGCCCGAGCATTAGCGCGCGACCGGCACCGGCGGCGATGCGGGTCATGCGCACCGAGGCGACGACGATGTCGCCATCGACGGCGACAAAGGACAGCGAACGCTCGTGCCCTCCGGCCTCACGAATCTTGTAGGCGGCCAGCACAAAGCGGCCCGGCCCGAAGGCTTCGTCATTGATGGCTTCGATCTCGGGGTCGTGCGCCGGGGTTTCCGGCAGGTATTTCACGTCGGCAAGGCTCATGGTCTTTGCGTTCCGGTAAGGAGGAAAGGTTGCTGCAAACGGCAGCATTCGCCAGTCAGCGCTTCATCAAGCGCGGGCGCCCTTTCGTCGTCGGTAAAACCGGATCGAAGCAAAATCGAACATGCGGATTGTCCGCTAGCATCAATTTCCCGCCGCTGCAATCGGCCGTTTTGTTCGTCATTTCCGCCAAGTGACGGTCTGTTCAGCACCTGACGTCTTCGACAGGGCAGCCTTGCGCCTACATCAACCAACAGGACGCAAGGAGATTTGTATGGGAATGCTGGTCGAAGGAAGGTGGCAGGACCGCTGGTACGATACAGCGGACAATGGTGGCAGGTTCGTGCGGACGCAGTCGCAATGGCGCGACTGGGTCACCGTTGACGGGGCGCCTGCCGAAGGCCGGACGCGTGGTTTCAAGGCCGAGCCCGGCCGTTATCACCTCTATGTCTCGCTTGCCTGTCCGTGGGCCCACCGGACGTTGATCTTTCGCGCGCTGAAGAAGCTGGAAGGCGTCATATCGGTGTCGGTGGTGCATCATTTCATGGGCGCCAACGGCTGGACGTTCGTGGCTGAGGACGGCGCCACGGGCGACATGCTCTATGACCTCGACTTCCTGCACCAGATCTATGCCAAGGCCGATCCCGCCTATTCGGGCCGGGTGACTGTGCCGGTGCTGTGGGACAAAAAGGAGCAGACCATCGTCTCCAACGAGTCTTCCGAAATCATCCGCATGCTGAATTCAGCCTTCGACGAATGGGGCGACGCCAGCCTCGATTTCTATCCGAAGGCATTGCGCGGCGAGATCGATCGCATCAATGCGCTGGTCTATCCCGCGGTCAACAACGGCGTCTATCGCGCCGGCTTCGCCACCACGCAACGTGCCTATGAAGAGGCGTTCGGTGAAGTGTTCACAGCGCTGGATACGCTGGAGGAGCGGCTGTCGAAGCAGCGCTATCTCGTCGGTGGTCCTATCACCGAAGCCGACTGGCGGCTGTTCACCACGCTGGTGCGCTTCGATCCGGTGTATGTCGGCCATTTCAAATGCAATCTGCGCCGTATCGCCGACTACCCGAACCTGTCCAACTATCTGCGTGATCTCTACCAGGTGCCTGGTGTGGCCGGGACGGTGAACATGCATCATATCAAGGCGCACTATTACGGCAGCCACCAGACGATCAATCCGACGCGGATCGTGCCTGTCGGACCGGATCTGGATTATGCCGCATGGCACAACCGGGCGCGCTTCGAGAAAGCGGCAGCCTGATCTACCAGTAGGGCGAGGGCTGCTCGCCGTCAAAAACCTCGGCGATCCGGCGCAGCGTCGCCGGCGTCGTGCCCTGCGGCAAACGGTCGAGCGGGAAGAAGCCGGCCTCGGCGATTTCGTGATCCGGCCGCTTCGGCGCCGTCTGGCTGAAATGCTCGAGCAAATAAAAGCCGACATGGTCGCGGCGGCTGGAGCGGCGGTTGAAATGCATCGATTTGAACACCGGCGGGGCGGTGAGAGCGATGTTGCCTTCCTCGGCCAGTTCACGGGCCAGTGCCTCGTTCATCGTCTCGCCGACTTCGACGCCGCCGCCGGGCAGCTGCCAGCCTGGTACGTAGGTATGGCGAATGAGGAAGACGGACTTGGACGCCCTGTCGTGGATCAGGCCGCGCACGCCAAGCGTCATCGGCCTCCGCAGCACGAAATAGAGATGGAACAGCCTGGTCCTCAAACCTGGCCAGCCGGTCTGGCGGAAGGCATCTTCAGGGCTCGTCATTGATAGCGAAACCGTGGGTGGAAAGCCGTGCGCGGGTCGCCTATGAAGGTTGTATGTTCAGGCTCGCGCATATTTCCGATGTCCATCTGGGGCCGCTCCCCGATGTATCCTATCGCGATCTCGCCTCCAAGCGCGTGCTCGGCTATGTCAACTGGCAGCGCAACCGCCGCCGCCATATGCATGATGCGGTCATCGACACGATCGTCGCCGACATCAAGGCGAACACGCCTGACCACCTCGCCGTCACCGGCGACCTGGTCAATCTGGCGCTCGACGGCGAGATCGAGATGGCCAGGCACTGGCTGGAGACGCTGGGGCCGGCGCATGATGTTTCGGTCGTTCCGGGCAACCACGACGCCTATGTGCCAGGCGCCTTCGACAAGGTCTGCCGATCCTGGGCGGCGTGGATGAGCGGCGACGGTGTCAACACGCCGGTCGATCGTAACGCATTTCCCTATCTGCGCGTGCGCGGCAACGTCGCGCTGATCGGTGTCTCGACGGCGCGCGCCACGGCACCCTTCATGGCCAATGGTTTCTTCATGGAAGGCCAAGCGAAGCGGCTCAGCAAAATCCTCGGGGATACCGCCGGACAGGGGCTGTTTCGCGCCATCATGATCCATCATCCGCCGGTGCGCGGCGCGGTCCCGCAGCACAAGCGGCTGTTCGGCATCGCCCGCTTCAACAAGATCATTCGTCGCCACGGCGCCGACCTTGTCCTGCACGGCCATTCACATCTGCCGTCGCTGTTCTTCATCGGCGGTCGCGGCGTCAGGATTCCGGCGGTCGGTGTCGCTGCCGCCGGCCAGGCGCCGGGCGGCAAGAACCCGGCGGCGCAGTACAATCTGTTCGACATTGACGGCGAGAAGGGCAATTGGCGGATCCGGCTGACACGGCGCGGCCTGACCGGGCCGTCCATACCGCCATCCGATCTGCAGACGGTGGAGCTTGGCGCCGAGGCCGCTATGGCCGCAAATTGACAACCATGGCCACGATGCGGTCCCAGAACAGGACGACCGACACCACAAGGCCGACCAGTGCGCCGGCAGCGACCAGGCCAAGCCCGGACAGAAGGGCCGACCAGCGTTTGCCGCGCTCCGTTGCGCGCAGCGGCGGTTCGGCTTCCGGCACATAGGCACGTTTCAGGCCGGCGACGGCGGGTTCGACGCCGCCTTCCAGCATCCTCTGACGCTCGACGATGCGCTCGGCGACATAGCGTGTCACGGAATCGGCCACCGGCTTCATCTCGGTGGATTCGGCAAGCACCACCCGGCCGATACGGGTGTCCTTGAGGAAGCGATAGGTCCGGCGGTCGCGCCCCATGGCGACATGGCTGACGGCGTCGATCCACAGGCGCGGCTGCAAGCCGGACGAGACGACAAAGTCGAAATTGTCCATGTCGGCCGGAACATCGGCAAAAACCGGTGCCAGTTCGGCGGCGAGCAGATCGAGACGCATGCGATGCGCCTCGCGCATGTCGACGACGACGTCGTCGCGGTCGGCGAAGGCATTTTTGACATCACGGATGGCATCGGACAGTTTCTTGGACTGGTCGATGGTCTTCTCGCCTGCTTCCTTCATCGGCGTCCGCCTCGTAGGTTTGGTTAACACCGGGTTAACACAGCCGCCGGCAAAATGCACTGGCGAGATCGACGGCCCCGGGGTGTCCAGGAAGGTTGTCGTGCGCGAAAAAGGTCAGCTGGCTGCGGCGGCGAATTTCTGGCGGTGTGGCCTGGCGCGACGATTGGTGTTCCGGCGAATGATCTCGGCAACAAGGTCGGGGGCTTCCTCAGCCAGCATATGGCCGGCCTCCAGCACGTGGTGCACGTGAAAATGCGCCGGCAGGTCATCCGCCTGGGTAAAGGGCAGCACCGCATCGCTGATTCCCCATGCCACCATCACCGGCATGTTCAGTCCATCGAGGCGATCGTGCGGGATGACGCCTTGCCGACCGTCCACGGTCATGGCGGCTGCGATCTCGACGAGCTTTTCGAGTTGGCCGGGTCGCCTGCGCATTTCCCAAAGGGTGTCCACCGTATGTTCGAGCGGCGGGGCTGAAGGTCCCGACATGACGGCGAGGCAGGAGCGGATCTCGGACCGATCCGCGGCTTCGGCATAGCGGCGCAACAGCGGTCCATTGATTTCGGGGCCAAGGCCGCCCGGCGCCAGAAGCGTCAGCGAGGCTATCTTTTCGGGCTCGGCCAGCGCCATCAGCGCCGCCACGGCACCGCCCATCGAGTGGCCCACGAGATGAACGCGCTTCAGGCGGCGCTCCGAGAGATCGGCGAGCACGGCCTTGGCTGCCACCCTGGCCGGACCGGCAGCGGGAAAATCCAGCGACGACCCGTGCCCAGGCAGATCATAGGCCAGCGTATGCGTGGAAGGCGTCAGGGCGGAAATCACCTCGCGCCATACATCATGGCAGCCGCCGAAACCGTGCAGCAGGACGATGGCCTTCGAGCCAACACCCTCTTGGGCGGCAAAAAGTGATGCGGTCATGAAAGCTGATTTTTTGTTATTGCAGAATGCGCGACACCCAATGGTGGCTGAATTGCTCCTAGTCCAACGTGATGACCAGTAAAATTTTCGCGATTTGTACGGTTGTGTACAGAACCTGGCGACCAATCGGCGATCGGAGCGCAGGAAATCCATCGGGACGCGGCACAGCCAGTACGCGGACGTCGATGGTGTCAGCTTGGGCTGCCGAGCCCGGCAGCGCGGAGTGCCTGGACCAGCCGGTCGGTCAGGTCGGCCGGATATTTCCGCTCGACGAAAGTCGCCCGCGGATCGGCGGCAAATTTGGGGAACTCGGTGGTCAGTTGTTTCAGCAGCGTGCTCACCAGATGATCCTGTCCGGCAGCCTTGGCGCCGATCAGCCGCGCCGCCAGATAGTGTGATTTCGTTGCCGTCGTTCTCAGGGCCATGCTGGCCGCGACTGCCTTGTTCATGTCGCCGAGCATGAACTCACCGACGAACAGCCCGTAATCCCACCATGTCGGGTGCCCGCTGAAGGTCTCCACCGCATGATCGAGGATCGGCGTTCCTTCAGCATATCGTCCGGCGAAGATCAGCCCGTAGCCGTAAGCGGCGGCCATGCCGAGATCGTAGGGGTTGAGTTCATAGGCCTTGCGCATCCAGCGGATCGCTTCGTCCGTATTGCCGAGGCGCGAACTGACATAGCCGTAGGAGCGATGCGCATAAGGGCTGGTCGGACCCATCTGCACGCCGCGATGGGCAAACTCGACGGCTGTCTCAATCGTCGCATTGGGCGGATAGGCGTAATGATCGGACACCGCCTCGAGATGCAGGGAAGCAAGTTCCGAATAGACGAGCGAGGACTTGGTTCCACCATTAGCCAGCTTCTCGAGGCAACGGTAGGCTGCCTCATGGGTCCTGGCGTTCTGGTCCAGATAATATTTGCCGTTGAGCAGCAGACATTGCGTCAGACCGTTTGGCGTGCCGGTCTGCTCGATATAGTTGTAGATGGTGCCGGAGGCGGGGAGTGCCGAGCTAAGCATGTCGGCGATACGGTCTTCGACCGCTGCAGGTGCGCTGTCGGCGGGGGTGAGATTGCGCGATAGAAGCACCCGTCCGGACGCCATGCTTTGCAGTTCGATCGTGATGTCGCCCGCGTCCGGTCCAGATAGGACGTCGAATATGAAGCTCGTCGCGTCGTCGGCCGGATCGCCGACGGTGTCGCGGCCGATGAAGTCGATCGTATCGAAGCCACTCAGGCCGGCGCGCAGCGATGCGGCGACACGGCTGGCGTCGGGGCCGTCAGCCTTGAGTCCGATATAGACTTGCGGCAGAGCGTCAGCCCTTGCCGATGCCGTGATGCTTGCGGTTGCGCCAGCGATCTCCGGCATTGCCGAGATGTCGCCGCCTGCCAGCAAGGCAGTGCTGCCCTGGCGAAGGATCAGTACGCCCAGCATGGCGATGACCAGAGCGATCGCCATCCAGAAAAAGCGGAGATGGCGCGCCACCGAGGGAGCCGGCGAAGATGGTACGGAAGCCAGAGACATCGCCTCCAGCATGCCCGTGCCGGCTTCGTTTGACCGATCGGTGGATGCGGCGCCGTCCAGCCTGAGTTCGGGAACAGACTCGGCAATATCGGGCAGGCGGATCGCGTTCAATTCATAGGCAGGAACATAGCCGCCGCGCGGAATGGCGATGCGGACCGGCTCGGCAATTCCCTCATTGGCAAAATAGTGCTGCAGAAGCTCGCGCAGCCTGCCTGCCTGCACACGCACCACGGCATCGGTGGACGGATCGAAGTCGCCGTCCTTGCCGAAAACATCCATGGCAATGGAAAAGCCCTTGAGCCTGTCGGCTTCGCCGGCCTGTTCACGTTCGACAAGATAACGCAGCAGCTTGCGCGCGCGTTCGGATCGGCCGAACGTTTGGCTGGCAAGCAGTCGCTCCAGTGTCTCGCGCACTGCGGGGGCGGCAGGCGTGGCATGCTGCAAGTGTCGATCCTCTCGAAGTCGGCACAGGTTGAGGCGCGATCATATAGGTCCCGCACCACCACACAAGTATACACCCCGTTATGCGATCACGTACCCACCGGATAATTCCGCGGTGGTTAATGGCCCGAAAGATCGGAACCGATCACCAGGTTGGGTGGGTTCCGATCTTTGTTCCCGTCGGGCGTCAGCCGGCTTTTTTACCGACGATACGGTTCGCGGCAGACATCACCGCCTCCAGTGAGGCGGCGACGATGTTGGTGTTGATGCCGGCGCCGAACAGCTTGCCCTGGGGATACTCCATCTCGACATACGAAATGGCCGACGCGTTCGAGCCGCGCTGCATCGAGTGCTCGGAATAGTCGAGCACCGACATCTCGACGCCGACATGGCGCGACAGCGCATTGACGAAACCATCGATCGGGCCGGTACCCGTGCCTGTAATCGTCACTTCCTTGCCGTCGTCGAGGATGACCGCCTCGACGACGCGCCGGCCCTTGATCTCGGTGCTGGGATAGGTGTGGTGATCGAGGAATTTCAGCCGCGCGCCGGGCTGGTCGACATAGGTCTCGATAAAGCGCTCGTAGATGCGCCTGGCCGGCACTTCCTTGCCCTCGGCATCGGTGATCGCCTGGATTTCCTGGCTGAACTCGATCTGCAGATTGCGCGGCAGGTTGAGGCCGTAATCGGCCTGCAGCACATAGGCGATGCCGCCCTTGCCGGACTGCGAATTGATGCGGATGATGGCTTCGTAGCTGCGTCCGACATCGGCCGGGTCGATCGGCAGATAGGGCACTTCCCACAGGCTCGTATTGGCCTTCTTCAGCGCCTTCATGCCCTTGTTGATGGCATCCTGGTGCGAACCGGAAAAGGCGGTGTAGACGAGTTCGCCGACATAGGGATGGCGCTCGGGGATCTTCAACTGGTTCGAATATTCGTAGACGTCCTTCATCCGGTTGATGTCGGAGCAATCGATCAAGGGATCGACACCTTGCGTGTACATGTTCAGCGCCAGCGTGACGATGTCGACATTGCCGGTGCGCTCGCCATTGCCGAACAGCGTGCCTTCGACGCGGTCGGCGCCGGCCATCAGGCCGAGCTCGGTGGTGGCGATGCCGGTGCCGCGGTCATTGTGCGGATGCAGCGAGACCAGCAGGTTTTCCCGGTTGTCGAGGTTGCGGCACATCCACTCGATGCGGTCGGCATAGATGTTGGGGGTCGACATCTCGACCGTCGAGGGCAGGTTGATGATCAGCTTGTTGTCCGCCGTCGGCCTGACGATCTCGGTGACGGCGTTGCAGATCTCCAGCGCCACTTCCAGCTCGGTGCCGGTAAAGCTCTCCGGCGAATACTCGAAACGAAAGCCTCCGCCGGCCTTGGCCGCCATGTCGGTGATCATCTTGGCGGCGTCGGTGGCGATGCGCTTGATGCCGCCGACGTCCTTTTCGAAGACGACGCGACGCTGCAGCTCGCTGGTCGAATTGTAGAAATGGACGATCGGGTTGGTGGCGCCCTTCAGCGCCTCGAAGGTGCGGGTGATCAGCTCCGGCCGGCACTGCACCAGCACCTGCAGCGAGACATCGGCGGGCACGTTGCCTTCCTCGATGCACCAGCGGGCAAAGTCGAAATCGGTCTGCGATGCCGACGGGAAGCCGATCTCGATCTCCTTGAAGCCCATGTCGAGCAGCAGGCCGAACATGCGTGCCTTGCGCTCATGGCCCATCGGATCGATCAGCGCCTGGTTGCCGTCGCGCAGGTCGACCGAGCACCAGATCGGCGCCTTGTCGATCACCTTCGAAGGCCAGGTCCGGTCGGTGAGGCCGACGGTCGGATAGGGCTGATATTTGCGAGCCGCGTCGGGCATCCCTTTGGCCGAATCCGTGTCGGCTACCGCGGCATCGGAGCGGATTTCTTCTCGTGCGTTCATCGTCGGTTCTCCCGGCGGCTCATGGATCCACCTTCGGTGGATTGATGGCGAGCGGCGCCTTTACCAGAATTTCGTTCGCTTGATGTGATTGCCAAGGAGCATGCGCTTGCGCGGCGGTTCGACCGCCGGGCGCTCCTTCAGCGAACCCGGCGATCGCCGATAAGGCCGAGAAGAAGCAGGGTCGAAGCCAGCGCGCGCACGGTCTCGCCGGAAAAACCGGTCGAACGGGAAGCGTTGGTGGCGCGCGTGTTCATGGCGGTTCTCTTACAGGAGCCGCTTGTGAGAGGCAAGTGGGGGCCGCGTGGCGGGCCGTGATCTGTCGGATGTTGTCCCGAACATGCGCGCTCTTCCCCACGCGCGGCAAATGCGCCAGACTCGGGCATCGACAGGGTTTCGATGCCCCTGTCGCGGGAGGGGTCGTCCATGAATTTCGTGTTCTTCTCGCCGCATTTTCCCGCCAACGGCGCGGATTTCTGCGACCGCTTGAAGAAGGCCGGGGCCAGGGTGCTCGGTATCGGCGACGCGCCCTATGACGCGCTCGACGCCAAGCTGAAAGCAGCCCTTTCGGAATATTACCGCGTCGCCGACATGGAGGACTACGATCCGGTGTTCCGGGCGGTGGGGCATTTCATCCACAAATGGGGCCGTATCGACCGTTTTGAATCGCTCAACGAACATTGGCTTGAGCTGGAAGCCAACATCCGCACCGACTTCAACATCTACGGCACCAAGCTCGATTTCGTGAAGAACCTTAAGCGCAAGAGCCGCATGCGTGCCTTCTTCCGCAAGAGCGGCGTCGACACCATCGCGCAGCGCAAATGCTCCGACCGTGCCGGGGCCATGACTTTCATCCGGCGCGTCGGCTACCCCGTCGTGGTCAAGCCCGACAGCGGTTCCGGCGCATCGAACACCTTCAAGATCTCCAACGCCAAAGAGCTCGACCAGTTCTTCCGGGACAAGCCCGAGGACGTGACCTTCGTCATGGAGCAGTTCATCGAGGGGCTGGTGGTGACCTTCGACGGGCTGGTCAACCGCGACGGCGAGGTGGTGCTGGCGGCCAGCCACCGCTACGACCAGAGCGTCATGGAGGTGGTCAACAAGGACCGCCATATGAGCTACACCTGCTTTCCCAGGATCAGCCCGGCGGTCGAGGAGGCCGGCCGCAAGATCCTGAAAGCATTCGACGTGCGCGAACGCTTCTTCCACATCGAGCTGTTCGAGACCAAGGACGACCGGGTCATCGCGCTGGAGGTCAACATGCGCCCGCCCGGCGCCTGGATGACCGATGCGATCAACTACACGTTCGACATCGATGTCTACGCGGCATGGGCCGACATGGTGGTCAGGGATGCCGCCGGCGGCCCTTACGAGGGGAAGTATTTCACCGCCTATGCCAGCCGCAAGCGACGCCTCCACTATTTGCACAGCCATGAGGACGTGCTAGCCGCGCAGCGTGACAAGATCGTCCACCATCAGGCCATCGAAGAGGTTTTCAGCCGCGCCATGGGAAATTACGCCTACCAGATGCGCTCGAAGGACGAAGCAGCGTTGCGTGCAGCGGTCGCGTACATCCACGCGGAAAAGGCGTGAGGCGATGGACATTTCCTATCACAAGAATTTCTCGAGCCAGCTCGGCCGCGACATGGAATACAAGCGCTACGGCCATGCCGGCCGGCCGGTGGTGGTGTTCCCGACCTCGCAGGGCCGGTTCTACCAGTTCGAGGATTCCGGCGGGGTGGGCGCACTGGCCGAATTCATCGACACCGGCCGCATCCAGCTGTTCACGGTCGACGGCGTCGATTCTGAATCCTTCTTCGACAAGCATGCCGACGCCGCCCACCGCATCGCCCGCCACGAGGCCTATTTCCGCTATGTGCGCGAGGAGGCGCTGCCGGACTTCCTGTCCACAGCCGAGCAGGCCAATGGCGGGCGCAAGCTGAAGCCGCTGTTCTCGGGCTGTTCGATGGGCGGCTATCACTCGTCGAACTTCGTCTTCCGCTTTCCTGAACTCGCCAGCGGCGTCATTGCCCTGTCGGGCGTCTATTCGGCGCGCGACTTCTTCGGCAAAGCGCTCGAGGGCGACATTTTCTACAACTCGCCGCTCGACTATCTGCCCGGCATCGTCGATCCCAAACTGCTGGCCCGGCTGAAGGCGCTCAGGCTGATCTTCTGCTGCGGCCAGGGCGCCTGGGAAGAGCGGATGCTGGTCGAGACGCGCAAGTTGGAACAGATCCTGCGCGACAAATCCATTCCCGCCTGGGTCGATTATTGGGGCGGCGATGTCAGCCACGACTGGCCATGGTGGCACAAGCAACTGGTCTATTTCTTCGGCCGTTGGCTGGATGAGGACCTGATGCACAGGCTCGACTGACAGCGGGGCTCGTCCGCTGACAGCTACCCTTCCTGGCCTGCCGGCAGAGCGACGGTCTCGTGTTCCGACGCCGATCCGCGACGCAGGCCAAGGAAGACGACGATGGCGGTCATGACGGTGATTGCCGCCAGCACGATCAGCAGCCTGTCGAACGCCGCCTCGTAGGCCTGGACCAGAACAATGGCTCCAGCCTGGGGCAGATGTTGTGCTGCTTCGCCGAGATTGCCGGTCACCAGCAGTTGGGCTGCCGCTGCTGCCTGCGTCGAAGATGCCGTTCCCTGTGCGGCGAGATGCGCGGCGGTAAAGCCGGAAAGGGTCGCCATGACGATCGCCAGCGCCACGCCCTCGCAAGCGACGCGGGTGGTGTTGAAGATGCCGACCGCCATGCCGGCGCGCTCTCTCGGCACGACACTGACGGCGAGCCCGTCCATCAATCCCCAAGGCAAAGCGATGCCGACGCCGATCAGCATCAGCGGCGCCACCAGCGCACTATCGACCGGTGGTGTCAGGCTTAGCCAGACAAGCCCGGCGGCAGCGACGAGCAGGCCGACGCCGCAGATCGTGGCCGGCGCGATCCAGCGCGCCAGCTGTCCGGCGAGCATCGGCAGGATCAGCAGCGGGCCTGATAGGCAGATCATCAATTGCCCGGCCTTGATCTCGCTCATACCCTCGATGCCGATGAAGCGGATCGGCAACAGGACGAGCAGGACGACGAAGGCGTAAGCGGGTGCCGCAGCCAGAAACTGGACGCCGACGAAGCGGGGATAGGCAAACAGCGTGAGATCGAGCATCGGCCGTTGTGCTCGCCGCTCGACAACGACGAAGGCGACAAAACAGATGGCAGAAGCGGCCAGAAGGGAGACGACGAGGGGATCGGCCCAGCCGCTCTGCGGGGCCTGGAGCACGCCATAGGTCAGCGACGCCAGCGCGATCGTGAAGGTGCCGGCTCCCGCCCAATCTAGGCCCGTCGCATCCGGGTCGCGCGATTCCCTGATGGTGCGCAGGCCGAGCATGGCGGCGGCAATCGCGAGTGCTGCAACCAGAAGAAAGATCGACCGCCAGCCGAATGCAGAGATGAGCAGGCCCGACGCGATTGGGCCGAAGGCGAGGCCGATACCGAAACTGGTGCCGAGGAAGCTGAAGGCGCGCAGCCGCAACGGCCCTTCGAATTCCTGGGCAAGTGCCGAGGCGCCGCCAGCGAAGGCGGCCGCACTGCCGATACCCTGCGCGGCGCGGAAAATGTCGAACCAGATGATGTCCGGCGCCAGCATCGCGCCCAGCGACGCCAGGACATAGAGGGAGAGGCCGACGAGGAAGAGGCGCTTGCGCCCGTGATTGTCGGCCAGAGCGCCCGACGCCATCAGGGTGGCGCCGAAGGTCAGCATGAAGGCGTTTGTCACCCAGTTGAGCTCGATCGGACTGCCGCCGAGATCGGCCGCGATACGCGACAGAGCGACGGCCGGACCGGTGAAGGTCAAGGGCATCGTCATCGCGGCAAGGCACACGGACAAGAGCACGAGCCATCTCTCGGCAGAGCCGGTTGTGGTCCTGGAAGTCATGGATTTCCCTATCTGAAACAGTACTCGCCGGTGGCCCGCGCCATTGCGGAGCCGGTCGTGATGACAAGATAGGTCGTCGGCATTTCAGGAAAAATGGTGTTATATCTCCTGGTATATCGGACTGAAACGCTCGAATGGAATGACGCAATGGATCGTCTCAACGGGCTCCTGGCCTTCGCCCGCACCGCCGAATTCGGCAGTTTCGTCGCCGCCGGGCGGGCGCTTGGCATCTCGGCTTCCGCTGTCGGCAAAAGTGTCGCCCGGCTCGAGCAGGAACTCGGCGTGCGGCTCCTGCAGCGCAGCACGCGGCGCATTGGCCTGACGGAAGAGGGCAAGCTGTTCAACGAGCGGGTGCGCCGCATCCTCGACGACATCGACGATGCCGAGGCGATGCTGTCGCAGACACGGGAAACACCGCGTGGGCGGCTGCGCATATCCACCCCGATCGTCACCTATCATCTGCTGCTGCCGGTGCTGTCGGAGTTCATGGCACGCTATCCCGAGATCGAGCTCGACATCGATTTCAACGACCGGATCGTCGACGTCATCGACGAGGGTATCGATGTCGCGATCCGCAGCGGCGAACTGCCGGATTCGCGCCTTGTGTCGAGACCCGTTGCGCCCTTTCGCATGCTGCTGTGCGCGGCGCCCTCCTACCTGGACCGCCATGGCGCCCCCAGCGTGCCGGCTGATCTCATCAGACATTTCGGCATAAACTTCCGCTTCCTGAACAGCGGCAGGCTGCTGGAGTGGCCGTTCACTACCGGAAGCGCCGAACCGCAGATCCGCTCGATGCTGACCTGCAACAACATGGAAGCCTTGAAGGGCGCCACGCTCGCCGGCCTCGGCATAGCTTGCATGCCGGATTTCCTGGTGCGCGAGGCGCTGCACGAAGACAGGCTGCGTACCGTCCTCGATGGTCATGTCGACGGCCGTGGCCAGTTCCGGATGCTGTGGCCCTCCAATCGCCATCTGTCGCCGAAGGTGCGCGTCTTCGTTGATTTCCTTCCCGAGCGACTTGCTGCGACAAGCGGCTCGTAGCCAACTCATCGAATAAATATGATTAATATTGTCATGTTTGTGTGGAAACATCGGAGCGGCTGTGGCATGCCGCTGACGGTGAGGGTGCCGCGCGGCGCCTTGCCCGAACCGTTTCGAAGGACTTGAGCGATGGACCAACTTAGCGCGCAAACCCGGATCAGCGACGCGGCGATCAGATCGGTGATGGACCGGCTGCGCGCAGAGCACAGCGAATTCGAGATCGACACTGGCGTTGCCGACCAGTGGGAGCTCCGCCTCTACTACGGCTCGTTGAGCGCTACGCTCGATGATGAAAGCGTGCTGATCCGCGTCGCGGCGACAGACGAAACCTGCCTGTCCTACATGAAGATGACGGTCGCCGGCCATGTCGCCGAACATCTCGGCACGACCAAGGGCATCCATTGGCAAGGCGACGGCAGCGACGCCGGTACTCCGGTCTTCTTCCGCGAGATCACGGTGATGTCGTCGACGCGGATATCGGCGCATATGCAGCGCCTGCGCTTCGCCGGCAAGGATCTCGGCCGATTTAGCCATGGCGGCCTGCACATGCGGCTGCTGCTGCCGCCGCCTGGCCGCCGGCTGGTTTGGCCGACGATGGGCGCTGACGGCTTGATCGTCTGGCCTTCTGGCGACGATGCGCTTGCCGTGCGGGTCTACACGATCCGGGCGCTGGATGCCGCAAGCGGTTGGCTCGATGTCGATTTCGTGTTGCACCCCGGCCAGAACACGCCCGCCGCCACATTCGCGCAAAACGCACGGGCGGGAGACGTCATCGGCATGATCGGACCCGGCGGCGGCGACGCCCCGGTGGCGCAGACCTTGCTTCTGCTCGGCGACGACACCGCGCTGCCCGCCATCGGCAGGATTTTGGAGCATCTGCCGCCATCAACACGTGCCGAGGCGCTGATCGAGGTCGATAGCCCGGATGACCGAATGGCGCTGGCGCAAGGGGACAATATCGACATCACCTGGCTTTACCGGCGCGGCCTCGAGGCCGGCACCGCGGGCCTATTGTCGACCGCCTTGCGTGAGCGCAATCACATGGCGCTTGCCGACGGCCTGTACGTCTGGGCAAGTTGCGAATTCGGCGATTTCCGGGAGATACGCAAGATCGTGCGCAAGCAGTGGGGCCTGCCGCGCGACCGGCACCTGGTTACGGCCTACTGGCGTCGGGATGCGCATAGCGTGGGCGAGGGCGGCGAGGACTAGTCGCTGCTTATTGCCTGACGCTTCTCGCCACCAGCCGCGCCACGCTCGGGCCGATCACCAGCACGATCAGGAAGCGTGCCGATTGCAGGGCCATGACGAAAGAGATGTCGACGTTCTGCGCTGCTGCGGCGATGATGGCGATGCTGTCCATGCCGCCGGGGCTGGTCGCCAGATAGGCGGTCAGCGGATCGATGCCCAGGAGATGGCTGATCATGAAGGCAAGGCAGCCGCAAAAGGCGACCAGCGCCACGATCGAGGCGATGATCTGCGGCAAGGCGCCAGCCGCATGGCGCAGGATCGCCCTGGTGAAGTTCAGGCCGATCGACCAGCCGACCATGGCGTAGCTGACGGCCAGCAGCCATTGCGGCAATTGCATTTCCACGCCCAAGCCGAGATGGACGACGGTGCCGAAGACAAAGGTGCCGAGGAAGAAGGGCGAGGGCAGTCGGCACAGCTTTCCCGCCAGGCCGCCAACCAGCGCGATGCCGATGGTGGCGGCGAAGGCCTGGCGGTCGATCGGCGGAAACCAGACGATGGGCGGGATTTCGACGCCCGAGGTGTCGACCCACATCTTGGCAACGAGTGCTGCGGTCATCGAGACGAAGATGACGCGCAGATATTGCATGAAAGCGACGAGGCGCTGGTCGGCACCGAAGGCACCGGCCATCAGCACCATGGCGGTGGCCGCACCCGGCGACGAGCCCCAGACGGCGGTGGTGCCGGGCAGGATGCGCCAGCGGCTGATCAGCCAGCCGAGCAGGCTGGAGGCAGTGACGGTCGCCACCACGACGCCTAAAAACAGCGGCCATTCCTGGTAGAAGACCGGAAAGATGTCGGCCGAGATCGAGCTGGCGACGAGGCAGCCGACGATCGCCTGGGCGGCGCCGAACAGAAGATGCGGCACACGCACCGTGGCGCCATTGGTGCCGGCGACGATGGCCGCCAGCATCGGTCCGATCAGCAACGCCGCCGGCAGGGTGGCGAGTTCCAGCGCGCCGGCAAACAGCAGGGAAACAACCAGCAGGGCAAGCCACTGCCAGAGCTTACGCATCCGCGCCATGCGCTCGAGTGTGGGCAGGTCCGGGGATGGCTGCTCGGCCGAGGAATCCATGTTTCGGTCTTAGACTTGAAGCGGGACGATGCGAACCCCCGCTTTGCCGAAAAAGGAAGCTGTGTGACGCGCGAGTCACGCAGTTTACCAAGGTGTCAGAGCTTTCGGATAGGACCGGGATAACGGGCGACAAGATCGTCCATCGTCAGCAAGGTAATCCCCTCAATGGTTGCCTGGGCGACCAGGATTCGATCGAAGGGATCCTTGTGGATCGCCGGAAGTCCGTCGATGGCGAGGGCATGTTCACTGGTGATCGGCAAGTCGTGATAGCCATTGTCGAATAGGCCTCGCCGGAGCAAACGGGGATCGACCTGGAAATCATCCCGTCCCAGTCCTCGTTTGATTGCGATCTCCCAAAGGCTGGCGGGACTGAACAGCAATTCGTTCTCGGGGTCCTCAATCTCGGCGAGAGCCGCAGGTGTTAGCCGATCCGGTTCGCCAGCCGCCCACAGCAGCAAATGGGTGTCGAGTAGCAGTTTCAAGTGTTGACACCGAACAGTTGCTCAATCTCCTCGCCACCCATGCGGTCGAAATCGTCGGGAACGGAAAACTGGCCGGCCATAAAACCGACCCTTCGCGCCTGCGACGAGGCCGGCTGATCGATAGGCACGACTTTCACCAATGGTTTGCCCGCCTTGGCGATGATGAACGGCTCACCTTTGGCAGCTCGGTCAACGAGACGTGAAAGATTGGTCTTCGCATTGTGGATGTTCACGGTCTGCATCGCAGGTTTCTCCAAGTGGACTTAGTCCACAGAACTTAGTCCATTTTCAGAGAATTACAAGTGGAGCGCGATGACTGGCAAAACCCGGGGTCGAGATTGTTCACCTGTCGATATTGCACCTGGAGTGCGAACCTCGCCTCGGCATAAGCCGTGGGCGGATCACCCCGTCTTGCCGTCAGCCAGCCCGAAGCCGGCGACGGGGTGGGTCTCGACCTGGAATTCGAAGCCGGCGATGAACGGCCGCGCCTTGGCGATCGCCGCCTGGACTTCGGGAAGCTGCAGCGAGGCCTTGTGGCTTTCGGCGTCGGTCCACACTTCGGTGACCCAGATCGCGTCGGCATCGGCGGGGTCGCGCGCGATGATATAGCTCAGGCAGCCCGGCAGGGCGCCTGTACTGTCGCGCAGAAGGTCCATGACCGCGTCACGCTGGCCGCGCGCCGCCCGCATCTTGCCGATCAGTCCGTACATTCCGTTGTCTCCCTTTGAGGTTTTCGACAAGAACATGCAGACCGCCAGTATGCCGGTAGCCGTTCAAGGCATCAACTGGCCGCCATTCACCTCGATCACCTGGCCGGTGATGTAGCCGCTGAGAAGGTCCGAAGAGAGGAACAGATAGGCGCCGACGCAATCCTGCGCCGTGCCGGCGCGTCCCTGCGGAATGGTGGCGACCATGCCCTTCATCTGCTCGTCGGTCGAATAGCGCTCGTGGAACGGGGTGAGAATGGTTCCGGGCGCTACCGCGTTGACGCGGATGCCGAAGCCGATCAGTTCCTTGGCCATGCCGCGCGTCACATTGGAGACGAAGGCCTTGGCTGAGCCGTAAAGCCCGGCGCCGCCGCCGGCGCCGTTGCGCGCGGCGATCGAGGAGGTGTTGACGATGAAGCCGCCCTGTTTCTTCAGCCACGGGATCGCCTTGCGCGAAGCAGTCAGCACCGAGCGCGCATTGAGGTCCATCACAGCGTCGTAATGCGCCTCGGTCTGCTCGGCATAAGGGATGCGGCCAAGCATGCCGCCGGCATTGTTGACCAGCCCGTCGAGGCGGCCGAAATATTGCGCGCTGTCCTCGACGACGCGCTCGACATCGGCGGCAACGGAAAAATCGCCCTGAACGAGAAACACCTCGCCGCCCTTGTCGGCAATCGTCAAGCCGAGCTTCTCGGCGGCGTCTTGACTCGAATTGTAGTGCAGCGCCACCTTGCATTTCTGCGCTGCATAGGCCAGCGCGAGCGCCGCTCCGATGCCGGTTGACGCACCGGTGACCAGCACTGCCTTGCCGGCAAGATCGGGTATGCTGAGTGTGGTGGCTGGCACGGTTCTTCCTCCGGGAGGTCTGCCTGTCCTTCGTAGGCCCTTGCCACCCCGGTGTTCAAGCCTTTGAGCAATTCAAGGAAACGTGTGGAGCGGTTTCCCGGCAAAGCGAGTAGCGCTTTCCCTCGGGGAATTTGCGCCAAACAAACCGCTCTACGGATGCAGATAGGCGTAACCCTGGCCTTGCAGTTCGGCGAGTTTGACGACGCCGCCCTTGTCGGCGGCATGAAACCCGGCGAGCAGGTCGGGGAGCGAAATATCCATGCCTTGCATGGTGTTGGCGCAGGCATGGGGTTCCAGCCCCTGCCGCACCAGGCCGGCGAAGCGCCCGGAAATCGCGGCCGATATGCCTTTCGACTTGAAGGCCGCGAGCGCGGGACCATGCACGACCAGCACGATGTCGACATTGCCGCCGGTGCCCTCATAGTGGTTCTTGATGTTGCCGAGCACGAAATTGACCTTGTCGGTGTCGCTCAAGTGGTAGGCGACTTTTTGCCTTGCGGGCTCGGTGGCGGCTGCCTGTGCTGCCCGCAAACCGAGAAGCGTTCCGGTTCCGGCAAGAACCGCGCGGAACATATCGCGCCGACGCATGGAATCCTCCTCCGCTTGGCGGCCCGCCGCGAATTGCGTGGCTGCGGCCGCAATACTAGCATAAATTGACGTTGCGTCCTGTCGATGCGGAGGAGAGATCACATGGCGTTCAGGGCAGGGGAATGGAAGACAGTCGCCGGCGCCGGGTTTGGCGCGGCGCTGCTTGGCTTGCTTGCCGGATCGGCCTCCGCCGACGATGCGCTGAAGCTCACCGAACTCAGTCCGAACGGCGCTGATGCCTGTTTCGGCCGCGTCTATGATGCGGGGCATCTCAAGGCGCACCCGAAGCAGAAGGTAACGCGGATCTTCTTCTACTACGGCCATGATCCGGTCAGCCGGCCGAACGAGGAACCGACCGTGAATTCCGACACGTCCTACAATGCTTTCATCGCCACCACCGTGCGCGGCGCCAAGTCGCCGGAATGGGCCGGCGGCTGGTGCAATCATGCGTCCGAGGACGGCAAGACAGGCCCGGTTCATTGCGGCATGGAATGCGACCGGACGCTTGCGTCGCTGAAGGTCGACGACAAGGGCCGGCTGTTCCTCTCGGATCTGCAGCCCGACATCTATCTCGATGCCGGTTCGGAAGAAGAACTTGGCGCTGCGGAATATAGCAGGCAGGCACTCGGCAAGGATGACGACAATTTTCGCCTCGACCCGATCCCAGCGGCGACCTGCAAGGCGGAGTTCGCGCGCATCGATCCGGTCGACCCGGCGCTAGGCCCGCCGCTGCGCGAGCGGCTGAAGCCGGACCAGGCCTTCTGCTATGGGCGCGACTACGATGCGGCGCATCTCGGCTCGCACCCCGATCAACTCACCCAGTCGATCCGGGTTTTCCGCGGCAAGGTAGAGCTGGCGTCCTTCGCCTCGGGTGGCGACGCCGCCAACTGGCCAGACGGCGCCGACATTGCCGTTACCGTCACCACACGGCAGAAATCGGCTGAGGTTACGCAGACCTATTCCTGCCAGGGCGAAGCCGACCAGTGGCGCTGCGCGGCCAGTTCGAAGATGAGCGATTCTTCCTGCGACATCGCGCAGAAGGAGATTTTCCTCAAGCGTGGCCTCAATGGCACGATGATGCTGGCAAATCCCAACAGCGCGCTCGCGATCGTCGACCTGTGTTCGAAGGCCGCCGATGGCAAGACGAAATCCGACGACAAGGTCTATCGGCTGCAGCCGATGCCGCAATCGGCCTGCTCGCCTTGAGCTTCAATGGAGGGCGCGAATGGATAAGGCAAAAGTCTTTTGGTCTGGCGGATCGCAAGCAGTACGCATGCCGAAGAAATACCGTTTCGATACCGGCGAGATTTCAATCCGTCGCGAGGGCCGAGCGGTCGTTCTCGAACCGCTTGCGCAGGATTGGGTCTGGCTCGACAGTTTGACCGGGCCACTTGACGACGATTTTGTTGAGGCAGCTTTGGAAGGCCGATAGAGACTGGCGGCGCAGACCATAGGATCCATGCGTGACATCTGAGCGCTGCTGCGGTGCAGAATTCTGTTCCGCTGCACTCTACGGACAAGGTCGCGGCATGGATCCTCGGGTCTCCGCGACGGAGCTTCGCTCCTGCTTCGCCCGTGGATGACGAAGTCGAGAAGCTTCGGTTAATTTTCCCAAGTCGCTACAGGAAATCGCCTCAGGCGAACGGCACGGCGGTTGTGCCCTTCGGCAGCTTGGCCTCGTCGTCGGGCTCGACATGGATGGTGACGCGCACCGAGGGGATTTCGGCTTTCAGCGCGTCCTCGATGCGGTCGCAGATGACATGGCTGGCGCCGACCGACATGTCTGCGTCGACGACCAGATGAAACTCGATGAAGGTGGCGCGGCCGGCGATGCGCGTCTTGAGGTCGTGCACCTCGAGCGCGCCCTTGCAATTGGCCGAGATGACGTCACGGATGCGCATGTGTTCCTGGGTGTCGACGGCGCGGTCCATCAGGCCGTTCATCGACGAGCCTATGACATGCCAGCCCTGCCACAGGATGTTCAAAGCCACGAGGACGGCAAGTGCGGGGTCAAGGATCTGCCAACCGGTCAGGATCGCTCCGACCAGGCCGCCGAAGACGCCGATCGAGGTGACCACGTCGGTCATGATGTGGTTGCCGTCGGCGACCAGTGCCGGTGATTTCTCCGCCCTGCCGGCGCGGATCAACGTCCAGGCCCAGAAGGCGTTGATGACCGTAGCGACGCCGTTGACGGCAAGACCTTCCCAGGGCTGTTCGAGCGGTGCCGGGGTCTGCCAGTGGCGCCAGACCTCGTTGAGGATCAAAAGGGCGGCGAGCACGATCAGCACGCCTTCCAGCACCGCCGAGAAATACTCGGCCTTGTGATGGCCGAAAGGGTGGTCCTGGTCGGCCGGCTTGTGGCTGACCTGGATCGCCCAGAAGGCTGCAACCGAGGCAATGACGTTGACGATCGATTCCAAGGCGTCCGAGTAGAGCGCCACCGAGCCGGTGACGTACCAGGCGGCAGCCTTCAGCGCGAGCACGACAAAAGCGACGATAATCGACCAGAAGGCGAGATTGGCGATTTTGCGCTTCGCGGCCGCCTTGGCCGCGATCGCCATCGTGTTCTCGGCTTCAGCCATGATCGTCAGGCGGCCTTTTCCTTGGCCTTGCGGGGCAAGTGGGCGACGATGTTCTCGATGATGCGCATGCCGGCATTGTGGCCGAGCGTCATGATCGATTCCGGGTGGAACTGTACCGCGGCGATAGGCTCCTTGCGGTGTTCGAAGGCCATGATTATGCCGTCCTCGGTCTCGGCTGTGACGATGAAATCGTCGGGCAGGCGCACCGGATCGGCAAAGATCGAGTGGTAGCGGCCGACGGTCACTTCCTTGGGCAGGCCCGAGAAGATGATGCCGGGCTTGGAGACCCGGATGCGCGACGGCTTGCCGTGCATCGGTATGTGCAGCTGCCGCAGTTCGCCGCCATAGGCCTCCGCCAATGCCTGCAGGCCAAGGCAGACGCCGAAGATCGGCAGTTCGCGGGCGCGCGCCTTCTTGATGGTTGCGGCGCAATCGAAGTCCTTCGGCGTGCCGGGGCCGGGCGACAGCACGACGAGATCGGGTTTCAGCCGGTCGAAGACTTCCTCAGGCACCGGCGAGCGAACGGTCGAGACGTTGGCGCCGGTTTGGCGGAAATAATTGGCCAGCGTGTGGACGAAACTATCCTCGTGGTCGACCAGCAGGATGTTGACGCCGTCGCCGACGCGCGCGGTCGTGCGCTCGGTGCTGGCGGAATTGCCTGTCTTGGCGTCGCGGATGGCGGAGAGCATGGCGGATGCCTTCAGTTCGGTTTCGGCTTCTTCTTCCTCGGGAATGCTGTCGAACAGCAATGTGGCGCCGGCGCGCACTTCGGCAATGCCGTCCTTGATACGGATGGTGCGGAGCGTCAGGCCGGTGTTCATGTCGCCGTTGAAATTGACCATGCCGATCGCGCCGCCATACCAGGCGCGCGGGCTTTTCTCGTTCTGCTCGATGAAGCGCATGGCCCACAATTTCGGCGCGCCGGTCACGGTGACCGCCCAGGCATGCGACAGGAAGGCATCGAAGGCATCCATGCCTTCGCGCAGCCGGCCTTCGATGTGGTCGACCGTGTGGATCAGGCGCGAATACATTTCGATCTGCCGACGGCCGATGACGCGCACCGAACCCGGCTCGCAGACCCGCGACTTGTCGTTGCGATCGACGTCCGAGCACATGGTCAGCTCGGATTCGTCCTTCTTCGAGTTGAGCAGTTTCAGGATCTGCTCTGAGTCGGAAATGGCGTCGTCGCCGCGCTTGATGGTGCCCGAGATCGGGCAGGTCTCGACGCGGCGGCCGTTGACGCGCACGAACATTTCCGGCGAGGCGCCGATCAGATATTCGCCTTCGCCCAGATTGATGAAGAAGGAATAGGGCGACGGATTGATGGCTTTCAGCTTGCGCGAAATCTCGGATGGCTGCGTCTCGCAGCGCTCGTAGAACATCTGGCCGGGCACGACCTCGAAAAGGTCGCCGCGCTTGAACGAATCCATCGCCTTGCGCACCAGATCGGCGTATTCGCCGGGTTCATGGTCGCCGCGCGGCGGGATGCGGTCGGGGCTCTTGAACGGCTCGGTGATTTCGTCGCGCGGCAGCCCTTCAGTCGAAAAACCCTCGCCGGCATAGTCGTAGCGGTCAGTCCAGGCCTTGGCGGAATAATGGTCGACGACCAGAATCTCGTCGGGCAGGAAAAGCACCAGGTCGCGCTGGCTCTCTTTGCGCTCGAGGGTGTGTTCGACCGGATCGAACTGGAAGGCGAGGTCGTAGCCGAAGGCGCCGTAGAGACCAAGATTGGCGTCTTCCTCGGTCTTGAACAGAGCGGTGATGGCGCGCAGTACGGTGAAGACTGAAGGGACGCGGCTGCGCTCCTCCTCGGTGAAGACACGGCCGGGCTTGGCGACATCGAGGCGGATGAGTGTCTTCGACGTCTCGGCGATGGTGACATCCGCCTGGCTGGCGAGCGCCTTGCCGATGACCGGCAGCAGCGCCTCGCCACGGCGGTTCAGCGCCTCGATGCGCATGGCACGGCCGCGCGCCGAGACGACCAGCGGCGGATCGATGATGGCGGTGTCCCAGCGCGTGTAGCGGCCGGGATATTCATAATTTGAGGAAAATACAGCGCCGCGGCGCGAATTCAGGCCGTCAACGTAAGCGTCGATCGCGCCCGCATAGGGCCGGTCGTGGCGCGCGCGCGTGATGGTTATGCCACCCGCGGTCACGAAACTTTCCGCGCCGTTTTCCAGAAGCTTTATCGTCATTGCCGTCTCCATCAGCGTCTTGGGCAACGGACCCGGGAATGGCTTGGAAAAAACAAATGGCCGCCCGGACTTTCCGCTGCGGCCACCCTCTCTTTTCACGCGCACGTGTTCGAACAGGCCGCTGTCAGCAGGCCCACCACCAAATGGTCTTGATCGAACGCATGTTCATGGCGAAAATCCATAGCCGCGAAAAACCGGATGCGCAACTGATTTGAAAAGCCTGTCCGGTGGCCGCCGCTTCAGCGTCTCATGGCACATCGCCAGGGCGGACAGTGCCGCTTAGACTGTTCCTCTAACAGCAGGAGACGGGAAAACACCATGACCGAGCAGATCGAGCGTGCGCGGACGTTCCATTCCCTCCACGTCAAGGGAAACCCGATCGTTCTCTACAACGTCTGGGATCCGGGTTCGGCCAAGATCGTCGAGAAAGCGGGCGCCAAGGCGATCGCCACCGGAAGCTGGCCGGTGGCTGCCGCGTTCGGCTATGCCGATGGCGAGAAAATCCCGCTGGAGCTGGCGCTCGACAACATCAAGCGCATCGTCACTGCCGTCGACCTGCCGGTGACCATGGACCTCGAGGGCGGCTACGGCGTCGATCCGGAGATTGTGGCTCGCACGGTGACGTTGGCGCTACGGGCCGGCGCTATCGGTTTCAATTTCGAAGACCAGGTTGTCGGCGGCACCGGCCTGCACGACATTTCTGTTCAGGTAAAACGCATCGAAGCTGCGGCAGCGGCCGTCAAGGCCTCCGGCATACCGGCGTTCATCAACGCCCGAACCGACATCTTCCTCAAGGCGAAACCGGATGCGCATGACGACGTCCTGCTCGACCAGGCCATCGAGCGCGCGCAGGCCTTCGAAAAAGCCGGCGCACACGGCTTCTTTGCGCCGGGTCTTGGCGATGAGGACCTGATCGAGACGCTTTGCAAGGCAATCGCGTTGCCGGTCAACATCATTGCGCTGGGGCACGTGCCGCCGCGCCAGCGGCTGGCCGAACTCGGCGTCGCCCGCATCAGCCACGGCCCGGTGCCTTACCGGCAGATGGCGGAATGGCTGGAGGCGAAGGCGCGACTGGCTATTTCGGGTTAAGTCAGTCCTCCAGCGTTCCCGACCGGGCGTCGGCGCTCTTCCTGTCGCCGACCAGCTTCAGAAGATCCTCGCCGGCGCGAATGATGCGGCGAGAGCGGCGGGTCAGGATGAGGCCGTCCTGCGGTGCGAACACTTCGGTGCGGCCGTCGGCTTCACCCGGTGCATGGATGATGGTGGCGAGGCGCGCTCCCTTGGCGACACGGTCGCCCGGCTTCACGTCGTAGAGCACGGCACCTGCCCGTGGCGCCGGCATCATGTCGATGTTTTCCAATGGCGCCACGAAGCCGGTGAAAGGACCCGGCGCGGGCAGGGTGCTATCGGCGATCACGCCGCGCGCCACCAACAGCCGGTAGAGGCCGTCGGCGTCGGCGGCGGCCAGGGCACCGTCGACATCGAGGATGCCGCGATATTCGACGGTGGTGGCGACGCGGCGGTCGAGCTTGGCCACATCGGCGGGGACGTTCTGGTAGGGCATGATCGAGGCGCCCTCGAAGGTGCCGTCGGTGTCCTCGCTCCACAGCACGACCGCGTCGACGCCCATGGCGGCGGCGCAATCGGCCATGGCAGGCCACAGGCTGGTGTGGACGTAGAGGTAGGCGAGGCCCTCGTCATCGCAGTGCAGGTCGAGCACGATGTCATGGCCGAGCGAGAGCTGCACCAGCCGCGTCTTCAGCCGCTGGTCGACGCTGCCAAGGGTGGTGTCGGGCAAGAGCGCTGTGTCGGGCGCGGCGAGCAGCGGAAAGCCGCGGTTGAAATTGGTGCGCGTGCCCAGATGGAAGCGGCCCTGATGCTCGCCGAAATGATATTGCGCCCGGCCGATCGGATTGGCCCAGGGCACGATGGTGAGATTGCCCTTGATGCGGCCTTCGGCCTCCGCCCTGGCAAGCATCGGCATCAGCGCGTCGATGGCGACGACGCCCGGCAACTCGCCGGCATGGAGTGCCGCCTGCAGGTATGCCGAAGGAGCAGCCTTGTCGGAACCAGTGAAGCGGAACAGCGGGAATTCGTAGGAAACCCCTTCGCTTTCGCCGGCGATGCGCTCGATCGATTTCTGCATGACTTCCTCCATCAAGAGCGAGAGACATGCGATTTGAAGGCGCCGATGTCGATTGGTCCAGCCCGCCGCGCTATGGGCGCAAGAGGCTATTCAGCCGGAAGCGGGATGACCGGCGCGCGCCGGTCCAGCGCCTGCGACAGCACGGCGACGGTGACCGCCAACAAAGCGAGTGCTGCGCCGACCAGCGGCAAATTGGCATAGGAAACACCGGCGGAAAGGGCAACGCCGCCGATCCAGGCGCCGCTGGCATTGCCGACATTGAAGGCGCCCTGGTTCAGCGTGGCGGCGAGGTTCGGTCCCTCGGAGGCCGCCTCGACGACCCGGATCTGCAGCGGCGGCACGACGACGAAGATGAGCAGGCCCCACAGGAAGACGATGCCGACGGCAACGCTGGCGATTGCGCCGAACTGCCTGAAGCCAACGAAAAGCAGGGCCATCAGCAGCAGCGTGCCGATCACTGTCGGCATCAGTTTCCAGTCGGCCAGTCTGCCGCCGATAATGTTGCCGATGGTCATGCCCGCGCCGAACAGCAGCAGAACCCACGTGACTGCCGAGGTCGACAAGCCCGATACCTCGGTGAGGTAGGGTTTGATGTAGGTGAAGACGGTGAACAGGCTTGCGGAGGTCAGCGCCGCGATCAGCATGGCCAGCCAGACCTGCAGCTTGCCCAGCACGCGCAGCTCGCCGCGCAGGCCGCCACCGCTTGGCTGGGCGACATCGGACGGCACCAGCCAGGCGATCGCTGCCACCGAGATCAGGCCGATACCGACCACGGCAACGAAGGTGGAGCGCCAGCCGAACGCTTCGCCAAGTGCGGTTCCGGCGGGAACACCCAGGATGTTGGACAGCGTCAGCCCGGCGAACATCAGCGCGATGGCGCTGGCGCGTTTGTTGCGCGGCACCAGGCTGGCGGCAACGACCGAGCCGATGCCGAAGAAGGCGCCATGGCCGAAAGCGGTGAAAACGCGCGCGGCCATCAGCGTCCAGTAGTTGGGCGAGATGGCGCAAAACAGATTGCCGATGACGAACAGGACGGCCAGCCCGACCAGCACAGGCTTACGCGGCAAATGCGCGGTGGCCATCGCCACGATCGGCGCGCCGAAGACGACGCCCAGCGCATATCCGGTAACCAGCAGGCCGGCAGAAGGGATCGATACGCCGAGGTCGGCTGCGACCTCGGGCAGCAGGCCCATGATCACGAATTCGGTGGTGCCGATGCAGAAGGACGCAATGGCAAGCGCAAGGATCGGCAAGGGCATGGGGCGTCCAGACTGAATCGGTTCAAATTGAGACTGCGCGAAGGACGCCACCGTGCGCAAGCTGCATTGCTGCATCGCAGCGATGCAGAAAAGGAAGAGCTTTGAAATGGGTCGCTAACAGGCTGTCAAACCAGCGGCTTCAATTCCTGGGCAATGGTTGGCAACAGCTCCGAGACATTCGGGTGGATGTGCACGGCACGCGCCAGCGTGTCGACGGGCGCCTTGGCGTACATCAGGTCGAGTACGCTATGGATAACCTCGTCGCCGCCGGGGCCGAGCACCGAGCAGCCGAGGATCTGCCTGGTGTCGGCGTCGACCAGGATCTTCATGAAGCCCTGCGTCTCGCCCTTTTCGATAGCGCGGCCGACGCGGGTCATCGGCCGCTGGCCGACCAGCGCGCGACGGCCGGATTTCTTCACCGCGGCCTCGGTCATGCCGCAGCGGCCGAGCGGTGGGTCGATGTAGAGCGCATAGGCTTCGATGCGATCACTGACCTTGCGCGGATCGTTGTCCAGCAGGTTGGCGGCGACGATCTCGTAGTCGTTGTAGGAGGTGTGGGTGAAGGCGCCCCTGCCGTTGCAGTCGCCCATCGCCCAGATGCCGGGCACGCTGCTGCGCAACTGGTCGTCTACAGAGACGAAGCCGCGCTTGTCGACCTCCACGCCAGCCCTCTCCAGGCCGAGGTCATCGGTGTTGGGCGTCCGCCCCAGAGCCAGCAGCACGTGCGAGCCGACCGCCGGCGGTTTGCCGGCGGAGAAGGTCACGGCAATGTCCTGGCCCTGTCTGGCGAAAGCGATGTCGTCGGCGCCGACATGGACCGTGATTCCCTCGTTTTCGAGGATCGACAGGATGGCGGCGGAGACATCCTCGTCCTCGCGGCCGGTCAAGCGTGGGCTCTTCTCGATGACGGTGACTTCGCTACCGAAGCGGCGGAACATCTGTGCGAATTCGAGCGAGATGTAGCTGCCGCCGACGACGATGAGATGGCGCGGCAGCACGTCGAGATCCATCATCGAGGAATTGGTCAGATAGTCGATGTCGTGGATGCCAGGCAGGTCTGGGACCGAGGCTCGGCCGCCGGTGTTGAGGAAGATCTTTTCGGCGGTCAGCAGATCGTCGCCGACGCGCACCGTGTTGGCGGATTCGAAACGCGCATGGCCGCGATAGAGGGTGCATTTGTCCATGCCGGCAATCCAGGTATCGAGATTGGTGCGGGCGTCGATCGTCACCTTGTCCTTGCGCGCCTTGATCCTGGCATAGTCGACGCCGACGGGGCCACTGAGCGTCACGCCGTAGTCGGCGGCGCGGCGCGCAAGATGCGCGGCGTAGGCGCTGGCGACCATGGTCTTGGTCGGCATGCAGCCGGTGTTGACGCAGGTGCCGCCGACCAGCTTGCGCTCGATCAGCGCCACGCTCATGCCGGCGGCCGTCAGTCGGCCGGCCAGCGGAGGGCCAGCCTGTCCGGCACCGATGATGATGGCGTCGAAGGTTTTCGTCGTCATGCCACCGCCGCTACGATCAGCAGGCCGCCGATGATCGCCACCGCGTCCTCGATGAAGGCGGCGGGCGGATCCTTGCCGAAGGCGGCTGCGAGCCGGCCGCGAGCTTCAGCGCCGCCCAGCGTGCCGATGACGGCGCCGATGGCGCCGGCAATCAAGCCGCCGATGGTGGCGCCGCCTGTCGCGCCGATCACCGCGCCGGTGAAGGCGCCCATGACGATGCGGGCGCCGAATTGCTGCGGCACTTTACGGCTCGGCGTCGACGGCAACTGGTCGGTGATCAGTTCGACGATGGCCAGGATGGTGAAGATGCCGACAGCCGCCCAGTGGCTCATGAAGCTCGCCCAGGTGCCGGCAACCGGCAGCCAGCCGAGATAAGCGCCCCAGGCAACGGCAGCCGGCGCCGTCATGGCGCGAAGACCGGCAATGACGCCGATCAGAAGTGCGAGAATGTAGAGCATGGTCGATCCCCCTCGATCACCGGGCCAGGACGGCCTTTAAGACGGCAGGCTACCATAGGTCCAATATTTGACCAGTACTTGCATCGGCGCTTTTCTGTTGGCCGCACTTGTGCTTTTGAAGGACGTGAACTGGAGACAGCGTCATGGCCGAAAGCGAGCGCGTGAAGATGGCGGCCGGCGAATGGTACACCTGCCTCGATGATGAGCTGGAGTCCTTGCGTGTGGTAGCGCGTGACGCGGTGTTCGAGCACAATTGCCTGCCGCCGCGGCAGCGCGGCAATCTCGGGTCGGGCTTGAAAGCTTTGCTCGGCGACGCCGGCGAGGGCGCCCGCATCGAGGCGCCGTTTCACTGCGCCTATGGTTTCAACATCTTTCTCGGCGACGGCGTCTTTCTCAATGCCGGCTGCACCATCCTCGACACGGCGAGTGTGCGCATCGGCAAGGGAACGCTGCTTGGCCCCAATGTGCAGATTTATTGTGCCGAGCATCACAAGGAGGTCGCTGGGCGGCAAGCTGGACTGGAGATCGCCAAGCCGGTCGAGATCGGCGCCAATGCGTGGATCGGCGGCTCAGCGGTCATCCTTGGCGGCGTCAGCATCGGTGAAGGTGCCATTGTCGGTGCGGGGGCGGTGGTGACGCGCGACGTGGCTGCGAACACCACGGTGGTCGGCAATCCGGCACATCAGGTCAAGCGGGACTGAATAGATCAGGACGACAGAACGTACGTCATGCGCTCGCCCTGGTCGGTCCTTCTGGAGAATTCGCGCCGATATTGCGCCGGCGATGTCCTGAGTCTTGCGGCGAAATGCTGGCGCAGCGAGGTGGCGCTGCCGAAGCCGGCTTCGAACGCCACCAGGTCCATCGATTTCTCTGTCGCCTCCAGCAACCGTTGAGCCAGTTCTATCCGTTGGCTGGTCAGCCAATCGCCGAAACTGGTGCCGATCGATTTTTGGAAGCGGCGGGTAAAGGTGCGCCGGGTCAGGCCGGCGGCTTCGGCGACGCTATCCAGGCTATGCGTCTCTCCGAGCGCCGCGCGAACCGCGTCGAGGGCCTGGGTGAACCGGTCGGCGTCCGCGCTTCTTTCCACCGGATGCTCGATGAATTGCGCCTGCCCGCCCTGCCGATGCGGAGAAAGAACGATCTGGCGGGCGAGCCGCAGTGCCGCTTCCGCGCCGTAGCGGGCGCGCACGATGTGGAGACAGCAGTCCAGACCGGCGGCGACGCCGGCCGAGGTCACGATGTCACCATTGTCGACATAGAGCACCGAGGCATCGACGGCGACGTCGGGGTGGAGTTTCTGCAACTGTTCGGAATAGGCCCAGTGCGTCGCGGCACGACGGCCCGCAAGCAGCCCGGCCGCGGCAATGGCGAAGGTTCCGAGGCACAGGCCGACGATCAAGGCGCCGCGTTGGTGCGCCCGGCGCAACGCCTCCATCAGCGACGGCGATGCCGGCTCGCCGAGATGATGCCAGCTTGGAATGATGACGATATCGGCGCCGTCGAGCCCTTCGAGCCCATGCGGCGCGGCAATTGTCAGTCCGGCCTCGGTGTGGATCGGGCCGGGCTTGACCGCGCAGATGCGGAAGTCGAAGCGCGGCAGGCCAAGCGCCGTCCTGTCCTCTGCGAAGACCAGGCACGGTACGGAAAGGTGGAACGGGCTGATGCCGTCGAAGGCGAGTACGGCAATGATCGGGTCGGTCATGGGTGCTTCCGGCAGTTGAATGCGGATTGTCCCAATTCTTTCGAATGATGTCAATCGGGCCACTTTCGGCTGTCTGGCAACCCACCTATTTTCCACCCATCGCATTCAAGCCGGAAAGGAAAACACCATGTCTGACCCAGCCAACGCCACGCCGCGCCGGGCGCTGATCGTCGTCGATGTGCAGAACGATTATGACGGCGGCAGTCTTGCCATCCAGCATCCGCCGTTCCGCGACAGCGTCGTCAATGTGGCGCGGGCGATGGATGCAGCGACTGCTGCCGGCATCAAGGTGGTGGTCGTCAAGCAGATGGCGCCCGAGACATCGCCGATCTTCGCCAGGGGAAGCCATGGCGGCGAACTGCATCCCGAAATAGCCAGGCGTGGGCGCGACCATTATGTCGAAAAGAACCTGCCCTCCGCCTTCACCGGCACCGACCTCGAGGACTGGCTGCGCGCCAACGCCATCGATACGATCACGGTGGTCGGCTACATGACGCACAATTGCGACCTGTCGACCATCATCCACGCCGTGCATATGGGCTTTGCCGTCGAGTTCCTGTCGGATGCGACCGGATCGGTGCCTTACGCCAACAGCGCCGGCTACGCCTCGGCCGAGGAGATCCACCGCGTGGTCACGATCATCCTGCAGTCGCGCTTTGCCGCCGTGCTCAAGACCGCCGAATGGGTCGAGTGCCTGAAGACCGGCGCGCTGCCGGAACGCGACACCATCTTCGGCTCCAACCAGCGGGCGCTGTCACGCAGCGCCGCGTAGGGACTATCTGAAAACAGAAAGGGCGCCGCATCGCTGCGGCGCCCTTTCTGTTCGAATAGAAGGATTCTAGAACAGGCCTTCGATCTGGCCCATCTCGTTGAGGAAGATCTTTTCCGAGGACGGCGCCCTCGGTAGGCCGGGCATGGTCATGACCTCGCCGCAGATGATGACGACGAAGCCCGCACCTGCCGAAAGCCTGACCTCGCGCACCGGCACCGTGTGGCCGGTCGGCGCGCCGCGCAGGTTCGGGTCGGTCGAGAACGAGTACTGCGTCTTGGCCATGCACACCGGCAGGTGGCCGTATCCGGCGTCTTCCCAGGCCTTGAGCTGGTCGCGCACCGACTTGTCGGCGATCGCTTCCGAGCCGCGATAGATACGCTGGACGATGGTGTTGATCTTCTCGAACAGCGGCATCGCATCGGGATAGAGCGGCGCGAACTGCGAAGCACCGGATTCGGCCAGTGCCACCACCTTGTTGGCGAGATCCTCGATGCCGGCCGAGCCGTGCGCCCAGTGCTTGCACAGGATCGCCTCTTCGCCCATCGAGGCGACATAGTCCTTCATCGCCTGGATTTCGGCGTCGGTGTCGGAGTAGAAGTGGTTGATCGCAACCACCGCCGGCACGCCGAACTGGCGGATATTCTCGATGTGGCGGCCGAGGTTGGCGCAGCCCTTCTTCACCGCCTCGACGTTCTCCTTGCCGAGGTCTTCCTTCTTGACGCCGCCATTCATCTTCATGGCGCGCACGGTGGCGACAATGACGGCCGCCGCCGGCTTGAGGCCTGCCTTGCGGCACTTGATGTCGAAGAACTTTTCAGCACCCAGGTCGGCGCCGAAGCCGGCTTCGGTGACGACGTAGTCGGCGAGCTTGAGCGCCGTCGTGGTGGCGACGACCGAGTTGCAGCCATGCGCGATGTTGGCGAACGGGCCGCCATGCACGAAGGCCGGGTTGTTCTCCAGCGTCTGCACCAGGTTAGGCTGCATGGCGTCCTTGAGCAACACGGCCATGGCGCCGTCGGCCTTGAGGTCGCGGGCATAGACGGCCGACTTGTCGCGGCGATAGGCGACGATGATGTCGCCGAGGCGCTTTTCCAGGTCCTTCAGGTCGGTCGACAGGCACAGGATAGCCATCACTTCCGAAGCAACGGTGATGTCGAAGCCGCCCTCGCGCGGGAAACCGTTGGCGACGCCGCCGAGCGAGCAGATGATCTCGCGCAGCGCCCGGTCGTTCATGTCCATGACGCGGCGCCAGACGACGCGGCGGGTGTCGATGCCGAGCTCATTGCCCCAGTAGATGTGGTTGTCGATCAGTGCGGAAAGCAGATTGTGCGCCGTGGTGATGGCATGGAAGTCGCCGGTGAAGTGAAGGTTCATGTCCTCCATCGGCACGACCTGCGCGTAACCGCCGCCGGCAGCGCCGCCCTTGACGCCGAAATTCGGGCCTAGCGAGGCCTCGCGGATGCAGACGATCGCCTTCTTGCCGATGCGGTTCAGGCCGTCGCCAAGGCCAACCGTAGTCGTGGTCTTGCCTTCGCCGGCCGGCGTCGGGTTGATGGCGGTTACGAGGATCAGCTTGCCGTCCTTGTTGCCCTTCACCGACTTGATGAATTCGGCTGATATCTTGGCCTTGTCGTGGCCGTAGGGCAGCAGGTGTTCGGTCGGAATGCCGATCTTCTGGCCGATCTCCTGGATCTGCTTTTTCCTGGCGCCGCGCGCGATCTCGATGTCGGACTTCACTTCGGCCATGACGGCTTTCCTCTGGATTGGACGGTGGAGGGGACGGGTTTGATCTTACTGGCAAGCAGGTTGGAACCGGGCGCGGGCATGTTCTAACCCTGTCGCTGCCACGGCGTCAACTTGTATGCAAATATGTTTCCTCTGGAGAAAGTTCCTCTACGGACCGGCCGACCTGTCGTCGGTTCTTCCCGGCTCCGTTGCCGCGCCGTATAGAAGCCAGAGGACGCGCCGTTCCGCCGTCTCAAAACAGCCGCACAATGCACGGAATGCGACAGAGGCGACGGCGCAAATTCGCCATCGCCTGGTCCCTAATGGAACAGCGCTACTGCGTCAGCACGTTGCTGATTTCGACCATGTTGGAGCGCACCCTGAGCACATAGAAGCCCATCGTCGTCAGGTGCGTCGGCAGCAGCCAGCCATCCTCGCGGCCATTGGCGATGATGAAGGGCTGGATGCGCAGCGCCGAGACGAACTGCGCGTCCATCGTGTCCCACAGGCTCTGCAGATGCTTTTCCTTGATGACGTCCTCGAAGTCGGCCTGGGCGCCCTTCATCAGGCCGTAATAGGCGTAGAGCTGGCCATAGGCGAACCAGTAACGATCGTCAGCGCGGAAATCGAACCAGCCATTGTTGTGGTTTTCCGCGCGTTCCTTGAGGATGGCCGAGGTCGAGCCGATGTCGGATGCGATGCGGTCGATATATTGCTTCAGATTGTCGGCGCGAGCATCGAAGGTCGCCTGGCAGGTGGCAAGTCGTGCGTTGAAGGAGCGCAGCTTGCGCACCGCGTCGCGGTAATAGCTCGGCGTCGGCGTCTTCGGGCCGAACGGGCTCACCCCGAAATACCAGGTGTATTCGTCGAATTGCAGATTGCCGCGAGCATCCTGCAGATCAGCATCAATCTGCGATGTGGTACGGACCCGGCCGAGATTGTCGGCGAGTTCGGTCGCTGTGCGCCGCACCGCCTGGTTGATGCCGCGCTGGAAGGAGGCCTTGTTGTCCATCCACGGCGTGTGGTCCCAGTCGATGCCGAACAGGCCCAGCTTGTAGAGGATCATCGACGAGATCCAGGCATTCTGGTTCACGTTGAAGTCGGTCAGGTCAGCGGCGATCTGGGCAATGCCGGAGTTGCCGCAGGTCTTGGCGGTGTCGGTTCCGGCACCGGCGGCGACCTGTTCACCGGCGGAGACGTTGCGCTTCTCGAACGTGTAGGTGCTGGGATAATTGGGGTTGAAGTTGGTCCACCATTGGGTGGCGTAGAAGAAGTTTGCATAGAGGCCGATCAGCACCAGCAATGCGAGGCCGACCACGGCCTTGAGGATCCAGCCGCGCTGCGTGTACCAGCGTCCGGCCCACAGGAACGGCCACAGGACGACACCGATCAGGAGGCCGATGCCGCGGCCGATCCACTGGAAAATACGGGTGAAGAAATTCACGATCGGATCGAGCATGGCTGTGTCACCCCCTCAAAGCATGATGCCAAAAAGTTGCAGACTTTTTGGATAACATCATACGCCAAAACAAGAAGTTAGAACGAAATAACGGTTCTTTTCGTTCTAGTCAGTCAGGCCGTAGAGGCGTGTGCGAAACGCCACCTTGTCCTTCAAATATGTGGTTTTGAGAACGTCCACAACATGCGATCGCCAGGCATCGCTGAAGCCGTCATAGTCCTTGTAGAAGCCGTCCTTGTTGAAGATGTAGCGCGAGACGAAGTCCGACGGTACGAAATCCGAGATCAGCCGGTTGGTCAGCCAGGCGTCGGGGTGGTCTGGCTTGGCGCGGATCACCAGGAAACGCTGCTGCGGGAAGACATCCTCGATCTTCAGGTGGCCGAGCTGGGCGATCTCGCGCTTGGCGGCGTTGAGGAAAGGGAAATTGCCGTCCCTGGTGATCAGGTCGGCATGGCTCTGGATCCAGGTCTGCAGCCAGACCTTGTCGACATTGGTCAAGTTGCGGTTCGGCTCGGCGTCGCGGATCAGCGCGCGCACCACCATCTCGGCGCGGTGCTCGAGATAGCCCGAGGCCTCGACCCAGGAGGCACGCGGCAGCTCGATGCGGCCGGTGGTGGCGAGGAACTTGAACACCTTGTCGGCGTCGTTGATCGAGAGATAGCTGACCTGCCACGGCCGCGAGCGGCGAAAACCGGGGGCGGCCGGATCGCTGATCACCGTCGTCACATCCGGATCGACGAACACGTAGAGGCCGCCGAAATGGCTGGTCCAGTAGGCGTTGTGTCGGAAGATCACCTGGTCGGGTACCAGCGCGTTCTCGCGGATGTCGCCGCAGATCTTGGCGAGCTCGACCATGCGGGTCAGCATGGCGTTGTCGCGCCAGGCATCTGGCTCCTGCTTCAGCCGGTCGACGAGCTTGCCGAGTTCGGCTGCCTTGCCCAGCACATCCTCGGCCGACAGCACCTTGAATTCGACCTGGCTGATCGACAGCAAGTCCTCGATGTCGTTGACCTTGGGAATGGAATCCTCGATCTCGCCGTAGATGACGTCTTTGATCGTCAGCGCATCGATGGCGCGCCGGTTCCTGGACATGAACTCGAACATCAGTTGCGAGGTGTTGGAGAAGGCGGTGTGCACCACCGGCAGGTCAATCTGCGACGGCGTCAGGATGATGAAACGGCGGTTGACCTCATTGGGATCGAGATAGTCATAATCATCGCATTCCTCGGCCACTTCGGGCGAGAAGCCGGTGCGGTCGATCTGGAAGCTCTTCAGTTTCGTCGGCTTCAAGCCGAACGCGGCCAGCGCCTTGTTGTAGCGCTGGATGAGGTGCGGCTCGTCGACCGTCAACAGCCGGCCATAGATCAGCTCATTGTCGCGCAGGAGATCGGGTTTCTTGGCGGGGCTCATGCGGAAGGTTCCGACGGGCTTTGCCTGGAAAGGCGAAGCGCCAACGCTGACGCCCCCCTCTCCCCGTTCTTTACGGGGAGAGGGTAAGGGTGAGGGGCGGCGCTGAAGGTCAAAGACATGGCTCTCCATAACCTTTGGCGGCAAAAAAACGAAGTTCATGAGTTTCGATATGACGATCGAGACGCCCCTCAACAGCAGCCAGTATAGTCTCGAGCACTTCTTCGCGGTCCTTCAAGACGTCGACATTCCAGAAGCGGAGGACAGACCAATCATTTGAAATCATGAAGCGATCCCTGGCCTGGTCGTATTTGTTCTCGGCGTGCTGGCTGCCATCAATCTCGACAATGAGTTGGCACTCTCTGCAGGCAAAATCGGCAAAATATTTACCTATCGGGAATTGCCGCACGAATTTATGGCCGTTCAATCGGCGATCACGCAGTTCGAGCCAGAGTGCGCCTTCGGCGTCGTTGTCTGATTGGCGCAGACGTCTTGCACGTTTTGTTGTCGCGATTCCTGGTCCACGCATGCGCCGCCCCTCACCCTTACCCTCTCCCCGTGAAGGACGGGGAGAGGGGGGCGTCAGCGTTTGCGCCTCGTCCTTCGGCGTGGCGATTGCAGCCTGTCCATTGATGACTAGCATTTGCAGAGGAAGAAACATTAGGCATTCCATAGCCCCTTTTTCTTCATCTCCTCCATCTCGCGCGCGGCTCGCTCGCGCAAGCGGGCGTCGCGCAGCAGCTTTTGCACGGCGGAGTCGTCGGACTTGTCGGAATAGCGGAACTCCGAGTCGGCGTAGCGGTTGATCTCCTGCATGACCATGTCCATCGAGAACGGCCCGCGCAGTTCCTCGATCATCGCTTTCTTCTCGTCGTAGCCCTTGTGAATGAAGACTTCCGGCTTCTCGAACCAGTCGTCGGGAAGCTCGATGTCCATGGCGCGCATCTTGATGGCGTCGGTGACGTTCTTGATGGCGCGGCCGGTGAAACGGGGCTCGGCATCCTTGATCAGGTGCAGATAGGTGCCGATGTCGGCCATCGATTTCGGCGCGCCGTTCTCCTTCATGTAGCGTTCGTAGACCTTCATCAGCCCGTCTTCTTGCGGATTCTCGTGCTCCTCATAGGCTTCGGTCACGGCGCGCTGGATTTCCTGCGCGGCGTAGAGATCGTGATCGCCGAGCGGGATCTTGTGGTTTTTTCCCGCCAGCAGGACAAAAATGTCGATGTAGTCGTTGCGGCTCTGCGGCCCGTCGACCAGCCAGCGGGCGCCGGCGCGCTGGCGCAGCGCGTCGTCGACATTTTCGGGATAGTTGGAGAACATGCCGAACGAGCAGTTGCCGCGCACCACGGTCGCGGCACCGGCGAAGGCATCCATCAACACGCCGGTGATTTCCTGCTGGCCGGCCGAGGCGCGGTCGTCTGAGCGGCGCGCCGCCACCTGGTCGATGTCGTCGATGGTGCCGAAGCCGATGACGCGCGGGTTCAGCACATTGTTGATGAACTGGCGGCAGTTCTGGCCTGATTTGCCCTGATAGGACGAGATCTGGTCGACGCCGAAATTCTCGTAGGCAAAGGGATAGCCGGCGACCTGGCAATAGCCGTTGACGAGGCCGGCGATCATCTGGATCAGCGTCGTCTTGCCGGTGCCGGGGGCGCCGTCGCCGATGAAGGTGAACAGGAAGCCGCCGAGTTCGACGAACGGATTGAGTTCGCGCTCGAAGTCGTAGGCCATCAGCATCTTGGCGAGCTTGACCGACTGGTATTTGGCGATGTGGTTGCCGACGACCTCTTCCGGCTTCTTGAATGTCATCACCAGCGGTTTTGAACGCTTGCCCGGCGCGACGTCGAAACCATCGAGGGTGAAATCGTCGGCATCGATACGGATATGCGCGTTCTCGAACGGGCCGATGCCGTCGAAGCGGCCCTTGCGGGCCAGAAGCCCGTCGATGGCGACGCGGGCGAAGGCGCGCGCCCTTGTCATCAGGTCGGCGTCGTCGGACGATCCCGAGATCGCCTTGTCGAGGCCTGCCAGGATCGACTTCACCGCATCCTGCGGCGTATCGAACAGGAAGTCCGGTTCGGGACTGTCGTTGGGCGCCTCGCCGTCGCTGTCGATCAGCTGGAACAGGTAGGAGGCGAGGCTGAAGGCCGAAATGTAAGCCGAGGCCGACAGAAGCTTCTTGAAGGTGGACGCCTCGTCGCCCTCGAGCGGCGCGCGGGTGTTCTTGGCCTGCAGACTTTCAAGGTCCGAGCCCTCGGCAAAGACGTCCGATATTGCCAGCGCGATCGCCGTGCCGCGCCGGGCGCGAAACAGGAGCGTGTGCTGCGGGATGGTCAGCAACTGGTCGTCGGGATGAACGGCGCCGACGGTCTTGGCCAGCTCGACCTCGCGCGTGCGGCGCACCGAACCGGCCGAGACGGTCGAAACGAAGCGGCGGTTGGTACCGGCAAGCGCGGTGCCAGAGGCGCTAGACGGGTCCTCCAGCACGACGACGCGGGTGATGAAGCTCTGCGCGGTGGCGCGGTGCTTCTCGATGGCGGCTTCCGGGATGGTGGTCAGGCCGGTATCCATGAAGGGTGCTCCGTGGTGTGACGGTCAGACGTCTGAGATGACCTGTCCGTTGGACAGAATGTGAACCTTGTAGCCGGCAAAGATCTTCTGCGCCTCGCCGGCGGCGTAGAGCGCCTGATAGGCCTCGTGCGGAATCAGTGCATGGTTTTCGTAGCTCGACACGCCCTGGCGCGCGGCTTCCAGATCGTCGGTATTGATGAAGAATTCCTGCGTCGTCTTCTCGCTCGAAAACAGCCCCTTGCGGCCGGGTTTCTCGGCCTTGGAATAGACCTCCTGGATGGTCCAGGTCAGCAGCCAGGCATTTTCGGGCTTGCGCACCTTGGCCAGGACTTCGGTCACCGTCGAATTGTTGTCGGTGATGCCAGCCGAATAGAACGGGCCGAGCACGACGCGGCGCAGCTGCTTGGGATGCAGCGGCTCGAAATCCTTGTCGAGATTGACCGCGATGGTCGCCGGCGACAGCGTGTAGGCGGAGTTCTTCTCGGTGAAATCGTCGAAACGGTGGGCAAGCTCGGGATTGAGCAGGCCATCGACCGGCAGAGGAATATCGATCGTCTCGTTCAGCTTGCCGTTTCTGTCGACGAGCTGGCGGATCATCGTTTCGGACGAATCCTCCACCGTCACCATGTAGACCAGAGGCAGGTTGGCGCTGCCGTCGAACGTCGCCCAGTGCACGAGATAATAGGGCCGCCCCGTCTTCGGATTGACCGAGACCTTGGCCGTTTGCGCCAGGGTGAACGGGCCGAACGTGTTCTCGCTTTTCACGTCCTCGAGGTAAAGCCGCTCGGCTATCGACTTCTGCAGCGCCGCGGGGAATTCCTTGTGGCGCAGGATGAAGTCGGCCATTTCCTCGCGCAACTCGCCGGCGAGCGGAATGTTGGCAAGCCGCGCGTCGGCCTGGCGTCGGTCGTTTTCCAGTTCGAGCAGGTTCTGGAACACCGGAAATCCGCTTTCGGCGCGCGAAATGCGGAATGTGTCCATGAAGCCGAGCCGGTTGCGCCAGCAGGAAAACGACTTGTCGAGCCTGGCGATGTGTTCGGCGACGATCTTGGCGACGATGCCGTGCCGGTAGAGCGGCGAGCGATCGTCGCGCATGAACACTTCAAGGCCGCTGAGCGCGGCCGTGATGGCGGAAAAATACCGTGCCGCCGCTTCGTTTTCGGGGGTCATGCCTGGTCGCTCGCGGGCAGTGCTGTCACCCTTAAGACTGCACGTAGTTAGCCGAATTGTGCTTCTTCAGCACCTCGTCGAAGCGGCGGGCGAAGGCATCGTCGGCCAGCTTCTTGCGGCGCTGGATATCGGCGGTGGCGACCATGTTCTTCTCGTGCATCTCAAGCAGGTCACCGATGTGCTTTTGCGAAGCAGCACCGATACCGGCCATGGTTTCCTCGGCGGTGTTGTCGACCTGGCTGCCCAGCGTGTTGATCTTGTGGGCGACGTCCTGCTGGGCGGCGGTCTTCAGCGAATCTTCCAGCGCCTTGTAGAGCACGATGCGCTGCTCGGTATCGATGGTCAGCTTGTTGATCAGCGTCGATTGCGCGGCGATCTGGTTGTTGAGCGAATCGACGAAGGTCTGGAACATCGAGGTGTAACGCTCGAGCGTCTGGCTCTCGGCCAGCAGTTCCTGCTCCTTGGCCTGCTTTTCGTTGTATTCCGTCGCCAGCTTGGAGCGTTCGCCTTCGAGCTGCGTGCGGTCCTTCTGGCTGGTCGAAGCGGCGATCTTGTTTTCGATGTCGAGCAGCATCGGGTTGAGCTCCTCGATGCGCTTTTGCACGGCTTCGAGGTTGGTCATGGTGGTCTTGCGGCGCTCGATCACCTGCGACAGGCTGGTTTCCGAGGTCTTGTAGCGTTGGTCGAGAACCTCTTTCTGCGCCTTCAATATGCCGACGATGGTGTCGGATTTGACCAGCAGTTCCTGCAGATTGCCGGCCAGCGACATGTTGCGAACGCGGTCGGTGCGCATGCGCTGCTTGCTCTGGCTGGAGAAGATGCCAATGAATTTTTCCCAGCCGGTGTAGTTCTTCATGCTCTCGAACTCGGCGCCGAAGACGTTGGTGGCGTCCTCTAGCCCGATGATCAGGTCGGCAATGTTGCCTTCCATTACCTTCTGCTGCTTCAGCACATCCTCGATGCGGGCGTTCTCGAGGTCGAAATTGGCGTCGCCGATCTTCTTGTCTGATGTGGCAAGCGTATCAAGCATGGTGCCGGATTGCTCGATCTTGGAGCGCATGTCCTGCACGACCTGCTTGGTCTTGGCAATTTCGGCGTCGAAATTCTGCAATGTCGCCATTGGGGCCTCCCGCTTCGGCATGACGTCGCTGGTCGCGAACAGCGGCGAATATATGTGGGGCATCAGGGGATTGAAAGACGTGAAGACAAGGGCGGCGTGAAAACAAAAAAATTCGTCAGGGTCTTGAAAGCCAGTGAAGGCGTGGGCTTAGCGTGATTAGCTTGCCGACCAGCCATAGTTCAGCTGTCATTGAACTTTCATGCGGCAAGGCGAAGGCGCACGGATGCCTTTGTATTGGGCAAACCACCGAAGCAATCGCGGCCGCGATATGCGACGGGAAAGCCGGTTTTACAGAGCTGACGAACAGCGGATCAGGGCTTGGGATCGGCCTTCAGATAGGCGATGACATTGGCGATGTCGTCGTCCTTGGTCAGGCCGGCAAACGCCATCTTGTTGCCGGGCACTTTCAGCTTGGGTGCCCTGAGATACTCGGCGATATTGGCTTCATCCCAGACCAGGCCGGCGGCGCCGGCACTCTTCATCGCCTCGGAATAGCGGCCAAGATAACTCTCGGCGCTACCGGCGGTGCGGCCAACGACGCCCAACAGATGCGGACCGACCTTGTCGCGGTCGGTGGCTGCTTCATGGCAGGCCATGCACCGGTTAAAGGCCTTCTTGCCCAGGGTCGGGTCGCCGCCGGCATGGGCCACAAGCGAGCTGGCGAGGAGAAGGATGCTGGCGGACGAAGCGGCTCTTAACATGCTGCCCCCGGAGAGTTCTGGCTGGCGGCCTTATAGTACCGAGGCTTTAACAAACGCTGCATCGCGGCGGGATTGCGGAAGACAGGCCCGCGAGTCAGGCCTGTTGTGCCAGATCGCGGCGCAGGAAATCATTCAGCCGCTCGACCGCCTGGGTCGTCGACAGCGGGTTGCGCAGGATGCCGATTTCGAGGTCCGGCAGCACCGGCAGCCCTTCATTGCCGCCGACGATGCGCAGCGATGGCGGTACGCTGCGCATCGCAAGGCCAGCCACCGCGAGCCCGGCCTGGACGACGGCGATCAGGCCAAGCAGAGAGGCGCTTGAATAGGTACAGCGATAGAAGCGGTCGGCATCGCCAAGCGCCTGCAGGACATTCATCCTGGCGGCGCAGCCCGGTTCGAACAAGGCGACCGGAAGCGGGTCGGCCTCCCAGGCGACATGGTTGGGCGAGGCGACCCAGACGAAGCGTTCCAGCCGGATCACCTCAAGCGGCTGCTCCGGCAAGCGGGTGATGATCGCCAGATCCAGCCGCCCCTCCGCCAGCGTCTTCATCAGCGCGGTCGACTGTTCGCAGATCAACTCCACCGTCACCAGGGGATGCTCCGCCGCGAAGCGTGAGAGCACGGGCGGCAGGAGGAAGGCGGCATAGTCGTCGGGCACCCCCAAGCGGACGCTGCCTGTCTCCTTGGGCCGGGTGACGCTTGCCCAGGCTTCATCCGACAGTTTCAGCAACCGGCGCGCATAGATCAGGAAATCCTCGCCGATCGCATTGGGAGTGACGGTTCTGGGACCACGCACCAGAAGCTGGTTGCCGACCATCTCCTCCAGCCGCTGCATCTGCATGCTGACCGCCGACTGGCTGCGGCCGACCCGAGGTGCTGCATTGGAAAGGCTGCCGCTCTCGACGACGGCGACAAAGGTTTTCAGCAGGTTGAGATCGAGTGGCGCGGCCATGGTGCTATCAGCATATCGAATAGATCATTCCAAATCTATTCGCTTGTTTGAAGGTGGCGCCAGTGACCAGATGGTTGGGATCGCTGGGAACCACCACATGACGGACGCCTCGACAGCCCGCTTCCCGGCCGCGAGCCTTGCTCTGGCAATGGTGATCGCAGGCACGGTCGGCGCCTTCGCCACGGAATCGGGGCTGCATCCCGTCACCGTCGTCTTCTGGCGATGTGTGTTCGGCGCGATCTTCCTTCTCATATGGTGCCTGTTGCGCGGCTACCTGCCGGATCGGACGCTGTTGCCGTCCCGGCTTGCCCTTGCAGCACTTGCCGGCGTGTGCATGGTGCTGAGCTGGACAGCCTTCTTCGCCGGCTTCGCCATGACGTCGATCGCCACGACGACGATTATCTACCATATCCAGCCGTTCTTCGTGGTCCTGATCGGCGTGGTTTTCCTAAGGGAACGCATCTCGCCCGACCAACTGCTGTGGATGCTCGGTGCGTTTCTCGGCGTCGTGCTGGCCAGCGGCCTCGTTTTCGCGCACGGTCATGCCGATGCCAACTGGGTGCCGGGCATTGCGCTGACGCTGGGCGGCGCACTGCTCTATGCCGTTACAACGATCCTAGCCAAAGGCCTAGGCCAGCAGCGCGCCGAAATCACGGTACTCTGCCAAACGGTGGTGGGGGTCGTCATGCTCGCCCCGTTCGCCGGCGTCGGCCAACATATTGCGCCTGCATCATGGGGCTGGCTGCTCGGCATCGGCGTGCTGCACACTGGCATCGCCTATGTGTTGATGAATTCGGCCTTCCCACGCCTGACGACACCGGTGATCGGCGTCATCACCTTCATCTACCCGGTCGTCGCCATCATCGTCGACTGGGCTATCTATGGGCATCCGCTCGGACCGGCGCAGGCAGCCGGCATGGCACTGATTGCGCTGGCAACGCTTGGTGTGCGGCTTGGCTGGCGGTTTCCAAGACGGCGTGTCTCGACCGTGTGAGCCCGAAGCAATTCCCGGGAAAGCACATAGCGCTTCCCCTGGAATTGCTCCAATAACCAAGAGACAGAGTCAGCCTTTGATAAAGCCGATGAAATCGTCTGGCGTGGCGCGGCCCATCTCTTCCTCCCAGTGGCGGCGGCAGAGCGAGACATAGACATCCTTGCCGATTGCCACCTGCTCGCCCTGGCGCGCCACCTTGCCATCGGGGCCGAGGCGCACGACCATCGTCGCCTTGCGGCCGCATCGGCAGATGGTGCGCACTTCGCGCAAATCGTCGGCGATGGCCAGCAGCGCGCGCGAGCCGGAAAACAGCTTGCCCTGGAAATCGGTGCGCAGGCCGTAGCACATGACCGGGATGTTCAACCGGTCGGCGATGCGGGCGAGCTGCCAGACCTGCTCCTCCTCGAGGAACTGCGCCTCGTCGACGAAGACGCAATGCACTGACGTATGCGCGTGATGATCGGCGACGCGGGCGAACAGATCGTCGCCATCGCGGAACATCTCGGCTTCCGTCTCCAGGCCGATGCGCGACGAGATCAGGCCGGTGTCGCCCTTGCGATAGTGGCCGGCGACGAACAGCATCGTGCCCATGCCGCGCTCGCGATAATTGTAAGAGGCCTGCAAGAGCATCGTCGTCTTGCCGGCGTTCATGGTCGCATAGTGAAAGTAGAGCTTGGCCATGCCGCTCTTTTAAGCCGACTTGATGCCGTGCGGGGAGAGGCCACGGCGGCATTCCCCTGAAAAAGGCGCCTGTCCAGACAAAAGCGCCTGATGTGTCGCTGATTGGCCAGCCCGCGCCGTTGATCGCGATTGTCTTAATGCTTGAAACCACACCAGAATGGTGTTTGGCTGACGAAACAAGGCGGGCATAGAAACCGTAGCTACGCTTCGCCAAAGAATCACAATGGGAGACTGTCTATGTCGCGTATGAACTCTTTCGTCGCCGGCCTCGGTCTGGCGGCTTTTTTGTCCACCAGCGCTGCCTTTGCCGGCGATCCGGCGAGCTGCAAGGCGGTGCGCCTTTCCGATGTCGGCTGGACCGACATCCAGGCGACGACCGGCATCGCCTCCGTGCTGCTGACCGCGCTCGGCTATGAGCCGCAGACGATCCAGCTGTCGGTGCCGGTGACCATGGCGTCGCTGAAGAACAAGGATCTCGACGTGTTCCTCGGCAACTGGATGCCGTCGATGACCAACGACATCAAGGACTATACCGCCGATGGCTCGGTCGAGACGATCAGCACCAACCTGACCGGCGCCGGCTACGGCATCGTCGTGCCGACCTATGTCGCTGACGCCGGCGTGAAATCGCTGACCGATATCGGCAAGTTCAAGGACAAGTTCAACGGCAAGATCTATGGCATCGAGGCCGGCAATGACGGCAATCGCATTATCCTCGACATGATCAAGAACCCGAAAGACAATCTCGAAGGCTTCGAGCTGGTCGAATCCTCGGAGGCCGGGATGCTGACGCAGGCCGAGCAGTCGATGAAGAGCAATGAATGGATCGCCTTCCTCGGCTGGACGCCGCATCCGGTGATGGGTGCCATGAAGATCACCTATCTCGATGGCATGGGCGACAGCGGCTTCGGCGCCGCCACTGTCCATACCAATGTGCGCAAGGGTTACACCACCGAGTGCCCGAATGCCGGCAAGTTCATCGCCAACCTGAAGTTCAATCTCGATATGGAAGGCGAGATAATGGACGCGATCCTCAAGGGCGCTGACGCCAATACGGCTGCGACCGACTGGCTCAAGAAGCATCCGGACGCGGTTGCTCCGTGGATTGCCGGCGTGACCACTTTCGATGGCGGCGACGCCGCTGCAGCCGTGAAGACTGCGCTCGGAAGCTGAGCAGGTCTTGCGTTCGGCGTGACCGATCAAGAAGGGCAGTCACTGTAGAAAGGGCTGCCCTTTTTCATATCCTGTGACAAGATGACCGTCCGGCAAGGACGGCGACTGCCAAAGAGGGGCAAGATGGATCCGATTTCAAAATTCTTTGTCAGTTATAAAATCCCCATAGGCGAGTGGGGCAAAGCGTTCTTCACCTTCCTTACCGACAATTTCAACACCTTCTTCCGCGGCCTCTCCGGCGGCTTGAATTTCCTGCTCGATGGAGTGGTCGACACGCTGCTGTTGGTACCGCCGGTCCTTCTCATCGCGCTGATTGCACTGCTTGCCTATTATCTGCAGCGATCGAGAGGCTTGGCGGTGGCTGTCTTTCTCGGGTTGCTGTTCATCCTCAACCAGAACCTCTGGAAGCAGACGGTAGAGACACTGGTGCTGGTGGTTGCCGCCGCCGCCGCCTCGATGGCCATCGGTGTGCCACTCGGTATCTGGGCGGCGCACAAGCCGAAGGTCTATCGCGTCATGCTGCCGGTGCTCGATTTGATGCAGACGCTGCCGACCTTCGTATACCTCATCCCGGTGCTGACGCTGTTCGGCCTCGGCAATGCGCCCGGCCTCATCGTCACCATCATCTTCGTCATCCCGACCGCGGTTCGTCTGACGCATCTCGGCGTTGTCTCGGTGCCGAAGTCGATCGTCGAGGCCGGCGAGGCGTTCGGCGCCACCAAGAGCCAGTTGCTGTGGAAGGTGGAGCTGCCCTCGGCGCTGCCCACCATCATGGCCGGTCTGACGCAGTGCATCATGCTGTCGCTGTCGATGGTGGTGTTTGCCGCACTGATCGGCGCGGGCGGCCTCGGCACCGAAATCAACCGGGCGCTGGGTTCGCGCAAGATCGACCTCGGGCTCGAGGCGGGCCTCGCCATCGTCGTTTTGGCCATCGTGCTCGACCGGATGACCCGCATCGCCGTTGGAGGCAAGAAATGACCGTCGCCGTCGATTTCCGGAACGTCGATATCGTCTTCGGCGCCGACCAGGCCGGATCGCTGAAAATGATCGACGCCGGAGCCAGCCGCGCCGAGATCCTCGAAAAGACCGGCAATGTACTGGGTTGCGCCGGCGCCAGCCTGACCGTGAACGAGGGCGAAATCTCCGTGCTGATGGGTCTCTCCGGTTCGGGCAAGTCGACATTGCTGCGGGCGGTCAACCGGCTCAACGTGGTGTCGCGCGGCCAGGTGCTGGTCAAGGATGGCGACAAAACCGTCGACGTCGTCACCTGCGACGAGGCGACCCTGCGGCGCCTGCGCCAGAAACAGGTGGCGATGGTGTTCCAGCAGTTCGGCCTTTTGCCCTGGCGCACGGTGGAGGAGAATGTCGGTCTCGGCCTCGAACTCGCCGGCGTACCGGAAGCCGAGCGCAAGGAGCGCGTGCAACGCCAGCTCAAGCTGGTCAATCTCGACCAGTGGTCGAAGAAATACGCGCATGAGCTGTCGGGCGGCATGCAGCAGCGCGTCGGCCTGGCGCGGGCCTTCGCCACCGAGGCGCCGATCCTGCTGATGGACGAGCCGTTCTCGGCGCTCGACCCGCTGATCCGCACCAAGCTGCAGGACGAATTGTTGCAGCTGCAGGCCGAATTGAAGAAGACCATCATCTTCGTCAGCCACGACCTCGAGGAGGCGCTGAAGATCGGTTCCCACATCACCATCATGGAGGGTGGGCGCATCGTGCAAACCGGCGCGCCGGAGGACATCGTGCTGCGGCCTGCCAACGACTATGTCCGCGACTTCATCGCCAATGTGAACCCGCTGTCGGTGCTGACCGCCTGGAACGTGATGCGCGACCGTCGCGATCTGGAGCACGGCAAGGATGGCTGGGTGTGGCTCGACCGCCGCAAGACGACGCGCTTCAAGATCGATGATCACGGGCTGGTGGCGGCGGCCGAACGCGATGGCAAACCGGCGGTCTGGGTGTCGTGCGCCGATGTCGAAGGCCAATCCGAAGAAGCCGCGCAAGTGTTCTGGGCCAATCCGGGCACCTCGCTGAAAACCGTGATGCTGGCCATGCACCGTTCACAGACCGCTCCCGTGGCGCTGTTCGACGACCAGTCGCGCTTCGTCGGCGCCATCGGTATCCGCGATGTGCTGAGCGCGGTGCTGAGAAGGTAGGTTCTTCGGAACTCAATATTGACGAGGCGGCGACCAATCGCGCCTCTTTTTTAAGCCGCCAGCGGCAGGCGCAGTTGGGTCAGCAGGCCGCCGCCCGGGTTGTTGGACAGGCGGATCTCGCCACCTGCGGCGCGCGCGATGTTGCGGGCAATGGTCAGGCCGAGGCCCAGACCGCCGGTCTGGCGGTTGCGCGATTGTTCGAGGCGCACGAAGGAGCCGAACACGGCGTCGATCTGTGCCTGCGGTATCCCGGGCCCTTCATCGCGGATGGTGAGCAGGATCATGTCCTCCGACCGGCGCAGGCTGAGATGCGCCTTCTTGCCGTAGGTGACCGCGTTCTGCACCAGATTGGTGACGCAGCGCTTGAGCGCGACCGGCCGCGCCATGCAGATCAGCCCGCGCGAACGGGTCTCATCGTCGAACGACACGTCGTCATAGCCGTCGGCGATCGATTCCACGAGCGACCAGAAATCGATGCGTTCGTTCTTTTCCTCGGTCACTTCGAAGGTGGCGAAGTCGATCACCGAGCTGGCGATGCCCTCGACATCGGCGAGGTCGTGCGCCAATGCCTCGCGGACCGCCGATTTGCGCAACAGCTCCAGGCGCAGGCGCATCCTGGTCATCGGCGTGCGCAGATCATGCGCCAGTGCCGCCGCCAGATGTTCGCGGTCCTCGACATATTCGCGCAACCTCGCCTGCATGGCGTTGATCGCCTTGGCGGCGGCACGGACCTCGCGGCTGCCGCTCTCGGCGATCGGTGGGCTCTTCAGATCCTTGCCGATCCGGTTCACGGCGGTTTCCATCATCCGGTAGGGCGCCGTCAGCCGGCGCAGCGACCAGATCGACATGATCACCACCAGCCCTGCGATCAGCGAATAGAGCGGCAGGCTGTCGAAGCTCAGGATCGGGCCGACCGGCGTGATCGGCTCGGTGAAGTTCAGCCATTGGCCGTCGGCGAAGCGCAGCGAGGCCGTCAGCTTGTCGCTCTGGGCGAAGTCGGCGGCCAATACCAGAAGGTCGCGCTCGACCTGGCCGATGTCGGGTCCCGGGGCCGTGCCGTCCGCGTCATCGGCCTCGCGCGTCGCCGGATCGCGGCGTACGCGTGCATCGGTGATGCCGAATTTCGACAGCCTGCCGACGAGGATGTCTTCGAGTTCGGCCAGTTCGTCGTCACCGGCGATCGACGAAGTGACCGCCGGTGTGTCCGAAATGGTGAGCGCATAGGTTGAATTGAACAGGCCGCTCGCCGTCGCCTTGCGCTCGTCCGGACTGGCGTCATGCATGAGCTGCACCAGCGAGAAGGCACGGTCGTTGAGCCGGTAGAGGTCGACGACGTCGTTGGCCGCCGCGCGGTCGCGCGATACGATGTAAAGGGTCGCGACCTGGCTGATCAGCAGGCCGGCAATGACGATCAGCAGCACCCAGACAGGCAAGGTCTGCGGCAGGAAACGCCTCATTCGGAGGTCGTCTCGGGCAGGAACTGGTAGCCGCCGCTGCGTACGGTCAGGATCAGCTTGGGCGTCTTCGGGTCGTCCTCCATCTTGCGTCGCAACCGGCTGACCAGGATGTCGATGCTGCGGTCGAAGGAATAGTCGCTGTCGCCGCCTGAGAGCTCGATGAGCTGGTCGCGGGTCAGCACGCGCTGCGCGCTCTTGACGAAGGTCTGCAGCAGGTTGAATTCGGCCATGGTCAGCTCGACCCTGACATCGTCGGGTGCGATCAGCCGGCGCCGAGCACAGTCCATCGTCCAGCCGGCGAAGCGGTAGATCTGCTTGGTAGAAGCGCGCTTGGGCTCGGCGGCGCCATTGCGCCTGAGCACGGCGCGGATGCGCGCCAAAAGCTCGCGCGGGTCGAAGGGTTTGGGCACATAATCGTCGGCGCCCATTTCCAGGCCGACGACGCGGTCTGTCGTCTCGGTGACGGCGGTCAGCATGATGATCGGCGTCGAGTACTGGGCGCGCAGGTCGCGGCACAGCTCCAGCCCGCTCTTGCCGGGCAGCATCACGTCAAGGACGATGAGGTCCACCTGGACGCGCCGCAGGATGGTCTCCATCTCGACACCGTCGGCGGCAACCGAGGTGTGCAGGCCCCGCTTCTGGAAGAATTCCTGCAGCAGGTCGCGGATGCCCTTGTCGTCGTCGACGATCAGTATGTGTGCGTCGGATTTCACAGCAGCCCTGTCATTGTTGCCAAGCCCTTCTGTCTTTGATTGCCAAGCCCTTCTGTCACAACCCACACGATAGAATTCAGGCCATATGTTGGCCAGTGGCTATGATGGGTTCACACCGGCTTTCTCAGACACAATCCAGAAACAAAATTCTACAGTTCAGAAAAACTCCTGAAAAATTTCAAGGGCATAACTGGTCTCGTGGCGGTCAGGTCATCGGCTGCGACGCTAGTCTCCGGGTTTACGGATAAACCGATGCCAAGGTTGTCGATCAGTTTGTTGGGTGCGTTGCTGGGCTTCTGCCTGGTCACTGCCGCTGTCGGACAATCGGACGCAAAGGTGACTCTCACAACCCGGAGCGAACGGTGCGCCAATCTCAGCCACCAATTTGATGAAGCCCTCGAAACCCACGCCACGGCAACGCAGGTCACCGCGGCAAAGGCACTTCAGAGAAAGGGCAACCGGTACTGCGCCGCCAAGAAACAGGCGCAGGGCATCCGGATGCTCGCCAATGCTTTGAAGCTGCTTGGAGTGACGCCGAACGACCCGGTTCAGTAACACTCAGAAACTTGACCCGCATAAAAAGGAAACGAAGCCATGAAAAAGTCCATCCTCTCCGCCACCGGTCTCGCCGTCGCTCTGGCTTTCGCGATGCCGGCTCTCGGCAACGCCGCCGCCACCACGACCGCTGCTCCGGCTGCTTCGACGACCACAGCTCCGGCGACTGCCGCTCCGGCCAAGGCTGCTCCGAAGAAGGTCGTCAAGAAGACCGTCAAGAAGCACAAGAAGGCTGCCGAGAAGGCCGTCAAGAAGGACGCCCCGAAGACGTAATCAGGTCCGGCATAAAATGCCGGCTGTTGGCCAAGGACGCTCCAGCTGGTTTCGGCTGGAGCGGCCTTCTTCCTGTCCGAGCCACCGAAGCCCTGACGAAGTCTGGCACCGACAGCTTCCGCCTCGACTGACACTTAACCCGTTTGCAACGCCGGCCGTGTAGGACAATCCGCATGAAGAAGCGGCTTTCGTCCATTTTGCGCTCGATGGTGATCGGCGGCCTGGTTGCCACCGGCGTCGCCAGGGTGCTGATCCTGTTCACCGCCAGCCCGGTGCCCGATCCGGCCACCGGACGCACCGAGCCTTCGCTGTTCGCGCCGGCGATTTCCACCAACTGGGACTACATCACGCCGGCACAGACCTGGCTGCTGATCGTGCTGACAGGCGCGGCGTTGATCTGCGTCGCCGCGTGGCCGATCACGGTCTGGCTGGAACGCCGGGCGGATGCGGGTGGGAACCGCTTTCACCCCGATATCCGGCCCGCCACGACCGCGCGGCAGATTCCCAGCCGCCGCATGTTCGGCCGCCAGGGCCGTTGAACGGCAACCGACACTTTCCCACATGATTGTGAATGGCCGCGTCGGCGGACACTGGTTTTCGCGCGTCGACCAAAATGGACGACCGCTTTCGCTGGTGCCAGAATGGCGGCAGGGTTGCTACGCCAGAGCAATTCACCGTTTCGTGGAAACGGCGAACCGTTCTGATCCTTTGTCTTGACGCAATTCCGGGCGGAAAACCGTTTTACACTTTCCTGGAATTGCTCCAACTGTCGGTTCCAATGCCTGAAATCACCACAAAACCGCGCGTCCAGGTCAAGCCGCAGGTCGAACGGCCAAAGCTCTACAAGGTCATCCTCATCAATGACGATTTCACGCCGCGCGAATTCGTCGTGACGGTGCTGAAGGGTGAGTTCAAACTCAGCGAAGACCAGGCGCATCGGGTGATGATCACCGCGCATCGTCGCGGCGTCTGCGTCGTCGCCGTGTTCACCAGGGATGTCGCCGAGACCAAGGCGACGCGCGCCACCGATGCCGGCAAGGCCAAGGGCTATCCGCTGATGTTCACGACGGAGCCGGAGGAGTAGCTCTACCGTCCTTCGCGGTACCACATCGAACCCATTGCCAGAAGCAGCAGGCCGAGGCCGAGGAAGCCGCCGAACAGCGGCACGCGCGAGACGGCCTTGAGCACGCTGTCGTCCGTGGTGCGCAGTCCGATCCAGTCGTTGCCGGACGCGGCACCAGCCGAGCGCACAGGCACGATGGAGGGTAGCGTCACGTCGCTGCCAAGGGCTGTGGACGACGCCAGCCGGCGCACGCTGCCGCCGGTGGCTTCAGCCGGCGCCTTCAGCCGGCTTTCGGTGGAAATGACGTCGGCGAATTCCGGGGCGTTGACCGGCCCGACATGGGCGAGCGCGGTGAGGTCGCCATTGGCGACCTGATAGAGGCCGATCTCGCTGGTCTCGACGCTGCCGAGGAAGACGCCGGGCTCGGATTTCTCGAGCTTGACGGTCAAGGTCTTGCCGGATGGGGTGATGATCTGCGCGGGGCCGGGATCGTCGGCCATCGTCTGGCGGCGGATTTCCAGCACCATGCCGCGGCCGTCGGCGGTCAGCCGCTCTTCCTCGAGCTCAGGCTCCTTCATCAGCCAGTGGGCGATGCGCCGGTAGAGCTGGACATGCGGGCCGCCGCCCTCGAAGCCGCGCGCCCACAGCCAGCCCTGATCGGACAGCAGCATGCCGACGCGGCCTTCGCCCTTACGGTCGAGCAACAGCAGCGGCCGGTTGTCGGCGCCCTTCATCACCACTGCGCCTTCGGGATTCTGCACGCCGATGGTGCGGAACCAGCGGCTCCAGTGCGGCGGCTCGGTGGCAGAGCCATCCAGCCCACGCGTCACCGGGTGGCGCTGGCCGAGTTCGGTGAGGCGCGGATAGAAGGCCTTGTCGACCACCTCGCCGGTCGGCATCGCCGGCAGGGCGGACATCAGCGGCGTACGCGCGATCGAGCTTTCGCCGGCATATTCGGGGCCGGCCGCGATCAGCAGCGCGCCGCCCTTTTCGACATATTCGGAGATGTAGTCGTAATAGAGGATCGGCAGCACGTCGCGGTGCTGGTAGCGGTCGAAAATGATGAGGTCGAAATCCTTGATCTTCTCGACGAACAGTTCGCGGGTCGGGAAGGCGATCAGCGATAATTCGTTGATCGGCGTGCCGTCCTGCTTTTCCGGCGGCCGCAGGATGGTGAAATGGACGAGATCGACCGAGGCGTCGGATTTCAGCAGGTTGCGCCAGGTGCGTTCGCCGGCATGCGGCTCGCCGGAGACGAGCAGCACGCGCAAGTTCTCGCGAATGCCGTCGATGAGCGCGATGGCGCGGTTGTTGGTGTCGGTCAGTTCGCCCGGTTCGCGATCGATGGCGAGTTCGACGATGTTGCGGCCGGCGCCCGGAATGGTGACCTGCAACGGCATCGCCTGGCCGACAGTGGCGTGCTCGACCGCGACCTGTTCGCCATTGACCGAAACGCGCACATCGACCGGGCCGGTCTCGTTTTCGGTCGAGATGACGCGGTAGGTCATGTCGAGCGGCTTGCCGACAAGGCCGAAGCGCGGCGCGTTCTCGAAACGTATGCGGCGATCCTTCTCGTGGTCGTTGCCGGTTATCAGCGCATGCAGCGGGGCGTTGAAATCGGGCGCACCGGGGGGCGCGTCATGGACCTCGCCATCGGTGATCATGATGGCGCCGCCGATGCGTGACGGCGGCACGTCGCGGAAGGCGCCTTCAAGCGCGCCGAACAGCCGTGTCTCGGTGCGCTCCTCGGCGGCCTCGGATTTGCCGGCCTCGACGACGCGCACGTCGAACTGCTTGAAGCGGCCAAGCCGCTGCTGCAGCCCGGCCAACGCCTCGTCGGTCTGCTTGGTGCGGTCGCCGATATCCTGGCTCTGGCTGCGGTCGACGACGAGGGCGACAACGCTTTTCAGTGGCTCACGCTCCTCGTTGAGGAACACCGGGTTGAACAAAGCGGCGGCGAGCGCCAGAAGGGCGATGAAGCGGAAGACCGAACCGCGCTGGCGAAACCACAGGCCGACCAGCGCAAGCAGCGCCAGCGGCACCAGCGCCAAGGCCAGCAGTGGCCAGGAGATCAGCGGTTCGAAGGAGATCGACCAGTTCATTCCTTACCCTCCCCTTTTTGGGGAGGGTTTATCCGCGACCGGAGGGCACCAAACAAACTCATTCTACTGCCCCAGCCGTTCGAGCAGTATGGGCACGTGCACCTGGTCGGATTTGTAGTTGCCGGTTAGCATGTACATCATGATGTTGACGCCGGCGCGCAGCGCGTAGATGCGCTGCATCGGGTCTGCCGGCACGGTTGGCAGCAGCGCATCGCCGTTCTGGTCGACCGCCCAGGCGCCAGCGAAATCATTGGCGGTGATCATGATCGGCGAGACGCCATCGCCGGTACGCACCGGCCGGTTCTCGGCGTTGCTGGCGTCGAGCGAGGCCTCGACCCAGAGCGGGCTGCCGGCGAAGCGGCCGGGGAATTCGGGCAGGATGAAGAAGGATTTGGTCAGCACGTGGTCGGACGGTACCGGTTCTAGCGGCGGCACGTTGAGGTTGCCGAGGATGTCGCGCAGCCGCTCCGTCGCCGGGCTGGTCGAATCGGCGCCGATGCCGTTGGCGAATTGGTCGCGGGTGTCGAACAGCACCGTGCCGCCTTGCTGCATATAGGCGTCGACGCGGGCGATCGCTGCCTGGCTGGGCATCGGTGCGGCCGGATCGATCGGCCAGTAGATCAGCGGGTAGAACGACAACTCGTCCCTCGAAATGTCGACGCCGGCCGGCTCGCCCGGTTCCAGCGCCGTCTTCTCGACCAGGAATCGCGTCAGCCCCTCGAGCCCGGCGCGGCTGATCGAATCGTCGCCCGGCACGCCGGTCAGCACATAGGCGATGCGGGTCTTCGAAATCGCCTCGATGGCAATTTCGTCACCCGGCTTGGCGTCGTCGGCGCGGGCAAGGTCGGCATGACCGAACGAGCTACCCAGCGCAATCAGGATGGCGGCGGTGGTTGTCACGGCACCGGCGCGGCGCGGCCGGCGTGAAAACAGGCCGCCCATCCAGAACACCGCCAGCGTATCAAGCAGCATCAGCACCAGGGCGGCCGCGACCAGCGTGCCTTTCAAATTGCGCGATTCGTCAAAGGCATACTGGATCGAGGTGACCGGAACAGTGATTTGCGGGCGCGCCAGGGGCGCCAACTTGCTGTCGGCTTCCAGCAGATTATGGGCAAATACACCCGTCTCGGAACCATAGAGACCGGGCGGGTTTTCAAAAGTCACCGGCAGCGCGACAGCGCCCGGTACAAGCGGCCGTGCATCCGGCGTCGGCGGCACCAGCGAGCCGTCGGCTGCAATCATGCGATAGGGCGCCAGCGACGCCGCGGCCGCTTCGGCATTGGCGATGGCCGCGCCCTGGTTGCGCGACAGCTGCACGATGCGGCGCAGCATCTCGACGAAGCTGCCAGAGATCGGCAGGTTCGACCAGGTTGCCTCGGGGGTGACGTGGAACAGCACCAGCGTGCCCTTGCCTTTCTTCAGTCCGGTGACCAGCGGCGTGCCGTCGGCAAGGGCCGCCCAGGTGCGCTCGACGATATCGGATGTCGGCTCGGCCAGCACCTGCCTGCTGACGGTGACCTCGGTCGGCGGCGCCAGATCGGCGAACGGGCCGGCCTTGGGGAATTCGGTGACCGGCTGCGGCGACGTCCATGATAGCGCGCCGCCGAGCGACCGCTCGCCGGTGCGAAGGCGGACGGGCAGCAAATCGTCGTCATCGCCCGCGGTGGCCAGCCGCGAACCGGCGAAACGCACCAGCGTGCCGCCATTGTCGACCCAATCGACAAGTCTCTGCCGGACCTGTCCGGGAATGGTGCCGATATCGGCCATAACGATCATCGCGGGCTTCTGGTCGAGGATTTGCGGGATGGCGTCGGCAAGATCGGCGCTGGAGGGTTCGACCAGATCGGCGAAGGGCTGCAGCGCCCGCCTGATGTAGTAGAGCGGCGACAAAAGCGGCTGTGCCTGGTCGGCCTCGGCCTGCGACAATAGACCGACGCGCCGCCGCTTGGAGCTTTCGTCGAGGACGCGGACCGCACCAGCCTGCCGCTCGCCGTCGAGCGCGATGGAAGCGAAGTCGTTGCGCAGCTCGAACGGCACCGCCATGGTGCCAGTGGCGGTGGTTTCGCCAGGCGAAAAGGTCAGCGTCGCATCGGCGATGCGGCGGCCCTTGTCATCGAAGGCGCCGGCGGTGACCTGAGCCGGGGCAGGGTCGCCCGGCGCGCGGATGGCGGTCAGTGCAAAGCCGTCGACCTGGTTGTCGGCGGCGGTCAGGCCGGTCAGCGACAGCCTGTCTGCGGTTGCCCAGACGACACGCGCGGCATCTTTCGACAAAAGCGTGTTGAAGGCGGCTTCATCGCCCTTTGCCGCCAGGCCGTCGGCAAGCACGGCGACGCTGGCCCCGGGCAAGGTCTCCAGCACGCCGGCCACGCGGGCATAGATGGCGGGCCGGTCGGTCGGGATCGGCCGTGGCTTGGCGGCGCGCAGCCGGTCAAGCGCGGTGGCGGCATCGAACGGGCCGACCTCGGCATTGGCCTTTTCGGCGGTGAAGGCGATGACGACCGGCACGCCGTTGGCGCCGGCATCGTTGATCAGCCGCTCGGCGGTGGCGACGCGTTTGCCCCAGTCGGCGGCACTTGCCCAGTCATTGTCGATGACCAGGGCAAGGGCGGCTCCCTCGGCCGGCAGCTTTTCGCGCGGGTTGAAGACCGGGTCGGCCAATGCCGCGACGATGAGGGCCGCCATCAAGAGCCTGAGCAGCGTCAGCCACCACGGGCTCTGCTGCGGCGTCTCCTCGCGCTTCAGCACGCGCGCCAGGATCTTCAGCGGCGGGAAGATTTCGGTCTGCGGCTTGGGCGGCGTCAGCCTGAGCAGCCACCAGATCACCGGCAGTGCCAGCAGGCCCCACAGCACCATGGGGGCGCCAAAGGAAAGCGGCAGCCAACTCATGCGACAGCCTTTCCTGGCCGATCGCCACCGGCGATCGTGCCGGCACGACTGCCGGCGGTCGGCCTGGCCGAGGGGCCGTCAGCAGTCATCGCCATGTGCAGCCGCACCAGCGCGTCGGAGGCGAGCCGATCGGTGTGGTTGACGGTAAAGCTCCAGCCAAGACGTTTGCACCAGGCCGCCAGTTCGTGGCGCCGGGCGGCGTAGAGCAGGCGATACTCATCGCCGAGCATTTCGGCGCGGCCGGCGGTCAGCTTGTCGCCGGTCTCGGGATCGGTGAATTCGGTGCGGCCGGCATAGGGGAAGGTCTCCTCGGCCGGGTCGGCGACCTCGATCAGGTGGGCACGCACGCCGTGGCGGGCCAGCACGTCGAGCCAGGCCATCGTCTCTTCGACCGGATCGAGGAAGTCGCTGACGATGACGATGTCGCAGAAGCGCCTGATGTCGGACAGGTCGGGTTTTGCCGGCAAATCGCCGGCATGCATCAACTGGGCGGCGATGCGTTCGGCGCCGTTGCGGGCGGTGAACGGGTCGGTGAGGCCCGGCCAGGCGATGCGCTCGCCGCTGCGCGACAACAGTTCGGCCATGGCCAGCGCCAGCACCAGCGCGCGCGATTGCTTGGAAACGCTGGCGCCGGTCGATTTGTAGAGCATCGACGGCGAGGGGTCGGCCCACAGCCAGACCGTATGGGCGGCTTCCCATTCGCGGTCGCGCACATAGGTGTGGTCGTCGCGGGCCGAGCGGCGCCAGTCGATGCGCGAGGAATCACCCTCGACATAGGGTCGGAACTGCCAGAAATTCTCGCCGATTCCGCGCTTGCGGCGGCCATGCCAGCCGGCGATCACGGTGTTGACGATGCGGCGCGCCTCGACCAGCAGGTCTGGCACAAGCGAGGCTCGCAACCGGCCACGGGCGAGCGCGTCGCGCGTCGCTGCCGGAGCCTGGACCTCGCCGATGCGCGGCATCAAATCCCTTTCACGAGTTTCGCCACCACGTCACGCACGCTGGTGCCTTCGGCGCGGGCGGCGAAGGTCAGCGCCATGCGATGCTGCAGCACCGGCTCGGCCAGCGCACGGACGTCGTCGACCGAGGGCGCCAGCCGTCCGTCGTAAAGCGCGCGCGCCCTTGTGCACAGCATCAGCGCCTGGCTGGCGCGCGGGCCGGGACCCCAGGCGACGTTCTTGTCTGTCTCGGCATTGCCTTGGCCGGGACGCGCCGAGCGCACCAGCGTCAGGATCGCCTCGACGACGCTTTCAGGCACCGGCATGCGGCGGATCAGCGTCTGGATCTCCTTCAGCCGCACCGGCTGCAGGACGTTCTGGGCTTTCGCGTCCTCGATGCCGGTGGTTTCCAGAAGGATGCGGCGCTCTGCCTCGATTTCGGGATAGAGGATATCCACCTGCATCAGGAAGCGGTCAAGCTGGGCCTCGGGCAACGGATAGGTGCCTTCCTGCTCCAGCGGGTTTTGGGTTGCCAGCACGTGGAAGGGCGCCGGCAGGTCATGGCGGGCGCCGGCAATGGTGACGTGGTATTCCTGCATGGCCTGCAGCAGCGCCGACTGGGTGCGCGGCGACGCGCGGTTGATCTCGTCGGCCATCAGCAACTGGGCGAAGATCGGCCCGGAGATGAAGCGGAAGGAGCGTTTGCCGGTTTCGTCCTGCTCCATCACTTCGGAGCCGAGGATATCGGACGGCATCAGGTCCGGCGTGAACTGGATGCGACGCGAATCGAGGCCGAGCACGATGCCAAGTGTTTCGACCAGCTTGGTCTTGGCGAGGCCCGGCACGCCGACCAAAAGCGCATGGCCACCGGCCAGCAGCGCCACCAGCGTGCGCTCGACGACGCTTTCCTGTCCGAAGATGACCCGGCCGACCCCGTCGCGGATACGGGAGATGTCGGCAAGCGCCTTTTCGGCTTCTGCGATCATGTCCTTTTCGCTGATCGGGCTTTCCTTGACCATCACGCTCATGCCGCATCGATCCTTGTGGTTGGAATACCATGGCTGGAACAACGGCTGCACCATACCATAAGTTGCCGCGATTCGGCCTCGCGTGGCGCCTATGTCGAAACTTAAATCACAGACTTAGGCTGACAAGCGCAACAACAGTGACTATTTCGTGACCATGACGGGACCCTTGGGACATCGTGAAGAAAGCCTGACGGATGCCACCGAGGCGCGTGGCCTCGAGGCGCTCATCTCGCGCGCCGCCCGTGCCGGCAAGGGCGCGGCACCCGTCGAACGCTGGAATCCCGACTTCTGCGGCGATCTGGACATGGAGATCAAGTCCGACGGCACCTGGTTCTATCTGGGCACGCCGATCGGGCGCATGCCGCTGGTGCAGCTTTTCTCCTCGGTGCTGCGCAAGGACGCCGATGGCAGGACCTATCTGGTGACACCGGTGGAAAAGGTCGGCATCCGCGTTGCCGATGCGCCGTTCATCGCCGTCGAAATGGACGTTTCGGGTAGCGGCGAAGCGCAGACCATCACCTTCCGCACCAATGTCGGCGATGTCGTCGAGGCCGGGCCGGAACGGCCGCTGCGCTTTGTCGACGAGAACGAGACCGGCGGATTGAAGCCCTATGTGCTGGTGCGGGGCCGTCTGGAGGCGCTGGTGGCGCGGCCGGTTATGTATGAGCTGGTCGGGCATGGCGAGGAGGTCGAGATCGGCGGCGAGACGATGTTCGCGGTGCGCTCCAAGGGCGCCGTGTTCCCGATCATGCCGGCGGACCAGTTGAAGCGGCTGAGTGCGTGATGGACCAGGTGACGCCGGCGCCGTTTTCATCCGCGGATTTTCGCGCGCGTTTTGCCGTGCAGCCCGATGCGCATGCCGGCGACGATTATGGCGATCATCGCTTCAACCCCGGCCATCCGCGCCTCAACCAGGGCAAGGCGCTGCGCAATGCCGCGGTGCTGATCCCGGTGGTCGATCATGAGGGCGATGCGACGGTTCTCCTGACCAAGCGGGCTGAAAAGCTGCGCAGCCATTCGGGGCAGGTGGCATTTCCCGGCGGTACCATCGATCCGACCGATCCGAGCCCTGAGGCGGCGGCGCTGCGCGAGACTTTCGAGGAGATCGGGCTTGGCCGAGACCGCATCGAGATCATTGGCCGCATGCCCGACTATGTGGCCGGCAGCGGCTACCGCATCGCGCCGGTGCTGGGCATCGTGCTGCCCGGTTTCCAACTGACGCTCAACGCCGACGAGGTCGACGCCGCTTTCGAAGTGCCGCTGCGCTTCCTGATGGATCCGGCCAACCACAAGCGCGACAGCCGTATGTGGAACGATCTCGAATGGTTCTTCTACGACATGCCTTACGGCGACCGGCGCATCTGGGGCGTCACCGCCGGCATCATCCGTACCCTCTATGAAAGGCTCTATGCGTGAGTGTCTCGATCGCGGACAGGGCCGACTGGCTCGGCGACAAGCATCTGCAGCGCCTGCTGTTCGCACTGGCCGAAGGCGGTGAAGAGGCGCGAGTCGCCGGCGGCGCGGTGCGCAACACGCTGATTGGCCAGCCCGTCGCCGACATCGACATCGCCACCACCTGCTTGCCGGAGGAAACCCTCCGCCGCGCCGAAGCGGAAGGGTTCAAGGCGGTGCCAACCGGCATCGAGCATGGGACAATCACCGTGGTTGCCGGCGGAAAACCTTATGAAATCACCACCTTGCGCGCCGATATCGAGACCGACGGGCGACGCGCGAAAGTGTCGTTCGGGCGCGACTGGAAGCTTGACGCCGAGCGGCGCGACTTCACCATCAATGCGCTCTATGCCGAGGCCGACGGCAGGGTTGTCGACCTGGTCGGCGGCATTGCCGACATCGAGGCACGCCGGCTGCGCTTCATCGGCGACCCGGAAGCGCGTATCCGCGAGGATTATCTGCGCATCCTGCGCTTCTTCCGCTTCTTCGCCTGGTACGGCGATGGACGGCCGGACGCCGAAGGGCTGAAAGCCTGCGCCCGGCTTAAGGAAGGGCTGGCCCAGCTTTCGGCCGAGCGCATCTGGTCGGAACTGAAGAAGCTCTTGTCGGCGCCCGATCCGTCACGGGCGCTGCTCTGGATGCGGCAGGCAGGCGTCTTGACCGCAGCGCTGCCGGAAAGCGAGAAATGGGGCATCGATGCCATCCATGGGTTGGCCAAGGCCGGGAAGGATCTGGGCTGGGCACCCGACCCGCTGCTCAGACTGGAAGCGATCGTGCCGCCCGATGCCGCTCGCATGAAGACGCTCGCCGAGCGGCTCAAATTCTCAACCGCCGAAGCGGATCGCCTGCGCCACTGGGCGCTTGCCACCGCCGTCGAACCGAAGACGACCGAGGGCGAACTGGCGAAAAGGCTCTATCGCGGCGACCGGCAGGGGTTTGTCGACCGGCTGCGGCTGTCGCTCGCGGCAGCCAGGGTGCGCGCCGTCGAGGACAATGACGCACTCCTCGAAGCCGGTGGCTTTTCGCGCCTGCTTGCCTTCGCCACCAAATGGGAAAAGCCGTTGTTTCCACTGAAAGGTGCCGATCTCACGGCGCTCGGCGCAACTCCAGGACCGAAACTCGGCGAAATCCTCAGGAATCTCGAGGCGGAATGGGTCGAAGCCGGGTTTACCCCTGATCGCGACGCGCTCCTCAAGCGCGCCGCCGAAGCTTTGAACGCCGGATAGATCAGGCCGCGTCGCGGCTCTTTTCGATGCGCGAGCGGATCGCCTCGATCATCGTCTCGCGGATCACCGTCTCGCCATGCGTCTCGCGCATGTGCTCGACGGCACGGCGCATGACCTCGGCCTCCTCGTCGGCACGCGTGTGCCAATCACAGCCGGGCACGAGTGACCCGCAGTGAAATTCCTTCATCAGATTTCTCCTTTTCCTCCGTGAAGCCTGGTCGAGGCTTCGGTACTTTTTTGGCTCATAGTCCAGTTCCAGGGTTCAATCCGCGGACCGCGAGCGGGTGAGAAGCATAACACAGATGGGGCGGCATTGGTTGCGGTCAACGGCAAAAAGGCGGAGCAGCGCTGCTCCGCCCTCTTAACACTATCCCGAAACAGGACCGGACATCGTCTCATCCTGCTCTGGCGGGCAAGCCATCATTTTGCGGCCTTGACGGCCTCGGCGACCTTGTTCTTGCCCTTCATATCCCATGAGACACGGACTTTTTCACCGACCTGCAGGCCAGGATCCTTGAAGGTCTTGGAGAGCGTAAAAGACGATCCATCGTCGAGGACCAGACTCATGGCCGTTGCGTCAAAGGTCTTGATCGTTCCGGTGGTGTGCTTGACGGCGGCGAATGCCACCGAACCGGAAGCGAGAAGGGCAGCGGCGGCCGCCGAAACAATGATCTTGCGCATTGCGAAGTACTCCTGGAAGTAGGGCATCCCTCTCTATGAGGTGCCCCGCGTCGTCTGGGCCGTCCGGTCGCGTCGGGTCGCGGCTCGCTTTGACGCAATTCCGGTCGGAAAGCCGTTTCGCACTTTCCTGGAATTGCGCGCAGGCGAACCGCCGGCGCTTCCCGACCCGGCCCCACAAATAGGCCAGTCTTTTCAACGGCCTATTAGACGAAAAAGAAATTTTTCGCCGCACCGCGTGCCACATTCCATGCCCATTTTAAGCGAATGGGACATCAATGCGGCTCACGCAGGGCTCACCATTTTGTTACGGCCAGCGGACCTCGGGCGGCAGGCTGGAGAGAATGGACGCGACATTGCCGCCGGTCTTCAGGCCGAAGATGGTGCCGCGATCGTGAAGCAGATTGAATTCGACATAGCGGCCGCGGCGGATGAGCTGTTCGTCACGGTCGCCATCGGTCCAGTTCTCGTTGAAGTTGGCGCGCACGAGGTGACCGTAGACGACGAGAAAGGAGCGGCCGACATCCTGGACAAAGTTGAAATCGGCATTCCAGCCGCCTTTGTCCTCGCCCGAATGCAGCCAGTCGAAGAAGATGCCGCCGGTGCCGCGCGGCTCGTTGCGGTGCGACAGATAGAAGTACTCGTCGCACCAGGCCTTGAATTTCGGGTAATCGGCGACCGCGGCATTCTTCTCGCAAGCGAATTGCATGGCGCGATGGAAGGCGAGAGTATCAGGGTCGTCCTGGGTGCGGCGGCGATCGAGCACCGGTGTCAGATCGGCGCCGCCGCCGAACCATTGGCGCGATGTTACCACCATGCGCGTGTTCATGTGCACGGCCGGAACGTTGGGATTCCACGGGTGCGCGATCAGCGAAATGCCGGATGCCCAGAAGCGCGGGTCTTCCTCGGCGCCGGGCATCTGCTTCCTGAATTCGGGCGAGAACTCGCCATGGACGGTCGAAGTGTGGACGCCGACCTTTTCGAAGACGCGGCCGTGCATCATCGACATGGTACCGCCGCCGCCACGGCCCTCGTCGCGTTCCCACGGCGTCTTTTCGAAACGGCCCGGTGACCACGAGGCCAGCGGCCCGCCAAGGTCCTGCTCGATCTGCTCGAAAGTGGCGCAGATGCGTTCGCGCAGCGCCTCGAACCACAGCCGTGCCTTCATCTTCTTCTGTTCGATGTCGGCGGGCAGGCCTGTCGGTATTTCTGGTCGTTCCAAGTGCCGTCTCCGGTTGGGGCGGCGAGTCCCACAAATGACTCGTCTTTTGCCGGCGCGATCCCTAATCTCTTAAGGGCAAGGGTCAAGTCACTTTGGTTTTGCGCATGATCCTTTCCGAAACTCGATTCCGATTTCGGGTCATGCGCCAGGTGCAAGGAGCTGTTTCGTGCGCACCCCGGCAAGACCGCCGCTGGATGGCCTGAAGAGAAGGCTCGACCAAAGCCGTGCCGAGCGCGTGCGTATGCCGCGCGACGGTTTCCTGCGAGAGACCTTCGTGCTGCCGCGCTCCGATGCGCGGCTCAAGGCCAAGGAATGGTTCGAGCGCTTTCCCAAGCAGGCCTACTGGACCGAGATCGAAAGCTGGTTCGAGCGGCCGGGCGACCTGATTGAGTTCACCATCAGGCGGTTGCCAGCGGCTGACTAGGATGTCCTTGAGAGAGGCGGAGCAACCAGCCTTCTTGCCCCTGTCCCCTCGCGCGCCAGCCGGTCGCCCTTGTTGCGCAGCGGGCATTTGTCGATGGACATGCAGCCGCAGCCGATGCAGTCGGTCAGCCCGTCGCGCAGTTTCTTCAACTGGGCGATCTTGTGGTCGAGCCCGTCGCGCCAGGCGGTCGACAAAAGGTTCCAGTCGTCGCGCGTCGGCGTGCGGCCTTCGGGCAGTGATTCAAGTGCGGCACCGATTTCGGCCAGCGAGATGCCGACCTCCTGTGCAACCTTGATGATCGCCACGCGCCGCAGCACATCGCGGCCGTAGCGGCGCTGGTTGCCCGACGTGCGATGGCTGCGGATCAGGCCGCGGGCCTCGTAGAAATGCAGCGCCGACACCGCCACCCCGCTGCGCATGGCCACCTGGCCGACCGTCAATTCCGTTATAGGCGCCATGTCTGATTTTCCGCCCCGATTTTTCCGCTTGACCTCAAGTTAAGTTGAGCTTGTAGCGAAGAAACCCTGGATGTGCAAACGAAGGAGAAGGCGATGTGCGCCTGGGTCAAGATGACGGGAGACGGACTGCCATTATCCGAGTTGCCGGACGGCTTCGCCCGCCACCATGGCGACGGAGAGCGCGACGTTGATGCTGCGCGCCGTACCCTGCATCGGGATGGTCAGCCGCGTATCAGCCGCCTGATGGACAGGATCCGGCACGCCTGCGGATTCCCGGCCAAACAGGAGTATGTCGCCTTCGGCGAAGATGAAGCTGGTGTAGGCCGTCGTGGCTTTGGTCGACAGCAGCACCAGCCGGCGCGAACCAGCCTTGCGCCATTCCTCGAAGGCATGCCAGTCGACATGCCGGGTCAGGGCAGCCATTTCGAGGTAGTCCATGCCGGCTCGCTTGAGCGCTTTGTCGGAGAGCGGAAATCCGGCCGGTTCGATGATGTCGACGCCAAGTCCGAGGCACGCGGCGAAGCGCAGGATTGTCCCGGTGTTGCCGGCAATGTCAGGCTGGTAGAGCGCGATGCGGAGACGACAGTTCATTTCCGCGTCCTTCTAATAAGTGGCGGATCGGCCACAGCGGCTTGGCGGTTTTGGAAATTGCTGGACCTGCGGGTGGCCATTTTCTGCGAGGTCGGGTATACAGCCAGGATTGTCAACCCGAACCGATGGAGGGGTAATTCATGATGATCATGCACATCCAGCGCCCCTCTCGTGGGCTTACCTGCCTACCGGCGGTTTCGGTACGACGATTCTCCTGACTCTCTAAGACTTGATCGCACCGATTCCCGCCGAAACGATTTTTCGGCTCTCGAAGGAATCCTGCGATGTTTTTCAAAAAGTCAAAAGGGCTGAACGCCCCATCTGAAGCTGTCCGGACCGATGCTTGTCGTGTCCGGACCGACGCAAAGCATGCCTCCGGCCGAATGCCGGCGGACGATATTGCTTCGCCTTTTTATCTCGATTTTCACACGGAGGACGGACCGATGTTCGATCCCTACAGAATACCTGGCTCGAGGAGCCTGCATATCCACCGACTGCCGACCTGGGCGCTGCTGATCGGCGACACCTATTCGTCGGCGGTTCACGCCGAGGTTCGCCGCCGGCCGCATCGCGGCATGCTGCCGGATGTCGATTTTTCGCGCGCGGTTCCCGATCTGAGCCGGCCTTCGCTGGTGCGTCGGATCATCCGGCTGATCCGGCCGGGCGCGAAAAATCGGGCTGGCGGCACCGTGTCGTCAGGATCGTCTGGCACAGCTGTCGGCGAAAAGCCCGCGAGCCCCTATATTGCGCGAAGCAGGGCCGACGGTCCGGGTGATTCCAGACCGTCGGCCCTTGACGCCATGGGTTCCGGGGATTTCGTACGCTCACGTGCTGCGTAAGCGGCAAACACATTTCACAGGCATAACCTATGTTGTTGTTTAGCTGGTTTGAAAAAAGGCTCGATCCGTTCCCCGCAGCGGAACCGGTCGAGCCGCCCAAGACGCTGGTTGCCTTCTGCCTGCATTATACGCGCGGCGCATGGCCCTATATCCTTTTCGACGCGGTGCTGGTGACGGCCATCGCGATCGCAGAAGTATGGATGTTCGGCTTTCTCGGCCGCATCGTCGACTGGCTGTCGGGGCAGAATCGCGAAACCTTCCTGCAGACCGAAGCCTGGAAGCTCGCCGGCATGGCCTTCATCGTGCTGTTCGCGCTGCCGGGCACGGTATGGCTGCATTCGTTTCTCAACCAGCAGACGCTGATGGGCAATTATCCCATGCGCATCCGCTGGCAGGTGCACCGCTATCTGCTCAAGCAGTCGATGAGTTTCTACCAGGACGAGTTCGCCGGCCGCATCGCGACAAAGCTGATGCAGACGGCCCTCGCGGTGCGCGAATGCGTCATCAAGGTGATCGACGTCCTGAACTACGTTATCGTCTATTTCCTCGGCATGCTGCTCATCGTCGGCTCGGCCGACTGGCGGCTGGCCGCGCCGCTAGGCGTCTGGCTGGTCGGCTATATCCTTTTGCTGCGCTACTTCATCCCGCGGTTGGGCAAGGTCGGCGAGGAACAGGCCAATGCGCGCTCGATCATGACGGGCCGGGTCGTCGACAGCTACTCCAACATCCAGACGGTCAAGCTGTTCAGCCATGCACGCCGCGAAGCGTCATTCGCCAAAGACGGCATGTCCGGCTTTCTCGAAACGGTCTACCGGTCGATGCGGCTGGTGACAGTGCTTTTTGGCTCGCTTTACATCCTGAATGCATTGCTCTTGTTCTCCGTCACCGCGATGGCGTTGTGGCTGTGGCTGGGGCAAGCAGTGACGATCGGCGCGGTCGCCGTGGTCATCGGCCTTGTGCTCAGGATGTGGGGCATGTCGCAATGGATCATGTGGGAAATGTCGGGCCTGTTCGAGAACATCGGCACGGTGCAGGACGGTATCGCCTCGATCTCGCTGCCGCGCCTTGTCGAGGACAGGCCGGACGCGAAGGAGATCAGCGTTTCCAGGGGTGAGATCCGCTTCGAGGACATCCGCTTCCACTACGGCAAGCAGAAGGGTGTGATCGAAGGCTTGTCGCTGGCGGTGAAGCCGGGCGAAAAGGTCGGCATCGTCGGCCGTTCCGGCGCCGGCAAGTCGACGCTGGTCAACCTGTTGCTGCGCTTCTATGATCTCGAAGCCGGCCGGATTCTGATCGATGGCCAGGAGATCGCCGGTGTGAAGCAGGATTCGCTGCGTGCGCAGATCGGCATGGTCACGCAGGACACCTCGCTGCTGCATCGTTCGGTGCGCGAGAACATCCTCTATGGCCGGCCCGATGCCTCGGAAGAGCTGCTTGTCGAGGCAGCGGGGCGCGCCGAGGCGCTGGACTTCATATCAGGGCTTTCGGATGCCGGTGGCCGGAAGGGCTTCGATGCCCATGTCGGCGACCGCGGGGTCAAATTGTCCGGCGGCCAGCGTCAACGCATCGCCATTGCTCGCGTTATGTTGAAGGATGCGCCAATACTTATCCTTGACGAAGCGACCTCGGCGCTTGATTCCGAAGCCGAGGCGGCGATTCAGGAGAACCTCTACAAGCTCATGCAAGGCAAGACCGTCATCGCCATCGCGCACCGGCTCTCAACCATCGCGGCGATGGACAGGCTGGTGGTGATGGACAAAGGCCGTGTCATCGAGGAAGGTTCGCACGAGGAACTCGTCGCCCGAGGCGGGCTTTACGCCCAGCTCTGGCAGCGCCAGTCGGGCGGGTTCCTGCTTGAGGGCGGTCCCGCCGACCCCGCCAACGATGCACTTGCAAAGGGGCAAGCCGCAGAATGATGGCCGCCGCATGATGACTGCCGTCTATCGCTGGTTCGAGAACTGGGTCTATCCGTTCAGGGAGCCAGCGAATCTTCGGCCACCGACCAGCGTCGGCGGTTTCCTCTGGCACTATGTCGGCCAGGCGAAGTTCGCCTTCTTCGCCATGCTGGTCATCGGCGGCATCGCGCCGCTGGTCGAGGCCGGCCTGTTCTACTTCGTCGGGCGGCTCGTCGATATTCTCGACCAGCTTCCCGCCGAGCGCAGCTGGCACGCACTGTGGGCCGCCGCCGGTCCTGAACTGGTTTTCATGGCCGTGGTGGTGCTGGTCATCCGCACCGTCGTCGTCGGTCTGTCGGCGCTGGTCGATGAACAGACCATCACGCCGGGCTTCTACAATCTGGTGCGCTGGCAGGCACACCGGCATGTCTCGCGCCAGTCCTACGCCTTTTTCCAGAACGATTTCGCCGGCCGCATCGCGACAAAGGTCTGGCAGGCGGGGCAAGCCACCGGCGACCTGATGGAAAGCTTCATCGAAGTCGTCTGGTTCATGATCGTCTACACGGTGACGACGCTGGCGCTGGTCGCAGGCCTCGATCTCAGGCTGGCGGTGCTGGTGGTGATCTGGATTTCCGCTTTCGCTTGGCTGGCCAAGCTCTACTTGCCGGCAATCCGCAAGCATGCCGAGGAAACCGCCGAGGCCGGCTCGATGATCACCGGCCGCATCGTCGATTCCTATTCCAACGTGCAGACGCTGAAACTGTTCTCGGCCGACGGCGACGACCGCTACATCAGGAACGGTTTCGACATCTACCTCGACGCATTGCGCCCGTTCACCCGCCGGCTGACCGGCGTGCGCATGGCGCTGACGACGCTGTCGGGCATCATGATCACGGCAATCGGCTGCTTTGCCGTCTATCTCTGGGTCGAGGGCTCGATCACCGTCGGCGCGGTCGCCTTCACCCTGTCGCTGGTGCTGCGGCTCAACATGCTGCTCGGCCGGCTGATGATGCAGCTCAACAGCATCTTGCGAAACCTCGGCGTGCTGGAGAACTCCAAGGCGCTGATTTCGCAGCCGCTCGGCCTCACCGACGCGCCCGACGCCAAGGAACTCGTGGTGGCAGGCGGGCGTATCGAGGTGAACAACGTCGAGTTCCACTACGGCAAAGGGTTCGGCGTGCTGAACGGCATCGACCTTGTCGTCAAGCCGGGCGAGAAGGTCGGGCTGGTTGGACCGTCGGGCGCCGGCAAGACGACGCTCGCGAACCTGATCCTGCGGCTCTACGATCTGGAGGGCGGCTCCATCATGATCGATGGCCAGGACGTCTCCGATGTCACGCAAAATTCGCTGCGCAGCAATATCGGCGTCGTCAGCCAGGACACGGCGCTGTTCCACCGTTCACTGCGCGACAACATCAAGCTCGGCATGCCAGATGCGACCGATGCGGAGGTGATCGCTGCGGCGAAAAAGGCCGAGGCGCACGAGTTCATCCTGACCTTGCGCGACAACAGGGAACGCGCCGGCTACGAAGCCTTTGTCGGCGAGCGCGGCGTCAAACTGTCGGGCGGACAGCGCCAGCGCGTGGCGATCGCCCGCGTGTTTCTCAAGGATGCGCCAATCCTGATCCTCGACGAAGCGACCTCCGCACTCGATTCCGACATCGAGGCGGCGATCCAGGAGAATCTGACGCGGCTGATGGAAAACAAGACGGTCATCGCCATCGCCCACCGGCTGTCGACGATCGCGGCACTCGACCGACTGGTGGTGCTCGACGGCGGCCGCATCGTCGAACAGGGCACGCATGACGAGTTGGTAGCACTCGAGGGGCTCTATGCGCGGCTGTGGAAGCGGCAGTCCGGCGGTTTTCTCTATCACGAGGACAGCGTGCTCGAAGAGACACGCCCGGCGGAGTAGCTCCATGGGTGGATCAACAGGCGCCATCTCAGAGGTCGGCTACGTTCTCAAGCGGCTCCGGCCGACCATGCCGGCTTTCGACACGCTGAAGGAAGAGAGCCGGCAGGAAGGCTACTGGATGCTGGTGCGCCTGGCGGATGGCTGGGCAAGTGGCCGCAACAAGTTCCTGAAACGGGGCGAGGCGCTGTACGGAGCCTGGGATGGAAGGGAACTCGCCGGCGTGTGCGGGTTGAACATCGATCCCTATTTCGAGGCCAGGAACCACGGCCGGGTCCGGCACCTGTTCGTCAGTGCGCGTCACCGTCGCGCCGGCCTTGGCCGGATGCTGATCGAAACCGTTATCGACAGGGCACGTCACCATTTCGCCGCGCTGAACACCCGCGCGCCGCAAGAGGCTTTTGGTTTTTACGCACGGCTTGGATTTACGCACGTGGAAGGCGAAGAATTCGTCACTCACCGCATGGTTTTCGCGAAAGGAGACTGAAATGTCCTTGCGTCCGCCATCTCATCTTGCCGGCGGCTCGGCCGCTGAAGCCGCCTTCGACGCGCTCGGCCATGAAATATTGGCGGAAAAGGCGGCAGCACTTGGCCGCGCCGGCCAGCGGGTAGAGGAAACGCTGGCCAGGCTGCGCGACAATGCCGACGAGCAACTGCGCCCCCGGCTGCTCAAGGATGCCGCCGAGGCGGTGCATGGCTATTTCATCCAGCGCGAGCTGTGCGGCTTGCGCAAGCACGATGCCGTCATTCGTGAATACAACATCCCGAAAGCGGTGCTGGCCAGGCTCGGCGCGAAATAGGGGTCACTCCAGCCATTCGGTGATGAAGCTGCCGTTTTCATGGATGTCGGTCGTCTCCAGCGGGCCTGGGCCGAGATTGGTGAATTTGTGCGGCGTGTTGGGCGGCACGATCAGGATCTGGCCGGCGGATGCCTCGATCTCCTGGTCGCCGACAGTGAACAGGCCGGTGCCCTGGCGGATGATGAAGATCTCCGCGTAGGGATGCGTGTGCAGGCGGGGGCCGCCGCCGACGCCAGGCAAATAGTTGAAGATCAGGCAGGAGTTGGAGCCGTAGGCGCCACATTGCAATTCGCCCTTCCAATGGTCGGAGCGAACAGACCAGGTGTCGCGGTCTATGACGTGTGCCATGATGGCAAGGATAGACCCGGCTGGCGCCTTGTGTCGAGCCGAACAGGGGCGTCGGATTTGCGGTTGTTTCCCGGTTGTTTAGCGATGTTTGGCGGCTATCCGGCGTCGCGTTGAGCGGTGGCGGATTTTGTCCCCGCGACAATCTGCCCTTGTGCCTTCACCCGTCTGGACAAAAACGGGCTTCACGCATAAACCGAAGTCCAAATGCCGGAGGAATTCGCAAGCCTGTTCGCCATGCGCTGTCGGGTTGGCGTAATTGAGCGGGGAACAAGGCTCAGCCACCGGCACGGAAGAGGCGAAAGGATCAGGCACCCGTGAGCGCAACCGACACCCAGGATCCCAACCGTCGTGATTTTCTCTACGTCGCCACCGGCATGGCCGCAGTGGTCGGCGCGGGTGCCTTCGCGTGGCCGTTCATCGACCAGATGCGCCCCGATGCCTCGACGCTGGCGCTCGCTTCCGTCGAAGTCGACGTCGCCTCGCTGACGCCGGGCATGTCGCTGATCGTCAAATGGCGCGGCAAGCCGGTCGTGGTCCGCAACCGCACTGAACAGGAAATGAAGGACGGCGAGGCCGTCAAGCTGGCCGATCTCAAGGACCCGATCGCCCGCAACGCCAATCTGCCGGCCGATGCACCGGCGACCGACGCCAACCGCACCACACCCGGCAAGGAAGCCTGGATGGTGATGGTTCAGGTCTGCACCCATCTCGGCTGCATTCCGCTCGGCCAGGAAGGCGATTTCGGCGGCTGGTTCTGCCCATGCCACGGCTCGGTCTACGACACGGCCGGACGCATCCGCCAAGGCCCGGCGCCTGAGAACATGGCGGTGCCGGTATTCAAGTTCATTTCCGATACCAAGATCCTTATCGGTTGAGGCAGGGGACATTTCGATGAGCGAGGGACACTCGACCTATACGCCCAAAACCGGTCTCGGACGCTGGTTCGACGCCCGTATGCCGCTGCCGCGGCTGGTCTATGACAGCTTCGTCGCCTATCCGGTGCCGCGCAACCTCAACTACGCCTGGACGTTTGGCGGCATCCTGTCGATCATGCTGGTGGCGCAGATGCTGACCGGCATCGTGCTGGCCATGCACTACACGGCCGACACCAATCTCGCCTTCGGCTCGGTCGAGAAGATCATGCGCGACGTGAATTCGGGCTGGCTGCTGCGCTACATGCATTCGAACGGCGCCTCGTTCTTCTTCGTCGCCGTCTACATCCACATCTTCCGTGGCCTCTATTACGGCTCCTACAAGGCGCCGCGCGAGCTGCTGTGGATCCTCGGCTGCATCATCTATCTCCTGATGATGGCGACCGGCTTCATGGGCTACGTGCTGCCATGGGGCCAGATGAGCTTCTGGGGTGCCACCGTCATCACGGGTTTCTTCAGCGCCATTCCGCTGGTCGGCGACTGGATCCAGCAGCTGCTGCTCGGCGGCTTTGCCGTCGACAACCCGACGCTGAACCGCTTCTTTGCGCTGCACTATCTGTTGCCGTTCATGATTGCCGGCGTCGTCGTTTTGCACATCTGGGCGCTGCATGTCGTGGGCCAGTCGAACCCGACGGGTATCGAGGTCAAGTCGAAGACCGACACTGTCGCCTTCACCCCCTACGCGACCATCAAGGACGCGTTCGGCATGATCGTGTTCCTGTTCTTCTTCGCCTATTTCGTCTTCTACCTGCCGAACTATCTCGGCCATCCCGACAACTACATCGTCGCCAACCCGCTGAAGACGCCGGCCCACATCGTGCCCGAATGGTACTTCCTGCCGTTCTACGCGATCCTGCGCGCCATCACCTTCAATGTCGGGCCGATCAACTCCAAGCTCGGCGGCGTGCTGTGCATGTTCGGCGCCATCGTCATGTTGTTCCTGGTGCCGTGGCTCGACACTTCGAAGGTACGCTCGGCCGTTTACCGGCCCTGGTACAAGCTGTTCTTCTGGCTGTTCGTGGCCGATGCCATCCTGCTTGGCTGGCTGGGCTCGCAGCCGGCCGAAGGCAGCTATGTGTTCATGGCGCAGATGGCGACATTGTTCTACTTCGCCTTCTTCCTGATCGCGCTGCCGGTGCTCGGCCTGATTGAGACGCCGCGACGGCTGCCGAACTCGATCACCGAGGCGGTCCTCGAGAAGAACAAGGGCGGCAGCGGACATCCGGCGGGCGCTACGGCGGCGCCGGAAACCAAAGGCTGAGCGGGTAGAGAATCTAAGGGGATTTGGCATGAAAAAGATTCTCACCTCGCTGGCGCTGGTCGGCCTCGTGGCCGTCGGCATCGGGTCGGCGGGCACTTGGGCGATCGCCGCCGAAGAGGCGCACAACGCCGCCGCGCCGACGCATTTCCCGATCCACGAGCCGAAGGAAATGGACTGGAGCTTCACCGGCCCGTTCGGCACCTATGACAAGGCGCAGCTGCAGCGCGGCCTCAAGGTCTACAAGGAAGTCTGCGCGGCCTGCCATTCGATGAACATGGTGGCGTTCCGCACGCTGTCGGACCTCGGCTATTCCGATGCGCAGATCAAGACGCTGTCGGCCGAGTACACGATCCATGACGGTCCCAACGATGCCGGCGACATGTTCGATCGTCCCGGCAAGCCGTCCGACCACTTCCCGCCACCGTTCGCAAACGACGAAGCGGCCGCCGCTTCCAATGGTGGTGCTGCTCCGCCCGACATGTCGCTGCTGGCCAAGGCGCGCGGCGTCGAGCGCGGCTTTCCGCAATTCGTCTTCGACATCTTCACCCAGTATGACGCGGGCGGCCCCGACTATATCCACTCGCTGTTGACAGGCTATAACGAGACACCGCCTGCCGGCATGGTCATCCCGGAAGGCACCCACTACAACCCTTATTTCATGTCGGGCGTGTCGCTGAAGATGCCCAACCCGCTCTCCGACGGCCAGGTGACCTATGATGACGGCGCGCCGCAGACGGTCGACCAGTACTCCCGCGACGTTTCCGCCTTCCTGATGTGGGCGGCCGAGCCGCATATGGAAGACCGCAAGAAGACCGGCTTTCGCGTGCTGGTGTTCCTGCTTTTGTTCGGCGCGCTGGTCTATCTCACCAAGCGCAAGGTGTGGGAAGGCGTGGCCCACTAGGCTACACAATCAAGTGATCGCGAAGGGCGCCGAGAGGCGCCCTTTTGCATTTCCGGAGACTGGTCATGTCACATGGCCGTCACCGCATCCGGCGATCCTGTGCTGCTCTCATCAAAGGATCGCATTCATGAAAAGATACGCATCGCTCGCGGCAGGCCTGTTGCTGCTCATCGTCGGCTCGGCCGCGCAAGCAGAGGACGCCCAGCCCTTCGTCACCAACAAGGACGTCGACCTGACGATGATCCTGCCGCCGCCGCCGGCAAACGATTCGGCGCAGACCAAGGCCGAACTCGGCGAGGTGCTGACTTTGCAGGTCACGCGCACCCCGGAGATGGTCGCCAGCGCGGCGGCCGATGCCGAGGAGAATGTCTGGCGCTTTGCCGACGTCATGGGGCCGAAATTCAACAAGGAAACGCTGCCGAAATTCAGCGCCTTCTTCGATCGCGTGGTGGCTACCGAAGGCGCTGTCGTCGATCCGGCCAAGGATGTCTGGAAGCGCCCGCGCCCGCATCAGCTCAGCGATCTCGTCAAGCCTGCGGTCAAGCTGTCGAGCTCCGGTTCCTGGCCTTCCGGACACGCCACCGTCGGCACGATGATGGGCATCATTCTGTCCGACATGGTTCCGGAAAAGCGCGCCGAGATCATGGCACGTGCGAGCAAATACGCTCACAACCGTGTGGTTGGCGGCATCCATTTTGCGTCCGATGTCGAGATGGGCAGGATTTCCGGCAGCGTCATTGCCGCGGTCCTGCTCAATCGGGACGATTTCAGGGCTGAATATGAAGTGGCCAGGGCCGAGCTTCGTTCCGATCTCGGCATGTAATCCTCGTCAGCCGGACTTAGACGGGAAGGGGCGCTTAAGGCGCCCCTTTTTTGTCTGCGCCAGTGCTTAGGCGGAAGTTCGGCAATTAGTCCGTTGGCATGGCGGCATGAGGTTGATATTCGACGCATCGAACGGTGGCGAGAAGCTCGTCCCGCCATGGCTTTTGGATTTCGATGATGCGGCTCAGCGACTGTCACAACTTTTCCGATTTCCGGCGGATGGCGCAGCAGCGGCTGCCGGGCCCGATCTTCAATTACATCGACGGCGCGGCGGACGATGAGGTCACCTACCGCCGCAACACCGAAAGCTTCGAGACCTGCGATCTGGTTCCCAACGTGCTGCGCGGGGTGAGCGAGGTCGACATGTCGGTGACGGTCATGGGCCAGAAGCTGGCGGTGCCGTTCTATTGCTCGCCGACCGCCTTGCAGCGCCTGTTCCACCATCAGGGCGAGCGCGCGGTCGCCAAGGCCGCGGCCAAGTATGGCACCATGTTCGGCGTCTCGTCGCTTGGCACCGTCAGCCTCGAGGAGGCGCGCAGCATCAGCAGCGGCCCGCAGGTCTACCAGTTCTATTTCCATCGGGATCGCGGCCTTAACCGGGCGATGATGCAGCGGGCAAAGGCGGTCGGCGTCGAGGTGATGATGCTGACCGTCGACAGCATCACCGGAGGAAATCGCGAGCGCGACAAACGCACTGGCTTTGCCATTCCCTTCAAGCTCAATCTGGCCGGAATGGCGCAGTTCGCGCTCAAGCCGGCCTGGGCGATCAATTATTTCACCCATGAGGGTTTCAAGCTGCCGCAGCTCGACGAGCATGTCGACATGGGCGGCGGCACGATGTCGATCAGCCGCTACTTCACCGAGATGCTGGACCCGTCGATGACGTGGGACGATGTCGCCGAGATGGTCAAGCTTTGGTCGGGTCCGTTCTGCCTCAAGGGCGTCATGTCTGTGGAGGATGCAAGACGCGCCGTCGACATCGGCTGCAGCGGCATCGTGCTGTCGAACCATGGCGGGCGGCAGCTGGATGGCTCGCGGGCGGCGTTCGACCAGCTTGCCGAGATCGTCGATGCCGTTGGCGACAGGATCGACGTCATCATGGATGGCGGCGTGCAGCGCGGCACGCATGTGCTGAAGGCGCTGTCGCTCGGTGCCAAGGCCGTCGGCGTCGGACGCTACTATCTGTTCCCGCTCGCGGCGGCGGGCCAGCCCGGCGTCGAACGGGCGCTTGAGCAGATGCGGGTCGAGATCGAACGCGGCATGAAGCTGATGGGCTGCAGTTCGATCGAACAATTGTCGCGCAACAACCTCCGTTTCAGGTAATCTCGACCCATGAAATCCTCCCTCGAAGACACATTGCTCGCCGCGATCCGCACCATTCCGGATTATCCCAAGCCCGGCATCCTGTTTCGCGACATCACCACGCTGCTCGGCAATGCGCGCGCCTTCCGCCGCGCTATCGACGAACTGGTACATCCCTACGCCGGCCAGAAGATCGACAAGATCGCCGGCATCGAGGCACGCGGGTTCATCCTTGGCGGCGCCGTCGCCCATCAGCTCTCGGCCGGCTTCGTGCCGATCCGCAAGAAAGGCAAGCTGCCCTACGAGACGGTGCGCGTCGCCTATAGCCTGGAATATGGGCTGGACGAGATGGAGATGCACAAGGACGGCATTGCTCCGGGCGAGAAGGTGATCCTGGTCGACGATCTGATCGCCACCGGCGGCACCGCGGAAGCGGCGGTCAAGCTGCTGCGCCAGATCGGCGCCGACATCCTCGCCGCCTGTTTCGTCATCGACCTGCCGGATTTGGGCGGCCGTGCCAAACTGGAGGCGCTTGGCGTGCCGGTGCGGACGCTGATAGGGTTTGAGGGACACTGAGACCCGTTTGCCGAGGGCAAATTGAAAGTCCACCTTTCAAAGGGCTCGAACGTCCGGAGCGATAGCGAAGGGCCGGGAAGGCAACGCGAGACACCAGCGCTGGCGCCGCCCCTCATCCGCCCTTCGGGCACCTTCTCCCCGTAAACGGGGCGAAGGAAGAACCTACTCAGCCTTCACCAGCACGGCGCTTTCGAACTCCAGCACCTTGGCGCCGGTCTCATCGGAAGCCTCGCATCGCAGCGCCAGCAGCCGCCAGCCGGGACGTGAGGCGATTGGGCGGTGCGACAGTGCGGTGCGCGTGAAGGTGATGGTTTGCCCGGCATAGACCGGCTTCAGCCATTTCAGGTTCTTGAAGCCGGGCGAGGGGCCGAATTCCGGCACCGGACCGGGACCGCTCCACGCAGCGATCTCGGCGTCCATGCGGTTTTCCAGATTGAGTTTCATCCAGGTCGCGGCCGTGTGCCAGCCGGACGCGCAGAGGCCGCCGAGCACGCTCTTCTTCGCGGCCTCCTCGTCGATATGGAAGATTTGCGGGTCATATTTGCGGGCGAAGGCCTTGATCGCCTCGGGCTCGAATGTGTGCGAGCCGAGCGTGACGGTGGTGCCGATACGGAAGAACTCGTCCAGTGTCATGCTTGGCTCCCCGCGGCATCGCGCGTGAGGAACATGACGGAGTTCTCGAGCTCGAAGACGCTTTCGCCACGCTGGTTGAACAGCTCGCTGCGCATGGTGACGAAGCCGAGTTGCGGCTTCGATTTCGACAGGCGCTTGGCAACAACCATCAGGGTGCCGGTCAGTTGGTCGCCGGCCAGGACCGGTTTCTTCCATTTGACCTGATCGACGCCGGGCGCGCCCTGGCAGGTCGAGTCCAGCAGGAAGGCGTCGCAGAGCATGCGCATGAACATGGCGCAGGTGTGCCAGCCCGAGGCGGCCAGCCCGCCGAGGATGCTGGCCTTGCCGGCTTCCTCGTCGAGATGCATCGGCTGCGGGTCGAATTCTCCGGCAAATTCGACGATCTCGGCGGCACTCACGAGCTTGGAGCCGAGGTCGATCGATGCGCCCTCGATGAAGTCCTCATAGGCCCATGTTTTTATCTCTGCAGTCATGGTCTGGAATCCGGCTTGTCGACCCACGATCCCCAGGATCGGGATTTCCGGATGCAGGCCGGCGTTCATTTGGTCAAGCGATTTTTACTGCGCCAGCCTGTGGCAGCCGATCGACAAGGCCACTCAGAGCCAGCCGCGGCGGCGGAAGTACCAGAAGGGCAGGATCGCCGACAGCACCATCATGGCGATGGCGAAGGGATAGCCAAGTTGCCATTTCAACTCGGGGATGATGTCGAAATTCATGCCGTAGATCGAGGCGACCAAAGTCGGCGGCAGGAAGATGACGGCGGCGACCGAGAAGATCTTGATGATGGCGTTCTGCTCGATCGAGATCATGCCGAGCGTGGCGTCTAGCAGGAAGGAGATCTTCTGCGACAGGAAGGTGGCGTGGTCGGCGAGCGACAGCACATCGCGAGACAGCGTCTTGATGCGCGCCTTGGTGTCCTTGCTCATCTTGGTGCGGGTCGAGGCATGGGCGAAGAAGCCTGCCAGGCGCTGCAGCGAGATCAGGCTGTCGCGGATCGAGGAGGCAATGTCCTCCTTGCGGCCGATGGCTTTCAGCAACTCCTGGAAATCACGGTTGCGCTTGGAAACCTTGGTCGACCGCGCCTCGAAGATATCGCGCGAGATCGCCTCGATGTCGCGGCCGGCGCGTTCCAGAATGTCGGCGAGACGATCGACGATCGCCTCCAGCAAGCCGATCAGAATGGTGTCGCCGCTGGTGCAGCCGGTCGCCACCTTTTCGGCGCGCTGCGGAAAGGTCTTGAAAGCTTTCGGTTCGTGGTAGCGCACCGTGATCAGCCTTGTGCCGGCCAGCACGAAGGTAACGGGCGACATCAAGGGATCGTCGATTTCGGTCTGGGCGGGCAGGGTGGCGGTCATGAAATAGGCGCCGTCCTCGACATAGAGGCGGCTCGAAATCTCGATCTCCTCCATCTCCTCGCGCGTCGGAATGGCAACGCCGAGCCAGCTCTCGATCGTCGCTTCCTCTTCCTTTGTCGGGTTGAACAGGTCCGCCCAGACGATGGTCTCGCTGTTTGCCAGGAGATCGTCGACGACGCGCAGGCGGTCATTGTCCACGACGAAGGCCTTGATCATCGCCTGATATCCCTTGCTGGGGCCAAAGGGTGCGTTCGGATTGACGCGTCGTGTTGGATTGCACGGGTTCTCGACGTCAGCGCCGACCGTGCGTCTGCCGCTTAGACCTGTGACGTGACAAAATCAAGACAAGCGGCCGGCGGGCGGATGGCCGCCGGCGCCTGGAAGCATGTATCGAGGAACTTCGCCGACAGCTTGCCGGGATGTTCTCGACCGCTTCAGGGCATCAAGTGTTGAACTTGAACAACAGCACGTCGCCGTCCTGGACGACATATTCCTTGCCTTCGTCGCGCGCCTTGCCGGCTTCCTTGGCCGCCACTTCGCCGCCCAGTGTGACGAAGTCGTTGTAGGACATGGTCTGGGCGCGGATGAAGCCGCGCTCGAAATCGGTGTGGATGACACCGGCGGCCTGTGGCGCCTTGTCGCCCTTATGGATGGTCCAGGCGCGCGTCTCCTTCGGCCCGGCGGTGAAATAGGTGATGAGGTGCAACAGGTCGTAGCCGGCGCGTATGACCTTGTTGAGGCCTGGCTCGTCGAGGCCGAGCGAGGACAGGAATTCCATCTCTTCCTCGTCCGAGAGCTGCGCGACCTCGGCTTCGATCGCCGCCGAGATCACCACTGTGCCGGCGCCCTGGGCGGTGGCCATCTTTTCCACGGCCCTGGTGTGTTCGTTGCCGGTGGCGGCGTCGGCCTCCGCGACATTGCAGACATAGAGCACGGGATGCGAGGTCAGAAGGTTCAGGCCCTGCAGGATGCGCAAATCTTCGGCCGAAATACCCTTGAGCAGGATGCGGGTCGGCTTGCCGGCCTGCAGCAGTTCGAGCGCTGCCTCCATCAACGGCAGCACGGTCGTCGCTTCCTTGTCCTTGCTGCCGGCGCGCTTGCGGATCTGCACGATGCGGCGCTCTAGGCTGTCGAGGTCGGCAAGCATCAGCTCGGTCTCGACCGTCTCGGCATCGGCGACGGGGTCGATGCGGCCCTCGACATGGGTGATGTCGTCATCCTCGAAGCAGCGCAGCACATGCACGATGGCGTCGACCTCGCGGATGTTGGCGAGGAACTGGTTGCCCAGCCCTTCGCCTTTCGAGGCACCGCGCACCAGGCCGGCAATGTCGACGAAAGAGATGCGAGTTGGAATGATCTCCTTCGACTTGGCGATCGCGGCGATCTTCTGCAGGCGCGGATCTGGCACCGCCACCTCGCCGGTGTTCGGTTCGATGGTGCAGAATGGATAGTTGGCGGCTTGCGCCGCAGCCGTTCTGGTCAACGCGTTGAAAAGCGTCGACTTGCCGACGTTGGGCAAGCCAACGATGCCGCATTTGAAACCCATTTTTGTTCGGTCCTATCGGGAAAATAGAAATTTGATCAGGGCTATGGGCGATAGGGGTGATCAACGTCAAGCCCTTCGGTCCCCTTGATGCTCAGTCCTTGCCGCCGAACAGCTTCTTCAGCATGGCGGCCATTGGACCGCTTTCCGGCAGCTTGACCACCGGCTGTTGAGGCCGTGCTTGGCGGACATGACTTTGCTGCTTGTGCGCCGACTGCTTCTGCGCTGGCTTTTCGGGCTCCGGCCCGGCCTTGCCCTGGACGGCGAGACTGGCCTTATTCATGAAGCCGGATTCGTCGCCCTTGACGATCATGGCGGCATTATCGGCGATCGCGTCGAGCAGCGGGTCGAGCCATTCGCGGTCGGCTTTGGCGAAATTGCCGAGCACATGGTGCTGGACCATTTCCTTGACGCCGGGATGGCCGACGCCGATGCGCACGCGGCGATAGCCATTGCCGATATGACCGTCGATCGACCGGATGCCGTTGTGGCCGCCGGCGCCGCCACCGGTCTTGATGCGCAGCTTGCCTTCGGCAAGGTCGATCTCGTCATAGAAGACGGTGAGCGCGGAAAGCTCGAGCTTGTAGAAGCGCAGTGCTTCGCCGACCGACTGGCCGGACAGGTTCATGAAGGTCTGCGGCTTGATCAGGACGATTTTTTCGCCGCCGAGCGTGCCCTCGGAAATGAGGCCCTGGAATTTCTTCGACCAGGGCGAAAAGGAATGGCGGCGGGCGATTGCGTCCGCCGCCATGAAACCGACATTGTGGCGGTTGTCAGCGTATTTCGCGCCCGGATTGCCGAGACCTGCAAACAGCAGCATCGCCTGCTCCGGGCGTGAAAGAGTTACTTCTCGTCGGCGGCAGGAGCCGCTTCAGTTGCAGCCGCTTCAGCCGTCTCTTCCGTCTCCGGCTTCATCGCCGACGAACCGGCAATGGTCGCGATGGTGAAGTCGCGGTCGGAGATCACAGGCTTGACGCCAGCCGGCAGCTTGACCGCCGAGATGTGGATCGAGTCGCCGATGTTGGCGCCGGTGAGATCGACGGTGATGAACTCCGGGATCGCATTGGCCGGGCAGTGGAACTCGACTTCGTGACGCACGATGTTGAGCACGCCGCCGCGCTTGATGCCGGGCGACTTGTCCTCGTTGATGAAGTGGACAGGCACGTCGACATTGACTTCGGTGTCCTTGCCGATGCGCAGGAAGTCGACATGGACAGGGAAATCCTTGACCGGGTCGAGCTGGAAGTCCTTCGGCAGGACCTGGATCTTCTTGCCGTCGACATCGATCGTGGCGATCGTGGTCAGAAACCCACCGCCATGGATCTTGTAGTAGATATCCTTGTAGGTGAGCGCGATAGCCAGGGGAGGCTGCTTGTCACCATAGATTACTGCAGGCACTTTACCGTTGCGGCGAACTGCACGGGCGGACCCCTTACCGACCTGTTCGCGTGCTTCGGCCTTGAGCTCGTAAGTGTCGTGGCTCATGGCATTTCCTTTCGGTTTACTGGAGCGCTCACGGTTGGCAGAGTGCCTGGACCGTAAACGTCGAAAGCCGACATACCCATGCATGATCTGGTCCGAAAACCGGAATCCACTTTTCGGGATCATGCGGGAAGGCGGCCTTCCGCCGCGTTGCCTCCAAGGGTGTCTACGCGGGTGGCGGCTCTATAGCGGAAGGCGGCCGGAGGTGCAAGCCAAAGGCACGCCCAGCCTGGTGCAGTCCAGGCGGTCGCTATCCGCGCTTTTCGATGACGGCATAAAGCACGTTGCGGTTCTCGCCGAAGAACACCCGCGCCTCGACGGTGTTGCGGTCGACGCTGGCATTGACGATGTTCCACATATCGACCTCCGATCGCAGCAGCAACACCCAGTCCATGAATGTCTCCCGGTAGCCGGCGTCAGGCGTGCCCTCGGCGTAGTTGGCAAACAGGAACGTCCCGTTCGGCTTCAGCATCTGCAGGCAGGTCTTCGTGAGTTTCACCGCGACGTTGTGGGCGAGGTAGTCGTAAAGGCCGGAGGCATAGATGAAATCGAACTTGCCGAGCTTGTGACCCCGCGTGAGCACGGTTCGCACCGAGCCGTCGATGGCTTCGACCGCGGTGCCCTGGAAGTCGCGCGCGATCAGCCCAACGCTCTGGGGATCCTGATCGAGCGCAACCCAGCGCTTGAGACGGCCCTCCGTCAAAGCGACCGAGCGATTGGCCTCCCGCAAATGGCCGGCCGCGATCGCCAGGACCTCGGTTTGCGGTCCATTCTTGACCGCAATCTCGTCGACATATCGGGTCAGGAGGTCGCGTCGTTCCCGTGCCGCGACGCATGAGGGTACGTTCTGGGTATGGCTATAGAGCGCCTTGCCGATCTCCGAGGCGTTGGCCACGCTCTCTGCCACGTGCGGATCGCAATAGATGTAATCAAGCAACTGCGCGTCGCCGGAATAGCCCCTGGGCTTGGTGAAGGACCAGTGCGTCAGCGGATCCTCGAGAAAATACTTCAGGATCGGATGGTTCTGCGCCACCGGTATCAACGCATGCCAGACGTCGGGATGAACCTTGGAATGCAGGCCATTGAGGAAGGACAGCAAGCGACCGACGATCTCGGCGGGGTTCTTGTCCTGTTCGATCTGCTGCTGTGTCGCGTGGAGAATGAGCGCCAGCTCCGCGCGCGCGGTTTCGAACGCTTCGCCGTGATGCTCGAGCTTTCCCCGAGGCAGCGTGCCGGCGAGCATCGCGGCAGTAATCAAGCTTTTGCCATCAAGAACGGTCTGCACGCCATCACTCCATAGTTAACAGTCGGTTAACTTATTGCGTAGAATGCTCCATTTGCCAATGTCGGGCTGACGGCATTTTATCGTTATGATTAATTTCCCGCCAACCATGTTCCTCTTTAGACGGCTTCCGGCCCGAATTCCGGGTTCGAGTTAACGGAAACTTGTCTTGCGCGATTGCATTTGTTTGCCCGGCGTCGCAATCGCCGTCGCGTCCCAAAGGAGCCGGCCCGCGTGGGGGCAGAAGCTGGAAATGAGTTCGGAAAACAAAATCCCTTTCAAACGGGGTCTATTGTGATGAACGAACACCTGTCCTCCGTATTGGTCGATACGGTTGATGCGGAGCCGTACGAGCCGCGCTATGAACTGAGCGCCGACGAGCTCCGCACCCTTTACCGCACCGAAGCGCAGGCGACGCGAAGAGGAGAAGCCAGGCCAGGGCTCTGGATTGCGGTTGCGATCTATCTCTTGTTTTCGGCAACGGATCTGCTGCTGATCCCGGATGTTGCCGCCTACACGATCACGGCGCGCTTCGCAGTCGGCTTGAGCGCGCTTTTGATCCTCGAAGCACAGCTTCGCCGGGGGATTGGAACGGAATGGCTCGACGTGACCTGCGCCGGAGCCATCATCTTCGGCTATGTTGGTTGGTTGTGCCCAGCGGTTCTTGGCGCGGACAAGGAAAGCGTCTCTTACTACATGGTCTTTGGGACCATATTCATGATGAGCGCAAATCTTTTCTTTACGTTCAATTTCAAGCTTTCTATCGTAACCTCGGCAATAATATTGTGTATACTTTACATCGTAAATTACTTCGTTCCTTCAACCCTTACATACAAAATGGTATTCGGGGCTTTCTATATATCCTGTTTCACGTTCACCTCGTATGTGAACTGGAAACTGAATGAGGAACGCTACAACGTCTTTCTGAATGCCCTGGAAGCCAAGATCCAGCACAATGAGGCGACCGAACGCGGCAAGGCCCTGCTGAGGTTGTCGCGGACCGATCCGCTGACGGGTCTGGAGAACCGGCGCGCGATCGACGAGAAGCTGCGGGACTACTGGAGCGATTGGCAAAAGGTCGGTACCAGCTTCGGGGCGATCCTCATCGACGTGGACTTCTTCAAGAAATTCAACGACTGCTACGGCCATCAGGAAGGCGACCGCTGCCTGATCCATGTCGCCAATGCCCTTAGCGACATGATCAAGCAGTATAACGGCTCCATCGGCCGCTATGGCGGTGAAGAGTTCATCGTCCTGGCTCGCATGGAGAAAAAAGAGCAGATACTGGATATAGCGGAAGCCATTTGCAGCACGGTCGAGAACCTGGCGCTGACGCACGAACTGCGGCGCGACGGCGTCTCGATCGTAACGGTGAGCGTTGGCGCCGCATTCACCAGGACGCAGACCGGCGCCAAGCTGGAGAAGATCATCCACGAGGCCGATCGCGCTCTCTATCTGGCAAAAGCCGGCGGCCGAAATTGTGCCCGGCTGTTCGATCCAACCGATCCGCAAAGCAGCGACGAGAGCGAGAACATCGCGGCCTTGCTGAAGATCGCGATCGGCCAGAATCTCGTTTCACTGGTTTATCAGCCTATCCAGGATGTCAAATCGGACCGGGTTGAAGCGGTGGAGGCTCTGATGCGCCTCAAAATGCTGGACGGCACATCGGTTCCGCCGAGCCTGTTCATTCCCGTCGCCGAGCGAACCGGCGCAATCCTGGAACTCGGGCGCTGGGCGATAAGGACGGTGTGCGCCGAACTCCTGGCTGACGACCACGTCCGTGTCGTCAGCGTCAACGTCTCCCCGATCCAGCTTAAGACACCTGGCTTCGCAACGTCTGTCGCGACCATTCTGGGCGAAACCGGCGTCGCCGGCAGCAGGCTGGCCTTCGAGATCAGCGAAGGGCTGGAGATGGAGATGCACTCGGACATTCTGCGCTGCATCAGCGACCTGAAGCTGCTCGGGATCAAGATATGGCTTGATGATTTCGGGACGGGCTTTGCGGGCCTTTCGTGGCTTCGCCTGATCGATTTCGACACGGTGAAGATCGACCGATCGTTTCTGCACGACTGCAGCTCCCTGAGCGGCAAGGCGATGCTGCAGGACATCATCACCCTGGTTCGAAATCGCGGCCACAAGATCCTGGTCGAAGGGGTGGAAACCGACGAACAGATGGCTTTGATGCGCGAATTCGGCATAGACAAGATCCAGGGCTTCCATGTCGGCCGCCCCGCTCCCGCCGCCAGTTTCCAGGCAAAGCGGGCCATGCGCAAACGGTCATTTGCCGTGCTTAAGTCCGCATGATGGTGGCCTCTTTCCGACGTTTGGCTTAGCCGCCCTCAAAAGCCGTACTGATTGCAATCAACCCATGACTGGGCCAAGCGGCTACCTAGGGGCTACCGGTCGCTGGTCAACGCGTTGCGTAGCGCCTGGATCTGCCGGTTCAAGGCATCGAGCTCGGCAAGCGTCATGCCCGAGCGTTCGACCAAGGTCTCGTTCAGACAGTTGCATTGGACCAGCAGCGCGCGTCCGGCTGATGTCAGGTCGACCTGCACCTGGCGTTCGTCGGTCTGGCTGCGCTGGCGGGTCACCAGCTCGGCTTGCTCCATTCGCTTCACCAGCGGCGTGACGGTGCTCGATTCCAAAGCCAACCGGTTGGCGATGGTGCCGACCGACATCCCATCGGCCTCTCCAAGTGCGTTCAGCACCAGGTACTGCGGATAGGTGATGCCCATCTCGTCCAGCATCGGCTTGTAGGTGCGGTTTATCGCCATGCTGGTGGCATAGAGCGTGAAACAGAGCTGATTGTCCAACGGGAGAGGCACGGCGCATTCCTTTTGCCAATATGGGCATCAATTCGATACCACGAAAAATGATATCGCGATACATATTTTTGTGGACAAGGGTTTTGTGCCGCGTTAGCTATATGGTTATCGCGATATTGTTTATCGCGGAAATAACCACAAGGAGATTGAGATGACCTCGCAAACCAAGCCCAGCTCCGGCAGCGGTACGATCACCACCAAGGACGGAACGCAGATTTACTACAAGGACTGGGGGACCGGGCAGCCTGTCGTCTTCCATCATGGCTGGCCGTTGAGCAGCGACGATTGGGACGCCCAGATGCTGTTCTTCCTGTCACAAGGCTACCGTGTCATTGCCCATGATCGGCGTGGCCATGGGCGCTCGACCCAGACGGATATCGGCAACGAAATGGACACCTATGCCGCCGATGTCGCGGAACTCGCCGCTTATCTCGACCTCAAGAATGCCATTCATGTCGGACATTCGACCGGCGGCGGCGAAGTGGCGCGCTATGTTGCCAACTATGGCGCCGGCGGCCGTGTCGCCAAGGCGGTGCTGATCGGCGCGGTGCCGCCAATCATGCTCAAGACTGCCGCCAATCCCGGCGGCCTGCCGATCGAAGTGTTCGACGGCTTCCGCTCCGCCCAGGCAGCCAATCGCGCCCAGTTCTTCCGCGACGTTCCATCAGGTCCGTTCTACGGGTTCAACCGTCCGGGCGCGGACATCTCGCAGGGCGTCATCGACAATTGGTGGCGCCAAGGCATGATGGGCGGCACCAAGGCGCATTATGATTGTATCAAGGCTTTCTCGGAAACCGACTTCACCGAGGATCTGAAGGCAATCGACGTGCCTGTCCTGGTCATGCACGGAGACGACGACCAGATCGTTCCGATCGCCGATTCGGCGCTGCTGACGATCAAGCTGCTCAAGAAGGGCGAGCTCAAGGTCTACAAGGGCTTCCCGCACGGCATGGCCACGACCCATGCAGACATCATCAATGCCGACCTGCTGGCCTTCTTCAAGGCTTAAGGCCATGGCCCACAAAATGCACCCGTCATCAGGCGGGTGCATTTTTGTGACAGCGGCAGACCCGCCTGATCTAGGCGGCCGCCTGCGCTTTGCGCGCTTCCTTCATGTTTGGCAGGAACACGGTGAGCAATCCAAGAAACGGCAAATACGAGCAGATCTGGAAGACGAAATCGATGCCCTTCATATCGGCGACGATACCGAGCACGGCCGCCGCGATGCCGCCCATGCCGAAGGCGAAGCCGAAGAAGATGCCGGCGATCATGCCGACGCGGCCCGGCACGAGTTCCTGCGCAAAGACGACGATGTTCGAGAAGGCAGAGGACAGGATCAGGCCGATCAGCACCGTCAGCACCATCGTCCATTCCAGATTGGCGTAGGGCAAGGCGAGCGTGAAGGGCAGCACGCCGACGATGGAGAACCAGATCATCGCCTTCTGCCCATAGCGGTCGCCGAACGGGCCGCCGAGCAGGATGCCCAGCGCCGAGGCACCGAGGAACAGGAACAGCATGACTTGGCTCATCTGCACCGAAACGCCGAACTTATGCATGGAATAGAAGGTGTAGTAGCTGGCGAGGCTGGCGATGTAGGCATTCTTGCTCAGCACCAGCAGCGTCAGCACGATCAACGCGTTCATCACCTTGCGGCGCGGGAAGGGCGAAACGAAGCTCGCCGCCTTGCGGGTGCCCTGTGCGGCACGCAGCCGGCTGTACCAGCCGCCGACCTGCCACAAAACGATGATGCCGATCAGCGAGCCGACGGCGAACCAGGAAATGCTGGTCTGGCCGAACGGCACGACGATGAAGGCTGCCAGCAGCGGCCCCATGGACTGTCCGAAATTGCCGCCAACCTGGAACAGCGACTGCGCCAGGCCGAAGCGGCCGCCGGAGGCGAAGCGGGCGATGCGCGAGGATTCCGGATGGAAGATCGCCGAGCCGATGCCGATCAGCGAGGCGCCGATCAGGAGCAGCGAATAGTGCCCGGCATAGGCGAGCACAATCAGGCCGATCAGCGATGACGCCATGCCGTAGGGCAGCGAATAGGGCATCGGCCGTTTGTCGGTGATCATGCCGATCACAGGCTGCAGCAGCGATGCCGTCACCTGGAAGGTGAAGGTCAACAAGCCGATCTGCCAGAAATCGAGGCCATAATTCTCTTTCAGGAGCGGGTAAATGGCCGACAGCAGCGACTGCATGATGTCGTTGATGCAGTGGCAGAAGCTCACCGCCAGGATGACGGTGAAAGCCGTCGCCTGGGCTGAGGCGTGACTGGCGCTCGCCGGTGGGGCGACGCTGGCGGCTGTCGTATCGGTCAAGGTAGGCTCCGTGGTCTTTTTGGCGGGCACACCCGCAGGCAGTTGACGGACGCTCCTGCGGCCGCCTTGTCGGACGCTCCTGTGGAGCGCTTGGGACCGGTGCCTTATAAGCTGCTTGCGGGATGACTTCTTTCGTGGTTTGGTCCAATAGTTTCGCAAGTGGGCCATATCGGATGCCGCACGGCAAAGAAGTCTTTCACGCTGGCAATGCCAATCTCGGCCAGTTGCACGAGAGCCGCTGGCAGTGGCTTGAGCAAGTGGCGGGGCCGGCGGTGGCATTGCCGACCGAATATCCGGACGGCTATCGCGTGCCGCAGCACCGCCACAGCCGCAGCCAGCTCTTGCATGCGCTTGTCGGCGTGGTGCTGGTGACGACGCGCTACGGGCGCTGGATGGTGCCGCCCGACCACGCGATGTGGATTCCAGCCGGCACCGAGCATTCAGTCGAAATGCTGGGCGATGTCTCGATGCGTTCGGTCTATGTCATGCCACAGGCGATCCCCGGGCTGCCCGAAGGCTTGCGCGTCGTCGGCGTCACCGACCTGATGCACAGCCTGATCGTGGAATCGGAAAAGCTGCCGCAAGGCGGCGTTCTGGAAGGACGCGGTGGGCTGATCATGAACCTTTTGCTGCACGAAATCCCGACCTTGCCGGAACGGCCTCTCGGGCTGCCATTCCCGTCCGACCCAAGGCTGTCGGCGCTGTGCCGGCGCTTCGTCGCAGCACCATCGCCGCACGCGACCATCGATGAATGGGCCGATGCCGCCGGCATGAGCCGGCGTTCGTTCACGCGCGCTTTCCAGCGCCAGACCGGCTTGTCGCTGTCGACATGGCGCCAGCAGGCCTGCCTGTTCGCGGCGCTGCCCAGGCTGGCGGACGGCGAGCCGATCACCAGGGTGGCGCTCGATCTCGGCTATGACAGCGTGCCGGCCTTCATCACCATGTTCAAGCGCATGCTGGGGACCTCGCCGCGCGGCTATATGCGCGGCGCACGAGAAAGCGTCGAGGTCGCTCGTCGCCTGGTCGGCCCGGTTCGGTTGGAAAGCCCTGCGCCGTAACGGTAGGTGCTGTTCTAGAGCATTTCACCGTTTTACGGAAACGGTGATCTGCTCTAACTCTTTGTTTTGACGTAATTCTCTAGGGAAAGCGCTACGCGCTTTTCCCGGGAAAACCGCTTCACACTTTTCCTAGAATTGCTCTAGTCGAACAGGCTCGACACCGATTCCTCGGTCGCGGTGCGCGAAATGGCTTCGCCCATGAGGTCGGCGATCGAGATGACGCGGATGTTGGGCGCGTCGAGCACGCCTTGGGTGGGCTGGATGGAATCGGTGATCACCAGTTCCTGCAGCTTCGAGCCGCTGATGCGGGCAACCGCACCGCCCGACAGCACACCGTGGGTGATATAGGCGGTGACACTGGTGGCGCCGTTGGCCAGCAATGCATCGGCGGCGTTGCACAGCGTGCCGCCGGAATCGACGATGTCGTCGATCAGCAGGCAATCCTTGCCGGCGACCGCGCCGATGATGTTCATGACTTCCGATTCGCCGGGCCGTTCGCGGCGCTTGTCGACGATGGCCAGTTGCGCATCGAAGCGCTTGGCCAGCGCACGGGCGCGGACCACGCCGCCAATGTCGGGCGAGACCACCACGACGTTGCCGAGTTGCTTGTATTTGGCCTTCACGTCGCGGGCCATCACCGGCACGGAAAACAGATTGTCGGTCGGAATATCGAAGAAGCCCTGGATTTGGCCGGCATGCAGGTCAAGTGTCAGAACGCGGTCGACACCGGCGCGGGTGATCATGTTGGCGACCAGCTTGGCCGAGATCGGCGTGCGGCCGGAGGCGCGGCGGTCCTGCCTGGCGTAGCCGAAATAGGGGATGACCGCCGTGATGCGCTTGGCCGAGGAACGCATGAAGGCATCGATCATGATGAGCAATTCCATCAAGTGATCGTTGGTCGGGAACGAGGTCGATTGCAGGATGAAGACATCCTCGCCGCGCACGTTTTCCTGGATTTCGACGAAGATTTCCTGGTCGGCGAAGCGCCTGACCGTGGCTTTACCCAGCGGGACGTTGAGGTACCGGGCGACCGCTTCGGCCAGCACCCTGTTGGAATTGCCCGCGAAGAGTTTCATGCACGGTTCCTGGTGGAGGATGATGAGACCTGACGGACTCGCTTGCGCCCTTTAACCGGGCTTTTAGCGGCCCGCGCCGGTATTGCAAGCGCCGAGATCGGGAATCCGCCGGCTAAACTCAAGAAAGCTCCGCGCCATCGCCGGGCTGCAACAGGGAGCAGCGGACTTGCGCTGCTCCTTCTTCTCGTTGGGCATTGGATTTTCCCAAAACCGTCTCCACTTTTGGGCCCGATGCCTCTAGCCCGCCTTGCCGCCGAGCCAGGCCGCGAATTGGTCGATGGTCTGGTCGGCGATCGTCTGCATGGTGGCCGGCGAGACCCCCTTCCAGCTGTCGCCGCCCGCGCTGGCGCCGGAATTGACCGACGGGGCCTTCTGCTGACCATTGATGCGGTGCAGCCGGTTGCCGGCGGGGTCATAGACATCCCAGACATAGATGACGGTGGTGTCGGCGCCTTCCGACATCGTCGAGAAATAGCCCTTCAGCACATGTGTCACGGTCTGGTCGGCGCTGCCGGCGAGCGTGATACCGCGCTGCCTGGCGCGGGTCTGCAACTCCGCCGTCAGAGGTGTCGCGGCTTCCACCGAAGCGCCGACGATCGGCGCGATCTGCAGGCGGGTCTTCGACAGGATGGCAGCGCTTTGGGCTGATGTGACCGGTGCGGCGGTGGTTGCGGGAGCGCCCGCCGTGCTGGTGGCGGGCAGCGTCTGGGTCGACGTCGCCGGCGGAGTGATCGCCGACGGTTCGAGCACGTCCTTTGCGTTGGTGCAGGCGGCAAGAGCCAATGCCACAAGCAATGACACGGTCGTCACATGCGATCGTCTCATTTGCCTTCTAACTCCTTGGCGAAGAACGCCTCCCATTGTGGATTCACTGTACGATCAAGTCGAGATCATGGCGGGACAGCGGCTTGGGCTGGGATTCGGTGGTCAGGTAGGTGCGGCCAAGCGTCATCGCCGTCTCGGCATCGGAGTCCATGATGATCATATGGGCGAACAGCGTCATGTTGGGCGCGATCGGTTCGGGATTGCCCTGGTAGAACATCGGCATGTCCATCCAGGACGGAGTGAAGCGGGCGCCGACCGAATAGCCGCAGGCGTTCAGCCGGTGCTTGGTCAGGCCGTGCGCCTCCATGGTGCGGGCATGCGCATCGAAGACGTCGCCGAAGCTGTTGCCCGGCGTCATCGCCTTTTCGACAGCCAGGAGTGCCGCGCGGGCGGCGTCGAACAGTTCCTGATGGCGCTTCGACACCTTGCCGGTCAGCACCGTGCGCATCATCGGTGCGTGGTAGTGGTTGAAGACGCCGGCCCATTCGAGCGTCAGCTGGTCATTTTTGGTGAGCTTGCGGCGGCCGGCCTTGTAGCGGCACAGCAGCGCATCGACGCCGGAGCCGATGATGAATTCGTTGGCCGGATAGTCGCCGCCGCCGGCAAAGATCGCACCCTGCATGGCGGCCAGGATCAGGGCTTCGTCGCCACCTTGCTTGATCAGCGGCAGCGCCGCGTCGAGCGCATCATCGGAAAGATTGGCGGCCTTCTCGGCCTTGGCGATTTCGGCCGGGCTCTTGAACAGGCGCAGGCGGCCGACAATGCCGGACGCATCGGCGATCTGGCCGAAGGTCTGCAACTGTTCGTCGAGCCGTCGGCCATTGAACGCGGTCAGGCCATGGGTGTCGTATTCGACACCGATGCGGGCTCCGAGCAGGTCGAGTTCGTTGAGCAGATTGCGCAGGTCTACCGCCGGATTGGCGCCATTACGGTCCGTCCACAAGACGATGTTGTCGATAATCGAGGTCTGACGCGCCTGGCGCAGGTCGGCCGAGCGGGTCAGCAGCACCATCGAACCGTCGGCCTTCACCACCAGGCACTGGAAGAAGCAGAAGCCGAACGTGTCGTAGCCGGTCAGCCAGTACATGCTTTCCTGCGCGAACAGCAGGATGGCATCAAGCTTCTTTTCGGCCATCTCGATGATCAGCCGGTCGCGCCGCGCGTCAAATTCAGATCGTTCAAAATGCAGCGCCATTATTCCCTCTCCAAGACGATTGCCGAAACCTGCCGGCCGTAATCGGGCTCCTTGCGATGCGTGGTGCGCCGGTAGGAGTAGAACAGGCCTTCCTCGGCGTAAGTGCAGCGGTCGAGGCCCTCAGCCGTCACGCCGGCCTCGGCCAGCCGGTCAACCGTGTAGCGGTTGAGGTCGAACATGGCATGGCCGGCATTGGCGGACGGCGCGAAATAGAGGATGTTTTCGGCGTCGGCATCGACAAAGCGGGCGACGAATTCCGGGCCGACCTCGTAGTTATCAGGGCCGATGGAGGGGCCCAGCACGGCGACGATGTTTTGACGCCGGGCACCGAGGCTTTCCATTGCCAGGATGGTGTTTTCGAGCACGCCGGTGAACGCGCCTTTCCAGCCGGCATGCGCGGCGCCGATGATGCGCGCCTCAGCATCCGCGAACAGCACGGGACCGCAATCGGCGGTCGAGGCGCCGATGGCGATGCCCGGCCGGTCGGTGACGATGGCGTCTGCCTTGGGCCGCTCGCCGGCAAAGGGCTCCCTGGCGATGATGACGTCGGGCGAATGGATTTGCCAGGCGGTCAACAGATGGTTCGCCGGCACGCCCATCCAGGCGGCGACGCGGCCGCGGTTCTCTGCGACCAGCGCCTGGTCGTCATTCGATCCGGTGCCGATGTTGAGGCCCTGGTAGATGCCGCTGGAGACACCGCCGATGCGGGTGAAATAGCCGTGGCGGATGCCTTGTGCCTGCGCCTTGTCCAGCAGCGGCGACCGAACGGGATCCGGTTTGGTCTGATTCAGCATGCGGGCGTTGTTGTCCGTGTGGGCGGTTTCGTCAAGAAGAAGGTGCTTGGTCGAGAACAGGCGCTGCAAAGCGCGGACGGGAGATTGGGAGGGGCGGCGGTAAAAAGTCAATCCGCCCCGGCGAAGGGCCGAACCGCCACGCCGCGAGGCAGTACCGCAAGCACCTTGAACAGCTCGCCCATGGCTTGCGGCCCTGCGAGGCGCTCGACGTCGCCGGCGATCCTTTCGCGCGCCGCCTGGCCGGCATCGGCGCCAAGCCGGCCGGCGCGCTCGAGGATACCCATGCCGAGCAGGAAGTCGCCCTGTGTCGTCAGATGGGCTTCGAGGCCATGTGCACGCACGATCGCGGCCAGGGCGGCGAAATCGACATGGGAGGTGAGGTCGGCCTCACCGGGATTGGCCAGCACATCTTCGTGATCGTGGCTGCGCAAGGCCTGCAGCGTGTCCCCGACACCCGGCTGGAGATGGCCATAGTCGAGAAACAGGCCAGCGCCGCCATGCCTGGATATGCGCTCGGCGATCGTTGCCATGAGCGCGGTGCGGGCAGGCGCCACTTCGGCGATCGAACCTTGCGGCGCTTGGGTGGCATCGGCGGGCAGCAGCGTCGGGTCGACCGAGCCGGCGCCGGCGAAGAAGCAAAGGTCGTTGGTCTCGTCGAGGCCGACCACGCGCTCGCGCCAGCCGGCGCCGGCGCGGAGGAACTGGCGGATGGGCACGGCGTCGAACAGTTCGTTGCCGACGATGAACAGCGGTTGCTGCGGCAAGGTCTCGATGGTTTCATGCCAGCCAACCGCGAAGGGTGTGGCGCCAAGCGTCTGCTTTTGCACCTCGGTCAGGCGCGGGCTGGTCTCGATCATGGCGAAGGTGGCGCCGCTGGCCAGATCAGGATCGAGCCGCGACAGCGTACGCAGCATGTCCTTCATCAGCGTGCCGCGGCCGGGGCCGATCTCGGCGATGGTGGCCGGCAGCGGCCGGCCGCTCGCCTGCCACGCCTGGTACATCCACACGGCGACCAGTTCACCGAACATCTGGCTGATCTCCGGCGCGGTGATGAAGTCACCGGCCGCACCAAAAGGCTCGCGCGTCGTGTAGTAGCCGTCCGCCGGGTCGAACAGGCACATCGCCATGTATTCGTTGATCGGTATCGGCCCCAGGGCCTCGATCAGGTCGACGATGCGGGTCTTCAGCCGTGTCATGCCGGCTGCGGCTGCGTCACCGGCTTGGCGGTCAGCATCGCCCAGATGCCGGCCAGCACCATCGGCGTCGACAGGATCATGCCCATGGTCAGCCAGTTGGTGCCGAGGAGGTAGCCGAGCTGCTGGTCGGGCTCGCGGAAGAACTCGACAAAAATGCGCGACAGGCCGTAGCCGCAGATGAAGGCGCCGCCGACGAAGCGCGGCGTCTTCAGCTTGAGGCGCGAATGGGTGAGAATGCGCAGCACGAGGAACAGCACCACGCCTTCGAGAAGCGCCTCGTAGAGCTGGCTCGGGTGACGGGCAAACGGCCCGCCATTGGGGAATTCGAAAGCCCAGGGCACGTCGGTTGGGCGCCCCCACAGCTCGGAGTTGATGAAGTTGGCGACGCGCACCAGGCCAAGGCCGACCGGCACGCCGGCCGCCACGACGTCAAACAGCGACCAGGTGCGGATGCCGCGCTTGATGGAAAACAGCGTCATGGCGAGGATGACGCCAAGCAGGCCGCCATGGAACGACATACCGCCTTGCCAGACCGCCAAGATATCGAGCGGGTGGGCGATGTAGCGTGGCAGATCATAGAACAGCACATAGCCGGTGCGGCCGCCGAGCACGACGCCGATGGCCGCCCAGACGATGAAGTCGTCGAGATCCTCCGGCTTCATCGGCAGGACGCCGTTCGGCCACAGCCTGGCATTGGCGGCGAGCCGCTTGGCGTACCACCAGGCAAACAGGATGCCGACGATATAGCCGACGCCATACCAGTGCACCGCCAGCGGCCCGATCTGGATGAGGATCGGGTTGATGTTGGGGAAGGGCAAGGAGGCCAGCGGCAGCAGGAAATATTCGTTCAACGGGGAACTCTCATTGCGAAACGCGTTTGCGCGCGGACCATGCGGCAGGGTTTTGGCAGGGTCAAGGCAAGGTGGGCGCCCTCGACTTGATGCCGCAGCGCGGCGCAACATGCTTGCATTCGACGCGCAGCGCCACTACGTCAATTTGTGCAAGCGCGAGGATTTGCCATGTCGACCGGACCGAACCGCATTCTCGATGAATTCGCCAAGCTGATGACCGACGCCGCCGGCGCCGCCCAGGGCGTGCGCCGGGAGGTGGAGACGGCCTTCAAGGGGCAGGCCGAACGCATTCTCAACACCATGGACGTGGTGCAGCGCGAAGAGTTCGAAGCCGCGCGCGAGATGGCCGCCAAGGCGCGGGAAGAAAACACTCGCCTTGCCGCCCGCATCGAGGCGCTCGAGGCGAAGCTTGCCGAACTGGCCGGCGACGCCACACCAGCGACGGCGGCCAAGCCGCGCACAAAAAAATAATCGTTAAACTTTTCCACATAGCCCGATCCTGAAAAGCGCTTTGCCGTGAATCGCTTAACGGCATTGCATGAATCTTTGTGACAGCGGCTTTCCACATGCGAATGACGCAGTGCGAAAAATTGGGCTGTTCACGCGACTCCCGATCAATAGACTGAATTTGTTGCATGATTCGGAGCAGGGTCATGCGACCGGGCGGTGGGGTCCGGTCTGGGGTCTTTGCGTCGAGAAGGTAGTCTTTTGCGCGAAGAAAGTCCTGGCCGTCCGAGTTCTAGACAAGATTGTTCGTTGTGTGTGCCCTCCCGCGGAGCGTGTGGCGGCGCTCGTACAGAACGACAGGAAGCATTCCATGGAACTTCTCGAACTCGAATTCTCCCGCGAAATCCATCCGGTGGATGTTATCGAGCAGGTGGCCCACAACAACGACTGGTCCTTTGAGCGGGCCGGCGACGACGAGATTTCGATCTCGGTTGCCGGAAGCTGGACCGACTATCACGTCTCCTTCTCGTGGATGGAGGATTTCGAGGCGCTGCACCTTGCCTGCGCCTTCGACATCAAGGTGCCGGAGACCCGCGCGCTGGAAGTGATGCGGCTCTTGTCGCTGATCAACGAGCAGATGCTGTTTGGCCATTTCGACCTCTGGGAGCAGGAGGGCGCGATCATGTTCCGCCAGTCGCTGCTGCTGGCCGGCGGGGTCGAGCCGTCGAGCCAGCAGGTCGAAGTGTTGCTGTCGTCGGCGCTGGAAGCCTGCGAATGCTATTTCCAGGCGTTCCAGTTCGTCGTCTGGTCGGGAACCTCGGCCAAGGACGCCCTGGCCGGCGTGCTGTTCGAGACCTACGGCAACGCCTGAGTCCCCGCAAGGCAGACAAGAACCAAGATGAGTTCGAACAGCGAGCGCAAGCCCGAGATCAGTTTTGCCGATTTCGATCGTGTCGACATCCGCGCCGGCACGATCGTCGAGGCCGAGCCGTTTCCCGAGGCGCGCAAGCCCGCATTCAAGCTGAAGATCGATTTCGGCGCCGGCATCGGCATCAAGAAATCGTCGGCGCAGATCACCAAATATTATACACCGGAGACGCTGATCGGCCGGCAGGTGTTCGCGGTGGTCAATTTCCCGCCGCGCCAGATCGGTCCATTCATGTCGGAAGTGCTGACGCTCGGCTTTCCCGACGAAGAGGGCGCGGTGGTGCTCGGCGCGATCGAGCGCAAGGTGCCGGATGGCGGCAGGTTGTTTTAGGCCGCCAGCTTGCGCGTCGTTCCCAGCGCTTCCTCGACCGTGTCGAGGAACATCTCTGCACAAGCCTTCCAGCTGTAGCGCATGGCGCGTTCGCGTGCTTCGGCACGGTCTACATTGAGCGCGGCAAGCGAGGCCTCGCGCAGATCGTTGGAGACCGCGCCGCCAAAGCCGTCGCCGACAATGTCGATCGGCCCGGTCACCGGATAGGCGGCAACCGGCGTGCCGCTGGCCAATGCCTCGATGATGACGTTGCCGAACGTGTCGGTGCGGCTCGGGAAGACGAAGACATCGGCCGAGGCATAGATCTCGGCCAGTTCGTCGTTGGGGCGATGGCCGAGGAAATGCGCTTGCGGATATTTTGCCTTCAGCCTGGCAAGCTCGGGGCCTTCGCCGACGATCACCTTGCTGCCCGGCAGGTCGAGGTCGAGGAAGGCGGAGAGGTTCTTTTCGATGGCGACCCGGCCGACGCAGAGGAAGACAGGGCCGGGAAAGCCGAGATCCTTCTTCTTGTCGGGCCGGAAATGGTCGGTGTCGACGCCGCGCGTCCACGGCCGCAGCTTGGTGAAGCCGCGCGCCGAGAGGTCGTCGGCGAGCGACTGGGTGGCGACCAGCGTGCCTTGGCCGGAATTGTGGAAATCGCGCAGCCAGCGATAGGCCCAGCTTTCCGGCACCGGGAGCCGTGCGCTGAGATATTCGGGGAAGCGCGTGTGATAGCTGGTGGTGAACGGCCGGCCGGCATTGCGGCAATAGCGCCGCGCCATGATGCCGAGCGGCCCTTCGGTGACGATGTGGATGTGGTCGGCCTTGCCTGCGTCGATCAGGCGCGCGACATGGCCGGGCGTGGTCAGCGCCAGCCTGATGTCGGGATATGTCGGCAAGGGCAGGGTGCGAAAGATGTTCGGCGTCAGGAAATCCACGGCGACATCGAAAGATTTCAGCGTCTCGGTGAGTCGCTCCAGCGTGTGGACAACGCCGTTAACCTGCGGCCGCCAGGCATCGGTGACCATCAATATGCGCATGGCGGCCCTTTGCAGGAAAGGTCGACGGTTGCCTTGAGACGATGCCGGAACGGCGACCAGACCGCTGCTCTCGCTTCGCTCCAGCGCACCCGGACGGGCACGGGGTCGAAGTGAGGCGGCAAGGTCGAATCAATTGAGGTCGCGCGCTTCATGCGCGTTCTTGATCATGGTTTCATGACGGGCGGATGAAGCCTGTTTCCACTTTCGGTATCGTGCCGGTTATGCGGGAACCTTGATGATAGCGCGCAGTCCGCCGAGCGGGCTGTCTTCAAGGGTGATGTCGCCGCCATGGGAACGGGCGATGTCGCGGGCGATCGACAGGCCGAGCCCGGTGCCGCTGGCATCGAGGTTGCGGGCTTCGTCGAGCCGCACGAAGGGTTTGAAGACGTCTTCGCGCCGGTCGGCGGGAATGCCCGGACCATCGTCGTCGATGGTGACCAGCAGCGAGCCGCGGCCATGGGTGGCGTTGACTTCCACCGTCTTGGCATAGCGGAAGGCGTTGCCGATGACGTTGGACATCAATCGGGCAAAGGCGTTCGGCCGCACATGCACATCGGGGTCTCCGGCAAGCGTCGTCGACAGCTTGCGCTTGCGCAGCCTGGCTTCCTCGCCGAGCTTTTCGAAATAGGCCTCGAGATCGAACCGTCCGGCGTCTTCCGAAGCCTCGCCACGGGCAAAGGCGAGATAGCCTTCGAGCATCGACTGCATGTCGTCGATGTCCTGGTCGAGCGCGGCCTTGGTCTCGGCCTTGCCGCCGGAAAGCGCCAACTGCAGCTTGAAGCGGGTGAGGATGGTTCGCAGGTCATGACTGACGCCGGTCAGCATGGCGGTGCGCTGCTCGATCTGGCGCTCGATGCGTTCGCGCATCTGCATGAAGGCAAAGCCGGCGCGGCGAACCTCCTCGGCGCCGCGCGGCCGGAAGTCACGCGGCATCGGCCGGCCCTTGCCGAAACTTTCGGCGGCTTCGGCAAGCATCAGGATCGGCCGGATCTGGTTGCGCAGGAAGGGAATGGCGATCATCAGGAGCACCAGCGAGGTGCCGACCATCCAGATAAGGAAGATGTGGGTGTTGGAGGCATAGGCCTGGCTGCGGCGCACGAAGACGCGCAGCACCTTGCCCTCGAGCTGCACGCGCACCTCGACGATGTTGGAGTTGCCGACCGTGTCGATCCAGAACGGGCGGTTGATCTGGCGGGTGATCTCCGACGAGAGAACATCATCCAAAATCGAGAAAAACGGTTTTGGGCCGGGCGCGGGCAGCGGGTCGGGCGGCAGGAGGTCGACCTTCAACTGCATGCGGTCCTGGGCGATGCGTATGATGTTGGTGTAGTCGGCATCGCGCGGATAGGTCTCGATCAGGTCGATGATGGCCGCGATGTCGCGCACGGTGGCCTGCGACAGGCGCTGCGTCACGGTTGCCCAATGACGTTCCATGAAGACGAAGGCGACGACCGATTGCAGCAGGATCATCGGCGCGATGACGATGATCAGCGAGCGGGCATAGAGCCGCTTGGGCATATACAGCGAGACGAGGCGCCAGAAGCGGTTCCAGGCGCGCGGCACCGCCTTCAGCGTCCGCGCGGCGCGTGCGCTCAAGCCGCCATTGCCCGGCTGTTCCAGTTCCGTGGTTGCCATTCGCTCATTTCGCTTGCCCGCAGCCGCTCAGCAGGCCGCAGGCGGCATTCTATTCCACGCTGAGCCGATACCCAATACCGCGCACGGTCTGCAGCCAGACCGGGTTGGACGGATCGCGCTCGATCTTGCGGCGCAGCCGGTTGATCTGGACGTCGATGGTGCGCTCGCCGACCTCCGAATCGTCACCGACAAGCTCGTGGCGGGGTATCGTCTCGCCGGCCCTTGCCGCGAAGATCGCCAGGATCTCCTGCTCGCGGTCGGTCAGCTTCAGCGCCTCGCCGCCACGCTTCAATTCGCGCCGGGCGATCTGGAAGGTGTAAGGGCCGAAGACCAACTGCTCGACCTTGGGCGTGGTCGCCGGGCCACCACGGCGAAGGATGTTGTTGATGCGCAGGATCAGCTCGCGCGGATCGAACGGCTTCGGCAGGTAGTCGTCGGCGCCGGCCTCTAGCCCTGAGATGCGGCTGTCGGTCTCCGACAGGGCCGTCAGCATCAGGATCGGTACGTTCTTTTCGGCTCGCAGCGACTTGGTCAGGTCGACGCCCGTTTCACCGGGCATCATGACGTCCAGCACCAGAAGGTCGAAGTCGAGGCCGGCAAGCTTGCGCCTGGCTTCGCCGGCATTGCCGGCGACGGTGACGCGAAAGCCGTTTTCGGTCAGATACTGCTTGAGAAGATTGCGGATGCGGGTGTCGTCGTCGACGACAAGCAGATGCGGCGCGTCGTCGTCCGGCGCGGCCGCGTGATCGACCCGTTCAGTGCTCTCCATGGCTTTTCCCTGACATTTTTGCGGACCCAACGTCGATCTGCGCCCTCAGTTCCGGATTGACCATCGCTTCGAGGAACCGTTCCACCAAGGTCCGTTCGGTTACTCCGGAATCCCCCAATGCAGCATGGATGCGGCGCGACTGTGGCCGCGCCAGCGCCAGCGCCAGCGCACGGCCCTTGGCGGTCGGATAAAGTTCGCGCTGTCGGCGGTCGCGCGGACCTTGCAACTGCACGACATGGTCGGTGTCGATCAACTGCTTGAGCACACGGGCCAAGCTCTGTTTGGTGATCTTCAGCACGTCGAGCAGTTCGGCTACCGTCAGGCCCGGCCTGCGGTTGACGAAATGCAGCACCCGGTGGTGGGCCCGGCCAAAGCCGTAGTCGGCCAGGATCTGGTCCGGATCGGAGGTGAAGTCGCGATAGGCGAAGAAGAGCAGCTCGATGATGGCGAAGTCGATGCCGTCCTCGACCGACATCGCGGTCCTGATCGGTTTTCCGGCGGCTGGGCTTCGATCCGTCATTATTTCTCCGTGGGAAAGAGAGATTATGTCAGTACTATTGACGTAATTTCCCTGCAATGGTAATTTTTGACAAGCTTTTGGGCGGATTGCGAACGAAAAGGCAAGGGAAGCCGGTTTTTCCGGAATTTCCTGAGTTTGCCAGAGCGCAATTATCCGCTTACGCTCCACCATAAAAGCCGCTTTGGGCGGCCGACACGAAACACACAACGATACAACTATCCGGGCTGCCGCCCGTGGGAGGTTACCATGGCATCCGTTCCCTTCGATCAACTCGATGGCTTCATCTGGATGAACGGCGAATTCGTCCAATGGGGTGACGCCAGGATCCATGTGCTGACGCACGGGCTGCATTACGCCAGCGCCGTTTTCGAGGGAGAGCGCGCCTATGGCGGTGAGATCTTCAAGCTCAACGAACACACCGAGCGCCTGCATGAATCGGCACGCCTGCTCGGTTTCAATATCCCCTATACGGTGGCCGAGCTCAACGACGCCTCTTCCACGCTTCTCAAGAAGCAGGGTTTCCAGGACGCCTATGTCCGGCCGATTGCCTGGCGCGGCAGTGAGCAGATGGGCGTCTCGGCGCAGAACAACCGCATCAACTGTGCCATCGCCATCTGGCAATGGCCGAGCTATTTCGATCCTGCGCAGAAGCTGAAAGGCATCCGTCTCGATGTGGCGGAATGGCGCCGGCCCGACCCGCGCACCGCGCCTTCCAGGTCGAAGGCCGCCGGCCTCTACATGATCTGCACCATGTCCAAGCACGCCGCCGAGGCCAAGGGCTATGCCGACGCCATGATGCTCGACTGGCGTGGCCAGGTCGCCGAAGCGACCGGAGCCAACATCTTCTTCGTCAAGGAGGGCAAGATCCACACACCCAAGCCTGACTGCTTCCTCGACGGCATCACCCGCCGCACGGTCATTGGGCTGGCCAAGGATCGCGGCCTGGAGGTGATTGAACGCGCCATCCTGCCGGAAGAGCTGGAAAGCTTCGAGCAGTGCTTCCTGACCGGGACGGCAGCGGAAGTGACGCCGGTTTCCGAGATCGGGCCTTACCGATTCGAGGTCGGCGAAATAGCCAAGAATCTTATGAATGACTATTCTGCGGCCGTTCAGCCCAAGCACGCGATCGCCGCAGAATAACGAAAGTCACAGCTTTTTTAGGAAGTAGGGGCGGTTTTCGGGCCGCCCCTTTTATTTCAGCGTTTCTGCATTTGACTTTCGTCCAATTCGGCGTCTCATGATGGTGTCGGCCCGGGAGGCTGACAGCTATGGAGGGACTAATCATATGGACATGAACACGCTTCTTCCGATCATCATACAGGTGATTACTGGCGTCATCGGTGGTCAGGCGGTCGGTGCGGCGCTCAAGACGGCGGCGATGGGTCAGCTTCCCAAAATCCTGGGCGGAGCCATTGGCGGCGTCGGCGGTGCGGCGATCCTCGGCAGCCTGCTGGGTGGCGGTGCGGTCGATCCGGCGGCTGCGGCAGCAGCAACGAGCGGTCTCGGCAGCGCGCTGAACCTGCAGAACATCGTCGGCGGCGCCGGCGGCGGCGCGATCCTGACCGCCATTCTCGGCGCGGTCATGGGCGCCATGAAGAAGTAGGCGGGCCGTTTCGGTCTTTTCAAATGGGCGGCTTCGGCCGCCCATTTCCGTTTTCGGAGCTACCGATTGTTCGTCTTTCGAGGGTGGACGCCCTTTGTCCGCGCCTCTACATCACCCGTGAACATCGAAAGGACGATCATGGGTCAGCTCAATGCCGGCATCGTGCCGGTCACACCGTTCCAGCAGAATTGTACCATCCTGTTCGACATGGATGACAAGCATGGCGTCGTCGTCGATCCTGGCGGCGATATCGACAAGGTGCTGGCGGTGCTGAAGGACAATGCGATCTCAGCCGGGGCGATCTGGATAACGCATGGCCACATCGACCATGCCGGCGGCGCAATGGAGTTGAAGGAGGCGCTCGGCGTCGAGATCATCGGTCCGCATGAGGCCGACAAGTCGCTGCTCGACAATCTGGAAAACCAGGGCAAGCGCTACGGCATCGCCGGAGCGCGCAACTGCGTGCCCGACCGGTTCCTGTCCGAAGGCGAGACCGTGTCGTTCGGCGGCCATGTGTTCGAGGTGCTGCACTGCCCCGGCCATGCACCAGGTCACGTCGTCTACTACAACCGCGCGGCCAAGTTCGCCCATGTCGGCGACGTGCTGTTCCGCGGCTCGGTCGGCCGCACCGACCTGCCGGGTGGCGACCATGCTGCACTGATCGCTTCGATCAAGGATAAGCTCCTGCCGCTCGGCGACGACATCGGCTTCATTTGCGGCCACGGTCCCGGCGGACGTTTTGGCGAGGAGAGGCGGACCAATCCGTTTCTCGTTTAGAGCAATTCACTATTTCACGGAAACGGCGGGCCGCTCTGACCCTTTGTTCTGACTCAATTCCCAAGGGAAAACGCTTTGCGCTTTTCCCGGGAAACCGTTTCACACTTTTCCTGGAATTGCTGTAGGGCGTGCCGATATTCGCCTGCCCCAATCCTGTGATGCTCCAAACAAAAAAGCGCTGGCCTTGCGGTCAGCGCTTTTCTGTTGGGGCAGGGAAGCCCTGGTTTAGTTCGCCGTGCAGAAATGCTGTTCGCCGTCATTGCCGGTGAACGTGCCGGTGCGGGAATTGAAGGTGCGGTAGCGGTCCGAGCAGTATTCGTACCAATCACGCGTCCACGGCTCGGCATAACGATCAGCGTAGACCACCCGCGGCTCCGCATAGTAGCGGCGGACCGGGGCCGGGCGCACCACCACGTCACGATCGTAGTAACCGTCATCGTAGTAGCGGTCAGCGTCGGGCGGCGGGCGGTCATTGGCCAATGCGCCGCCGATCAGCGCACCGGCCGCGAGGCCGAGCACGCCGGCGGCAATGGCATCGCCGTTGCCATGATGGCCATGATGGCGGCGCCAATCACGTGCGTTGGCGGCGGGCAAGGCCGAAAGCGTGGTGGCGACCACGGCAGCGGCCAGGACGGCGGTCTTGAAAATTCGGTTCATCTCGGTCTCCTTCGTGCCGGCCCGTGTAGTTTCGGGGATGCGGTCCGGCTTTACCAAAGACTAATATGCAACCGTGGCTGAACGGGGGCTGAACGGATTTCGACGAATTTATTCACAACAGGCGTCAAAGGTCACACGCCCTCCAGGGAGCGAAAACCATCGCCGGTCCAAGCCGGCTCAGCCGACCGACAGATTGACGGCCTTGGGTCCCTTGCCGCGCTTGTCCGGCTCGGTGTCGAACGACACTTTCTGGCCATCCTCCAGGCCGGGAAGGCCGGACGCCTGCACGGCTGAAATATGGACGAAAACATCCTTCGCGCCATCATCGGGCGTGATGAAGCCGAAGCCCTTGGCATGGTTGAAGAATTTGACGGTGCCGGTCTGCGGCATGGGAAGCTCCTTTGTCCCATAAACTCCAGTCTCGGGCCGGCAAATGCCCGAGTGGAAATTTGTCCTTTATTTTAGCGTCATCGGCAAGAGAAAGTTTTGCGGGCGTCTAAAGCACGTTGCGGCACGCTTTGGGTCTTTGTTTTATGCAAGTCGTTGCCCAGAACCTGGCGGCTTGGGCGACATCACCGGCCCGCGCCTTCGATAAGGAAAAGGCGCGACGAAGATCGCCGCGCCTTTCAAAATTCAGATCCCTCTCCAGGCCAGGTGCAGGCATGGAGCCTCCGTCGCACGTCCGAGTGACATGCGGCGCGCCGATGGCTCAGGCTGCGCGGAGGTTGACGGCCTTGGGGCCCTTGCCCATGCGGTCCGGCTCGACGTCGAAGGTGACCTTCTGGCCGTCGACGAGCGTGCGCAAGCCGGAGGCTTCGATCGCGGAGATATGGACGAACACATCCTTGGCGCCACCATCGGGCGTGATGAAACCGAAGCCTTTGGTCGCGTTGAAGAATTTAACGGTGCCGGTCTGGGCCATTGGGGAAACTCCTTCACCCGTTCAGTCTTTGGTGGTCCCGCCCGCCGCCTGGCGCAAAGGGCAGTTCCCGGTGGTTGCTTCGGCAGTCATGCATTGGCGCATGGTCAAACCCCCCGCCGAAAACGGGGCCGTCAGAGATTCACAGTATCGGGGAAAGGTCGTCCAAAACGTTCCGCTCTCCGGGTCGCAAATGCCCGAACACGGAATTTATCGCACGGAAACGTGATGGTTGCAAGATACCGCCGCGGGCCGCCGTACTGGCGCATCCCGACGCATCAATCGACTGACCTGAGCATCGATGGGCTCGGCATAGGCTTGCTTGCCGGCCGGGTCATCGGCCAGAGCCGGGCCACGAATGGGCCAGACATCGCGGCGCGCTGACCTCCCTTGCGGTCCAGGCGCCGTTATCGTTTGCCGAGCTCAAACGGGGGTTGCATTTGGCAAGGGAATGGCGAGGATCGGTAACCGGGGACCGATCGTGGGAGATCATCATGAAATTTCTGGCGGCAATCTTTTCGCGGCAGGGTTTTGTCATCTTGTTGCTGTCGGCAATTCTTGCCGCCTGCACCGTTGTCGTCGATGAGGGACCAGGGCCACGCCCGCGTCCGCCACGGCCCGAGCCGCAATATTGCAGCAAGCAGTACGAGCCGGTCTGTGCCCGGCGCGGCGGCGACCGCCAGACCTTCGCCAATTCCTGTCTTGCCGACCGGGCTGGCTACCGCATCGTGCGCGACGGTCCGTGCCGCGACAGCGGCGGTGGCGGTGGCGGTGGCGGTGGCGGTGGCGGTGGCGGTGAAGAGCAGACGTTCTGCACCCGCGAATATGCTCCGGTCTGCGGCCGCCGGCATGGCGAGATGCGCACCTTCCCCAATTCCTGCGAAGCCCGCGCCGCGGACTATCGCGTCGTTGGCGACGGGCCGTGCTGAGAACGCTGCGCCTTGTTGAGGACGACAGGCGTCAAGCCGTCGGCTCCACCTGGCGACAGTAGGCGATGAACTCGGACGCAGGCATGGGTCTGGCGAAAAGCCAGCCCTGGCCGTAGTCGACGTCGCGCTCGGCGAGATAGTCGGCCTGCGCCTGCGTTTCCACGCCCTCGGCAACGATCTTCAGCTTCAGTGTCTTGGCCATGTCGATGATATGCGGGGTGACGGAACTGGTGGCGGAATTCGTGCTGATCGTATCGATGAACGATTTGTCGATCTTGAGCGCATCGAGCGGCAGCCCCTCGAGATAGGACAGGCTGGAATAGCCGGTGCCGAAGTCGTCGATTGCCACTGCGTGCCCCAGTTCGCGGGCACGAATGAGCGTCGAACGCGCCGAGTTGATATCGACGAAGCCGCGTTCGGTCGCCTCAAGCCAGATTTGCTGCGGCTGGATCCCGGTGTGCTGCAATGCTTTCTCGATAATAGGCAGGACCCGCGCGGTGCCGACATCGGTTGCGCTGAGATTGATGGCGATGTGAAGCGAGCGATCGGCGACCAGGAGCCTGTTCAGGTCGAACACAACCATCGCAATGACCTGATCGGTAATCGCCGTGATCAGGCCGCTCTCTTCCGCCAGCGGAATGAAAAGATCGGGCCGGACCAGGGAGCCATTCGGCCGCTTCCAGCGCACCAGCGCTTCCGCGCCGATGCAATTGCCGGTCCTGAGCTCGACGATCGGCTGATAGTGGACGATGAATTCGTGCTTGCGCACGGCGATCTGCAATTCTCCCAAGGGCGAAAGCCGCCTTCGTGACAGCCACACAACCACGCCGATGATGAAGGCAGCCATGAAGGCGCCGAGCGGGAGCAGCATGAATTGCTGCTTGCGAACGCTGCCCAGGATCTGGCTTGTCGGTTCGGTGGCGACAGCAATCCAGTCCGTCCCGCGCGCCGTGGCAAACAGGAGATCGTCATCGATGCCTTCGCCGGGGCCGGCGATGATCTTCTCGATACGGGCAGGATTCGGGCTATTCAACGCGCCAAGCAGGATGCCCGTTTGCGTCGTCAAGGCGATCTGGACACCGGGATCGACGATGACGTCGACAAAGCGTACCGGATCGACAAGGACGTTGTGATCCCTGTATCGCAGCGCCATCAGAAAATGGTCATCGCTCATCACCGGCTGCATGCGGGCGGTGACGGCAATGCCGTCCCTGGTGGTGAAGTCAGGGGTGGATTGCGCAACGCGCCCTTCGGTCGGTCCCCAGGAAGAGCATTTGAGCAGGCCGTTTTCGAAATAGCCCATTTCTTCGATCGGGCGCGTGCTGATGGTGAGTTGCCGCATACGGGCTATATGGTCCGCCGAACAGCGGATGCCGGTGAACTGGTCGATCTGCCGCAAAGCGGCGGTGGCATCGTTGAGCGAGATGTCGGCCCTGGCGCTGGCGCGGCTGGCGAACAACTGCAGCCGCTCATGTTCCTTTTGGACGGCCTGAGTCCAAGCGAGATGAAACATAGCCGCGATTGGCACGATGGCGCCCAGCATGGCCAACATCACCGCCGTCACGATGATGCGCGATCTGTCCATGCGCCTCCTGCCTTCGGGTATGAGCGGCGATCGTGGGTGGTCGCCCGCAACGTCTCGGCCACCAATCGCGGCAGCGCCCGGTTCAGGCGGATCTTAGGGCCTCGATCTTACGTGAACTTTAATGGAGTCGTGGGGCAGCACCGCTGCTCTAAACCGGATAGGCGCCGTCGGCCGGGCCGGCGTAAAGCTCGCTGCCATTGTCGTCGCAGATGCGCAGGCGATCGGGGATTTGCGGCATGGCCAGCGTGTGGAACAGCGCGGTGGCGCCCTGCAGCGCGGCGCGCAGGTTCGGCGCCTCCAGCGATACCTTGTCGAGAGTGGCTTCGTCGGCGTCGCGCGACCGGTAGAACTCGATGACGAAATTCGAGCGCGCCTCCGTGGCAGAGCATTGCGCAGGCCTGTCCAGTCAATTCGCCACCTCACAGAGGACGACGGAAAGGGCGCACGAGGCGCGCCCTCCAGTTTGTCAGCCTTTCGACTTCGGCTTCAAGCTGCTCTCCGCCTGCTTGACCGACGAACCGAACGGGGAGGCGGGCTTTGCCACGACCTTGTCCTTCTTCGGCTTGCGTGTCTCGCGGTTGCTACGCTGTTGACCTTTGGACATGTCGTGCTCCTGCTTCAGTGTTGGCTTGGCGGTGGGGTCTCAGACGAGCGGGTTGCTGGCAACAACGGGGTTGTCGGCAACAACCGGATCTGCCGGTTCGAGATTGTCTTCGGTGGTGACCCGCTCATAGGTCTCCTGCTCGCTGCGGATGCGGTATTGCGGCGAACCATCCTTGACCGGCAGCCTGCTCTTGATCTGGAACAGTTCGGCGGTCTTCTGAACGAGGCCGGTGCGGCTCTTCATGCGCACGGTCTGACCGATTGCAAACTGGTGCGCGGGCGTGTCGGTGCGCGGGCGCGCATTCTGCTGGAAACGGATCATGCTGCATTCTCCCTGTCGCGCTTCAGCGCTGTTTCGAGTTCGAGGTAATCGATGGCGACAAGCTGGCTGGTGGGCGGGTTTTTCGCTGCCCTTGCCGGCAGATGGATGAAAGTGGCGACGCGGCGCCAGGCAAGCCGCGACATGCCCTCGATCAGCTCTTCGTCGTGGTCGATGTCGTAGTCGCCGGCCGGCAGCTGCCCTTCCAGTCCGCCGAGCACGAAAGGTGCGGTGAAGTGCGCGATGGAGTGGGTGGTGCGGTCCGGCATTGTCTTACCTATGCAAAGCAGCGGTCCTGAAAACAAAAAAGCGGGGACGAGCCCCGCTTTCCTATTTCCGGCAGTCGCTGGAAATAAGCCTCTTTCGAGAGCTGCCAGTACATCCGTGGTCAGCGTTCATCGAATTCGGCCGGATCAGATCAATTGCAAATTGGCGGCCGACTCGCGGCCCTTGATGTCACGCTCCAACTCGAACTGCAGCTTCTGGCCTTCGGCGAGGCCGGGGAAGCCGGCGCGCTCCAGTGCGCTGACATGGACAAAGACGTCCTTGCCGCCATCGGTCGGCTGAATGAAGCCGGTCTGACCATTGTAGAACTTCACGGTTCCGGTGTTCATGTCGGTCTTTCGAAGAAAGAGAATGGTCGCGCGGAGCGAATATGCCGCGCGCCCGGTATCGATGATTTGGAATGAGATTGGCGGGCCGAGAACCTCTGACGCCGCGAGATGCCAATTCTGGCCCAAAGCGATCCTGCACAGATAGGTCTTTGTTGTAATTTAATCAAGGCGTTTTAAAATAAAAATGGGCTTCATTCAAAAAATTGCGCGCTGTAACTATCAGAGAAATGATGATACAAATTCGTACAATTCAAAAACTGTTTGAAGCTTAGCGGGAATAATTCTCCCGGTATTTTCATTTTTCTTGTGAGTTGAAGAAGGAGACCTCGAGATGTCCGTAAAGACGCCAACAGGCACCCCCGCAACGATCACGCCGGTCGCAAAGCCGGTAATGGCAAAGCCGATGGTTGTCCTGTCGCCGCGGCTGACTGTCAGAAGTGACGAGGCGGCAAAGCGAAGGATCGCCGACACCGATGGAACGGTTCGGCGTGCCAGGCAGGTTGCCGAGACCAATCGCCTGATTTGATCTTTCCGCACCGACGAAAGGACGAGACAGCAAGCGAAGCCTTGAACCTGGCGCGCCAATGGCCTAGATCGCCACAGGCGGATAAAACACGGCAGGTTTCCCATCAACAGAGATCAAAGACGAGCGGCGGGTGCGGGAGCCAGGTCTGGCGCAGGCGGACAGCCGCCGCTGGGCCTCGACCAGTATGTGCAGCAGGCGTTGCAACTGCATCAGGCGGGGCGCCGGCAAGAGGCTGAGACGATCTACCGGCAGGTGCTGGCGCGTCAGCCCAAGCATGCGGCCGCGGCGCATTTCCTGGGACTGCTGCTGCACCAGACCGGGCGCAGCGAAGAAGGGCTGGATCTCATCGAACGGTCGGTGAACCTGCAGCCGACGAATCCCGATTTCCTCAACAATTTCGGTACGGTGATGCGCGACCTCGGCCGCCCTGCTGCGGCCATCGATTTCTTCCGCGGTGCGGTGGATCTGCGGCCGGACCAGCTCGCGGCGCGCGACAATCTCGGCTCATCGCTGAAGCAGGTCGGCCAGTTCGAAGAGGCCGAAGAGATTTATCGCGGCACGGTTGCACGCAATCCATTTCACGTGCGCGCCCGCATCGGGCTTGCCGAAACCCTGCAGGAAGCCGGGCGGCTGGATGAGGCGCTCGCCGTCTTCCGCGAAGCGCTGGCGATACGCCCCAAGGATGCCGACCTGCTGCACGGGCTCGGCGTCGGGCTGATGGAAAAGGGCAAGCTCGACGAGGCGGCCGACCTGTTCCGGCAGGCGTTGGCGATCAACCCCGCCATGGCCACAGCCTGGCTGATGCTGACGCAGGTCAAGCGCCAGAAGGAGCGCGACAGCGAGCTTGGGGGCATGGAAGCCCAGCATGCCAAAGCGCCGCAGGACAGCCTGGCACGCATGCAGCTGTCCTTCGGACTCGGCAAGGCGAATGACGATCTCAGGGATTATGGCCGGGCCTTCGACTATTTCGCCGAAGGCAATGCGATCCGCCGCAAAAGCATCAACTACGACCAGGCCAGGACGCGGGCCGAGTTCGAGGCGATGAAGGCCACCTTCGATGCCGGCTTCTTCGAGAAGCACAGGCCCAGCTCAATCAGCGACGACACGCCGATCTTCATCGTCGGCATGCCGCGTTCGGGCACGACGCTGGTCGAGCAGATCATTGCCAGCCATCCGCGGGTCTATGGCGCAGGCGAGCTCAGCATCTTGAAGAAGGCGGTCGGCAAGCAGTTCCCGGCGACCATGCCGGGTGGCTTCCCATGGGGCGTATCGGATATGGGCGATGCGGATTTTGCCGAGGCAGGGCAAGCCTATCTCGACATGCTGCATGCCCGCTATCCGAACATGCGTCACGTCACCGACAAAATGCCAGGCAACTTCCTGCTGGTCGGCTTCATCCACATGATGATGCCGAAGGCCAGGATCATCCACTGCGCGCGCGATGCGGCGGCCACCTGCCTGTCGATCTACAAGGTGCATTTCCGCGGCGACAGCCATCGCTATGGCTACGATCTCGGTGAGCTCGCCGACTTCCACAATCTCTACACCGACATCATGAAGCATTGGCACACGGTGCTGCCGGGCGTCGTGCATGATGTACGCTACGAGGATTTTGTCGCCGACCAGGAAGGACAGACGCGGGCATTGATCGCTCATCTCGGTCTGCCCTGGGACGACGCGGCTCTATCGTTCCACGAGACCGACCGACCGGTTCGCACGGCTTCAGCCGCACAGGTGCGCCAGCCGATGTATCAAGGGTCGGTCGATCTGTGGAAGCGCTATGGAGACCGGCTCAAGCCGCTGCTCGACAAGCTGGATTAGCGCAACGCTATCTAGCAGATCGTGGCCTTAGAGATTGGCCTAAGCAGCCGCGTCGTCATCCTAGGGTCTTCGCGACGGAGCTTCGCTCCTGCTTCGCCTAGGATGACGAAGCTGAGAGGCTTCTTCTAATCTGCTACCGGCTGCTCAAAGCTCAATGAATGGCTTGAAGCCACCGAAGATCATGCGCTTGCCGTCGAACGGCATGTCCGCCCAATCGGCCTTCAAGCGGGGATCTGCCATCACCTTGGCCATGACGGCATCGCGGCTCTCCCGCGACTCATAGACGGCCCAGGCGAAGACGACGATCTCGTCGTCCTTGGCCTGCACGGCACGCGGGAAGGACGTGACCTCGCCATAGGGCACGTCATCGCCGATGCATTCGACATAGGCGAGCGCGCCATGTTCCCTCCAGATAGGCCCTGCGAGGTTGGCCAGCTTCTTGTAGTCATCGAGTTTTGCCCTGGATACGGCAAGTACGAAACCATCGACATAGGACATTTTGGATCTCCTCCTGGAAGTTCACAGGGCCTCACCGGCGCCGGCCGGTGAGGGGCTCGGGCCATCGGCGGCAGATCAGGCTTTCTTCACCGGTGCGTTCATCGCCCATTCGACGCCGAACGGGTCGCGCATATTGCCCCACTGATCGCCCCAGAACATGACTTGGAGCGGCACGGCGACTTCGCAGCCGGCATCGACGGCGCGGTTCCACCAGGCTTCGATGTCGTCGCTGCCGAGGTGAAGCTGCATGGTGTAACCCTGCGGCTTGACGGCGGGCATTCCGTTTTCCGGATAGAAATCGGAGAGCATGAGGGTCGAGCCATTGATGTGGAGGTGAATGTGCATGGTGCGGCCTTTTTCGTCCGCCGGGTAGGCAAAGACCTGCTCCGCGCCGAAGGCCTTCTTGTAGAATTCGGCAGCCTTTAAGGCGCCATCCAGCTGCAGATAGGGGGTCAATCCGCCGAGCACTTTGGCCGCGGGCTGAACGGGGGTCTGATCAGTCATTTGTTGTTCCTCTTTGCGTTTGGCCTTGCGAGCCATAGGACGGATCGGACGGCGGCGATCCTACATGGCGGCGAAATTTTTTTGGCGGTCGGCCCTTGATAATCCCGGACAGCCGCGGGCTCGAGCGAGAGGCGTGAAACGAACTTGCGTCGACCGCCCCCAATCAGAGCGCAATTCTCGCTGCTCGCAGGCTAGAACAGATGGATCACGCGAACGCCTCTTCAACCCCGGGACGACAATGATCCTCTACTATCAGACCCACTCACCCTTCGCGCGCAAGGCGCTCGTCTTTGCCCATGAGGCCGGCATTGCCGATCGGCTGGAGGTCATTCATCACGAGACCAGTCCGACCCTGCGCAACGCCGATGTCTACGCCGAAAATCCGCTTGGCAAGGTGCCGGTGCTGTTGCGGCCAAATGCGTCGCCGATCTTCGATTCCGATGTCATCTGCGCCTATCTCGACACACTGCATGACGGCCGCAAGCTGCTGCCGCAGGACGGCGAGGCGCGCTGGCAGGCGTTGCGGCTTCAGTCGGTCGCCCAGGGCCTCGCGCAGACAGGCATCGCTTTGCGCTGGGAGACAGAAAGGAGACCCGAAAAGCTGCGCTATGGTGCTCTCGCCGACGGATACCGGGAAAAGATCGAGGCGAGCTACGACTGGATCGAAAGCGCGCTGGACGACGAGGCACCGCTCCATGTCGGCCACATCGCCTTGGCCACCACGCTGTCCTGGATGGCGTTCCGCCACCTGCCGCCTTTTCGCTCGCGGGCGCGGCTGACGCACTGGTTCGAGGCTTTCGAAAAACGCGTATCGATGCAGGCGACACCGCTTTCAGGTGATACGCATGACTGACTGGCGCCTCACGAGGTCAGGGGCGGCGGCCGTTCTGCGCGTCGAAGACGTCCGGAAAGCCGATATCCTTGCGCAGCGAGGCCGGCAGCGAAAGCAGGATGCGCTCGCTGCGGTGACGAGCGCGCGCTGCCGCATACCGGGTTGCGACGCGACCGATGGATGAAAGAACCGACATGATAATTCTCCCTGGGTTGGCGCCGGCATCATCGTGTCGGCATCCCAAGGACGCGATGGGCTGAGGCTATCCGACAGACCGTCGAGATTTTTTATCGCGGCGTCTGATGGTCTGTCCGAATGCTGCCGTGCGGACCTACGCAACCCTGAGCGTAGGGATCGCTGAAACATCAACTTCACGCTCTGCGTGCCAAGCATCGAAAGCCGCTTGCATTCGAAGCCAGATCGCGGCGCCGTCGCCGAACAGCTTCCCGAGGCGAGCGGCCACAGCCGGCGAAACCGGCTTCTTTTCGCGGATGATGTCATAGAGCTGCTGCCGGGAGATCCCGAGCAGATTTGCAATTTCCACCTTGGTCTTTCCAGTTGCCGGGATAATGTCCTCAAGCAGCGCTCCCGGGTGGGAGGGACAACGCTCAATAGGACGCGTCGGCTCGTGCACGGTCATAAGTCGAACTTCTCCAGTCTGGCCGCCTCAGTGATATTGCTCGAAATCGACGCGGGCAGCGTCCTTGCCGTCGAACTCGAATGTGATGCACCACGGACCGTTGACGTGGACCATGTAGCGGATTGGATCGAAGCCTTTCAGCGGGTGGAAATCGAAGCCGGGAAGGTTCATTTCCTCCGGCTTCTCCGAAGCTTCCAGGCGGTCAAGCCGGACAAGAATGCGCTTGTGCATCTTGGCGTCGATCTTGCCGGTCTTTCCAGTTTGAAAGAGGTCCGACAGCGCCTTGTTCTTGAAGGACTTGATCATCGATATATGTAAACAGATTGCTTACAAAAAACAAGGTCTGTAAGCAAATAATTTACATGCCAGTCGACCTCCGTTGGCCTCATCCTGCCGTTTCGGCCACTGAGCGGAAGAACTCCTCGGGGTCCTCGACTTCGGTCAGCTTTCGTTTGTCGATCAGCCAAAAGCGGTTGCCGATGGCGCGGATGAAGGAGCGGTCGTGCGAGGCGAGCACGCAGCTTGCCTGATGCGCCAGGAGTTCCGCTTCCAGCGCTTCCTGGCCGTCGATGTCGAGGTGGTTGGTCGGCTCGTCCAACAGATAGAAGTTGGGATTGGCGAGCCTCAGCGCCAGCATCATCAGCCGTGCCTTCTGGCCGCCGGACAGCACGCCGATCTTTTTCTCCTGCATCTCGATGACCACGCCGGCGCCGGCCAGCAACGACCGTGCGCGCTGCTCGCCGACATCGTAGCGGCGCGAGACCATCGCCAGCGGCGTGTCGTCGCCGCTGATGCCCAACAGCGCCTGATCGCTGTAGCCGAGCACCGTCGACGGCGTCACCTTCACATTCCGCACACTGTCCGGTTCGATGATGGCATTGCGGATCAAGGTGACGAAGCGCGACTTGCCGACGCCATTGCGGCCGAGCAGCACGATGCGGTCGCCCTGGCAGATGTGGCGCTTGCCGGTCCGAAACAGCAGCGTGCCATCGGGTGTTTCGACAGCCGCGTCGTCGAGCGTGATCAGCACTTTGGCGTGAGTGCCGCGATTGGCCAGTTTTATGGCACCCGCCGACTTCTCGCGATGCGCCGGGTTCGCCGCTTCCTCCAGTTTTTCGGCCCGCTGGCTGAGTTGCCTGGTCTTGACCGTCAGCAGGTCGCTGCCTGAATTGATGCCGATATTGTTGAGCTTGGCCGCCTGCCGGCGCAATTGCTGCGCCACCTTCATGTCGCGCTGGAACTTGCGCTCGGTCGAGGCGTCGACCTCGTCGAGCGCCCGCCTGGCGCGGGAATAGGGCAAGGCAAACACGGGCGACTGTTCCGGTCGCAGGAACAGCGTCCGGTTGGTGGCGGCGTCGAGGAAGGCCCGGTCGTGACTGGCGATGACGACCGGCACTTCGCGCGGCAGCGTGTTCAGCCAGGTTTCGAGCTGGCTGATGCGGGCCAGATCGAGATGGTTGGTTGGTTCGTCGAGCAGCAGCACGTCCGGATCGGTGACCCAGACGTGGGCGATCAGTGCCAGCCTCTGCCAGCCGCCGCTCAGCGCCTGCATTTGCCGCTCGCGCATAGGCTCCGGCACATCGAGCGAATCGAGAACCACGTCGACACGCCACATCTCGCTGTCGGCCTGCTCGGCCGGCAAGGCATCCGTCACCACCTGGTGGAACGTCCGGCTGAGGAGGGCCGGGGCAAACGACTGTTCGACATGACCGACGCGCAGGCCGCGCGTGCGGGTGATGTCGCCGGAGGTCGGCTCCATCTCGCCGGTCAGGCATTTCAGCAAGGTCGACTTGCCGCGGCCATTGGCGGCGACAATGCCGAGCCGGTCGCCGGAGCCGATGGTGAGGTCGAGATTGGCAAACAGCGGCGCACTCATGGTGACGCCGAGGGATTTGAGGCTGATCAGGGCCATTTTGATTTCTCTGGTCTTGCCGGAGGAAAGTCCGGCTCAATGCACTTTGACGGTGCGCAGGCTGGCCATCAGGCTCGGCGTTGCAACACCACGAAGGGCAGACCAAAAAATCGAAGCGGGAAAAACCCGTCCCTGGTCAGCCCTGCAAGCAAGCTCGCAGGGCAGAAATCGGGCCACGCTGACGATGGTGACGATGAAACGTAAACACGTGAGCCCTCCTTTCGAGACGTTCGAGTGTGCGGAGCGATTACACCAAAGGCGAGGCTGGTGGCAAGGGGGGCGGCCCAGGAAGGAGCGATGCGGTGAAGCTGCCAATCTCCCCCCTCGTGGGGGAGATGTCCGGCAGGACAGAGGGGGGCGCTGTCCCGCCGGCATTTCGAATATTTTGAACCTACCGTCCCGGCCGTCCCGTCTTCCCCGGCCGGCGTTTGTCGCGGCGGGCGTCGCCTGGATCCTCGTATGAGCCGATGCCGGCGCGCTGGCGAACGATTGGCTTAGCGGAATCGTCGCGTTCCTTCGCGCCCCCCTCTGCCCTGCCGGGCATCTCCCCCACTTGGGGGGAGATTGACTGCGGCTTGGCCGGCACTTTTCCTTCGACCGGCTTTTCCGTGCGCCGCACGGTCATCTCATCAAGCGAGTTCTTCTTGAACAGCGGCTTGACCGGCTCGCCGGGTATGCCGAAATCGGAGCCGTGCGCCTCTTCGGCCGACTGTTTCTTGAACAGCGAGCGTGACACCGCGCCGGCCGGCGTCGGCATGTCGGTGCCCGGGCCCATATCGTCGATCGAGGGTTTCGAAAACAGCGGCTTCTTCACCGGTACGGCGCCGTCGGCGCCCATCTCGTCGAGATCAGGCTTGCGGAAGAGGTTGGGCCGGGCAGCCTTGGCCGCCTCTTCTGCGGCACGCGCTTCGTCGAACTTGCGGAAACGCTCCTGTTCTTCTGCTGTCCGATGTTTGGCCACGCCCTTGTTGTGCTTGCCTTTTTCGCGGCCGGAGGCCGGGCTTTCCATGTCGGCGTATTTGGCCAGCGGGTCTTCGGAAATGGACAGTTCCATCTCACGCAGGCGCTTGATCTCGTCGCGGATGCGGGCCGCCTTCTCGAAGTCGAGATTGGCCGCGGCATCGCGCATCTGCTTTTCCATCGCGTCGAGATGGGCCTTGAGGTTGTTGCCCATCATGGCGCCAGCACTGTCGGTGAACTGCGAGATGTCGGCGCGGACGTGGTCCTTCTCGTAGACCGAATCCAGAATATCGGAGATGCGCGATTTGACCGATTCCGGGGTGATGCCGTTGGCCTCGTTCCACTCCACCTGCTTTTCGCGGCGGCGGTTGGTTTCGGCCATCGCCCGCTCCATCGAGCCGGTCACCTGGTCGGCATAGAGGATGACCTTGCCGTCGACGTTTCTGGCGGCGCGGCCGATGGTCTGGATCAGCGAGGTTTCCGAGCGCAGGAAACCTTCCTTGTCGGCGTCGAGAATGGCGACGAAGCCGCATTCGGGAATGTCGAGGCCTTCGCGCAGCAGGTTGATGCCGACCAGCACGTCGAAGGCGCCGAGGCGCAGATCGCGCAGGATCTCGATGCGCTCCAGCGTGTCGATGTCGGAGTGCATGTAGCGCACGCGGATGCCTTGTTCATGCAGATATTCGGTCAAATCCTCGGCCATGCGCTTGGTCAGCACCGTCACCAGCGTGCGGTAGCCGGCCTTGGTGGTGTCACGGATTTCGCCGACGACATCGTCGACCTGGGTCTTGGCCGGGCGGACCTCGACCGGCGGATCGATCAGGCCGGTCGGGCGGATGACCTGCTCGGCGAAGACGCCGCCGGCCTGCTCCATTTCCCAGCCGCCGGGGGTCGCCGAGACGGCGACCGAAAGCGGACGCATGGCATCCCATTCCTCGAAGCGCAGCGGCCGGTTGTCCATGCAGGACGGCAGACGGAAGCCGTATTCGGCCAGTGTCGCCTTGCGGCGAAAGTCGCCGCGATACATGCCGCCGATCTGCGGCACGGTGACATGGCTTTCATCGATGAAGACCAGCGCGTTGTCGGGAATGTACTCGAACAGCGTCGGCGGCGGATCACCCGGCTGGCGGCCGGTGAGATAGCGCGAATAGTTCTCGATGCCGGCGCAGGAGCCGGTGGCTTCCAGCATCTCGAGGTCGAAGCGGCAGCGCTGTTCCAGCCGCTGCGCCTCAAGCAGGCGGCCGGCCCGCTCGAGTTCGACCAGCCGGTGCTTGAGCTCTTCCTTGATCGACTTGATCGCCTGGTTCAGCGTCGGGCGCGGCGTCACATAGTGCGAATTGGCGTAGATCTTGACGCTTTTCAGCTCGCCGGTCTTCTGGCCGGTGAGCGGGTCGAACTCGGTGATCTGCTCGATCTCGTCGCCGAACATCGAGATGCGCCAGGCGCGGTCTTCCAGGTGGGCCGGGAAGATCTCGATCGTGTCGCCGCGCACGCGGAACGAGCCGCGAACGAAATTGATGTCCTGGCGCTTGTACTGCTGGGCGACGAGATCGGCGAGCAGCGCACGCTGGTCGAGCCGGTCGCCGATCTGCATCTGGAAGGTCATCGCCGTATAGGTTTCGACCGAGCCGATACCGTAGATGCAGGACACCGAGGCGACGATGATGACGTCGTCGCGCTCGAGCAGCGAACGCGTCGCCGAGTGGCGCATGCGGTCGATCTGCTCGTTGATCGAGGATTCCTTCTCGATGAAGGTGTCGGTGCGCGGGACGTAGGCTTCCGGCTGGTAATAGTCGTAGTAGGAGACGAAATACTCGACGGCGTTTTCCGGGAAGAATTTCTTGAACTCGGAATAGAGCTGCGCCGCCAGCGTCTTGTTCGGCGCCAGGATCAAGGCAGGGCGCTGCGTCTCCTCGATCACCTTGGCCATGGTGAAGGTTTTTCCGGAGCCGGTGACGCCGAGCAGGACCTGGGTGCGGTCGTTGTTGTCGACGCCTTCGACCAGATCCTTGATCGCGGTCGGCTGATCGCCGGCTGGTTCGAAGTCCGACACCATCTTGATGGCAATGCCGCCTTCGGACTTTTCCGGGCGGGCAGGGCGGTGCGGCGTCCACAGCACACCGTCCTTGTGCAGCGGATTGCCCGATTCGATCAACGCCGACAGTGCCGCCACCGTCGCGGTGACGCTGCCCGAAGCCATGGTCTCGGCGTCTTCCAGCGAGATGTCGAGGCCGGCGACCGGATTGAGGCCGGCGGCGGTGCGCTCCCTGGCTGACGCCGCGCCACCCATCGAGGTGCCGCGCGAACTGCGGCCGGGCGAGCTTGAGCGCTCGGGTATCTTCTTCGACGGCTTCGACGATTTGCCGCCGTCGCCCTTGCCGGCAAGACGTCCTTCCTTCTCGGCCTCCTGCTCGATCTGCTCGGCCCAGTCCGCGATCGAACCGGTCAGCGGCGTGCCAGAGAGCTCCGGCTGCGGCATCTCGGCAAAGCCGCCTCTGTGCAGCGGCTCCGAAGCGTCGAGGAAATCGGTCAGCGGACTGCGCCGCTTCGGCGCGGCGCGGTCGTCATTCGCCGTCGGCGGCGTTTTTTTGTCGGGAGATTTGGCCATGTCCCGAATATGGGATTTCCTGGCCAAAATGGAAAGAGCGCGGTGGGGAGAGGCGTGCCGGACAGCGCCTGCTCCTGACAGCAGGCTGTCAGGAGCAGGCGGGAACGTACGCCCGAAAGCCTCTTGTCGCTACACGCCCCTGGCGGCTGATGCGACCTGCGTAGCCGACCCGTTCAGGCGCGGCACCACGACGAGGCGTTTGATCTTGCCCTTCTTGAAGGCGGCGAGGAAACGCGCATAATCCTTGAAGGCGACGCAGCCGCTCGACTGGGCGTAGCGGCCCCGAAGCAGATACGTATGGGCCAGAAACCCGTCGCGATTGTACTTGTTGCGGCCATCGACCGGCGTCAGGCGCAAGGCCTCCACACCATGAAAGCGCGACTCGCGCAGCGACAGATTGTAGGTGTTGGGCGGTGTCGGTCCGCGGTTCTTCTGGTCGGCATAGCGCGGCTGGTCCGTCATCGCGCCGATGCCAGAATGCGCCTCGAGCCTTGAGCCGTCAGGCATGTAGACGGTGGCGGCGCTGATATCGTAGACGGCGACGCCATTGCCGGCGCCGCTTCTGGATCCCGGCGAGTTGAACAGATTTCTGAACGCCTTGCCAAGGCCGCCCGAAGGCGTGTCCGGCTTGGCGTAGGCCAGCACATCGCCGCCATCGGCCGGCCGGCCTTGCCGCGCCGGTTTTGCCGGCTGGGCCTGCTGGACCGTCTCACGCGCCGGCTTCGATTGCTGGGCGGGCTTGGGCTGCTGAACAGATTTGGGCTGCTGGACGGGCTTAGGCTGCTGCTGCACGATTTTGGGCTGCGGCGGGTCGAATTGCGGGCGGCGGGTCGGCAACGGCACGTCGTCGGTCAGCGCGTCCGGCAGCGAGGCGGTATCGCCGGGTTGATCCTGCTGGGTTTCGACGGGCGAAACCGCGATATCGGCTGACGATTCCTCGATCGGCAGCGGTGAGGCGAACGCCTCGGCGTCGACCGGCAGCGACTGCACGAGGGCAAGGGCCAACTGCGAATTGTCTGGCGTATCGGATTGGGCAAAGCCCATCGGCTGCGGTGCGGTCTGCACGACCACCGAACCGGTATCCAGCCGGGCGAAACGTTCGGCTGCCGGAACTGGCATGTTATCGGACAGGCTGGCCGTCACCTGGACGGACGGCACTAGCGACGCCTCGGCAATTCGCGGTGCGACGGTGGAGATCACCGGGCGCGTGTTGGCAGTGGCGGCAGGTTTTCCGGCGTCGGCAAAGGCAGCGGGCAGCTTCATCGGCGAAAGCGACGCTTCCATGCGTTCGAAGCGCTCCTGCGCCTTCGACTTTGCAGGGGCAGGCATCGACTTTGCCTGCGCTACAAGGCGTTCGGATTTTTCCGCCTGCGAGCTTACCCTGGCCAGCTTGAAACAGCTGGCACCGCACTGCACCGAATGATCATGCAGGGCCTGAGTGCCGCCATTGGCATTGGCCAGCACGAAGGGGGCTTTCAAGAAGTGCTGTTTCAACGGATCGGTAAGTGCGAGCGATCCCGGCATGGACAGCGTCTGGGGCAGGCCAACCGAAGTCGCCGACAGCGAGGCGCCGACGGAACTGAGGCCGGCCATGGTGCCGATCAACCAAAGGCCGATGGCGGTGCTGACGCAAGGCAGCGCGACCCAGCGAGCCACCCGGCCAGCGTTGAAGGAAGAGGAACGCGGAGCATCGACGAACTCGCCGCCCTCACGCTGTCCCCGGTTTTTTTTGTGTGTACTCAACAACGCCATGCAACCAATCTCGCTTCAACCGGTTTCCCCGTACGTGGCCTTGAGAGCCGCGACGACCATTCTGTGAGTGATCCCAGGTGGTCCCCGACGCGTTTGCCGCGTCTGTAGTTGGTTGCCGATTGCTTCAAAATATGGACAAAGTTGGTTAATCAATTCCTCTCAAAACCAACGACGAGATGTGGATTTGGGCCAAATTTGGCTTCGTCCACGGCCAGGAAAGTGGTGTTGTCGCCCTTCCGACCTGGTTTTGCTGCCTGTTTTTGGCGGCCGAGTCAAGCAAAACAGCCGCTGCTAATTTTTGCGAAGCGCCTTGGCGCGGCATCTGCAGTGAGGTGACTGCCAGCAGACATCGCCTGGGAAAGGCGCCTGCTTCCAGTAAAAATGTTGCCGGTCTTGCCAAGATTTCCCCTGCGGAAGGGCCTGAAGCAGCCCGTCCTCAGTTGAACCAGAGCGCAAACGTCAAAAACCCGCCGCCGCCGAACTGGCGCTGGATCTGGTCGAAATCGTCGCTGGTCACGAGTTCGCCGCTTTCGAGGTAGGGCGCGATGGCCGGGCCGGTGATCGACAGCACCAGATCGAAGTTTTTCGGGTCATCGAAGAAGCGCTTCATGTTGATGCCTAGGCCAGTGCTGGCGGTGACGCGGAAATGCGGCAGCAGCTTGCGGCCTTCCAGGAGATCCTCGGCCATGGTCAAGGCGGCGAGCCAGGCCTGAACCTGCTCCTCGCCGACTTCGAGGCCGGTGAGTGGGTTCTCGCCCTTCTGCTGCGGTCCAGGCAGCCATTCGCGGTCATTGTCGGTCTCGGCACGGATCGCCTTCCAGTCCTCACGCGACAGCCGGATCATTTCCAGCAAATGGCGGCGCGCTGCTTGACGGCGCTCCGGCTCGACCACCGGCCAGTTGATGAGATGCACCATCGAGATGAAATCGGCGATGCGCCATTCCGACGAGAAGATGCTCGAGCCCATGTCGCCGGCCGGCGGCACCAGAATATCCTGCAACGGCAATTTGGCGCGCGGGAACAGCATGTGGAACGAGCCGTCGAAGGTGCTCCTGAAATCATGCGCCAGCCAGAAATCGGCTTGGGCCATCAGGAACTCGGCATAGCCCTGCAGCCAGTATCCGTCGGCGCGGTCGAAACGGAAGGTGAGCGTGGGAACGGCGTCGTCCGATGTAATGCCGCCGCGTGACAACCCGGCAATGATCGCCGCCATGCTCTCGTCCGGCGCAATGGTGCCGTCCTCGTTGAGGTCGATGCCCGCACGGGTGAGATCGATCGCCATGCCGATATCGGCATCGGGCGGCACCGACGCAAACGTTGCCGCGGATTTCTCCAGCCGGTCGCGGAAGCCGACCAGGATGGCGCGGAACTGCTCGTAAGTCAGCGGCTCTGGATTGGAATTCTCCGGCACCGGCAACCGCATCAGCGGCAGCATGAAGGATTGCGGGCTTTCGAAACCATGACGGTGCAGGCCGGTAGCCAGGATCTCCAGTGCGGTGAAGAACTCGCCCGCCCCGGCCGCATAGGCGGATGCCGGGTCTTTTGGCGCGGCGGCCTCCAGCACCGACAGGGCAGTGTCGCGCGCGGCCACGCTCTTCGCCTCGAACAGTCGGGTAGCCGCTTCGGGCATTGCCGCCGACGCGGAAGACAGCGGCAGGAGCAAAATGAAAGCGGATGTCAGCAGGCCTGCCGTTCGTGTCATCTTTTCCCCCCAATATTTGTCGCGCCGCGCAAATATACACCATTTGCAACGCTGCGCTTCAACCCGCCGCGAGGACGGTTTACACAGGGCAAACAATTGGGCATCGCGTGTCGAACTATCCGCTTTCCTACAAGCTGTCCTGGCTGCCGCGTTTCCTCAAGCCATCGCTGGCCGGCGACGCGCAAGACTTTTCGCCCATGGCGGAAACGCTGATCGATTCAGCGCCAAGGCAGACGGTGCGGCTGGCGTTCGTCGGCGACATCTCGGCGGTGGCCAACCGCGGTGCGCCGGACTGCGATCCGGCGATCAAGGCGCTGCTCGGCGCGGCTGATCTGGTGATCGGCAATTGCGAAAGCCCTGTGGTGGACAGACCAAGCGCAGTACTGGGGACGAGGCTCGGCACGCATCATGCGATGAGCGAGTTGTTTCTGGCCGAGGCGCTGGCGGCGGTTGGTATTGCGCAAGAAAGGCTCGTGCTGTCGCTGGCCAACAACCATGTGCTCGATCAGGGCGTCGCCGGTTTCGACGAGACGGTCGCGGCGTTGCTGCGGCTCGGCATCCGCACGATCGGCCTGGCCGCCGACGGTCCGGTTGTGCCGGTGCAGGTTGGATCGCTCAATGTAGGCTTTGCCGCCTTCACGCTGTGGCGCAACGCCGATGAAAAACTGTTTGCGGGGCGCGTTTCGATGGACAGGGATTCGGCGGGCTGGCCGCGCGCTGGCTTGGATCTTCTCTGCGCCGTGCCGCATTGGGACTGGGAGTTCCGGCATTTTCCGCGTGCCGAGACGCGAGTTCTGGCCAGGCGGCTGGCCGGGCAGGGCGTCGGACTGATCGCCGGCCATCACGCCCATGTCGTGCAGCCGGTGGAAAGGATCCACAAGACGGTGGTCGCTTATGGGCTGGGCGATTTCCTCGGCACCGCCTTCGCCCGCCAGCCATGGCCCGGTCGCATCGGTTCTATCCTCATTGTCGAAGTCAGTGCCGATGCCGGTACGCGCGGCACGATCGCATCTTACCAAATGCATCCCTTCATGCGCCTGCGCGCCGGCGACCATGAGCGGCTGGTGGTGGTGGAGGCATTGGAGGGCCGAGTGCGTGACAAGGTCGCGGAGCGACTGAAAGCGGTCTTTCCTTAGTGCTGCAAGCGACGAGACGTTGCCTATGGGTCCATGGCTGGCACATGCATTGTCTTTTGCGGCGCTGGTCGACCCCCACTCCGTCTCGGCTTCGCCGATCCACCTCTCCCCCGATCGACGGGGTAGAGGAAAGGCGCCAAGCTTTTGCCGTCAGCGCTCGTCCAGCAACGCTCCTTTCCTTTCCCTCCGGAGGGGGGAAAGGTGGCGCTGCGAAGCAGCGACGGATTGGGGGAACCACGTGGTAATCAGGCGTGGACATTTGTTGAAGAGGCACTGCAGTCGATACATCGAACAAAACCAGCTATCATAAATTTGTCGAGGCTTGCGGGGGTAGCGGTGGAAACAGCGGATTTCATGCCGAGCGAAATGGTCATCGCCGGCATCCGGAAAGACATAGAGGCCTATGAAGCGGCGAGGGCCTCGGCGGTCCGGCAAGTGCGCTGGCGGGTGCCGGTGTTCGTGGGGCTGGTGCTGGTGGCCGTGGTGCTGGTCGCGTGGCTGTTCAACAAGGTCGCAGACCCCAACGAGCAATGGGTCTCGACGCCACATGTATTTCTCTATGTGATCGGCTTCGCGGCTTCGATCCTGCTCTATTTCCAGGCCAGGAAACCGGCGACGCGGCTGCAGCAATCGTTCCGCGAGACGCTGCTGCCGATCATCTTCGGCTTCATCGCCGACATGCGCTACCAGCATGGCGTGACGCCGAATTCATTCGACCGGTTGCCGCGCACGGCGGTTGGTCCGTTCAACCGGCAGGCGTTCGACGACATCGTCGCGGGCCGCTACGAAGGGTTTCCGTTTGAACTCTACGAGGCGCATCTGCGGGAAGGGTCGGGCAAGGGCTCGTCGACCGCCTTCCAGGGCGTCATCGTCGCCTTCGAGACCATCGCGCCGTTCCCCGGCATATTGGTGGCGACGCGGCGGACCAATGCCGTCATCAGTTTCTTTCGCGGCATGTTCGCCAGCAAGCTGCAGGAGTTGTCCAGTGGCGACGTGGCGCTTGATGCCGCCTACGAGTTCCGCACCGACAATCTCGGAGCGGCACAGCCACTGGTGAGCGGTCGGCTGGCGCAGGCACTGAAATGGCTTGGCGAAACCTGGCCGGACGACCCAGCCCGCGTGGCGCTCAATGGCAGCGATGGGTTCCTGCTGCTGCCGCAGACGAAGAACTTCTTCGAACTGCCGGATATTTCGGTGCCGCTCGATTACAGCACGCATGTCGCGCCGATGATATCAGACATGGGCGCGATGCTGGCGACGGCGGCACTTGTGCGCAAGATCGGCGCGAAGGACGAGGCGGGCTGAGCCGTCAGCCGTCGAAGCCGTATTTGTCACGCCTATAGTCCGCCTCTGACCATGAAACAAAATTTGTGTCGTTGGTCGGTGAGCAGGCTGTTTCGTGATGCTGCTCGAGGTTGATTGCAGCGGCCGCGTGGCGATCCAAAGCCGCCGTCACAATCGGCTAAGCGACTCTTTTCGCGGATAGAAGTGGGCATTGGAGGAGTCGAAGCGGTCTGAAATGATGTCGGGCTACAAGCAATATGTCGGAATTAAGCCTATGATATTGTTTGCGAAAATTCACCCAACGTGATTTGCGGAGGGAGCGCTTTCCGTTCCAGTTTCAAGCCGTCCGGTGCTGTCGTTTCCCAAGGCGGCGGTCCGGAAAAGTGAAACAGCACGGAGTGCTTACCAATGAAGAAGACCCTCGCAACCACCGCCGCTCTGCTCGCCTTCCTCGGCACCGCCTATGCCGCGACCGTTCAGGGCACCATCCAGGCCGTCGACCCGACGACCAAGTCGATCACCCTCGACGACGGCAAGATCTACCAGCTGTCGCCGGAGGCGACGATCGGGAAACTGAAGGTCGGCGCCAAGGTGGCTGTGACTGTCGATGACAAGACCGGCATCGTGACTTCGATCAAGAAGGCCTCGTAAGGCGAGAACATCGTGCGTCGGCAGACCTGCTGACCGGATTTTACAAGCCCTGTTCCACTCATGGCCGGTCCCTCCGGGGATCGGCCATTTTCATCCGTCGGCTCTCGACGCCGGGCGACCTGGATAAGGTCTTCCGGCTGGGACCCAGGGCCGGCCGGCGGAATGCTGTCCGGCGGCATCGCTATGGTTTTTGCCAAAAAGCCGCGCTATCCCTTGGCCAACGGGGGATATCATGGCCGACGAACAAAAAGGGTTTCGCCTGTCGCGGCGATTGCTGCTGGGTGCGGCTGTCGTCGGCGGCGCGGTGCTGTGGGGCGGCAACACGGTGGCGCGGCTGGCGCGCGCGCCTTCGGGGCCGAAGAACGCAGGACGGATAGCCGATATAGACGGCTTCGCGCTGCCTCTGAAGCCGCTGGACAATGCGCCGGCCTTCGACGCGTCGCTGCCCTGGTCGGCAAAAGGCGGCGACATCAACGATGCCAGCGGCCTGTCGATGACGCCGGTCTACGGCGTCGTCGAGATCAGCGAGGACGAGCACATCGCCAATGCGCTGGCCTTCGCGCGTGCCAATGGCCTGAAAGTCTCACTGGCCGCCATCCGCCATTCGATGGGCGGGCATGCCTTCGACGACAACGCGCTGGTGCTCGACCTCAGAAAGTTCAACAAAGTCACCGTCGATGCGGCGGCCAAAACCATGACCTTGCAGCCGGGCGCGCGCTGGCACGACATCCAGAACCTTCTGCATCCGCGCTTAGCGGTGAAGGCGATGCAGTCGACCGACATCTTCTCGGTCGGCGGCTCGCTGTCGGTCAATGCGCACGGCATGGACCACCAGGTAGGTTCGGTGGCGGGCTCGATCCGCTCGATGCGAGTGATGCTGGCCGACGGCTCGGTGACGACCTGCTCGCCCACCGAGAACACCGAGCTATTCCGCCACGTCGTCGGCGGCTACGGCCTGTTTGGCGTGGTGCTGGAGGCGACGCTCGATATCGTCGACAACGCCGTCTACCGCACCTCGCGCGAAATCATCAGATCGGACGATTTTCCGAAATTCTTCGCCGAGGTGCTGGAGCCGAACAAGGATATCGGCCTGTTCTACGGCCATCTGTCGACGGCGCCCGGCAATTTCCTCGAGGACATGATCGTCTACCGTTACGACAAGGTGGCCGAGCAGCCGCCGGCGGATCAGCCTGAGATCGGCGAGCCGGGATCGGTCGGGTTGAAGCGGGTGATCATCAACCTGGCGAAATGGGGCAGCCTGTTCCAGGAACTGAAGTGGTTCACCGAAAAGACGCTGGAGCCGAAATTCGAAAGCTGCACGGTGGCGCGCACCTCAGCCATGGCCGAGGGCGAGGCCTGTCTCGTCACCCGCAACAACCCGATGCACGATTCGGTGCCCTATCTCTTCAACGATCAGATGGAAGAGACCGACATCCTGCACGAATATTTTATTCCACGTGCCGCCTATGTCGAATTCATCGCGGAAGCGCGCGAGATCCTGCGCGACCAGACGCTGCCGGTGCTCAATGCTTCGGTGCGCATCGTCCACAAGGAGGATGTGGCGCTGACCTACGCGCCGGAGCCGGCCTATTCGCTGGTGCTCTACATCAACCAGCCGACCGATGCCGACGGCAATGCCAGGATGCGGGCGCTGACCCGGGCGCTGATCGACGCGACGATCAAGCATGGCGGCCGGTTCTTCCTGCCCTACCAGCTGCATTACACGGCCAGGGAGCTGCTGGCCTCCTATCCCGAACTGCCGGCCTTCCTGGCGGCGAAGCGGCAGTATGACCCGACGGAACTGTTTTCCTCGACCTTCTACCGTGCCATCAAGGCGCTGAGCGGGGTGGCATAAAAAGCAGGAGAACAACCCATGCGCAAGGTATCAGCTGCGGCACTCATCCTCATCGCGCTGTGCGCTGGCCCTGCCGGAGCCGAGGATCTCAAGGCCTTCAAGCTGACCATCGACGGCGTGACGGTCGATATCGATCCCGGCGAGAGCACGGATGTGACGCTGCCCGGCGGAAAGCAGAGCAAGGTGACGCTCGAGCGCAACGATTTCGCCACCTTTTCCGGCAGCGATTTCTCCTTCGTCCATCCCAGCAGCATTTCGGTGAGCAAGACCGATCTTGGCGATGATATCACGCAGTATCTGATGGCGTCGGCTCTCGGCACGATCGTCGTCGTGCAGGAATATGGCAAGATGAATCCGGTGTCGCTCAACCAGCTGATGCTGCAGGAGATGACCAGGGAATCGGTGCAGGCCGGCGCCAAGCTGACGCAGGGGCCGACCACGCGCAAACTCGCCGACGGCAAGGAATTGACCGGCATCCGGGCCGAGGTGAAGACACGCACCGACACCGCCGATTTCGAGATCGTCGGCTTCGGCCTGGCCGATCGGGGGCTGCTGTTCATTACCCGCATTGCCGGCGAGGACGCTGCCACTGAAAAGCCGCTGATCGACAAGTTCTGGCAGAGCCTGAAAGTCAAGTTGCAGCGGGACTAGGGTCGTGTCTCGGTTTGGATTTCGGTTGGGGCCACACTTTTGCGTAACGGCGGCGCAAGTTATTCTGACGATCCGGATGTGGAGATCCTGCAGCATGGCGAAGCTCATTTTCAGAATGAACCAGTCCCTCGACGGTTACGTCGACCACCAGAAAATGCCGTCAGGCCCAACAATCTTTCGTCACTGGATGGAGCAGGTGCGCAATTTGAGCGGCAGTGTTTACGGTCGCGGCATGTACGAGGTCATGCGCTATTGGGACCAAGACAGTCCTGAATGGAGCGCGGAGGCGCATGAATTCGCGGCGGCGTGGCGGAGCCAACCGAAGTGGGTTGTGTCGCGCTCGCTGAAGTCGGTCGGCCCCAACGCTATACTTGTCGCGGATGACGTCGAGGCGGTGATCCGTGGGCTTAAGGCTGAGCTCGTCGGGGAGATTTCAGTTTCCGGACCAGACCTGGCACGAAGCCTGACCGACCTTGGTCTTATCGATGAATATCAACTCTACCTCCACCCGTTCGTGCTCGGTCATGGCAAGCCATTCTTCGCCGGCCCCCGGCCGCCGCTTCGCTTTGTGGCCAGCGATTTGATCGGTGATGACGTAATCAGGTTGACCTATGTGCCTGCCTGACCACGCGGTCGTCAAACGCCAGCAGGACTACAGCCCCTTCGGCATCAGTCCGGCCAGCCAGTTCACAGAGCGTTTCGCGGCGTCGGCGGTCGCCGAGGCGGCGCGGCCGAGATCGGTCTTGACCACGGCGTAGCCGTTCCTGGTGCGATAGAGCACACCGGTTCCGCCATCGACCACCTGTTCATAGGCGACGGGCCGGGCGGCGTCGGCTTCCATGGCCGTCGTCGGCGAGCCGACCGAGACGCTCGGCCGGTGGCTCAATTCGGGCGGCAACGGGCTTTCGGTTCTGACAACGCGGCTGGCGGGCTTCAATTCCGGGCGCGATGCGGTCGCGGCCAGTTGCGAGGAGGACGACGAACCCTTCGTGCGGCAGATGCCGGAGACCAGCGGATAGTTGAAATTGCGCTCGTGCAACATCTGGCTCTTCATCGCCGCTTCGCACTCGGCGACGGTCGACCACTTGGCCGGCGTCTCGCCGATATATTCGCAAAGCTTTGCGTCGCAGTCGCAGCCGACAATGGTCATGGCGACAAGGGCGGTCTTGATCACGGTCTTGTCCCTTCGAGATGCCCCCCGGCAGCCCTTCCATTTCTTCCCATTCCTTCGCGCGCGAACAAGGCGGGATTTGGCCGCGATTGTGGAATGGGCGTGGCGGAGGCCAGGAAATGCGTAATCCTGGCCGGGCGTGGCCGAAAGGCCTCAGTAATCGTAGACGTGTTCAAGCCGGGCGCCGGCCTTGATCAGCGCCGGCAGCACGAGATGCAGCTTGCGCACGGCGACGACCATGCCGGTGCGGCGCGTGGATTGATCGGCCGGCAGCGGATAGCTGAACAGGATGCGCATGCCTTCGGGGATGGCGATCGTATCGGTGGAGAGCACGGTGACCATGATCTCGTCATTGCCGCCGATCTCGACGAAGGAGACGCCCTTGTCGATCAGGCGCGGGATCATTTCGGTGAAGACCTGATAGCGCCTGGTGACGAAGATGGTGCCGTCAGCGCCCATGTCGCGTTCGAGCAAGGTGTCGGGCTCGTTGCGCGTGGCTTCGCCGACGGGTCCCTTGGCCCAGACATGGATGTCGAGCAAGGCAGGGTCCATGGTAGCGGCGAGCGCCTGCTTGATCAGGTCGGCATAGCCCTGCTTGATGGTGTCGGCGAGGCCGAAGGCCAGCTTGCGTTCGCTGGTGCGGATTGAGCTGTCGCCCGGCGCCGGCTGGACGGCAAACAGGCCGGCGCGCTTGTCGGCATAGGGGAACTGATACCAGGGCACCTGGTTGAGAAAAGCGGCATAGTCCGCCGCCACCTTGGCTTGATAGACGTCGGCGGCGGTGCGCTTGGCCGTCGTCGCCTCGGTGATGCGGCCGACCGTGTTCTCATAGGCCCACTGCAGGATATGCTCGATCGAGTGGCTGGTGCCGATGATGACCAGCATCTGGTGGTTGGCGTAGTTGAACTTGTAGGGAGAACTGGCGCGGATGACCATAGCGTAGTCCTGCCAGAAGCGGCCGACATAGGACCAGTAGGGGAAGCCGCTCGGCTGGTCCTTGTCGACGAAGCCGGCATATTCGCGTGCGGCGTAGACGATCGCCCATTCCGGATAGGTGAGGAAGGTCGATTCCTCCGGCCGCTGGTAACCCGGAATCTCGGCGCGGACCTTGTCGGCCAGCGCCTTAGGCGGTGCGCCATCGGCAATTCCGGGCAGCGGCGTCTTGTCGAGCGACGACGTCGTCAGAAAGCCGTAGCTCAGCCCGGCGATCGGGATGAGGATGACGATGACGATCACCCACAGGATCGTCTTGATGATGCGCTTCAGCCAGCGGAACAGGAACATGGCCGATCAGGCCGTGGCGAAGTGTTCGTGTATGCGCCTGGCCAGCCGGAAGCCGACATAGACGGCGAAGCCGCCAATGACGAGGTGCGGCAGGTTGGCGAAGAAGCGGGCCGGGAATTCGATATCGTTGAGGGAGCGGAAGCCGTTGATGAAGATACCGGCATCGAGGCAGCCGGAACCGGTGACCAGACCGAGCACGCCGTCGAACAGGTAGACCGAACCGAACAGCTTGAAATAGAACACCGCCTGGCGGTGCGAGATGAAGGCGGCGGCCAGTGCCCAGACGCCGGAGAAGGCGTGCAGCAGGTCGTCATACCATTGCAGCGAGAACAGGCCGAACAGATTGCCGTTGGCATCGTTGAACGCCGGTATGTAGCCTATGGCGACGACGCCGAAGAACAGGAAAGCATAGGCGACGGCAAGCTTCTGGATCAGCGTCATGAAGTATCCCCCTCGAAGAGTCCGCCTGAAAACAGACTCTGACGCTGGGATACTAACCGATTTTGGCGCGCGGTGAAGCGGCGCCAGCGAGATCGCCGGCGGAGGATATCGAAGGGGGCAAAAAGACAGTCGGCGCCGGGATTTCTCCCAGCGCCTCCCTGTCAGATCAGGACACGGTCGCGGCAGCAACTTCCGTAAAGTCGTCGCGCCTTGCCGGCCTTGATTTTGACGGTCCTGCCAGTCCGCCGCCCGAGAGCAGCGTCCGTTCGGGACCACGCCGGTCTCCACCCTTGCGGGTTTTGCCCTGCGCACCATCGAAGGTTTTTGCCGTCCTTCATGGCAGCATCGGTCCGCCGTCGGCGTTGGCACGCTTTCCGCGGCCCCGTAGGTCTCGGCTCCGTCCCTCGAAACAGGCAAGCCTGCTCTCGCTTCGGGCCGTACGGGCCTCAGGAAATCCGCCTTTCACTTCGCCTTTCGGTTTGATGATCGGTAGCCGCCTGAGATGGGTTTAATGTACGCCGGGTAAGGGTCCCGGGGAATGACCTGAGGCCTGTGGATAGCGGGATTATCGGGGATCGTTTGCCACAACCCTGGGAATTCGAGCGCCGGCTGCGTTAGACAGCCCGCCCGCTTTTTTGCGTACGAGCCGACAGCGCCCCTTGCTCCGCCGGTGGGCGCGGGCTTCAATGCCGGCAAAGGATCGGACCTGCATGTCCGGCGCCGGGGAGGGCGGGTATTTGAAAGTCGGAGTGGTTCTCAACCCGATTGCCGGTGGGGGCCGGCTGAAACGGCATTGGCCTGATGTCGCCTTGTCGCTGAAAAAGCATTTTGGCGAATTCGAGCTGCGCGAGACGCAGGCCGAAGGTGACGCCGAAAGGCTGGCAATCGATCTCGCACTGATTGGCTTCGACCTGGTGATCGCGGCCGGCGGCGACGGCACCGCCAGCGAAGTGGCCGACGGGCTGCTGCAAGCGTCCAGGGAAAGCGGCCGGACCACCGAGCTTGGGCTCTTGCCATGCGGTACCGGCATCGATTTCGCGCGTGGGCTAGGTCTGCCGAAAAAGGTCGATGCCGTGCTGAAGCGGATCGCCGAGGCCAAGCCCCGCCAGGTCGATGCCGGGCGCATCTGCTACATCGACGATCATGGCGCGCTGGCCAGCCGGCACTTCATCAACATCGCCAGCCTGGGGCTTTCCGGCGCCACTGACCGCGCCGTCAATGCCGATAAGCGCAAGGGCAGGATGTCAGCCAAAGCGCTGTTCCTGTGGCGCACCGTGGTCGAGTTCATCCGCTACCGCTTCCAGGACGTCAGGATCACCGTCGACGACGGCACGCCGGTCGAAGCGCGCATGGCGCTGGTGGCGGTGGCCAATGGAAAGTTCTTCGGCGGCGGCATGATGATCGCGCCGGACGCCGACCTGACCGACGGGCAGTTCGACATCGTCATCCTGCGCGCGGCCGGTAAGCTGAAGCTGATTTGGGACATCCGGCTGCTCTATGGCGGCCGGCATCGCAATCATCCTGCGATCACCATCCTGCGCGGCCGGAAAGTGGTGGTCGAACCGCTCGGCGACTTAGAGAAGAACGGCGCGCTGGTCGACATAGACGGCGAGTCGCCGGGATGCATACCCGCGACCTTCGAGATTCTGCCCGGTGCGCTGACCTTAAGGTATTGATTCAGGCCGTTAAGGAATTGATGCAGGCAGCTGCGGGCATGAATCCGGTGGTCCGCTCAATGCCATAAAATCGTTTGTAAAATTTAGCCGCCTCAGATTTCCAGCTTTGCGGGAAAGCCAGGCGCGCGCAGGTCGGTGCCGACGGCATCTTCCAACAATTTGACGATCTGGGTCGACCAGGCGCCGCCGCCATAGGCGGCCTTGCCTTGCTGAAAAATCGCGTTGACGCGCGATGCCAGTTCAAGCGGCACGCCGGACTGTTCGCCCATCGCCAGCGCGAAGCCGAGGTCCTTCAGCGCCAGATCCATGGTGAAGCCGATGTCGTAGGAGCCGTTGAGAACGAGCTGGCTTTCGGTCTCGTGGACGAAGCTGTTGCCGGAGGAGGCTGATATGGCGTGATAGGACTGGGCGAGGTCGAGCCCGCCCTGTTTGGCCAGCATCAGCGCCTCGCCGGCGGCGACGAGATGGATGAAGGCGAGCATGTTGGTGATCACCTTGATCACCGCCGCCGAGCCGACCGGACCCATCAGGAACGACTTTGCGCACATCGCCTCGATGGCTAGGCGATGACGTCCGTAGAGCGCTGGATCGCCGCCGACCAGCGCGGTGATCTTTCCGGCCGCCGCCAGATGCACGCCACCTGTGACCGGGCATTCCAGCGTCTCGACGCCCTTGGCCGAGGCGAGGGCGGCGAGGCGAAGAATCTCGTCGCGGCCGTTGGTCGACATCTCGATCCAGGTGCCGCCTGCGGGCAGGCCCTCCAGCAGACCATCAGCGCCCGCCAGCACGGCTTCGCTGACCTTCGGAGAGGGCAGGCAGGAGATGGCGTTGCCGGCCCGTGCGGCGGCCTCGGCCGGGCTGTCTGCAGCGGTGGCGCCGAGCGCCACCAGTCGTTCGACGGCGGCGGGATCGCGGTCGAAGACGGTGATGGCAAAGCCGTTGCGGACCAGGCTGGCGGCAAGGTTGCTGCCGAGATGGCCGAGACCGATGAAGGCGTAGCTTTCGCTCATGGCATCAGCGGCGTTTGCATCATCTGCAGATGCAGGTCCTTGCCCGTATAGGGATGCGCGTCGCAGACGGTCTCATTGAGCTCGACGCCGAGGCCGGGCTCCTTCGAGGGGATGATTTTGCCGTCCTGCCACTCGATCTTCTTCTTCAAGAGCGTGGCGTGGAAACCGTCCCACTGCTTCAGCGATTCCAGGATGAGGAAGTTGGGCAGTGTCACCGCGAGCTGGATGTTGGCCGCACCGACGATCGGCCCGCAATAGCAATGCGGGGCGATCTGGATGTGGTAGGCCTCGGCCATGGCGGCGATCTTCTTGGTTTCGAGAATGCCGCCGGAGCGGCCGAGGTCCGGCTGCAGGATGGTCGCGGCGCGGTTCTCGATGACGCGGGCGAACTCGAATTTGGTCGTCAGCCGTTCGCCGGTGGCGATCGGGATCGAGGTCGCGCGGGCTACTTGCGCCATCACCTCCGGCATGTCCGGCGGCACCGGTTCCTCGAACCACAAGGGATCATAGGGTTCGATGGCGCGCGCCATGCGCAGCGCCCCGGAGGCGGTGAACTGGCCGTGCGTGCCGAACAGGATGTCGGCGCGGGTGCCGACCGCCTCGCGGATTGCCTTGATCATGCGGGTGGACAGGTCGATATCGACAAGGCGCGGCTGATGGCCGTCGAAGGCGGTGTAGGGGCCTGCCGGGTCGAGCTTGACGGCATTGAAACCCTGCTCGACATATTCGAGCGCGCAGGCAGCGGCGAGATCGGGGTCGTTGTAGACGTTCTTGCCGTGCGCATCCTCGGAATGGACGCTGCCGGTGTGCGGGTAGAGATAGGTGTAGGAGCGCAGCGTCTCGTGCACCTGGCCTCCGAGCAATTTGTAGACCGGCTTGTCGGCTTCCTTGCCGATAATGTCCCAGCAGGCCATTTCCAGCGCCGAGAAGCAGCCCATGCCGGTCACGTCGGGCCGCTGGGTGAAGCCCGACGAATAGGCGCGGCGGAAGAAGTTCTCGATGTCGTGCGGATCGCGGCCGATGAGATAGCGCTCGGCCATGTCCTCGACCATGCGGGCGGTAACATTGGCCGAGAAGGTGGCGTTGTAGGCCTCGCCATAGCCGACGACGCCGCCGTCGGTGGTCAGCTTGACGAAAATGAAATACTTGCCGCCGATGCCGGGCGGCGGATTGCCGACAACCCAGGTCTTGACGTCGGTGATCTTCATTTTTGGTCCTCCAGAACCAGTTCGGCGCCCTTCCAACCGGTCATGATCGAGGCGGCGTTGGTGTTGCCGGTGATGTTGTCGGGAAAGATCGAGGCGTCGATGACGCGCAGGCCTTCGAGGCCATGGACCTTGAGGCGCGGGTCGACGACGGCGCGCGCGGGATCCGGCCCCATGCGGCAGGTCGAGACCGGGTGATAGACGGTGCCCGAGCGCTTCCGGAAATCCTGGACCAGATCGGCGTCCGAGGTGATCGACGGGCCGGGCAGGACCTCTTCCTCGATGATCTCGGCCATGGCGGGCATCGAAGCGATCTTGCGCACGAATTTCACCGCTGCCAGCATCTCCTCGACATCGGCATTGGTGGAGTAGGCATTGGCCGTTATCCTGGGGTAGTCGCGCGGATTGGCCGAGCGGATCATGATCTCTCCACGGCTCGACGGCCGGCAATTGGACAGGCCGATGGAAAAGCCCGGCCATGGGTCCGGCGTCAGGATCGGGCGCTCGCCGCTCTTGGGAATGACGGTCGAGAAGGCCTGGAAATAGAGCTGCATGTTGGGCCGCGTCGCCGCAGGGTCGGTGCGGAAGAAGCCGCCGGCATTGTTCATCGACAGCGACAGCGGGCCCGAACGGGTCAGGATATACTGCATGCCGACCAGCAGCTTACCCCACCAGGGGCGCAGCGTCTGGTTGAGCGTCGGCAACTTGCCCTTGAAGGTGTAGTTGATGCCGACATGGTCCTGCAGATGCGCGCCGACATTCTCGTTGGCGTGGACGATCGGGATGCCCAGGCCTTTGAGCAGGGCGGATGGGCCGATGCCGGACAGCTGCAGCAATTGCGGCGAGTTGACCGAGCCGCCCGACAGGATGATTTCGCGGCCGGCACGCGCCGTCTTCGTCTCGCCGCTTTGCTGATACTCGACGCCGACGGCGCGCTTGCCCTCGAACAGCACCCTGGTCGCCAGCGCCTTCATTTCGACGCGGACATTTGCACGCTTCATCGCCGGGCGCAGGAAGGCGCGCGCGGCCGACATGCGGCGGCCGTTGCGGGTCGAGATCTGGTAGACGCCGACGCCTTCCTGCGCAGCGCCGTTGAAATCCGGGTTAAGCGGCAGGCCGGCCTGCTGGCCGGCGGCCAGATAGCGCCTGGTCAGCGGATGGACGGCGTTTGAACAGTCGGTGACGTGCAACGGGCCGCCTGTGCCGCGCCATGCATCGGCGCCGGCCTGGTTGTCCTCGAGCGCCTTGAAGGTGGGAAGCAGATCGTCATAGCCCCAGCCGGGATTGCCGGCGGCTGCCCAGGCATCGAAATCCTCGCGCGCGCCCCTGATCCAGACCATGGCGTTGATCGAGCTCGAACCGCCGAGCAGCTTGCCGCGCGGCCAGTGATCGGAATTGCCGGCGAGGCCCGGGTCCGGCTCGGCCTTGTAGTTCCAGTTGACGTCGGGATCGAAGAAGGTCTTGCCGTAGCCGAGCGGCATCTGCACGTAGAAGCGGCGGTCGGTGCCGCCCGCCTCCAGCACCAGCACCGAGAAGCGCCCCGAGGCCGAGAGTTTTTCGGCCAGGACCGAGCCGGCCGAGCCGGAGCCGACGATGATGAAATCATAGGTCTGCATGATGGAAATGGGAGGCTCCGAAAGATTGGCTGCAGCCTAGACGCGACGGCATTCCGAAGTCGCCGCGCCATCCGGCATCAGTTGTGAAAAAAGCGACCGCCGAACTGGCCTAGTTTACGGGGATTCCCGACGATCGCGCTTGATATGCACCGGGGCGACAGCTTATGCGATGGGATCGGCCACTCTGCGGAAGGCAGGAAATTATATGCGGACCCTTCCTGACGCGTTCATCCCCGAACTGCCGGGCCACTACAGCGGCAAGGTCCGCGAGAACTACGACCTTGCGGATGGCCGGCGCATCATCATCGCCACCGACCGGCTCAGTGCCTTCGACATCATCCTGACTTCGATCCCCTACAAGGGCGAGATCCTGACCCAGACGGCGCGCTACTGGTTCGAGGAAACCGCCGACATCTGCCCGAACCATGTTCTCGAATACCCCGACCCGAACGTCGTCGTCGGCACAAGGCTCGACATCCTGCCGGTCGAGATTGTCGTGCGCGGCTATCTGGCCGGAACCACCAGCACCTCGATCCTGACCCGCTACAAGCGCGGTGACCGTGACATGTACGGCATCCGCCTGGCGGATGGCCTGCGCGACAATGAAAGACTGGCGGAGCCGATCATCACGCCGACCAGCAAGGCCGCGCATGGCGGCCATGACGAACCGCTGTCCAAAGCGGAGATCCTCGAACAGGGCCTTCTCTCACAGGCGCAGTGGGATACCGTATCGGACTACGCCTTGCGGCTGTTCGCCCGCGGCCAGCAGCGCGCCACTGAGCGCGGCCTGATCCTGGCCGACACGAAGTACGAATTCGGCACCGACAAGGACGGGACCATCATTCTTGCCGATGAAATCCACACCCCGGACAGCAGCCGGTATTGGATCGCATCGAGTTACGAACAGGCTGTCGCCAGCGGCAGCCGGCCGGAGAGTTTCGACAAGGATTTCATCCGCTCGTGGGTCTCGGCGCGGTGCGATCCCTATAGCGACCCGATTCCAGAGATACCCGACGAGATCGTCGAACAGGCCTCGCGGGTTTACGCGCAGGCTTATGAGGCGATCACCGGCAAGGAATTTTCTCCGGACCTTTCCGGGGATAGCGTGCTCGATCGCATTCGCTCGAACCTCAGGCGCTATTTCTAGCCGGGGTGATGCGAACTGCCGTCTTCCCCAACGCCATGCCCAGGGGTCTACGAACTCGGGTTAACGGAGCCTTTCGCCGGCGCGTCGGCTGACGGTGCATCAAACGAAAAACCCGCCTGTGCGGGCGGGTCACTGGCGCAAATCAGCACCATAGGCAAAAATGTACCATAGCTGAGGGCACCGAGTCAAGAAAAAATTCCTATCGCGAAAAGCTTTGGAGCCTCGTGCCCATGGCGTGGCGCGTTGACCTTCGGGCGCCGTGACGATACGGGATCGAGGGCAGCCGGTCTCGAAGGATTTCTCGCATGGTGCACTACGCTGAAGGACGGCCGCTTGGCGATCTGACGCTGCGCACCCTGGCCATGCCTTCGGATGCCAATGCGGCCGGCGACATTTTCGGCGGCTGGGTGATGGCGCAGATGGATCTGGCCTGCGGCATCCGCGCCGCCGAGCGCGCCAAGGGCCGCGTGGTGACGGCGGCGGTGAAAGAGATGTCCTTCGCCAAGCCGATGAAGATCGGCGACACGCTGTGCATCTACACCCATGTCGAGCGCGTCGGCCGCACTTCGATGACGCTCAAGGTCGAGGCCTGGGCGCAGCGCTACCTCTCCGACCTGATGGAGAAGGTCACCCATGCCGATTTCGTCATGGTGGCGCTGGATGGCGAGGGCAAGCCGAAAGCGGTTCCCGCCGAAGGCTGACGCAAGCCGTCTTCTCCCACGCATGGCCGTTTGTAACTGGAGCCGTGTAGCGGACCCGTTTCGCGACATCCAATGGTTGCCTCCATGCCCGATCCTGCTGCAATCGGAGGAGAGACAATGCGTCAACATCTGCTGAACGGTTGGCTCGTGGCAGCCTTGGTCGCGACGACCTGCCTGCTCGGCGTGACCGCTTACGCGGAGGTGAAGGAAGACATCTCGCGCATTGCCTGCACGCATGGGCACAAGGCTTCCGCCGAGCAGGGCGCACGGTGTGATACCTGTGCCGCCGCGCGATGCGATAGCAGCACGTCAGGAGCCTGAGCGGCAGCCGTCAGCGGACGGCATGAGCGGCAACCCGCCAGCCAAACGGCGCGTGCATCCGGGCAACGATCCGCGCCGCCGAGATAGAATTTTCCGATCAGGCAAGCCGGAGTTGCGTGCGGGTCTGAATCCCTTGCAGCGCAAGGGTTTCAGACGCGGGCGTCGTCGAATTTTTCGCGCGCCGCCTTGACGCGCATGGTGTTCGCGCGTGCCCATTCGCTCAGTGCGCTGACGGGTATCAGCAGCTCGTGGCCGAGCTCGGTCAGCTCATAATCGACGCGCGGCGGAATGGTTGGAAACACGGTGCGGGTGACGAAGCCGTCGCGCTCGAGACCACGCAAGGTGGTGGTCAGCATCTTCTGCGAGATGCCGCCGACGGCTGCGCGCAATTCGTTGAAACGCAGCGGTCCGTCGCCCAGCTTGCCGACGACCAGAACGGTCCATTTATCGCCGACGCGCTGCAGGATTTCCGAGATAGCGCGGCAGTCTTCGGAGCGGTGTGGGTGCCTCGGTAACAAAAAAGTGCCTTCTTGTGCATCGCGTTTGCAGTATCTCATATAGCGCAGGTATCCAAATGATACCAGTACTTCGTGCAAGGAGAGCCCTTATGTCCAAACCCAAAATTGCCATCGTCGTCGGATCGACGCGCGCCGCTCGTTTCGCCGATGTGCCAACCCAGTGGATCGCCAAGATCGCCAAGTCGCATGCCGACATCGATGTCGAGATCGTCGACCTGCGCGACTTCCCGCTGCCGTTCTTCGACGAGGTCGCATCCTCCGCCTGGGCGCCGTCGCAGAACGAAGTGGCACAGCGCTGGCAGAAGAAGGTCGCTGAATTCGACGGCTTCATCTTCACCGCCGCCGAGTACAATCATGGCCCGACGGCCGTGCTGAAGAACGCCATCGACTACGCCGCCAATGAATGGAACAAGAAGTCGGCCGGCTTCGTCGGTTATGGAAGCGTCGGTGGCTCGCGTGCCGTCGAACAGCTTAGACTGTATGCCGTCGAATTGCAGATGGCGCCGGTCAAGTCGGCCGTCCATATCGCCTGGGGCGATTTCCTCGCTGTCCGCCAAGGCGAGAAGAAGCTGGAAGATCTCGAGCATCTGAACCAGGCCGCCACGGCGCTGGTCAACGATGTTGCGTGGTGGGCCAAGGTGCTCAAGGCAGCGCGTCAGGCCGACGCCGTCGCCGAGGAAGTCAAGGCGGCCTGACCGCCGGTTCGAATTATCCTCCCAAGGATATGGGGCGGCGCTTGCGCCGCCCTTTTCAATTATAGCGGCTCGAATCGAAAGCTGGCGCCGGATCGGACGACGCGGCCGATGCCGGGCGAATCCAGATGCGCGCCGGCAACGAAACAATGATCGTCGGCAGCAACCGCCAGCAACCGCAACCGGCTTTCGCGCGCCTGGTCCTGATCTGCATCGAATTCCCACGTCACCTCAGGCCGATCGAACTGAAGCGATGGGACGTGAACGGTGTCGCCCCAAATCAAAAGGCGTTCGCCGCCGCCAGAAACACGAAAGCAGCTGTGTCCCGCTTCATGGCCATGAGCGTCGACAATGTCGACATGTGTCCCGATACGGTCTCCGGCTTCGAAGGGTTCCGCCATGCCGTGAAATCGTTCGAGCCGCGCTTCGGCGCGAAAAAAGCCGAGTTCTTCCGCGGGAACGAGCAAGCGCGTCAGGCGCGGGAAAGCGTCGCGGCCGTCGGCAAGCACAAGACCATGGATGTGGTCGAGATGCGTGTGGGTGAAGCAGACGGTACGGACTCGTCCGGCATCGATGTCAGCTTCGTCCAGTGCCTCGGGAAGTCGGCCCATGGTCGGATGCCAGGCGTTCGAGGCGCCGGTATCGATCAGCATGATCCCGTTTCCATCGTCAATCGCGAAGGCATTGACGGAAAGCCTGAGCTGACCGCCAACCAACGCGACTTGTTGCGGCAATTCATCGCCAAATGGCTTGTCGCCGCGTTGCCGAAGCCGTCCGATCGGCATGTCGACATAGCCATCGCGCAAGGAGGTGATGCGCAAGTCACCAAGATTGTAGGTCTGATAAAGGCCGCCTGAAGCTATGCGGTGCATTTTTTCCGATCCGTCTGTAAACAATCGACAACATGCGACGGGCCAGCCGCGTCGGCAACCTGCCCCACCAATTCGATCTATGCCACGTGTGCGTGCGTCGCCTGCCGTGGCCGGATGATGCAGTCGGCGAGGCGGTCCGCCTCGTTCAACGCGTCGGCATGATGCTGATACCCTGATGTCGCGATAGCCGCGGACACGACGCCAATCGGGGTTGGACTGCTACATCGACGGGACTGCCATCTGGTCGCGCCCTGTGGCCTGATATATCCGGCTGCAATCCGTCACATGAGTGAAGCCGTGAAGACATCCAGCCTGACCGGCGCCGTTTCCCCGATGATCCCGGTGCTCGTTTGCGCGCTTGCGATCTTCCTGCTGTCCGGGATGGATGCGGCGATGAAGATCCTGGTCATCGCGGTCGGCGTCTACAACACCTTGCTGTGGCGCAGCATGGTCGCGGCCGTGGTCGCGGGCGCGGCCTGGTTGGCGGGACCACGCTTAAAGCCAACCATTCCGGTGCTGAGGCTGCATGCGCTGCGTGCCGCGGTTGTCGGCATCGTCCTGATATCCTTCTTCTGGGGCTTGGCCAGGCTGCCGCTCGCGGAGGCGATCGGGCTCAGTTTCGTGGCGCCCTTGTTTGCCCTGTTTCTCGCCGCGCTGCTGCTGGGCGAACGGATCCGGCGCCAGGCTGTCTGGGCATCGTTGGCCGGCATCGCCGGCGTCGCCATCATCATGGCCGGCCAGTTCGGGAAGACAGACTATTCGCAAGACGCCATGCTCGGCACGGCAGCGGTGCTCGTATCGACGGTGTTCTACGGCTACAATCTGATCCTGGCCCGGCAACAGGCGCAGTTGGCCAAGCCGATCGAGATCATGCTGTTCCAGAACCTTTGCGTTGCCATCCTGCTCGGCCTCGCGGCACCCTGGCTCGCCGTCGCCCTGCCGAGCGATCTGTGGCTTCCTTTGGCCGGGGTGACGGTGCTGTCGCTCGCCGGGCAATTTCTGATGAGCTGGTCCTACGCCCGGGCCGAAGCGCAATATCTGATCCCGACGGAATACTCGGCCTTCATCTGGGCGGTCGCGCTCGGCTGGTTCTTCTTCGGCGAGGAGGCGACCTGGACCACCTTGACCGGAGCGTGCCTGATCGTTGCCGGCTGCCTGATCGCCGCGCGGGCCAATCCCAGGCTTGCCGAGCCCATCGAAGTGGCGGTTTGAGCGTCGACGGTCAACGTCCTGCAGGATCTCGGAATACCCCAGTCTCCACCTCGTGCATGAAGTGAGCGATGAGAGCCGCGCATTGGCGATGATGCGTTTCGAGAAGCATGTGTCCGCTCTCAAAGACATGGATTTCCACCGCGTCGAGGTCGCGGCTGTAGGCCATGATCTCGTCCAGCGCGAAGAAGGCGTCATGCCGTCCCCACAGCACGAGGCATGCTGGCTGTTGGTCGCGGAGATAGGCCTGGATGGCCGGGAAGCGGGCGATGTGCGAGCCATAATCGGTGAAGAGTTCGAACTGAATGTCGGTGTTGCCGGGCCTCGCCAGGCGCTCCGTATCGAGATACCAACCCTCGGGCGGAAACAACACCTTCAGACGCTCGGGGAGACCGCCGATATATTGGTTTCGGGTCCCCTCGAAATTCATCCAGTCCGGCAGTTTGGCGCGGTTTTCTTCAGTCGGTTCGGCGAAGAACGCCTTCGGCGCGTCCCATTCCGGTCCCAGCCCCTCGTCATGAGCATTGCCGTCCTGCGCGATCAGGCCGAGGATGCGATCCGGCCGCCGTGTGACGAGATGGTAGCCGACGGGCGTGCCGAAGTCAGTGACGTAGAGGAAGAATCGCTGGAGGCCGAGAGCCTCGATGAAGGCTTCGATCGTGTTGGCCAGGTTTTCGAACGTGTAGTCATAGGCATCGATGGACGGGGCGGACGAAAAGCCGAAACCGGGCAGGTCCGGCGCCACCACATAGGCTGTCTCCGCCAGCGGTTCGATGACATTGCGATAGACGTGCGACGAGGTCGGATATCCGTGCAGCAGCAGGATTGCCGGTCTGCCGGGGTCGCCGGCATGACGGTAGAAGATGTCGAGGCCGTCGACATTGATGGTTTCGTGGCGGGTCTTGTAACGATTGCTGCACATCCTCTCTCTCCCAGTGGTCCGCGCCGACCTGGCGGTGCTATGGGTTTGACACCACATATCCCTGTGATAGTGGTTACATGTAACCGTATAATGCGGTTAATGAGGTTATGTTCCATGGGCGATGCATACACCGAATGGATGCCGGATCACTTCATAGGCGGGCATCCCGCTTTGGACCTGTCGAACGCCGTGTTCGACCGGCGGGCGCCGGCAGCAGACAATGAACTCTTCAAATCCGTCCGGGATGTTGCGAACTGGTTCAGCGCCTCAGGGCTTGCCGACGATCGCCAGGCGCAGGCAGTCGCCGAGATAGCGGATGGACGGTTCGTGGAAGGGGTCCGCGAAATGCGGGAGGCGTCATTTCAGATTTTCGAGCCAATCGCCGCGGGCAAACCGTCTGCGGTCGAACCGCTTGGCCTGTTGTTCTCGCGCACGGCAAGCTCGCTTGCTGCCGGCTCCATCGAGCTGGATCGCACCAGGCCGAAGCTTGCCCTTGCCCGGTGGCGGGACCCGGACGCCGTCACCGCCTTGCTGGCCATGCTGTCCATCGCCGCGTTCTTCACCCTGCCGCGCGACAGGCTGCATTCCTGCCCTCGCTGTGGCTGGCTTTTCCTCGATACGTCGCGAGGCGGCAAGCGGCGCTGGTGCAGCATGCGCACCTGCGGTAACCGCGAGAAGGTCTCGCGCCACCGAGGTCATGCCCATGCCTAGACCGGGGTTAGCCACGTCGCTTGCTGCGGGCAGGGCGGATGCCGGCGCGTCACTCCGGAAGACCGGCCTTGCGAAAACCATCGACGAAATGCTCGAGCGTAGCGGCGTCGCGGAATGGCTCGGTCGTCGCCCAGTGATGGGTTGTGAAATGCGGGTTGCCGACGAGGAACAGCTCGGCCTCCGAGCGCGCTTCTTCGAGCCGGCCGAGTTGCGCCAGGCTGGCGGCCAGGAAACGGCGTGAGCTTGTGCGATAGGTCTCGTCACGGCGCAACGTCTCGATAGCGGCTTGGTAGTCGCGCGCCGCATATTGCGCCTGGCCGAGCGTCAGATAGTACCAGCTCGCCGGAAACGGGTTCAGCCGGAACGCCTTGCCGATGTGCTCGAGGCCTTCTTCGACCCGTCCAGCCAGGACCGCGATGTCGGACAATGCCGCCCAGGTGTCGGCCTCGTTCGGGTCGAGCTCGATCGCCTTGGCGAATTCCGCATCCGCTTCAGTGAAACTGCGCTCATAGGCAAGCAGATAAGCCAGGATCCAGCGACAGCCGGCATCGTTGGGATCGATCGCCACGGCCTTGCGCGCCAGCTCCAGGGCAACGCTGCGGGCAGCCTCGGTTGGTCCGCCCCAATGCACCCGTCCCATCCAGTGGTTCATGGCAAGCCAGCGATAGGGCTCGGCGTAATCAGGATCGAGCGACACCGCGCGCGTCAGCATCAGATGCGCTTCCTGCGCCATCTGCGGCGAGTCGTCGATCAGCTTGCGCGCCCGCACGCAGAGGTCATAGGCCTCCAGATTTCGCGGCCGATTGCGCGGCGGCGGCGCGCGCAGCCGGCCAAGCAGCGCTTCCACGATCTTGGCCGTCACCTCGTCCTGAACGGCAAAGATATCGTCCAGGCCGCGATCGAAGCGTTCCGCCCACAGATGATCGCCGCTCATCGCGTCGACCAGCTGTGCGTTGATGCGCACGCGCCCCGCGGCGCGTCTTGCGCTGCCTTCCAGCAGGTAGCGCACGCCAAGATCCCCGGCGATCTCGCGCACGTCCATCGCTTTTCCCTTGTAGGCAAAGGTCGAGTTGCGGGCGATGACGAACAGGCCGGAGATCCTGGACAGGTCGGTGATGAGGTCTTCGGTCAATCCGTCCACGAAGGAATCCTGCTCGGGATCGTTGCTGAAATTGACGAAGGGCAGCACGGCTATCGATGGTTTGTCGGGCAGCGGCAAGGGTTTTCGCTTGGCCTCGCCGAGCTGTTCGACGGCCCCCGTGAAACGGTAGCCGACGCGCGGAACGGTGGATATCCATTCGCCGTTCTCGCCGACAGGACCAAGCAGCTTGCGCAACTGCGCGATCTGGACGGTGAGATTGCCTTCCTCCACGGCCGTGCCCGGCCATGCGGCGTCCATCAACTCGGCCTTCCCCAAGATTTCACCGGGCCGCCCGACGAGTGCTGCAAGCAGGCTCAGCCCGCGATAGCCAACGGCAACGGGGACGTCGTTCCGAAGCAGCGTTCCCGCACCCGGATCAAGCACGAACGGACCAAAGGCAAAACGCGATCCCTGCATAGGCGCATCTATAGAGCAATTCCAGGAAAAGTGTGAAGCGGTTTTCTGTTCGGAATTGCGTCAAAACAAAGGGTTAGAGTAGTTTTCCGGTTTCGTGAGCCGGTGAACTGCTCTAGCTCGTTTGGAAGTTTTGAGAACTATTTGGGAGGGCTTAATTACGGCTCCGTCCGTATCGCGCAGAATTCAACCTCATCGAGAGCCCCAGGCCCTCAAACCATATGGAGGTTGCCATGACCAATACACTTGCATCAGCCCAGCGTTGTGCAGCGCGAGCGGGAACGCCCGTGCGGCCGGCATCGCGCCGGCTCCTGAAGACCCTGCGAAGCATCATAGCGAGTTGGCACGATCGGACCTGGCGCGAACGGATACGCTTTCGCTGGCAACTCAGGCAGATGTCGAAGGACAATCCGCATCTGATCGACGATATCGGCCTGACGATACAGCAGGTCGAGGGAGAGATCGCCAAGCCCTTCTGGGAACGATAGAGCGAATGCCGCAATTGCGTCGGGCGTCAGCGCACCGCCTCGCGATGGGCGCCCAAACCGAGGTCGCTTTGGGCGACATGCATCAGAGCGCATCCATATGTACGCCATTGGCAATCTGAGTGCAGCCGGGCAGGCCGAATTGCTCGGCCCACAGACATAGTGAACCTGCTGCTGCGTTGAGCGCCGCGCCGCGTTCTGTCAGCGAATAGACTACCTTCGCTGGAACCACGGAAAAGACCTTGCGGTCGACAAGGCCGTCCGCCTCCAGTTCTCGCAATTGTTGAGCCAGCATCTTTTCACTGATGCCAGAGAGCGCCTGTTTCAATCGACCAAATCTGCGCGACGCCGTTCCGAGTTCGCAAAGGATATCTACTTTCCACTTTCCTTCGACCATCCTGACGGCCGCTGCAAAGCCATTGTCCGCGGAATTGTTCATCGCGCGTTCCTTACCTTCTGGTGACCACTTACGCCCGGGTGCGTATCGCGCGCCGCTCGTTTTGACATACCTCTCAAGACGATCACAGCAAAACGCGGTCTGACGCCGCCAATTGATATGGAGTGTGGAATGAAGCTTTCAATCACGGTTGTTGGAACGGGCCGTATGGGCTCGGCGCTCGCCGGCAGCCTGCTTCAGTCGGGATATCCGACGACTGTCTGGAACAGAACCAGACAGAAGACCGATCCACTCGCCAGGCTGGGCGCAATCGTCGCGTCCTCCGTGGAGGAAGCCGTGAACGCAGGCGAGATCATCATTGTGAATGTCAGCGACTATGAGGCGACAAAAGCGCTTCTCCACAGTGACGCCATCGCCTCAGCCATTCACGGCAAGCTGATCGTGGAGTTGACTTCCGGGACGCCAAATGGCGCACGGGAAGCCGCTGATTGGTATAGGGAGCACGGCGCAAGCTACCTTGATGGCGCGATCATGGCGACGCCGGATTATATCGGCACGGACGCCGGAACCATCCTGCTTGCCGGGCCAAGGGCGGCTTTCGACACGAACCGCGATGTGTTTCGCGCTTTGGGTGGCAATGTTCAGCATGTTGGCGAAGAACCAGGGCGTGCGAACGGGCTCGATAGCGCACTACTGGCTATCATGTGGGGCGCTCTGTTCGGGACGCTCCATGCGATCGCCGTGTCGCAGGCCGAAGAGATCGAACTCGGTGAACTGGCGCGGCAGTGGTCCGCGACGGCGCCGGTCATTGACGGCCTGGTGACCGACCTCATCAAGCGGACGAGCGCTGGCCGATTTGCCAGCGATAACGAAACGCTCTCGTCGATCTCGGCGCACCACGGCGCAATGCAGCATCTATTGGAGTTGATGCAGTTCCGCGAAATCGACCGTTCAATAGTCGATGGTTATGATGCGATATTCAAACGGGCCATAGCGGCGGGCCACTTGCACGATGATTTCGCCGCGCTCTCGAATTTTCTGGCGACAGGGAAGTAGCATGCCTTTGACGCATCTCATCGATAAGTATTGTGCATCGTGGTCCACCGAAAACGCCGAGAAGCGGCGGGCGTCGCTGTTATCGATCTTGAGCGATGGCGCGACGTATACCGATCCAACCGTTCACGCCGTTGGTGCCGAAGAACTTCTAGCCCACATTGCAGGAATTCAGAGCGAGTATCCGGGTGCATGCATTCTGCGGACCAGCAACGTCGATGTTCATCACGGCGTCGCGCGCTTCGCGTGGAAGTTTGTGATGCCTGACGGTTCGTCTTTACCCGAGGGCCTGGACATCGCTTTTCTGGATGAGGAGCAGAAACGGATAACGCGCATCATTGGCTTCTTCGGTTTGTTGAAACCAGCTCGATCTCTGGCAGAGGGCGGCGTCAGCTAACCGGTCAAGAGCTGACATTCGAACATGTCAGCGCACCGCCTCGCGTTGGGCGCCGGGCAGGCGGGTGGCGATCAGCTTGTCGATGCGGCGGCCGTCGAGATCGACCACCTCGAAGCGCCAGCCCTGCGCGTCGACGCATTCGCCAGTCGCCGGCAGATGATGCATGTGCGACAGCACATAACCGGCGACGGTTTCGTAATCGCGGTTTTCCGGCAGGTCGATGCCGAGAATGTCGGCCATCTCGTCGGCCTGCATGTAGCCGGCGAGCAGCCACGAGCCGTCCTCGCGCTTGACCGCGTTTTCCTCATCGCCGGCGTCGGTGTCGGCGCGGAACACGCCGGTGATGGCTTCCAGAATGTCGGCCGGGGTGACGATGCCTTCGAAATGGCCGTATTCGTCATGCACCAGCGCCATCGGCACGTCGGATTCCTTCAGCTTCTGCAGCACATCCAGCGCGTCGGCCTGGTCGTAGACGATGGGGGCTGCGCGCACATGCCTGCGCGGGTCGAGAACGCGGCCGGCAAGCAGTGCGGCCAGCACGTCACGCGTCTGGACGACGCCGACCATGACGTCGACGCCGCCGTCGCCTGCCGGCAGGCGCGAATGCTGGGTTTCCATGAGCAGCTTGCGGATGGCCGCCTCGTCGGATTGCAGATTGATCCAGTCGACTTCGGTGCGCGGCGTCATCACCGCGCGCACGGCGCGGTCGCCAAGCCGCATGACGCCGGCGATCATGCGCCGCTCGTCGGATTCGATGGTGCCGTGATGCTCGGCCTCGGCGACCAGCATCTTGATCTCCTCATCGGTGACCTTCTCCTCGCTTTCGCCGCGCTGGCCGAGCAGCCACAGGATGGTGCGGCCGGAGAAATCGAGCAGGAAGACCAGCGGCGCCGAGACGGTGGCGAGGATGGTCATTGCCGGAGCGACCCTGGCGGCGACCCGCTCGGGGTCACGCAACGCGATCTGCTTTGGCACCAGTTCGCCGACGATCAGCGAGAAATAGGTGATGATGGCGACGACGATGCCGACGCCGAGCGGATCGGCGACGGTCTCGCGGATGCCGGTCGAGGCCAGGAACTGCGCCAGCCGTTCGCCGAGCGTGGCGCCGGAAAAGGCGCCGGAGAGGACGCCGACCAGGGTGATGCCGATCTGCACCGAGGACAGGAACTTGCCGGGATTGGAACCCAACTCGAGCGCGCGGCCGGCGCCATTGATGCCGCGGTCGATCATCGCTTTCAGGCGGGCCGGTCGCGACGAGACGATGGCAAGTTCGGACATCGACAGAAGGCCGTTCACACAGATGAGGACGACCACGATAGCGATTTCTACGTATAACATGAGCGGTCAATAGCATTGCGGCGCGGTCTTCGAAAATAGTCCGACGTGATTTTTGAGAAATGACCGGCATTTCGGTCACGCGGCATCCTAGGGCGGCGTCGAAAAATGTTCGACGAGGGCGTCGACGACAACCCGTACCTTTGGCGTGAGCGCGCGCGTTACCGGCCAGACGGCATGCACGACGATGTTCTCGACCAGGCAGTCCGACAGCACCATTTCGAGATCGCCGCTTTTGAGGCTGTCGGCGGCCAGCCATGTCGGCAGGAAGGCGATGCCGCAGCCGGCGAGCGCTGCATCCAGCATCGGTTCGCCATGACCGAGAACGAGTCGCGCCTTGGGCATGAAGGTTGCGAGATGGCCGTCGGAATGCCTGATCACCCAGGGCCGGACGATGCCCTCGCGACCGTAGCCAATGACGCTGTGATCGGCGAGATCCGCGACCGATTGCGGCCGGCCATGCCTGTCGAGATAGTCGGGAGCCGCGCATATGGCCGAGCGCTGGGCGTAGAGGCGCCTGGCCGCAAGCGACAGGCTGTCGTCGAGTTCGCCCATGCGGATCGCCAGGTCGATGCCCTCCTCGATCAGGTCGACGCGGCGGTCATTGAAGGAGACTTCCACCGTCAGGTCCGGAAATTTCCTCGAAATCTCGAACAGCACGGGCGCGACGCAGCGTCGGCCGAAGGCCAGCGGCACGTCGATCCGAAGCCGGCCAGACGGGACCTGACGGCGCGAGGCAAGCAACGACTGTGCGGCTTCGATCTCGGCAAGGGCCCGGACGCAGGCTTCATAATAGCTGACGCCTTCGCTGGTCGGGCTGAGGCTGCGGGTGGTGCGGTTCAGCAAGCGGACGCCGAGTCTCTGCTCCAGCTGCGCGATCGATTTGCCGATCGCCGACTTCGTCACATGCAGCCGCTCGCCGGCGCTGGTGAAGCTGCCGGCCTCCACCGCCTGAACAAACGCGACGATGCCTTGCAGGTCGGCCGTTTCCATGGCGATTTCCTATTGTCAACTTTTAATCCGCAATCAGTGTCAAATTATACCGCACGGAAGCACTATTTTCTATAGTCGAAAGGCATAAATGTCTCGCTTGGCATCAACGCACGGAGCGCGACACGACATGAGCACCCCAATCAACAGATCCTGGCAGATGAGCGGTTTTGGCCTATCGAGGCTAAGCCAGGTGGAAGGCAAGGTGCCCGAGCCAGGGCCGCACGATTTGCTGGTGCGGACCAAGGCCGTGTCGCTCAACTACAAGGACAAGATGATCGTAGACGGCGTGCTGATCCCCGACCTTGCCTTTCCCTTCGTGCCGACATCCGACGCGGTGGGTGAAGTGGTGGCCGTCGGCAGTGCGGTCAGCCGCTTTCAGGTCGGCCAGCGCGTGCTCGGCCAGGTGATCGCCGATTGGCCGGATGGCGACGCACCGCCGGTGCTGCATAAGCATACGCTGGGGTCGTCGCTGTCGGGCATGCTTTCCGACCATGTCATCTTCGGCGAGGACGCCGCGGTGCTGGCGCCGCCATCGCTCGGCGATATCGAGGCCGCGACATTGCCGATCGCGGCGCTGACGGCCTGGTTCGCCATGGCCGAAGCGACCAGACCGGTGCCGGGCCAGACCATTCTGATCCAGGGCACCGGCGGCGTGTCGCTGTTTGCGCTGCAGTTCGCCACCGCGTTCGGCCTGCGCGCCATCGTCACCTCAAGCAGCGATGAAAAGCTTGAGCGGGCGAGAAAGCTCGGCGCCTGGCAAGGGATCAACTACCGCACGCAACCGGCCTGGGATGAGGCCGTGCGTGAGCTGACGAATGGGCTGGGCGTCAACCACGTGCTGGAAATGGTCGGCGGCGATAATGCACGGCGATCGCTGAATGCGCTCGCCGCCGACGGTCGGCTGTCGATCATCGGCCTGTTGGGCGCGATGGAGCTCAGCTTCCCTATCATGCCCTTCATGCGCAACCGCATCACCGTGCAGGGCCTGTCGGTTGGCCATCGCCGCGCCTTCGAACGTATGAATCAGGCGATCGAGGCGCTGGCGATCAAGCCGGTCATCGACAAGCTCTTTGGCTTCGACGAGGTGCCGCAAGCCTTGCAGCATCTGGAGAAAGGGCCGTTCGGCAAGATCGTGATCACCACGAACTGACTTTTGCGATGGTCAGGGCAACTGCTTCAACACGCCGACAATTGCCTCGCCATCCGTGAAATAGGGATCGCCGCCGCCATTGCGTCCCGTACTGGTGGCGCCGACGCCCGATATATCGCTGGTCGAGATCAGCGTGCCGGCGGTGGCCAGGTCGCGCATCAGGAAATCGCGCTCGGCGTCGATGTCGGGGCCGATATGGTGGGTGACGGCGCCGGTGTCGTGGCTGAGGCCGACGCCGCGATCGAAGCTGGCCGAGCCCAGCCACAGCGGCCGGCCATCGTCGCCGCTTGCATCGGTCTGCCAGAAGCGGACATGATGCCGGCGGTCGGCGCTGAGGCCCTCCGGCTTTTCGAAGGCGAGATCCTGGGCGCGGCCATCGAACAGCAGCCTGCTGACCGGCGCATCGGGGTAGGGGTGGTCGAACAGCACGCTTTCACCGATCTCGATCGCGGTCTTCAGGGTCACGGCGTCGGCGGTGTCCCAGCCGGCGACGGCGAAGGCATGGACTACTTCCTTTCGCGTGCCGACAAGGCCGACATTGATGGGATCGCCCGGAATGCCTTGCGGCGTGTGCGTCACCATCTCGAAGCTGTGCTTGCGAAAGCCGCGATCGTGAAACGTCCAGAATTCCGGTGCGGCGAAATAGGCGAGCGCCAGATAGGCGGCCAGCAAGGTCGCCACCCAGATTGCAACGCGTCGCCGAAAACTTCGCTGGCTCATGAACGCCGCCCGATCCGTGCGGTATCTGTTGCCTGACGGACCCTGGAAATCAATGGCCAGCAGCGCGCCGCCGGTCTATCGTGGGCCATCGTTTCCTCGCGGGGGCAGCAATGGAGCGGAAGCTGGCAGGCCGCAAGCCAATGGCGTTGACCGCCGAGCTTGTCGCGCAAGTTGAGCGTGTCGAGCCTGATCCCGGGCCAGAGCCCGGAACCAGCGAGCACACCGATGCGGAGTTCGATGGCCTGGTGGAGCAACTGCTTTCGCAGTATCGGCCCGACACGCTTTGGGTCTTCGCCTATGGGTCGTTGATCTGGAATCCCGAATTCGCCCATGTCGAGCAGCGTCCCGCAACGGCGACGGGATGGCACCGCTCGTTCTGCCTGAAGCTGACGCGCTGGCGCGGAACACGCGAATTGCCGGCCTTGATGCTGGCCCTCGACCGTGGTGGCAGTTGCAACGGGATCGTCTACCGATTGCCCGCGGAAGACCATTTCGGGCAACTCGGCCAGTTGATGCGCCGCGAGATCGATGCCAACCCGCCAACCAACGTGCCATGCTGGATCAAGGTCAAGACCAGGGACGGGCCGCTGCGTGCCTTGGCTTTCGTCGCCGCGCCGTACGGCAGCGCCTATGCCGGCCGGTTGCCGTTGGAGCAGGTTGCCGACACTCTGGCACGGGCTGCCGGTCATTGGGGCTCTTCGGCGCAGTATTTGTTCAGGACCGTGAGCAAGCTTGAAGAGAGCGGCATCCGCGACCGGAATCTCTGGCGCATCCAGGATCTGGTCGCACGGCAAATCGCCGCTTCAACCGGTGGCGCCGATTAGGCTGATCTCTCCCTAACGGCAGGCGCGATAACCGTTCTTGCGGTTCTTGATGTCGAAATGGAAATGGTTGCGGTGGTCGTAATTGTAGCCGGGGCCGAGCACGGTGGTGAAATACTGGCAGCCGTCGGCGCGCACATTGTTGAGGAAGCCGCGGGTGCGGAAAGCGAACAGGCCGGGCTTACGCACGTCGATGTCGTCGCCATTGTTGAGTTCGATGCTCATGACGTCGAGCGCATTTCCCTTGCCATGCTCGGACAGGACACCTTCGCCGGCAATCCTGCGGCAAGAATAGCTGGAGCCCTGGTGGATGGTCTTGACGCCGGAGAAATAGCGCCAGCGGGCGGAGGGGACGAGCTCGTTCTTCGTCCAGCCGGCAAAGGTGGCGGCCATGTCGCAGGTCAGGGTCGCGGCGGGTTTCATCTGGATGTTGCCGATGGCCGAAACCTTGACCGGATAATCGATGCCGCACTGGCCTTCATGGATCGGCGCCAGGTCGGTGTAGGCGACATCGAGACGCTTCAATTGCTGCCGGCAGTCGGTTTCGCTGGCCGGCATCTGCTCGACGGGCGACATCGGCTCGTCCATGCGCGGATAAGCGGCCTGCGTCATGTATGGATTGGAAGGGACAAGCTTCTGCATGCCGGCATATTGCGGCACGGCAGCCGTCTGCGCGCCGACGTCGACGGCTGGCTGCAGCGACAGCACACTGCCGGTGTTGCAGGCGGAAAGCGCCGCGAGCGCCAGGCCGGCGGTCAGCATTGCTGCATATTTTGTCTGGCGCGCGGTGGCGAAAAACACGGCCCGAAATTTGCCGGCCATTGGCGGAATCCCGTTGATGGATATCCGGCATTTTAACGATCAAGGGTAAAGGAAAACTCAGCGCCCGCGTTCATGCCTGCGGCCGAATTGCGGCACGCGGATCATCGGCGAGGGCAATTCATCTTCGACAAGGCCGCCTACTAATTCTATAATAATTGCGGTTGGAGGGGTAAATGTCGATCTGGCGTGCGATAAAACGGTTCTTCACCGCCCGGGATCTGCGTGAAGTTTATGTAACTTTACGCAGGAGTCCCTATTCGTTTGCCTTTCTTCTGAAGCTGGACAGGGACCAGCAGAAATATGTTGTGGTTCAATTCCGGCATAAAAGTTTCGTCCAAGAGACTTGCAGCATGAGTATCGAAGATTTTGATGATTTTACACGTGGTGTTTTGATCATGAGGGCCGAGATCGACAAGCCGCTTCCGCCGAGCGCTGTGCAATAGATTTAGCCTAACTCCCTGAGTGCTTTCGGCTATTGGCAAAACGTCCCGCCATGCCGTCTCGGTTCGAGATCGAGATGGAAATGCAGGGAGTGATCGGCATCGGCGCCCGGACCGAGCACTGTCTTGAAGGGACCACAGGCCGCCTTGCGCACGGCGTCGAGGAATTTGGCGTCCTTCTCGGGCGGCGCCGGGCCGACCTCGATCTTCTTGCCGTCTGATAGCGTGAAGCTGGCGATGTCGAGCGCGTTGCCGAACGCGTGTTCCGACAGTTTTCGGGTGCCGTTGCGTGGCCGGCAGACAAAGGCCGATGCCTGGCCGATCGATTTCAGGTCCTCACCGAATTCGGCTTTCGCCGCCGGCTGGATGACATCGGCGGCAAAACGCGCGGTCGCCTCGGCCATTTTGCAATTGAGCTCGGTTCCGGGGCCGATGGCGACGGACTTTCCAAGGTCCTTCAGCACGATGGGATAGGGGATCGAACAGCCGATTTCGGGCTGGCTTTCCGCCTTGTGTTCTTCGAATTCGACGCCGAGCGTCTTCAGCCGTTCGCGGCATGCGACTTCCTCGGCTGGCATTTTTTCATCGGGCAGATCGGCCGAGCGCGGATCGGGCAGCATCTTCTCGTCGTCTGCATCGGCCGGCTTTTGCGGCGGCTGCGGGCCAACGTTGGGCGGCTGAGCCTCGGGCTCCGCGATGTCGGGTTTTGGTGTCGGCGTTGGCGCGACCGCGGGCGGCTCCGGTTCGCTTTTCGTATCGGTTGAGGGTTGGGGAACCGGCTCGGGAAGTGCCTGCTTTTCCTGGCGGGATTTTTCTTCAGGGTTACGGTCGGGCGCGCCGGCGGTGTTCGGACCTTTCTTCTGCTCCCCGGTCTTTGCAGCGTCGGCCTTTGGAGTGTCCGTCGGGCGTGGCTCGGGCACCGGAATATTGGGCCCGGGCACCGGAACATCGGTAGGCAAGGGCAGCGGCGGCAGCGTTTTCTGCTGCGCCTGCTTCGGCGTCACCGACCGGTGTCTTCGTGGTTTCAGGTGCTTTCCGCCTCGCTGTTTGAGGCGCTGTTCGGCTCGTGGAGTCAACGGCTGCTCTATCCTCGGCGTCAACGGCTGGTGATGCCGATGGCGATGTCTCGCCTCGGCCGGCATCATCAGCAAGGCCGTGACGGCCATGACGAACAAGATCCTGAACGTTCGGGAAAAGATAAGCGACCCCATCGCCGTCAACGGCGCCGACGCAAGGTGGTTGCCTCGGCCGCATCACGAACGGTAACCGCTCCGTTACGCACCGATCGCTTCCAGCCCTTCCTCCAGCCAGTCGGCGAGCAGCGGCATGCCAAGCAGGTATTTTGCGGTGCGCTTGTTGGCGCGTTCGCGCGCGGCCGCCAGCGCGTCCGCCCATTCGGTGGCGTCGTAGTCGCCGCGACCGACCCAGGCGAGCGCGATCAGTTCGGCTGCTTCATCGACATTGAGGTCGTTGATCAGTTCGCGCAGCTCTTCTTCGGTCAGATTCTCGGAGCTTTCCTCGGCAAGGCCGTCATGGTGATGGTTGACATGGGACTCGCCGTCGAGCTCGACCTCATGCTCGGCGCCATCGGCATAGTCTTCATTGACGGCCGCACTCAGCGCCTTGGCCTTGAGGATGAACAGGCGCACAGTGTCGGGGCCGATCGAAAGCTCCCAGTCCTTTTCAAGCCGCCGCTGCAAGGGCCGTCTCCCTCAGGTCGTTTGCCGGATGATAGCGGATTTGCGGCATCCGTCACCTGATGTTCTCCGCACGCAATTTTCCGGGATGAAACGCAAGCCGACCGGCGTTAGTGTTGCATTCTCACCCTCCAGGAGGCTTCGATGCATAAAAGAGTGCTGATCCAGGTGGCGACTGCCCTTGTCGCGCTGCAGTTCCTTGCCGTTCCGGTGTTCGCCGCCGGCGGTGACAGTGGCGGCAGCGATCAGACGGTCACCCAATGCAAGAAGGGCGAAGTCTGGGACAAGAAGAAGAAAAAGTGCGTCGCACCCCAGGAGGGCATGCTCGACGACGACAGCATCTATGATGCTGGCCACGCGTTGGCGATGGCCGGGCGCTATGACGAGGCGATCGCCGTGCTCAGCCTTGCCGCCAACAAGCAGGATCCGCGCATCCTCAACTATCTCGGCTATTCGCACCGCCATTCCGGCCGCGTCACCGTCGGCCTCGGCTATTACGAGGAAGCGCTGCGCATCGATCCGAACTACACGCTGGTGCGCGAATATCTCGGCGAAGCGCATCTGCAGATCGGCGATCTGGCCGGCGCCCGGCAACAGCTGATGGAAATCGAGAAGCGGACCGGCAAGGGTTCGCGCGAATATGGCATGCTGGCCGAGCAGATCGACCATTTCATGAGAAGCTGAAAAGATCCCAGGGCTCTTCCAAGCGGCCGCGAGCGATCGCGGCCGCTTTTTGTTGCCCCCAGCCTCATTCACCGCCCTGGCTGATGAAAACGGGGATGATTTTAGCAAAACCGATTTTTGGGCGTGAAAAACCCGCTGACATTGCTATATTCAGGGAAATTGCGGTGAAACGGTTCCGTTAGCCCGAGGCTGCCGGACCCGTTTTCTTTTTGTACCCATCGACAAGGCTTTCCCCGAAACGCGGGGGTGGCAGCAGGAAAGGTCAGGCATCATGAACAAGGTCCCGATGACAGGCGAGGGGTTCGCGTCATTGAAGGAAGAACTGCGCTGGCGCCAGCAGGAAGAGCGGCCGCGCATCATCGAGGCGATCTCCGAAGCGCGCTCGCATGGCGACCTGTCCGAAAATGCCGAATATCATGCCGCCAAGGAGGCGCAGAGCCTCAACGAGGGCCGCGTCAACGAGCTTGAAGATTATATCGCGCGGGCCGAAGTGATCGACGTCAGCAAGCTCAGCGGCGACAAGATCAAGTTCGGCGCCACCGTGGTGCTGGTCGACGAGGACACCGAGGAAAAGAAGACTTACCGGATCGTCGGCGACCAGGAGGCGGACGTGAAGTCCGGCCGCATCTCGATCTCCTCGCCGATCGCGCGTGCGCTCATCGGCAAGGAAGTCGGCGACGCCATCGAAGTCAATGCGCCTGGCGGTGCCAGGGGATATGAGATCGTCCAGGTGCAGTTCATCTAGGGGATTTGAGGGGGCGCGGCTGCGATTTTTAAGCTGAGGTTTGCGCCGCCCCTCATCGCCCTGCCGGGCATTTCTCCCCGTATAGTGACGGGGAGAAAGATGCTCTCATCGACGATTTCGCCAATTTTCAACGTAGCAGAATAGACGCTGGCCTTGCGTTCAGCTCTCTTCTCCCCGTCGTTATACGGGGAGAAGGTGCCGGCAGGCGGATGAGGGGCAGCGCCAGCCTTTCCGATTGACTTCAATTCTTGCCAGCGTTGGCCTTACCAAGGACCTGGAGTCCCGCCAGCCTTTCTGCCTCCGCCACCACCTCCACCGGCATCACACGCTTCCCGGGCGCGGCCAAAAGCGTCGACGCATATTGCCCGCGCGGACCCGTCAACCCGGGCTCGGTCGCCAGGAACACCGCAACCGTTGGCAGGCCGAAGGCGCTGGCGAGATGGGTCAGCCCGGTGTCGGCGCCGATGACCAGTTCCGAGCGGCCGATGAACGCAGCGATGTCGGCCAGCGGTGACTTTGGCACCACAACTGTCGATGGCACTGCCTTGGCAATGGCTTCGGCCACGGCCTTCTCGCGCTCGTTCGACCAGGTCGTGACCGGCGTTATCCCCCGCTCAATCAGGAGGCGCGCGGTTTCAATCCAGTCTTCGGCCGGCCATTTCTTGTCTTCGCGGCTGGTGCCGTGCAGCAGGAAGGCGGTTTTTCCGGCGATGCCCGCCAGAGTGCCGACGGGCGGCACGATGCCGGAGTCCAGGGTCGAAAGATCGGGCTGATAGCCGAGCGCCAGCCCGAACAGCCGCCGTATCCGTTCGATGGCGTGCAGGTCGCGCGGCACGGGATAAGTGGCATCGTAGAACAGCGTCGCAGAAGGTTCGCGCGCGCTCGAACGGTCGAAGCCGGCAATGGGGGAGCCCGCCTGTCTTGCAACCAGAGCCGATTTCAGGAGGCCTTGCGCATCGACGACGAGGTCGTAGCGGCAATCTCGCAAGGTGCGGCGCAGGGCGGCCGCCTCGCGCCAGGTGCCGCCATCGAGCAGCGCCTTGCGCCAGCGCCGGATCGCCACCGTGTGGATACTGTCGATCGCCGGGTGAAGCGCGGCGATACCGGCAAATGCCTCTTCGACGCACCAGTCGAAGGACAGGTCCGGGCGGTGGCAACGGGCATCCTCGACGGCCGGAAAGGTGTGAATGACATCGCCCATCGACGACGTCTTGACGATCAGCACCTTCATGCCGCTGCCGGGATGTCCAGCAGCCGGTCCGCCGCTGCCGCGACTTGGCCGACTTCCAGCGTCTTCAGGCAGTTGAGGTGGCCGAGCGGGCAGACCTTCTGGTGGCATGGCGAGCACGACAGGCCAAGCCAGACCAACTCGCGGCGTTCCCCCAGCGGCGGCGTGTTCTCGGGCGAGGTCGAGCCATAGACGGCGACGATCGGCGTGCCGACGGCGGCCGCGACATGCATCAGCCCGCTGTCGTTGGACACGGCCAGCCTTGCGGCTGATATCAGATCGATGGCGTCCTCCAGCCGCGTCTGTCCGGCGAGATCGACGACGCCGGGGGCCAGGGCCGCGATCTCCGCCGTCACGTCGCGGTCGTTCTTCGAGCCAAACAGAGCAACCTTCAAGCCTTTGCCCATGAAATCGCGGGCAAGCCCGGCATAGCTTTCGCTGGGCCAGCGCTTGGCCGGGCCGAATTCGGCGCCTGGCATCAGGGCCACGAATTTCTGCGGCGCCAAGCCGAAACGGCCGAGCAGGTCGACCTGGTTTTTCGTGTCCACGCTAAGCCGTGGCGCCCGGAAACTACCGCCCTGGGCAAGGCCGAAATAGGCCTGCGCGGTGCGTCGTTTGATGCTGTCGGGCAATGGCACGATGTCGGTCAACAGGCCATAGCGCATCTCGCGCAAATTGCCGACACGGCGCGGAATACGGGCAAAGAACGGGATCAGCGCCGACTTCCAGCTGCCCGGCAGGATATAGGCCATGTCGTAGCGGCCGCGCAGCAGGCGGCCGAAGCGGCGGCGATGGGTGAATTCGAGCGCGCCGGGTTTGAGCGGAAAGTCGATCTGCTGGCGGATCTCGGGCATGCGCTTGACCAGCGGCGCGGCCCAGGCCGGCGCCAGCACATCGATAGCGGCGTTGGGATGCAACTCCTTCAGCGCCGAAAACAGGCACTGCGCCATCACCATGTCGCCCACCCAGCGTGGGCCGATCACGAGGATCGTTGGGCTTTCAGCCATTCGACATAGTCTCTGACACCGGTTTCCACTGTCCGGAATTGGCCGTTATAACCGGCCGCGCGCAAACGGGACATATCAGCTTGCGTAAAGCTCTGGTAGCTGCCCTTGAGATGGTCGGGAAAGGGGATGAATTCAATCTCCCCTTTCCCCAACGTGTCGATCACCGTTTCGGCTATGGCGCGGAAGGGCTGGGCACGGCCGGTGCCGCAATTGAAGATGCCGCTTGAGCCCCGTTTCCACAGCCACAGATTGACGTCGGCGACATCGCCGACATGGATGAAGTCACGGCTTTGTTCGCCGGGTCCGAACCCGTCATAGGCGCCGAACAGTTTCGGGTTCTCGCCTCGCTCGACCTGGTTGAACAGATGGAAGGCGACGGAGGCCATGGCGCCCTTGTGCGCCTCGCGCGGGCCATAGACGTTGAAGTAGCGCAAGCCCACGACCTGTGAATGGTCGGTATCGAAGGCGGTGCGCCCGGCGAACACGGTTCGCCTGACGTAGTCGTCGAACAGCTTCTTGGAATAGGCGTACACGTTGAGCGGCCGCTCGAGCGCGGGATCCTCGCGAAACTCCGAGCCGCTGCCATAGACGGAAGCCGAGGAGGCATAAAGGAAAGGCACGCGCAACGCCTGGCTTGCATGCAGCAGCCGTTTCGAGAAGGCGTAATTCACCTCCATCATGAATTTGCCGTTCCATTCGGTGGTGGTCGAGCAGGCGCCCTGGTGGAACACGGCCTCGATGCGGCCGAGCGAGCCGGCCTCCATGCGGTCCAGGAAATCGTTCTTGTCGAGATAGTCGGCGATCTTGAGATCGGCAAGATTGGCGATCTTGTGACCGTCGGTAAGGTCGTCGACGACCAGGATGTCGTCATGCCCTTCGGCATTCAGCGCGGCGACGATGTTGGAGCCGATCATGCCGGCGCCGCCCGTGACGATGATCATGAAGGGCCTCTGGTTGCTTGCGATTCCGGTCCTTATAGGGGAGGCTAGGCGGGCTGTCGACAAAGCCAGGCGCATGCGCCTGTCCTGCCACTTTTATGCGCTTGTCTGTTTTGTCTGTTTTGTCTATTATGGACAAAACAGGGTGTCCCATGAAAAACTATCCATCGACCGATCTGAAACAGAATCTTGGAGATGTGCTTGCAGCTGCCAGCCAGCAGCCGGTCTCCATCACTCGCCACAACAAGCCGAGATACGTCCTGATGAGCATCGAGACCTACGAAGCGCGCTTCGGCAACGACAGCCGCCGCGTCTACGCTGCGGAGGATGCCCCGACCGAACATGTCGAGATGCTCGAGGAGTACGCCGCGGAATTGGACCGTGATTAAACCCGCCGCTGCGGACGTCTGGCGATATCCATATCTTTGGCATCGTCAACACGGAGACGGCGAGACCGAAGGCCGGAAGTCACGGCCTGTGGCCTTTGTGGCTGTCCTTCCTGGGAAAGCCGGCGGTACGAACCTCTTCATCCTTGCAATCACTTCCACGCAGCCGGGCCGTGATCGCGTTGCCGTCAGCATCCCGGAAATTGAACGCCACCGTGCGGGCCTCGACCCTATGCCCCTTTGGGTCATGGTCGATGAGTACAATCATGATATCCTGGAAGCGTCGGCCTATTTCGAGCCGGGTGCGCGAATCGGCGCGTTCAGCCCGTCATTTCACAAGAAAATTATGTTCGCTTTTACTGCGGTTGTCCGCACGGGTCAGTCCAAAGCCATCCCGCGCGCGGACTGAATCGACAGAACAGAGCACGATCGTGAGGGACCAAAAATGCCATCGACCGAACTGCTCATCGCGTTTTTCGCCACCACGGCGATTTTCGCCTACATTCCAGGCCCGGCCATGCTCTATGCCGCCGCGCAGACGATGGCGCGCGGCCGCTGGTCCGGCCTGACGGCGGCACTTGGCATTCATCTGGGCGGCTACGTGCATGTTTTCGCCGCGGCTGCCGGGCTGTCGATGCTGTTTCATGCCGTGCCGACGCTGTACCTGGCGGTCAAGCTGGTCGGCGCGCTCTATCTGATCTGGCTTGGCGTCTCGCTGTTTCGCAAGCGCGTGGAGGGCGATGCGGCGCTGCCCGCGCTCGAGCGCAAATCGGCACGGCGTGCCTTTTTCGAGAGCATCACCGTCGAGGTGCTCAATCCGAAGACAGCGATCTTCTTCATGGCGTTCCTGCCGCAATTCATCGACGCCTCGGCGGCGTTTCCGGTCTGGCTGCAGTTCGTCGTGCTCGGCACGATCGTCAATCTGATGTTCTCTTCGGCCGATATCGTCTGTGTGTTCCTGGCGGGCGCCGTGATCGGCCGTTTGCGGCGTTCGAGCCGCGCACAGCGGCTGATGCAACGGGCGGGAGGGGCTGTGCTGGTCGGGCTGGGCGTCCATGTCGCCCTGCAGAAGAGCTGACCGCCCGAGCCTGCCGGGATCATGCCCTGCCGTTGCGCTGCGTGAATTTGCGGTATATCGGCTTTGGCCATGAACGATCCGACCAGTCGATTGATGAGCACTTATGAGTTTGAAATCGGCCTTTTCCCTGTGTTGCCAGTGACATGATCAAGCACAATCCGCCTTCTCCCGAACCGTTGCACCGCGCCATTGCGCGGTTCGGCCAGGCCACTGTGCTGGTGGTCGGCGACTTCATCCTCGATCGTTTCGTCAACGGCGTCATCGAGCGGATCTCGCCGGAGGCACCGATCCCGGTGCTGCACGGGCGCGGCGAGACCTCGACCATGGGCGGCGCCGGCAATGTCGTGGCCAACATCGTTTCGCTCGGCGCTGCCGCTATTCCCGTCTCGGTCATAGGCACCGATGTGGCAGGCGATAGCCTGGTGCGGATGCTCGGCGAGCTTGGCGCCGATACGGCGGGCCTCGCGCAGGAGCGTGGTCGCATGACCTCGTCCAAAAGCCGCTTCAGCGCGCTCAACCAGCAGGTGCTGCGTTTCGACGAAGAGGAGATCAAGCCGCTCGGCGCTGCGGAGCGAGCCGGCCTGATCCGGCATTTCCGCGCCGCGCTGGCGCATGCCGACATCGTCATCCTGTCCGATTACGGCAAGGGCATCCTGCTCGACGGTGTCGCCGGCGACTTGATCGCCATCTGCCGCGAGGCTGGAAAGCCGGTGCTGGTCGACCCGAAAGGCCGCGATTACGCGCGCTATGCCGGGGCGACCGCCATTACCCCCAACCGCAAGGAACTCGGCGAGGCCGTCGGCCATGCGGTGTTCGCCGATGACGAGATCGTAGGTGCCGCACGCGAGCTGATTTCGGCACATGGTTTCGATTTCGTGGTCGCGACGCGCAGCGAAAAGGGCATGAGCGTGGTCGGCCCCGACGAGGCGCGCCACATCGCCACCCAGGCGCGCGAAGTGTTCGACGTTTCGGGCGCCGGCGACACGGTGATCGCGAGCTTCGCGCTGGCGCTGGCCGTGGGCGCCGATACGGTCATGGCCGCTTCGATCGCCAATGCCGCTGGTGGCGTCGTGGTGGGAAAACGCGGCACCGCGCGGCTGACGGTCGAGGAACTCACCGGCGCGCTGTTCCGTTCGCATGGGCCGACGGCCCACAAGGACGCCATCCTCGACGCCACGTCGGCCGCGCGCATGGTGGCGGCGTGGAAGGAAGAGGGCCTGAGCGTCGGCTTCACCAATGGCTGCTTCGACATCCTGCATGCCGGCCATGTCAGCTTGCTGCACGCGGCGCGCAGCCAATGCGACCGGCTGGTGCTCGGCCTCAACAGCGATGCTTCGGTGCGGCGACTGAAGGGCGCCGGGCGCCCGGTCAACGACCAGCACGACCGCGCCTGCGTGCTGGCAGCACTTGCCTCGGTCGATGCGGTCGTGGTTTTCGAGGAAGATACGCCGCTGGCGCTGATCGAAGCGCTGCTGCCCGACATACTGGTCAAGGGGGCCGATTACACGGTCGACACCGTGGTCGGCGCCGATGTGGTGCAGAAGGCCGGCGGACGCGTCGTGCTGGTCGATCTGGTCGCCGGAAAAAGCACCACCAACACCATTGGCAAATTGCGCGCCGGCGGCACCACAAACTGAGGGTTTCATGTCCGAGTTGAACGATTACCTTGTCCGCTCCGTGGCTGCCATATCAGCCATGGTCGAACGGGACCTGACCGGTGAGATGGAGCGGGCAGCGAGCGCCGTGGTGACTGCGCTTTCGTCGGGGAAAGCTTTGCTCATCGCCGGCAATGGCGGCTCGGCCAGCGACGCCATCCACATTGCCGGCGAACTGGTCGGCCGCTTTCTCAAGGAGCGCAAGGCCTACAATGTCATCGCGCTGCCGGCCAATGCAGCGGTGCTGACCGCCTGGGGCAACGACTATGGATTCGACACGGTGTTTTCGCGCCAGGTCGAGGCGCATGGCGCTGCCGGCGGCGTGCTCCTGGCGATCTCGACCAGCGGCAATTCGCCGAGCATCCTTGCCGCCGCCGAACAGGCGCGGAGGATGGACATGACGGTGATCGGCATGACCGGCGACACCGGCGGCAAGCTGAAGCCTCTGTCCGATATCCTGCTCAACGTGCCGTCGACCTCGACGCCGATCATCCAGCAGGGGCATCTGTGCCTTTACCATCATCTGTGCGAGGTGGTCGAAGCGCGCCTCAGCAATGGCTGATCCCACGACCTCTGGCCGCTATCCGCTGGCGGAGCCTGGCCTATGGGTCGAGCAGGTCGGCTCACGGGTGTTCGCCGCCGGCTCGCCGGCGCTGTTCCTCGATCGCGACGGCACCGTCAATGTCGATACGGGCTATCCGGATGATCCTGCCGAAATGGTGCTGCGCGCGGACATAGCCGCGGTGATAGCCGCCGCCAACCGGGCTGGCATTCCGGTCATCATCGTCACCAACCAGTCGGGCATCGCGCGTGGCTATTTCGGCTGGGGCGATTTCGCCGCCGTCAATGGCCGCGTGCTCGAGCTGCTGCGCGCCGACAATGCGTTCGTCGATATGGTCGTCGCCTGCGCCTATCACCAAGCTGGCTCCGGTGTGCTTGCGGTTGCCGATCATCCGATGCGCAAGCCCAATCCGGGCATGCTGCTGGAGGCGGCAAGGCGCCTCGGGCTCGATCTGCGGCGTTCGCTGATCGTCGGCGACAAGGAGGCCGACATGGAGGCGGGACAACGCGCCGGCCTCGCGCAGGGCTGGCTGGTAGATGGGCAAGCAGCTGTCCGATCGGGCTTCACAATTCGGCCTTGGTGCGAGCGCGCGGATTTGGACGGCCTGCTCGCCGCAATAGGTGCACTTGGCGCCGCCTCGGGCGCGCCGTAACGGCTTACATCCGATCTTTGTCTCGCCAGGCTTCATAAAGCTTGGCCTCTGTCGCGAACGAATACAGCATCACCAGCATCGAATAGACGAACCCGTGCCGCCCGCACAGGAAGTAGCGCTTGGCCAAGTAGAACTTCAGGAAGTTGCCGAGCGGCGACAGCACCAGTCTTATCAGGCCGGGCTTCTTGGCTCGTTCGACCAGCGTGGCAACCTTGAGGCTGGAGTAGGTGTTGGCCCTTGCCAGATCCTCGGCAATAGTCATTTCGCGGCGATGCAGCAGCACGCCATTTTCTATCGTGCCGGTTTCGCCTGGCACCTCGAACGACTCATGGACCCGCAGATTGAGGTCCATCGTGGCCTTGTCGCGGCGGAAAAGACGCAGCAGCCTGTTGTGAAGCACCCAGCGGTGCGCATAGCCATAGCCCTTCAGCTTGTCGCGGCGTCTGATGTACCATCCGTCGAAGGCGTCATTCCCAAGCTGGGTCACATTCATGATTGACTGCCTGAGCACGTCGTCGATGGCCTCGTCGGCTTCAATCGAAAGGCACCATGGTTGCGTGGCCTGATCGAGCGCGAATTGCCGCTGACGAGGAAAGCCCGGCCAATCGTTGTGAAACAGCCTTATCGGGTAGCCTTTGGCGATGTACCCGTTGACGACGTCCAGAGTGCTGTCCGTCGAGCCCGAATCGACGACGATGATCTCGGCGCAGAAATCGACGCTTTCCAGGCACTCGCCGATCATGTCGGCCTCGTTCATGCAGATGACCAGCGCCGAAACCGGGCTAGAAAATCGAGTCATCGTCCCACCCCACGGCACACTGTTCTCGGAATTGGGCTGCCCTGCGCCCCTGTTTACGCAATCCCGAAAGCGCTATGCGCTTTACCCAGGAAAACCGTTACATACTTTTTCTGGAATTGCTCTAGGAAACCAACAAGACGGCTACGGCAGAAATTCCGGCTTCACAGGAGAGCTATCGAACGCCAAAGCGGCGCTGATATGGCGAGGCCTTCAAGCGACATCGGCGAAAGCTCGTTGCGGTTCAACCGGCTCAAGGCTGTGCGAACGAGACCAGCCCTTCGTCCTTGACCCGGCGGATGGTGAGCGCTGTTCGCACCGTGTCGACATTGGGGGTCGAGGTCAGTTCCTCGATGACGAAGCTCTGGAAGGCGCCTAGGTCGCTCGCCACGCAATGCAGCAGGAAATCGGATTCGCCCGACACCATCCAGGCGTCGCGTACGATCGGCCAGCCGCGGGTGCGCTCGGCAAAGATGCGCAGTTCGGCATCGGCCTGATGATGCAGGCCGACCAGGCAGAAGGCAACGACATCGAGGCCGAGCGCTGGTGCATTGAGCAAGGCACGGTAGCCACGGATGATGCCGGCTTCCTCCAGGCGCTTGACGCGGCGCAGGCATGGCGGCGCCGAAATGCCGACGCGGTTCGACAGTTCGACATTGGTCATGCGGCCGTCGCCCTGCAATTCGCGCAGGATCTTCCAGTCGATGGCGTCGAGGTCGGCCTTGAGCGGCATGGGGGCTCTCGATCATGAGGGGCAATACGCAAGAATCTTGCGTGATTTTGTAATTAAACGACTTCGCTGTCCATTCCATCCTTCGCCCGGATATTTCGCGGGATCAGCGGCCGACAGGTGCGACAAAGCTTTCCGGGGACGAACACCAACTTGCCTTGCTGGCGTCGTGGGCAACACTTACATTACGCGCGACAATGATCGAGTTTTCCATGCCGCAATTGCCGGCAGCCCTCCGCAGAGGCTTTAGATGACCACCAAGCACGCGCCCGTTCTCATCATCGGTTCCGGCCCGGCCGGCTATACGGCGGCGGTCTATGCCGCCCGCGCCATGCTGAAGCCGATGCTGGTCGCCGGCCTGCAGCAGGGCGGGCAGTTGATGATCACCACCGATGTCGAGAATTATCCCGGCTTCGCCGACCCGATCCAAGGTCCGTGGCTGATGGAGCAGATGCTGAAACAGGCCGAGCATGTCGGCACCGACATCATCAACGACATCATCACCGAGGTCGACCTCAACGTGCGACCGTTCCGCGCCAAGGGCGATTCCGGCACGACCTACACCGCCGACGCGCTGATCATCGCCACCGGCGCGCAAGCGAAATGGCTGGGCATCCCGACCGAGCAGGACTTCATGGGTTTTGGAGTCTCGGCCTGCGCCACCTGCGACGGTTTCTTCTACAGGGGCAAGGATGTCGCGGTGGTCGGTGGCGGCAATTCCGCGGTGGAAGAGGCGCTCTATCTGTCCAATCTCGCCAGGAGCGTGACGGTCATCCACAGGCGCAGCGATTTTCGCGCTGAACGTATTCTGCGCGAGCGGCTTCTGAAGAAGGACAATGTCCGCGTCATCTGGGACACGATCGTCGATGAGATCACCGGCCGGCCCGGCAAGACGCCGCTGCCGCCCTCGGTCGAGGGGCTGAAGCTCAAGCATGCGGTGACCGGCGAGGTGTCGCACCTCAAGATCGACGGCGTGTTCGTGGCCATCGGCCATGCGCCGGCGGTTGAACTGTTCGCCGGCAAGCTCAAGCAGAAGCCGAACGGCTATCTGTGGACAGCGCCGGATTCGACCCGCACCGACGTGCCGGGCGTGTTCGCGGCCGGCGATGTGACCGACGATATCTACCGCCAGGCGGTGACGGCAGCGGGGCTCGGCTGCATGGCCGCGCTCGAGGCGGAGAAGTATCTGGCCGGCATCGAAGTGCATCGCGAAGCGGCCGAGTAGAGAGTTCAGAGAGCGGCTTAGAAACGCCGTGTAAAAGCCTGATTTTTCATTCAGACGCCAAAACAGAACGAGGGGAATCATGGCGTTGGACTGGGACAAGCTACGCGTGTTTCACGCTGCGGCGGAGGCGGGGTCGTTTACCCATGCGGCCGAGACATTGCATCTGTCGCAATCGGCGATCTCGCGGCAGGTCAGCGCGCTCGAGCATGATGTCGGCGTGCCGCTGTTCAACCGCCACGCCCGCGGGCTGGTGCTGACCGAGCAAGGTGAGATGCTGTTTCGCACGGCGCATGACGTGCTGATGAAGCTGGAGACCATCAAGTCCCGGCTGACCGAGACCAAGGATCGCCCGTCGGGCGTGCTGCGGGTGACGACGACGGTGGGGCTGGGCGCCGGCTGGCTGACCGAGCGGGTGCAGGAATTCATCGAACTCTATCCCGAAATCAGCCTGCAGTTGATCCTCGCCAACGAGGAGCTGGATCTAACCATGCGCCAGGCCGATTGCGCCATCCGGCTGCGGCAGCCGCAGCAGCCGGACCTGATCCAGCGCCGCCTGTTCACCGTGCATTTCCACCTCTACGCGGCCCCATCCTATGTCGCCAAGCATGGCAAGCCGTCTTCCGTCGCCGAGCTGAAGGCCCATCGCATCGTCACCTTCGGCGTGCCGGTGCCGTCGCATCTGTCGGAGCTGAACTGGCTGGAAACGGTCGGTGATTTCGAAGGCGGACAAAGGGTGCCGACGCTGCAGATCAACGACATATTGTCGATCAAGCGTGCGGTGCAGGGCGGTGCCGGCATCGCCATGCTGCCCGACTATGTGATCAGCAAGGACTCCGATCTGGTGCAGCTGCTGCCGGAGACCGAGGTGCCGTCTTTCGACACCTATTTCGCCTATCCCGACGCGATGAAGAACCAGGCCAAGCTGCATGTGTTCCGGGACTTCATCATCGCCAAGGCCCGAAGCTGGTCCTTCTGATTTTCGTTTTCACGCCCTGCGGGATTATCCCCGCCAGGGCATCAGCCGAGGCAGCCAGCCGGGCACGTTGCGGCGGTAGGTCTTGTATTCGGCGCCATAACGGCGGCTAAGCGTCGGCTCTTCATAGAGCCTGACGAAGGCGCCCATGGAGACAGCGCTGACGGCGGCATAGGCGACAAGCGCCCAGCTCGAGAACAGCAGCGCCTGGCCGAGGATGATCGACAGCACGGCGACATACATCGGGTTGCGGACATGGCGGTAGATGCCGCCGATCACCAGCCTCTCGGTCGGGGCGACCGGTGCGGGTGTGCCCAGGCCCTCAAGCGCAAAACGGCCGAAGGCATGCAGGAGTGCCGCGCCCGCGGCAACAATCAGAAGCCCGCCAACAGGGGCAAAGCCCGGCAGGCCCGACCAGGGCAAGCCCCAGCGATCGGTCAACAACCAGGGCACCAGTCCGGCAACCACGCACGGCGCCGCGATGAAGAAGGCCGCACTGCCGGCGATCGCCGAAAACCTCCGCATTGGCTGCTTGCTCCGCGATTGCCTTAGAAATGCACGCCTGCTGCCCGCTTCCACATCATTGCCCAGTTTTGACATTTCGAGCCGAAAGCCAGCCGAGATTAGCGATTCTGTAGTTGCAATTGCCCGATTCAGCGCTCCATTTCGACGATTTTGCTGGTCCTATTGGCTTCTGGAATGGGTTAGACCACAGCCTGCGTCTTTTTGCATGTGTGTGTTGCAAAATAGATGCTTGTTTCTTGGGCATGATGAGCACATATATAGATCATCTCCTGGGCGCGTTCTCCTCCCATTAGCGCCCTTGAGTGTTCCCCTCTGGAGGTTAGCCTTAACAGGCACTCCAATCAAACTCAGCCGGATCTTCATTGATCCGGCTTTTTTGTTGCCTGTACCCTGCTGGGCCGGCCAAAAATTCCATCACAATTACCACGTAACGGTGACATGTAACCTCTGGTAACATATCCCGGACGCCCGCGACCTGCTATGTAGATCATAGGACGCGGTGTGGTTCGGACGGGAGATGGGGGCATCACTCGTACGGCCCGGGCTCAGGCGGCTACCGCGTCCGAACCGTTTTTCCGCCGAACTCGGCGGTACCAAATGCGGCGGACCTGACGTTTTACCTCCCAAGGAAACGGTCCGCGAACAAAGCGACGTCCGGTCCCCGCCGGACGTCGTTTTCTTTTGTTCCCCCGAATCAGGTTCGAGAGGAACGCCACGCCATCAGGCGGCCTTGCCGTTGGTGTTCATGGCGTCGTCGGCCAGACGGCCGGTGAGTTCGGCCATGTGGTCGAAGACGGCACGATAGCTGGCAACGCCCGCGGTCGCCGAGCGCAACTCGATGATCAGGTCGCCGATCTCGGCTTGCGGCATGGTTGCCTCGACGACATCCCATCCCGGCCAGTCGGGTCGCGCGTCGTAGCCGAGGATCTGGCCGCGCCGCTGCGGGATGAGAGCGATGATCTTCGAGGTGGCGTCGGAGGGGGTGACGATTTCGACCTTCATCACGGGCTCCAGGAGCACCGGCAAGCACGCGGCCATGCCTTCCTTCATCGCCAGCCTGGCCGCCATCTGGAAGGCCATGTCGGAGGAATCGACCGCATGATAGGAGCCGTCCGACAGGTTGACTGCGACATCCACGACCGGAAAGCCAAGCGGCCCGGATTTCAGATAGTCGCGGACCCCGGTCTCGACCGACTGGATGTAGGTCTTGGGCACGACGCCGCCGGTGATGGTGTCGGTGAACTGGAAGCCGGAACCGCGCGGCAGCGGCTTGATCTCGATCACCACGTCGCCGAACTGGCCATGGCCGCCGGACTGTTTCTTGTGACGGCCGCGCTGCTGCGCCGATTTGCGGATCGTCTCGCGATAGGGCACCGCCGGCGGATGACCTTCGACCGGTATCTGGTTCTTGCCTTCCAGCCGCTCGCGCACCACGCGCAGATGCATCTCGCCATGGCCCGACAGCACGGTTTCGGCCGAGTCCTGATTGTGGCGCAGGCTGAGCGAGGGGTCCTCCTCGGCCAGCCGCTGGATGGCAGCCGACATCTTCACTTCGTCCTTGCGCTCCTTGGGGCGGAGCGCGAAGGCGAAGACCGGCTGCGGCGGCTCGAACTGGACGAGCGGCTTGATGCCGCCCTTGGCCGAGCTCAGCGTCTGGCCGGTCTTGACCTCGTCCAGCTTGCCCAGTGCCACCGTGTCGCCGGCCTTGGCGATGGAGAGCTTGGACTGGTCCTTGCCGAGCATCCGGTAGATGCCGGAAACCTTGGCGGTGTCGCCGCCGGGCAGCCAGAGTTCGGAACCGTCGACGACCTGACCGGAGAGGATGCGCGACACCGACAGCTTGCCGCCATGCGAGGTGTGGATGGTTTTCATCACCTGGACCAGGGTAGCCGCACCGTCGGGTGCACCGAGCCGTTTGCGGGTCGCCTCGATGTCGGGCGCGTCGTGGCGGATCGCCTTCAGGAGGCGCAGCACGCCGTTGCCTTTCTCGGCGGTGCCGATCAGCACCGGGATCACCGCACCGTCACGCAGGTCGGCGGCGAGGTCGTCGAAGATCGCATCCTTGGGCGGCTCGATCTCCTCGAGCAGTTGTTCCATCAACTGGTCATCATGGTCGGCCAGCGTCTCCAGCATCGAGAAACGCGCTTCGAGCTCGCGCGCCTTGTCGTCGCCGGGAATCTGCGCCACCTCGCTTTCGGCATATTCGCGATAGATGTAGGCGCGCTCCAGCGCCAGGTCGATCGAACCAATGACGACGCCGTCCTTGCGCAGCGGAATCTGGCGCAGCAGCAACGGCACGGCACTGGCCGGCTGCAGCATCTTCAGCGTGTCGCGCACGCCGGTGATTGCCTTGTCGACCTTGTTGAGGAACAGAATGCGCGGCACTCCGAGATCGTCGAGCTTGCGCATGATCAGTTGCAGGGCAGGGATCTTCTTTTCATCGGCCTCGGCTACGACGACCGCGAGGTCGCAGGCGGCCAGCACCGGTTCGGCCTCGAAAGAGAATTCGATGGAACCGGGACAGTCGACGAAGGTGATCTGCTCGCCCATGAATTCGGTCGTGGCGACCGTCGCCTCGACGCTCATGGCGTGGGCGCGCGCCTCGGGCGAATCATCTGAAACGGTGTTACCTGATGAAACGGGATTTTGTCGGGGAATTGAGCCCGTACGGGCCAATATGGCTTCGAGAAGTGTCGTCTTACCGCTTGCGAAGGGACCGACTATGGCAATGCATTTCGGTCCCGTGCGTCGTCCTCCGGCGCGAGTACCCATGACTGACCTCCACTCAGGCGTTTCCCGTAGGACCGACTGGCATGTATGGTTCAGGCTTGGTCAATCGGTCCTGAGCGGCGGCCGGCCTGTTCGACCGTCGCGGGCGGGGTTCTTTTCAAGTGCCACCTGCCCAAAGCCATCGTCCCACTTGTTTGCCGGCAGGGCAAGAAAAATAGAAACCCTTTGCTCGGCAGTGGACCGTGCGGATCATATGCTGGGCTGGCAGCGGGAAGCTGTTGCACGTCGACCGATATCGGCCGAAACTGAAAACAGGCGACCCGTCGCCCGCTGTTTGAAGGACCATCGACCCATGAAGATCATCGCCTGCGGCAGCGTGCCGACCGTCATCGCGCCGGAAAAATACTTCACCGGCCGGGTGCTGCAGACGCCGATCATCGAGAAAGAGGCGCCGGCGCGGCTGCGGGCCACGCTGGTCAGCTTCGAGCCGGGCGCGCGCACCCACTGGCATACGCATCCGCTTGGCCAGACGCTGTACGTGACGGAGGGCGCCGGGCTTGCCCAGACGTGGGGCGGCCCGATCCAGGAGATCAGGGCCGGCGACGTCATCTCGTTCGCCCCTGGCGAAAAACACTGGCATGGCGCGGCGCCGAAATCGGCGATTACGCATATCGCGATGCAGGAGGCGCTCGACGATGTCCATGTCGATTGGCTGGAGGGGGTCACCGACCAGCAGTTTGGCGGTCGAGACACCTAAGTCGGCGGAGGGCAGGCTTCTTGCCGCAGCGATGACGATCGTCGCGCAAGCTCTAAAACCGCTGGCATTTAAACCACTCTGACGCCCAGAAAATTCAACCTCCGCCGGGCGCCTTCCCACGCCCTGATGCTGACATCGTTGAGATAGCAGTCCATCAAGACCCTGCAGCCCACCAAGATCTCGACCGGTTGTCCGGCAAAAACCATTGCGCCCGGCCGCCCAAAAAAATTGTGTATTGTTCCGTCGGCAAAGCCATTTTCTCCGAAATTGGCGAAATCCCCTACGTCCCCTTCAAACCAACGCTGAAAATCGACAAGGGTGCTGTTGCTTCGGTAATCTCGTCCCACGGCTTGATCGCCTGAAAAGGTGCCAAAAACGACATCGGTCGCCTGAAGGACCCTGGTGTGGCTGTAGCCGATTTCGTCACGCATCCACCTGTACCTTGTGTCGTAGGTAGAGACGAATTCCGCAAACAAGTCGAGCCGGCCGGTCTTCTTGGGAGTGTAGGTAAACCAGATGCCGCTTTCGAGCATGGCGTGCAGGTAATCTCTATCGCCGGCGCTGTTGTTTTCGAAAAACACCAAGCCGCCCAAATCCGGCGCCCCATCCCACTCGTAAGATTCGTCTCGCAGAATGCGTCCGTCCCCGGTCCGGTTGAACCAGCTGTATTTGTAGTTACCGAAGGTGCCAGGCCAAAAATGGAAATACTCATAGGGATCGCCTTGCAGTTGCCGCGTTTCCATCGGCATCGCCCCATCTTTGCGGCGCGGCAAGACAACCATTTCGGAGCGATCGAAACTGTTGCCTAGAATTCGCTTTCGATCGTTGCGATCGGCAAAGCGTTTCAGTTTTGCCCTGGTCCATTTTTCAGTTTCCTCGGTCCAGTAACAGCCCGACTGTGCTTTCAGGTAATCAATTTTTGCCTCGCCAAGAGCGGAGATCTGGCCCTCGTCGTTAGGGTCCGACTGCTTGAAATAGTTCATTGATGTGGCTGTCTGCTCGGCAAATGAAACACTGAGCGCCTGCTTGAACCGCTCGGTATTTTCAGTGCCCGGCCCGGACACTATGAATTCGCCGTCGTGATTGTTTGATGGATTGCCGCCTTTGGCCATGATGCATCTCCCTTCAGAGGCTTCATGGTTGATCGAATGCGGCCGGCTTCCTAGTCGTCATATGACGATGGTCCGCCGGTTCGCTGCGCACGTTTCCCGGATTGCAAGCTGGTTTCGCGCGTCTGGCTCGCACGCCATGCCGGCCGGCAACGTCCCTCGGAGCCACTTCGGCTTTGACTGTAGCACCTGCATGGCCTCTAACTCACGTCTGGATATAGCCATGTCAAAGCACCGTCTGCCGCTGGTCGCCGCTGTCTATCTTGGTTCGTTCGTGGCTCTGCTCGACGTCAGCATCGTCAATGTCGCGCTGCCGACCATACAGCAGGCGTTGCAAACCGATTTCGGCGGCCTGCAATGGGTGGTCGACTCCTACACGCTGTGCCTGTCCGCCTTCATGCTGTCGTCCGGCCTGATCGGCGATCGCTATGGCCGCAAGCGCTCGTGGCTGGCCGGCGTCGGCATCTTCGTGGCCGGTTCGCTGATCTGCGCCGTCGCGCCCAATCTGCCGGTGCTGCTGGCCGGCCGGGTGGTGCAGGGCATCGCCGGCTCGTTGCTCATTCCAGGCGCGCTGTCGATCCTGACGCAGGCCTTTCCCGATGCGCGCCAGCGCGCCGGCGTCATTGGCGGCTGGGCGTCGTTCGCCGCCATCTCTCTGCTCGTTGGTCCCGTCCTCGGTGGCATCCTGGTCGAGACCGTCGGCTGGCAAAGCATCTTCCTGATCAACCTGCCGCTGGGCTTGATCACGATCGCGCTCGGTGCTGCTTCGATCAATGAGACGGCGCATCCCGAACATGCCCATCTCGATCTCGTCGGCCTGGCTCTCAGCATCCTTTGGCTGGGGGCGCTGACCTTTGGCCTGATCTCGGCCGGCGAGAATGGCTGGGGCGAGCCAAGGACAGTCACGGCGCTCGTCGCCGGCGTCGTCGGCCTGGCTGCTTTCCTCGGCTTCGAGGCGCGCACGGCACGGCCGATGCTGCCGCTTGGCCTGTTCCGCGATGTCCGCTTCGCCGTCGCCAATGTCGCTTCGTTCGCGCTCGGCTTCACCTCCTATTCCAGCGTCTTCTTCTTCTCGATGTTCCTGCAGCAGGTGCAGGGCTGGTCGCCGACGCAGACCGGCCTGCGCATGGCGCCGGCCTTCATCGTCCAGATCGTGGTGTCGCCATGGATCGGCAGGCTGAGCGCGCGCTATGGTCACTCCGCGCTGATGACCATCGGCTATGTTGCTATCGGCCTGTCCATGCTCGGCATGTGCTGGGCCGGCCCTTCGACGCCCTATGCGATGCTGTGCCTTCTGTTCGCCATTGGCGGCCTCGGCAATGCGCTTGCAATCCCGACCGGCAGCGCTGCCGCCATGTCCTATGCGCCGCGCGAACGCTCGGGCATGGTGTCGGCGGTCATCAATGCCACCCGCCAGAGCGGCCTTGCCATCGGCATCGCCTTGCTCGGCGCCTTGATGAGCATGCGGGCAACCAACCTTTTGACCGGGTATCTCGGCGATGCCGGTGTCGCCAACGCGGAAGCGGTGGCTCGTGCTGCGATTTCACGGCATGATTTCGCAACCGATGCGGCGATGGGCGAAAGCGGCGTGCATGAACTCTATGCTGCCGCCTATGCCGGCGGCTTCCACGCCGCGATGCTGACGGCAGCGATCGGCGCGTTCCTCACCGCCGCATTGCTGGTTGCCGTGCTGGCGCCGGCCGAGGCGCGCTCGGCCAAAGAGACCAAGCACGAGGCGTGAGGCTGACAGCCCATTAAAAACCCGGCGGTGAAGCCGGGTTTTTGCGTTCATAGCGCGCCAGTCAGGTCAGCGAAGCCGTAAAACGCTGGATGCGTGTGCAGGCTTCTTCCAGAAGCGTCTCCGAGGTCGCGTAGGAGATGCGGAAGTTGGGGCCGAGACCGAAGGCCGAGCCGAACACCACCGCGACGCCCTCGGCTTCGAGCAGTTCCGAGCAGAAGGTCTCGTCGGTGTCGATCAGCCTGCCGGCCTTGGTCTTCTTGCCGATCAGCTGGGCGCAGGAAGGATAGACATAGAAGGCGCCTTCCGGCGACGGACAGGTGATGCCGCGTGCCTGGTTGAGCATCGACACGACAAGGTCGCGCCTGCCTTGAAAGATCGCCTTGTTTTTGGCGATGAAATCCTGCGGGCCATTCAGCGCCTCGACGGATGCCCATTGCGCAATGGTGCAGGCGCCCGATGTCTGCTGACCCTGGATCATGTCCATCGCCTTGATCAGTTGAACCGGACCCGCCGCATAACCGATGCGCCAGCCGGTCATTGCATAGGCTTTCGACACGCCGTTCATGGTCAGCGTGCGCTCGTAGAGCTTAGGCTCGACCTCGGCGATGGTCCTGAAGACGAAATCGCCATAGGTCAGGTGCTCGTACATGTCGTCGGTCAGCGTCCAGACATGCGGATGCTTCAACAGCACGTCGGCCAGCGCGCGCAATTCGGCTTCGGTATAGGCGGCACCCGACGGGTTCGACGGCGAGTTCATCAGCAGCCATTTGGTCTTCGGCGTGATCGCCTTTTCCAGCACGGAAGCGGTCAGCTTGAAGCCGTTGTCGATCGAGGTGTCGGCAAACACGGAGGTGCCGCCGCATATGGCCACCATCTCGGGGTAGCTGACCCAATAGGGGCGAGGAATGATGACCTCGTCGCCGGGGTTCAGCGTCGCCATGAAGGCGTTGAACAGGATCTGCTTGCCGCCGGTGCCGACTATGGTCTGCTCGGGCTTGTAGTCGAGATTGTTCTCGCGCTTGAACTTTTTTGCGATCGCCTCGCGCAGCGGCACGATGCCCGAAACCGGCGGATACTTGGTTTCGCCACGGCGGATCGCCTCGATTGCCGCATTCTTGATGTTGTCGGGCGTGTCGAAATCCGGTTCGCCGGCGCCAAGCCCGATAATGTCACGGCCGGCATTTTTCAGCTCGCGCGCTTTCTGCGTGACCGCGATGGTGGCGGAAGGCTTCACGCGGGAAAGGGTGTCGGCAAGAAAGGCCATGAGCTTGACGTCTCCATGGAAGATCGGCGCGGCCAGGAGCGACCGCGGCGCTTCTCATGTCGCATGATTTCGCGCAACGCAAGCATTGTCGGCTGATCCAGGTCTCAAGGAGCTGTGATCGGGACCCGGGTCGGCAACAATAAATTCATTAACGAGCGGTAGAGGCTTGAGTGGCAGGATGGCAGACCAATTGCGGAGCGAGGAACCGTGTCGCGCAGCGTCGGGCTTGCCCACATCATCCGTCAGGACGACGGCACCTCCACCGGTGTCTGGGGTATCTACACGCTGCAAAGCGCCTTCCAGCCGATCTTCGCTTTCAAGGAAGGCAAGCTGTCGGTGGTCGCGTTCGAAGGGCTGATCCGACCGTTCCGCGACGGCGAGCCGCAATCGCCGATGAATTTCTTCTCGACCTGCCCGGCCGCCGACCGGCTGCATATCGAGGCGCTGACCAGGACGCTGCATCTTCTCAACGCCGGTGCCTGCCTGCCGCGGGAAGCATCGATCTTCGTCAATTTCGACCCGTCAGTGTTCACCGAACGCGCCGTTGCCGACGCTGCCTTGCGCGAAATGCGGCTCGTGCTGCACGAGGCCGGCATCGACCCGCGTCGCGTCGTCTGCGAGGTGACCGAGCAGCGGTCGGCGTCGCAGGAAGCCTTGCATGGCTTCGTCGCGGCACTGAGGGCCAACGGTTTTCGCATCGCCGTCGACGATTATGGCGCGGACGATTCCGACATCAATCGGGTCAAGGAATTGAAGCCGGATATCGTCAAGTTCGATGCCTACTGGATCACGCAGCTGATGGAGTCCGGCGCCGGCTTCGCGTTGCTGACCACCATGGTGAAGAACTTCGAGGAGCAAGGTATCCATACGGTGTTCGAAGGCATCGAGGAGGGCTGGCAACTGGAGCTCGCCGAGAAATCGGGTGCGTCGATGGTGCAGGGTTTCGTGCTGGCGCGGCCCGAATTGGCGCCGACCAGCTTTGGCGTCTTCGACAAGGCCAGGCAGGCGCCTGTCGCTGCTGCCGTCGACACGTCGGCTCCTGCCGTGGCAACGCCTTCGGCGCGGCCGGTCAAGGCCTTCGGGCGCCGCGTGGCGACATGAGAGACGATCGGCGGCGCAATGTCGGCGATGCGATCCGGGTCGACGAAGTCGGCATCGAATACGGCATCCATGGCGAGTTCCGGCTGCGCAGCGCCTATCAGCCGATTTTCGCGCCGCGCGGCCGTTTCCTTCACGCGGTCGCGGCCGAAGCCCTGATCGAGCCGCACCGTGCCGGCCGCCCCGGCGCGCCGAAGGTGTTCTTTGAAAGCGTTGCCGTCTCGGACCGGCTGTTTGTGGAAACCATGTGCCGGGCGCTGCATCTCAGGAATTTCCGCAACATCGGCGTCGACGGGCTCGACCTGTTCTTCAACTACAACCCGTTGATCAACGACCATGCCGGGCGGGCATTGGCCGAGATTCGCCTGATGACCAGGCATCTCGGCGAGTTCGGCCTGGCGCCGGCCATGCTGGTCTGCGAAATCACCGAACAGGCGGCGGACGACGCGCTTCTCGTGCGGCTGGTGCGCGAGATGCGGCGCGACGGCATCCGCATCGCCATCGACGATTTCGGCACCGGGCACTCGACCGAGGAGCGGGTGAGCCTGCTCAAGCCCGACATCGTCAAGATCGACGGCACCTGGTTCGCGGAGTTCTGCCGCCACGCTGCCGCCGAACGGTTCTTCCGCCCGCTGGTTTCCAGCCTGCATGACCGCGGCGCCAAGGTGCTGGTCGAAGGCATCGAGCAGCCCACCCATCTGCGCGTCGCGCTCGAAGGCGGCGTCGACCTGCTGCAGGGTTTTCTCCTTGCCCGTCCGGCCTTGGCCGGCACGGTATTCGAGGAGAAACCGCTGGTCATCGATGCGCTGCTGGGCCGGGACAGCAAGGTCGTGCCCCTCTTTGGCTAGGGCATGTCGATATTCAGGTGATGCCGGCCTGCAAACGGCGGCTTCCTGCGCTTCCCTAGTTCTACTGCCACGCAGTAGAACTGAGCTCACGTACTTAAGTACGCTCCGCTCCGGTTCTCGGAACCCACCGTTTTCGGCTCGGCCTGACCTGAATCTCAACATGCCCTTCAACGGCCTCAGATTTTCGGCGATTCACATATCAGCGGCGCTGATCGTCGTACCAAAACAAATCATTGGTTGAGACCGCCGCCGCTGCGATAATCGCGCGGAGACAGTGCTCCGGGGAACAGCCATGATACTTTACGGCATGATCGACAGCGGCAATTGTTACAAGCCGCGCCTGCTGATGGCCAAGCTTGGCCTTGGCTTTACCAATGTCGAAGTGAGTTCGCACACCGGCGATACGCGCAAAGCCGACTTTGTCGCCAAGAATCCGAATGCTATGGTGCCGCTGCTCGAGTTCGACGATGGCCGGCGGCTGGCCGAATCCAACGCCATCCTGCTCTATCTCGCCGAAGGCACACGCTTCCTGCCGGCGGACAGGTATGAGCGTGGGCTTGCCTATCAATGGCTGTTCTTCGAGCAATACAGCCACGAGCCTTACATTGCCGTGCGCAAGGCGCTGCTGACCTTCCCCGAACGTGCTGGGGATGCGACCCCGGAGCGGCTGGCGGTGACGCTGGAGCGCGGCAACAAGGCGCTCGGCGTGATGAACAGGCATCTGGAAAACAATGCTTTCTTTTCCGGCAGCACGCTCAGCGTCGCCGACATCGCGCTCTATGCCTATACGCATACGGCGGAGCAGGGCGGCTTCCATCTCGACGCCTATCCGGCGGTGGCGGCCTGGCTTGGCCGAGTGGAAGCGGATCCGGGGCATGTGCCGATCGAGTGGATGGGGTAGTTTGTCCCGCGCCAGGTGGGCGGATGGGTAGCTACTTCAAGAGATGATCATAGTCCGCATGGGTGCCGATCCAGAACCAGATCACATCATCGTTGGTGCGGGTGGCAACAGCCCGGTAATTGTCGTCAACTCGCGCAGACCAGTAGCGTCCGACCTGTTTGAAATGCAGCGAGGGATCAAAAGGGTGGGAGCGGAGTCTTTCAAAACGCCTGTCCGCTTTTGCTCTGATCGCCGATGGCAGTTTTTCGTAAGCCTCCCAGAACGATGGGGAGGCGACGTGATTCACAGAGGCCGCGTCCGACCAGCGCGATGGTCCGTCAGTGCCTGTTCGGCAAGCTTATCCAATCGGCCGGCTTTCGCATCGGCCTCGATCTGCCGATCCCACATATCCTCCCGAAGCGCTTCGAACCAGGCAGCAAACGCCTTCAGTTCTTCAGGGCTCAGTTCCGCAACGGATTTTTCAATTTGCTCAAGCTTGGTCATGGCCGAATGATACCACTACTAGGCTAAAAGTACCACCGGTGGGACTGTAGCGCCCGTTGCAGCACCTAACCCCAGACAGCAAAAAGGCGGGATTAATCCCGCCTTCCATGCTTGGTAGCCTGATCGGGAACGTCCGGTCCGGGCTGGCAGCCATCTGCTGATCCAGCTTGTCGGGTCTTTCCGCTCCAGCGCGCTTCTCGCGCGACTGTCAGTACATCCGTGACTTGCCGCGCGCCCCGAGCTCTCGCCCGGCGCGCGCTATCGCAAAATCAGGCTGCCTTGCTCAGAGATCCAGCGGACGACTTGCCAGTGCGGCGGTCCTGCTCGATCTCGAAGTTGATCTTCTGGCCTTCGACCAGGGTCGACAGTCCAGCACGCTCGACAGCGGAGATGTGGACGAAAACGTCCGCGCCGCCCGCGTCAGGCTGAATGAAGCCGAAGCCCTTGGTGGCGTTGAACCACTTGACCGTTCCAGTTGCCATTTAGATAGTCCTTCACATTTGCTTTAGATTGACCGGACCGAGGTCCAGCCGGTGTGCATCGAGATTTTGGAGATAGACGTCAGCAAACGCGATTATCGCGAGGCCCGGATCGATCGGCCGAAATATCAATGGAAGGCATATAGGCTGCTTTCGCACGAAAAACAAGACTGCGTGAGAAAGCCGTGATGAGGGCGCCGCCCAATGGCCGCCCCAATCGCGTGAGAGCGTCGCGATGATCGGAGCCTGTGGGCGCTCGATCCACACCCGCTTGGGAGCGGATCTTGGGGGGAGAGGACCATGAAAATCATTCTGCTTGCCGCCTGCCTCACGCTAGTCGCCGCTCAGGCGCAGGCGATCTCGCGCTACGACCCGACGCGTATGAGCTGCGGCAAGGTTCAGGGGACGATCGCCCGGCAAGGGGCCGTCATCCTGCGCTACCAGTCGAAGCGGGTGCCGGGACTGCCGCTCTACGACCGCTATGTGCAGAGCCAGCGATTCTGCAGCATGGGCGAGGTGAGGACACGGGCCTACGTGCCGAGCGCCGACACAAAGTCCTGCCCGGTCTACAACTGCAAGCGGCCGGACAATGACCGGCATTTCCGCCGGCGGTTCTTCCACAACAACTAGGCACCTGCCTACAACAATTAGGCACCTGCCTACATCAAAACCCGAACGACACCTGCGCTGGTGGCGGGGGGCCGACGCGCACGCCTTCCATGGCCAGCATCTTCTCCTTGGTGATCGATCCGCCGGGCGCCGAGAAGCCGCCGATCTTGCCGCCGGCGGCAAGGATGCGATGGCAAGGGATGACCAGCGGCACCGGATTTGAGCCAAGGGCGGCCCCGGTTTCGCGGGCGAGGCCGGCATGGCCGGCGGTTTTGGCCAGCTCGCCATAGGTGGTGGTTTCGCCGAAGGAGAGTTTTCGCGCCGCGTCGTAAATGGCGAGGCGGAAATCGTCGACGCCGTCGAGATCGACCGGCACGGCGGAGAAATCGATGTCCTCGCCCGCCGCATAGGCCTTGATTGCCGCGATCAGCTCGACCACCCATGGCGGCTGCGCCGTGGCACTGGAAACGCCGCCATGGCGCAGCAGGCGCCGCTCCACCGCTTCGCGGCTGCGTTCGGGCAGGCAGAGCCGGATCAGGCCCTTTTCGCTCCAGGCAATGCCCATGAAACCGATCACTGTTTCTAACACTGCGTGGCCGGCCGTGATCGAAACTGTCGTGACCATGATGCGTTCCTTCCCGCAAAGTGGCGAAATCCGGGATTCGTTCCGGTACATATCCGGAACAATATGGCATCACCGCCTGCGTCTCGCCACCCGAAAACCACCTGAGCGCCCCGATTGCCCGGCCTGAATCGCTGGTGTAAGGAATTTCTTAACAACCCGACAAACCGGACCCGAGCGCGGCTTGCCAGCAAAACTCAACCTTATCGCGATCGGCGTGATCCTGGCCGCCGTCGGCATCAGCGGCTGCACGTCGACCTCGCAGATGAAGCCCGCGCCTGCTCTCACCGAAACAGCGACCGTCGCCGGCACTGACGCCGGTTTCACCGTGCCGCTGCCGGAGACAGTTTCGGTGCTGCCGGAATCATCAGGGATCGCCCCCGTTCAGACGGCCGAGCTGCCGCTCGATCCCGCCGCACAGCCGGCTGCGGCGACCGCCGCTTTTGCCGGATCGACACCGATGGCACCAGCCGTGCCCGCGGTGATGACCGCCAATGCCTGGCAGGCGCCGCCACCAGCAAATGCGAGCAAGCCGGTCAAGGCGGCCGAGACCTATACGACCGCGGGGCTGGTCGTGCCGGCAACCGCCAAGGGCGATCGCATGCCCGGCGTCCAGCAGGTCGCCTATGTCGTGCCGCAGAACCCGGCGGCCCTGGTCCAGTTCCCGGCAGGGCCCGTGCAAGAAGAACACGCGACGGGCGTGCGTGGCGATGTCGAGCGGCTGATCGAGAAATATGCGGCGATCTATCAGGTGCCGGTGGATCTGGTGCGCCATGTCGTCAACCGCGAGAGCACCTTCAACCCGAAAGCCTACAACAACGGCCATTGGGGGCTGATGCAGATCAAACACGCGACGGCGCGCGGCATGGGCTATGACGGGCCGGCCAAGGGCCTGTTCGATGCCGATACCAATCTGAAATACGCGGTGAAATATCTGCGCGGCGCCTGGCTGGTGGCCGGCGGCAACGCCAAGAAGGCCGACTGGCTCTACCAGACCGGCTATTATTACGACGCCAAGCGCAAGGGCCTGCTCGAGGCGACCGGCCTTGGCCGCGACCGCCAGCGCCGTCGCCTGCAGCCCGACGCCTGAGCGCGATGCCTGAACCGCGCCCGCCGGCTCTCAACGACATCCGGCTGCGCAAAATCCTCGACGAGACGCTGGTTCCGCCGCACTGGCCCGACGGCTTTGTCATGCGCAGCTTCGAGCCCGGTGATGCGCTGCCCCTGCATGCGCTGTTGATCGAAGTGTTCGACGACGGCGCCGACGGTCCGTTCGATGAGTGGTGGCCGCGCATCGCCGACGATCCCGAATTCGACCCGGCACTGTGCTTCCTCGTCATCGACGCCAAGGGCCGGCTGGCGGCAGCGGCACTGTGCTGGACCCGCGCCTTCGTCAAGGATCTAGCCGTTCATCCGGAGGCTCGCGGCAAGGGCGTTGCCGAAGCGCTGATGTGGCACGCCTTCGCCGTTTTTCGCGAACGCGGCGCCGATCATGTCGACCTCAAGACCAACACGGTCGAGAATCCCGCCGCCGTCCGGCTCTATGAGCGGCTGGGCATGATGCCTGTCGCCTGGGAAGGCTAGGGTGTGCTGATATTCAGGTGATGCCGGCCTGCAAATGATGGCTTCCTGCGCTTCCGGTGCTCACGTACCCAAAAGTACGCTCCGCTCCGGTTCTCGGAAACCACCATTTTCGACTCGGCCTGACCTGAATCTCAACACCCCCTGATGGGTGTCGCCTCACGCAGGAACGGCGCGATTTGGGAACCCAAAGCGCCGCTTCGCATTCAATGGGAGGTGAGGGCCTGACAAGCTGCCGGCGGGTGGGAGGAATTTTCCGCGGCCGGCCGCGGAGGGACATCCACCACCATGAAGTTTTCTCACGCATTCCTGGCGCTTGGCGTCGCCGCCATGCTGGTTGGCACGCAGGCGCGGGCCGTCGAGCTGTCGATGGTGTCGGGCGATACCGGCGACGGCATCAAGGTGCTGCGCGAGATCCTCGACCGTTACGAGAAAGACAGCGGCAACAAGGTCAGCATCGTCGTCATGCCGACGTCCGGGACCGACCAGTTCGGCCAATACCGGCTTTGGCTCGCCGCGGGAAACAGTGACATCGACGTCTACCAGACGGACGTGATCTGGGCACCGCAGCTCGCCAGCCAGCTCGTGGATCTGACCGCAGCGACCAAGGACGTCGTGGCCGAGCATTTCCCATCGATCATCCAGTCACAGACCGTCAACGGCAAGCTCGTCGCCTTGCCGATCTTCACCGATGCGCCGGCGCTCTACTACCGCAAGGATCTCCTCGACAAATATGACGCCAAGGTGCCGGCAACCTGGAAGGAACTGGCGGACACCGCCAGGCTGGTCATGGACAAGGAGCGTGCGGCCGGCAATCGGGATATCTGGGGCTTCGTCTTCCAGGGCAACGCCTATGAAGGGCTGACCTGCAACGCGCTCGAATGGGTGATGTCGAATGGCGGCGGCCAGATCATCGAGCCGGACGGCTCCATCTCCATCAACAACAGCCAAGCGGCGGCGGCGCTCGACATGGCCAAGGGCTGGGTCGGGACCATCGCGCCACCCGGCGTGCTCGCCTACCAGGAAGAGGAATCGCGCGGCGTGTGGCAGACCGGCAATGCGGTGTTCATGCGCAACTGGCCTTATGCCTATGCGCTCGGCAACGGCGAGGGCTCGCCGATCAAGGGCAAGTTCGACGTGGCACCGCTGCCGGCCGGCACGGGCGAGGGCGCCCGACCGGTCGCGACCCTGGGCGGCTGGAACCTCGCCGTCTCCAAATATTCGAAGCATCCGGATGCCGCGATCGGGCTGGTCAAGTTCATCGCCTCGCCCGCGATGCAGAAATACCGGACGCTGAAGACGTCCAACCTGCCGACCATACAGGCGCTGTATGACGATGCCGACATCGCCAGGCAACAGCCGATCGTTCCGCGCTGGAACCAGATATTTCTCAATGCGGTGCCGCGCCCGTCGGCCGCGGCCAGGATCAAATACAACGAGGCCTCGAGCCAGTTCTGGAACGCCGTTCACAACACGCTGTCGGGCGACGGCACCGCCGCCGACAATCTGGGCGACCTCGAAGCGATGTTGACCAAGCTGAAGGGCAACGGCTGGTGACCACAGTGCCGACAGGGACCGACGCCCGTGCGGCGTCGGAGACACAGGCTGTTCGCCGTCGGCCAGCGCCGTTGACGGCACAGCGCGTTCGCTCGGCGTGGCTTTTCCTGGCGCCGATGCTGCTGGTGCTCGCCGCGGCGGCCGGCTGGCCGCTTGCCCGCACGGTTTATTTCAGCTTCACCGACGCCTCGCTAGCCGACCTCGACGCGCGCCAATGGGTCGGCTTCGGCAATTATTTCTCGGTGCTGCACATGCCGAGCGGCCGGACCCTCTATGACGGGCTGCTCGTCGATCCGGTCTGGTGGCGTGCCGTCTGGAACACGGTTCGTTTCACGGTGATTTCGGTGACCTGCGAGACCATCCTCGGCACGATCGTTGCCCTGGTTCTCAATGCCGAATTCAGAGGCCGCGGCGTCGTCAGGGCAGCGATCCTGATCCCCTGGGCCATCCCGACGATCGTCTCGGCGAAGATGTGGCAATGGATGCTCAACGACCAGTTCGGCATCATCAATGTCGTGCTGCTCAACCTCGGCCTGATCAGCACCAAGATAGCCTGGACGGCCGACGCCGACACGGCGATGGCGGCCGTCCTCATCGTCGATATCTGGAAGGCGACACCGTTCATGACGCTGCTCATCCTGGCCGCGCTGCAGATGCTGCCGAGGGAGATCATCGAGGTCGCCAGGCTCGACGGCGCCAACCCCTGGCAGATCTTCTGGCGGGTGACCTTGCCGCTCATCCGCCCGGCGCTGATGGTGGCCGTGATCTTCCGCGCGCTCGATGCGCTGCGCATCTTCGACCTGATCTATGTGCTGACGCCGAACAATGTGCACACCAAGTCGATGTCGGTATTCGCCCGCGAGAACCTGTTCGAGTTCGACAAGTTCGCCTATGGCTCCGCCGCCTCGACCTTGCTCTTCCTGATCCTCGCTCTGCTCACCATCGTCACCATCCGGATCGGCCGGATCAGGCTGGACGGAGGCCGCTGACATGTGGATCGTGAAGCGCACGGCCTTTTACCTGCTGGTCGGGGCAATCGTCTTCGTCGCCGTGTTCCCGTTCTACTATGCCATCGTCACCAGCCTGAAATCGGGGACCGACCTGTTCCGGACCGATCTGTGGCCGACGACGATCAGCCTCGCCAACTACCGGAATGTGCTGACCGAAGGCAGCTTCGTGCGCAACTTGCTGAACTCGCTCTTCGTCTCGGGCGCGGTGGTTGCCCTTTCGCTGTTGCTCGGCGTCACATCAGCCTATGCGCTGGCGCGCATTCGATTCCGCGGCCGCTCGGCCCTGCTGTTCATCATCCTGTCGGTGTCGATGTTCCCGCAGGTGGCGCTGCTGGCCGGTCTGTTCGAACTGGTCCGCCTGTTCGGCCTCTACAATTCGCTGTTCGCGCTGATCTTCTCCTACATGATCTTCACCTTGCCGTTCACCGTCTGGGTGCTCACGACCTTCGTCCGGGACCTGCCGGTCGAGGTCGAGGAGGCGGCGATCCTAGACGGCGCGACGCCATGGATCATCGTCACCCAGGTCTTCCTGCCGCTGATGTGGCCGGCGCTGGCAACCACCGGCCTGCTGGCCTTCATCGGCGCGTGGAACGAGTTCCTGTTTGCCCTGACCTTCACCTCCAACAACGCACAGCGGACCGTGCCGGTGGCGATCGCGCTGCTCTCCGGCAACTCGCAGTTCGAGATCCCATGGGGCAACATCATGGCCGCCTCGGTGATCGTCACCGTGCCGCTGGTGGTGCTGGTCCTGATCTTCCAGCGCAAAATCGTCTCCGGCCTCACCGCGGGCGGGGTCAAGGGGTGAGGGACGAGTCCTCAGATGTCCGGCGCGTTGCCGATCTTCTGCTTGAGCTCCAGCGCCCAGGCGCGGCCTTCGTCGCCGCCCCACAGCAGCCAGGCAATATAACCGGCCGAAGGGTTTTGCTCATTGCCGTAGTTCCTGCCGCGCTTGTCGATCTCGTGGCGGGCGAAATAGCTGACCATGCGGCGGATGGTGGAGGGCGCGAGCTTTTCCCGGTTCTTCAGCTCGGTGGCGCGGGCGACGCCGATCTCGGTGCCGCCGCGGCCGAACTCGCCGCGCAGCCTGAGGCCCTTGGCGGCATTGTCGGCCACCACTTGCGGGCAGCGCAGATCGATCTCGTCGTCGTGCATGTTGTTCCCCAGATCACGCTGCCCGAACAGGTATTACGACATCTCACCATGCGCAATAAATGTCGGGACCGATCGCCGCCAAACGTCCTTGGGTCGCAGAGCAACCGCGCCGGGACGCCGGCGCCGCGACTTGAAGGAGCCGATCATGATCACCTTTCCCAATGAATCCGCCAAATACCGCACCGCGCGCGAAAAATTGCTGAAGAAGGAAATCGAGCTGCGCCGCGCCATGGAAGAGGTCGCCGAGGCCCGGCGCGCGCTGCCGCCGGGCGGGCTGATCCGCCAGGATTATGAGTTCGACGGGCTGGACGGCGATGGGAGGCCTGCAAAGATAAAGCTGTCGGAGCTGTTCGCACCCGGCAAGGACTCGCTCATCCTTTACAACATGATGTTCCCGCGCCATCCGCAGGAAAAGCGCGAGGTGGCGACCAGCGGCGGCACGGCAAAGCTCGCCCGGCAGGACCAGCCATGCCCCTCCTGCACGGCGCTGCTCGACCAGTTCGACGGCGCGGTCGGGCATCTCCAGGCGGCCGGCTTCAATTTCGCGGTGGTGGGCAAGACCGCGCTCGAAAACCTGGTCACACTCGGCCGCGACAGGGGCTGGCGCAACATGCGGTTGGTCTCGTCGGCCTCCAACAGCTTCAAGCGCGACTACAATGCGGAGGCGGCCGACGGCTCACAGATCCCGCTGCTGTCGGTGTTCCATCGCGACCCCGACGGCATACGCCATTTCTGGAGTTCGGAACTGGATTTCGCGCCGACGGAGCCGGGCCAGGATCCGCGCAGCCTCGGCACCTGCGAAACGCTGTGGAACCTGATGGATTTCACGCCGGAAGGCCGCCCGAACTGGAACGAGCAGCTGCAATATGGCGAGGCGTGTTGCCACTGAAAGGCAGCTCTGGCCAGCCGCCGCGTTTCAGTTTTCGGAACATGAGTCCCATGGGCTGGCTCGAACGAGGGCATCGGCGAGCGTTCGAGTCAGGCACGGATACGGTGGGGCAATTGAGGCGACATGCGCAGGCTTCTTCCTCAAGAGCTGCAACCGGAGTGCCCAAGCGACGTTGGATTGTCCGAGGGACAATTCCAACCGGAGACATGCCATGAAAATGCTTACCATTCTGACCGCAGCAGCATTGCTTGCCGGCGCGCCCGCCTTTGCCCAGTCGAACACGACCGCCACGACCACGCCGCTCGCCACGACGACGAAGGTCGATACTTCGACCTTCATCAAGACGGTGCCGAGCGCCAATGAGTTCGAGATCGAGTCCAGCAAGCTCGCCGAGCAGAAGGCGACCGATGCCGACGTCAAGGCGTTCGCCAAACAGATGATCGCCGACCACACCAAGGCCGGCGAGGAATTCAAGGCGGCGCTTGCCCAGGGCCAGACAACCTCGGCCACCGCATCGTCCGGTCCAGCCCTGCAGCCCAAGGAGCAGAAGATGCTCGATGAATTAAAGGGCGCCAGCGGCGATCAGTTCCAGGCCAAATACATCGAGATGCAGACCAACGCGCACAAGGAAGCCGTCGCGCTGTTCAGCGGCTATGCGCAATCCGGCGACGACCCGGCGATGAAGGAATTCGCCAAGAAAACCCTGCCGACGCTGCAGATGCACGAAAAACACGTGAAAGAACTGGCCGCAGCGCATCAGGGGTGAGGGCGGTTCAAGGTCGACGCTCTATGGCGCCCCCCTCTGTCCTGCCGGACATCTCCCCCTCAAGTGGGGAGATTGGCCGTCGTCACTGTTTTCGCCAATTTTCAACGTTGCAAGGTGAAGGCCGGCCCCAAAGCTGCCAATCTCCCCCTTGAGGGGGAGATGTCCGGCAGGACAGAGGGGGGCGCCGTAGAGCGCTACGATGGAAGTCAGCCCGCTGGCAAACCAACACCACAATGTGGCCCTGTGCCTCAAGGACGGCACGCCCTATCCCGATCAAGGCTGAGCGGCGCTCAGGTCGACCTGATCTGCTCGACCGCGGTCACCAGCAGTTCTTCCATGGCGGTGCGTATCTGAGCATCCGACTGGGCGATGCCTGCCGCGTCGAAATCGGCGCGTACCTTGCGGAAGACATCGTTGTCGCCTGCCTCTTCGAAATCCGCGTGCACGACTTCCCTGGCATAGGCGTCGGCGTCGGCACCGGATTTGCCGAGCTTTTCGGCGGCCCACAGGCCGAGCAGCTTGTTGCGGCGCGCCATGGCCCTGAACTTCGTATCCTCGTCCATCGCAAACTTCTTTTCGAAGCCTTCCTGACGGTCTCTCATGCTGCTCATGGTATGCCTCGTTTCGGGTTGAGTCCGGTCTTCAGCCCAAGGGAAGAGCGGGCAGGGAAGGCGAGAGTGGCGTGCATGGATGTCATTAGCAAGGCCGGATCGCTCACGCCGGCAATTGAGCGGGGCGCCTGGCGGTTCCGGTCTTTTGGCCGATGTGATTTGACGTTGCCGCGCCGTGTCCTACTCTCGAATGCATGGTGGACGAACCGAGGAGACGAGCGATGCAGTCGCCTTTCAATGGAATTCACAGCGTCGCGCTGACGGCGGCCGTGATGCTAGCCGCCGGCACCGCGGCCTATGCCCATCATGGCTGGTCGTGGACGCAGGACGGTTTTTTCGAACTCAGGGGCAAGATCACGGCCATCTATATCGGCAATCCGCATGCCACGCTGGATGTCGACGCCGAGGGCGAGGCCTGGCGGGTGGAGATGGCGCCGCCGTCCCGCACGATCGCCGCCGGCTTCACGGAGGAGGTGGCCAAAATCGGCGACGAGGTGACCGCGATCGGCAACCGCTCGGTCGAGGCGAGCGAAAAGCGCATGAAAGCAGTGCGCCTCATCGTCAACGGCAAGACATATGATGTCTATCCCGACCGCGTGCCGCCGGCGTAAATGGCTGAGCTTCTCGCCGGCATCGAGCAGCTTGCGTTGGCGCGGTGGCTGAAGGGCTCCTTCATTGCCTACCCCGTGGTCAATGCGCTCCACATCATGTCGATCGGCGCGCTGCTGACCAGCGTCCTTCTCATGGATCTGAGGATCTGCGGCGCTTTCCGTTCGCTGCCGCAGGCGGCGTTCGTCGCGCTGCTGCGCCGCGTTGCATTGGGCGCGTTCGCGGGTGCGCTTGTCACTGGCTCGCTGCTGTTTTCGGTCAAGGCGAGCACCTATGCGGTGATGCCGATTTTCCTCGCCAAGATGGCACTCATCCTTCTCGCCGGCGTTAATTTTTTCGCCTTCCTGCGCTTCGCCAGAGGCGGTGACGAGCCGGCCGGCAGCGCCATCCTGGCTGTGCTCTCGATACTGCTGTGGACTTCGGTGCTGTTCGCCGGACGGTTCATCGGTTTTCTTTAGCGCCGCATCTTCCTTCTCCCCCTGTGGGAGAAGGTGTCGCCGAAGGCGACGGATGAGGGGTGTTCCAGGGAACGCCAACGTCTCACTCCGCTGGACCACCCCTCATCCGTCTCGGCGCTATCGCGCCGATCCACCTTCTCCCACAGGGGGAGAAGGGAAGAACGGCGCTGGCGTTCCGCCAGTGCAGGGATAAGCTCCCTGCAAATGCAGGAGAGGGAGATTTGCCATGAAGAAACAAATCATCGAAGTGCCTGTCATGTCGGCCAAGGTGCGGGCGCTCGGGCTGCCCTGTTCGACGGCTGTCAGGGCCAACGGCTTCGTGTTCATCTCGGCGACGCCGCCGGTGGACATGGTGACCGGCGAGATGGTGCGCGGCGACATCGAGGTGCAGACCGAGGCGTCGCTGAAGGCGCTGAAACACTGCCTGGAAGCGGCCGGCACCTCGCTCGACAATGTGGTGATGGTGCGCATCTACGCCGTCAATTCCGGCTTCTACAACGCCATCAACCGGGTCTATGCCAGGTATTTTAGCGTCAACCCGCCGGCGCGCAGTTTTGTGCCGGTGGCGTCTTGGCCGATGGAGTTTGATATTGAGATCGAGTGTGTCGCGGTGGCGTGAGGGGTGAGAAGCGGTCCGCGTAGCGGACGAAAAGCCAATTGCTTGGCTTTTCGAGCTTCGAACGCCCTGAGCCTGCGAAGGGCCGCAATCTCTAACATAAGTTTTTACTTGTCTTTCAAGTAAACTCGTCCTCAATTCATATTGGGGATAGGGAGGGCGAGTCATTGAACAAATTGCCGAAGAAATTCGTCGAACGTGTAGCGTCGAATCTCAAGAAATATCAACGGATCACGCTGGCTCAGCAGAAATCCGACGTGGCGGAGGCCGACACGGTTACGTTGATCAAGGACATTTTGGCCGAGGTGTTTGGCTACGACAAATATGACGAACTCACATCAGAACATCAGATCAAATCCACATACTGCGATCTTGCTATAAAGATTGGTGGAAAACTGCGGCTGCTCGTCGAAGTGAAATCAGCTGGCAGCGGGCTTGCCGACAATCATCTACGGCAAGTCATCGACTACGGGGCTCATCAAGGCATTCACTGGGTGATCCTGACCAATGCGGTCGAATGGCGGCTGGTCCGTATCTACGTGGCAAATCAGATCAGCCACGAAGAAGTTTGTCGCATTGTCCTTGCCGACATGAATCCCAAGAATGAGGATCATCTGCAGTGCCTCTTCCTGTTTGCTAAGGAAGGGCTGACGACGGATGCAATGGATGCCTTTCATCAGCAGGCCCAGCTGTTTAACAAGTTTACCGTTTCCGCGATCATCCGTTCCGAGGCAGTGATTTCGGTGGTGCGCAGGGAAATCCGTAAGCTCTTTCCAGACATCAAGGTCGGCAACGAGAACCTATCGCTGCTCATCGAAAATGAGGTGATCAAGCGTGACACGGTTGAAGGCGACAAGGCGAAAGAAGCTGTGGCCAGGATGCGTAAAGCATTAAACAAGCTGGAGAGAGCGAAGAACAAAGTTGCGAAAGCAGTTGTTGTCGATGTCTCGAACTGACTGCCGGTTTTCTGTTTACAATTAAAACAGAAATCGTGGTGTCCAGGCTTAAGCGATGCCACAGCACGCAGCCTCGGCGGGACAGCGCCCCTCATCTGCCTGCCGGCATCTTCTCCCCGTTGAACGGGGAGAAGGGAGCTAATCACCTCAGGCAAAATACTCCTGCAGCGGCCGAACCTCCAGGCTCCCCGCCTTCAGCGCCGCAATCGCCTCAGCAACCGCGGCCGCACCCGACAGCGTCGTGTAATACGGCACCTTCTGCATCAGCGTGGCGCGGCGCAGCGACTTGGAGTCCGACACCGCCTTCTGGCCGTCCGTCGTGTTGAAGACGATCTGGACCTGGCGGTTGCGGATGGCGTCTTCGATGTGGGGGCGGCCTTCCAGCACCTTGTTGATCTTCTGGGCGTCGACGCCGTTTTCGGCGAGGAAGCGGGCGGTGCCTGAGGTGGCCAGCACCTTGAAGCCGAGGCCGGCGAGGCGCTTCACCGCCGGCAAGATGCCCTTTTTGTCTTCGTCGCGCACCGAGACGAACAGTGTGCCGGAGCGCGGCAGGTCGACGCCGGCCCCCAGCTGGCTCTTGGCGAAGGCCAGCGCAAAATCGCGGTCGAGGCCCATGACCTCGCCGGTCGAGCGCATTTCCGGTCCGAGCAATATATCGACGCCGGGGAATCGGGCGAAGGGGAACACGGCTTCCTTGACCGCGATGTGGCCGGGATTGCGCGGGTCGGGCATGGCGCCGTAATGGGCGAAGGCGTCTTCCAGTTTTTCGCCGGCCATGATGCGGGCGGCGATTTTCGCGATGGGCCGCCCGATGGTCTTGGCGACGAAGGGCACGGTGCGTGACGCGCGCGGGTTGACCTCCAGCACATAGACCGTGCCGTCCTTGATCGCGTACTGCACGTTCATCAGCCCGCCGACATTGAGCGCGCGCGCAAGGGCCGCCGTCTGGCGCTCCAGCTCGTCGACCAGTTCGGAAGGCAGCGAGTGCACCGGCAGCGAGCAGGCACTGTCGCCGGAATGGATCCCGGCTTCCTCGATATGCTCCAATATGCCGGAGACGAAGGTCGACTTGCCGTCGCACAGGCAGTCGACATCGACCTCGATGGCGCCACTGAGATAGGTGTCGAACAGCAGCGGGTTCTTGCCCAGCAGCGTGTTGATCTGGCCGGTCTTGTCGTTGGGGTATTTCTGCTTGATGTCCTCCGGTACCAGGCCGGGCACGGTGTCGAGCAGATAGGATTGCAGCATGCTCTCGTCATGGATGATCTGCATGGCGCGGCCGCCGAGCACATAGGACGGGCGCACCACCAGCGGAAAGCCGAGTTCGCCGGCGACGAGGCGGGCCTGCTCGACCGAATAGGCGATGCCGTTCTTTGGCTGGCTGAGGTTCAGCTTGTGCAGCAGCTTCTGGAAGCGGTCGCGGTCTTCGGCCAGATCGATCATGTCGGGCGAGGTGCCGAGGATCGGGATGCCGGCCTTCTCCAGCGCATCCGCCAGCTTCAGCGGCGTCTGGCCGCCGAACTGGACGATAACGCCGACCAGCTCTCCGGACGCCTGCTCGGCGCGCAGGATCTCCAGCACGTCTTCCGCCGTCAGCGGCTCGAAATAGAGCCGGTCTGAGGTGTCGTAGTCGGTCGAGACCGTCTCCGGGTTGCAGTTGATCATGATCGCTTCATAGCCGGCGTCGCGCAGCGCAAAGGCGGCGTGGCAGCAGCAATAGTCGAACTCGATGCCCTGGCCGATGCGGTTGGGGCCGCCGCCGAGGATGACGACCTTCTTGCGCGATGAGACCTGCGCCTCGTTGGCCAGCGCGCCGGCAAACGGCACTTCATAGGTCGAGTACATGTAGGCGGTCGGTGAGGCGAACTCGGCCGCACAGGTGTCGATGCGCTTATAAACAGGATGAACGTCGAGCTTTTCGCGAGCTTTCTGAATCACTTCGGCATCGGTCTTCGTCAGCGACGCGAGGCGGGCATCGGAGAAGCCCATGGCCTTCAGCATGCGCAGGTTGACGGCATCCTCGGGAATGCCGTGCTCGCGGATGCGGGCTTCCATGGCGACGATGCCGGCGATCTGTTCGAGGAACCACGGGTCGATCTTGCACATGGCGTGCACGTCTTCCAGCGAGGTGCCCATGCGGATCGCCTGCGCCACCATGCGCAGCCGGTCGGGCGTCGGCGTGCCCAGGGCTGCGCGAATGGCGTTGCGGTCGTCGGCATGGTTGGCGGAACCAAGACCGGGGATCTCGATCTCGTCCAAACCGGTGAGGCCGGTCTCAAGTCCACGCAGTGCCTTCTGCAGCGATTCCTGGAAGGTGCGGCCGATGGCCATGACTTCGCCGACCGACTTCATGGCGGTGGTCAGCACCGGCTCGGCGCCGGGGAATTTTTCGAAGGCAAAGCGCGGGATTTTTGTCACCACGTAATCGATCGACGGCTCGAAGGAGGCTGGCGTCGCGCCGCCGGTGATGTCGTTCTCCAGCTCGTCCAGCGTGTAGCCGACGGCGAGCTTTGCCGCGATCTTGGCGATCGGGAAACCGGTCGCCTTGGAGGCAAGTGCTGACGAGCGCGAGACGCGCGGGTTCATCTCGATGACCACCAGGCGGCCGTCGGCCGGGTTGACGGCGAACTGGACGTTGGAGCCGCCGGTCTCGACGCCGATCTCGCGCAGCACCGCGATAGAGGCGTTGCGCATCATCTGGTATTCTTTGTCGGTCAGCGTCAGCGCCGGGGCGACGGTGATCGAGTCGCCGGTGTGCACGCCCATCGGGTCGATGTTCTCGATCGAGCAGACGATGATGCAATTGTCCGCTCTGTCGCGGACGACCTCCATCTCGTACTCCTTCCAGCCGAGCACGCTCTCCTCGATCAGCACTTCGGTGGTCGGCGAGGCGTCGAGGCCGGACTGGACGATCTCGTAGAATTCGGCGCGGTTGTAGGCGATGCCGCCGCCGGTGCCGCCCATGGTGAAGGACGGGCGGATGATGGCGGGCAGGCCGACATGGTCGAGCGCTTGTGCTGCGATCGCCATGCCATGGCTGATGTAGCGCTGCTTGCGGTCGCCTTCGCCGAGGTTCCAGCGGGTTTCCAGCGCGTCAAGCGCGGCGTCGAGATCGGCAGGCGCCTCGGCCTTGACGGCGGCGCGTTCGGCCTCATGCATCTTGCGGTCGGTGTTCTTGACGTCGGTGGCGTTGGCCAGCATCGACTTCGGCGTTTCCAGCCCGATCTTCTTCATCGCCTCGCGAAACAGCGCGCGGTCCTCGGCCTTGTCGATGGCCGTGGCATCGGCGCCGATCATCTCGACATTGTAGCGCTCGAGCACTCCCATGCGGCGCAGCGACAGAGCGGTGTTTAGCGCGGTCTGGCCGCCCATGGTCGGCAGCAGCGCGTCGGGCCGCTCCTTGGCGATGATCTTTGCGACCACTTCGGGCGTGATCGGCTCGATATAGGTGGCGTCGGCCAGTTCCGGGTCGGTCATGATGGTGGCCGGGTTGGAATTGACCAGAATGACCCGGAAGCCTTCCTCCTTCAACGCCTTGCAGGCCTGCGTGCCGGAATAGTCGAACTCGCAGGCCTGGCCGATGACGATGGGGCCGGCCCCGATGATCAGGATCGACTTGATGTCAGTGCGTCTTGGCATGTCAAAGGTCCGTTCGGCGGGCGGCTTGCACAAAAAACCGGGACGGGAAGACCCGGCCGGTTGTGCTCGCGATTCTGGTATCAGGCTAGGAGGGCCTTATAGGGAAGAGTTTTGACTGATGTAACCCCGAAAATGCGAGGTAGGGGAGTAGGGGAGTAGGGGAGTAGGGGAGTAGGGGAGTAGGGGAGTAGGGGAGTAGGGGAGTAGGGTGGGTTCGAAGGCATTCCAAACATACTCCCTTATTCCCCTACTCCCTTACTCCCATAAATTCTAATTCCCCAGCGCCAGCTGATCCGTGATTTCAAACCGCTCGGCGTCGCCGATGCGGATCATGTTGAGGCTGCCCTCGCGGGTGAAGCGGAAGTCGCCGGGTGCGTCGGAACCGGCCGGCCGGCCGCCGCGGAAGGAAATGACGCGCGTGCCGCCATCGGGCCAGGTGATCGTGACGTCTGCCTTGTCGGCGGTGCGTACGACGTTGACCTTGCAGCGCTCCATTGGCTGGCCGACATAGCGGGCGCAGGGAATCTCGGGATCCGGCGAGACGTCAGGCGCCGCCAGCGCCAGTACGTACGCATCCTGCATGGCGGCGCGTCCGATTTCGGCGGCGGATTTTGGCGTGCTTTCGGCTGCCGGGCCGGCGCCGCCAAGCCGCGCCGTCAGGTCGGGCGGCGGGACCGGCGTGCTGTTGGCTGAGCCAGTAGCCTGCGATTGATCCGGCGCCAAGGCGTGCCCGGCGTCATTGGCGCTGCCGGTGGAGGCAACCACCGGCGCATCGGCCGGTCTTGTCTCGCCTTCGACATAGGGGGCCGGATTGAGGGGGATGAGATAGCGCGCCGGCGCCCAGCCGCTCAGCTTCTCCTTGCCCGTGCTTTCGACCTTGCACCATTTGTAGCCGTTGATGTCGTTGCAGCCGAGATTGGTGACCATGTCGCCGCTGCTCAGCCGCGCCTCGACCGTGGCGACCGGCGACGCGGTGGTGCGGACTTTGAGAAGGTCGTCCGGCGCCAGGCCGGTGACGACGGAGATAACGAGCTCCGGCGCCTCTTGGGCCATCTCTTCAGCCATAGCGGGGGCAATCACCGGCCACGCCGTCATCAACAGCGGAGCCGCAATCAGCGCATGGAGGGTTGTTCGGAGCGTAACTGTGCGCCTCATCGTTTGGCCGTGCGCTGATACCGTGCCGCGGCGGATCGAGCCCGCCGCAAGCCCGGCCGGTTTTATAAGGGACGACGCGGCGCCATGTAAGCCCGAAAATTCGGCTCGCCGTTTCGCCAGCCTCAACCCGGACCGCCGGGCCGTGAGGCAGCTCAGCTGGACGGGCGTGAACGCGCAAGAGCGTTCAGCCGGGCATGAACGCAAGAGCGTTCAGCCGGGCAGGGGCATGAACCCGGTTCTGAGCGCGTGAGCCCATTCCGGCCGGCCCGCCTGTTCGGCCTGCCTGGCGGCCGCCTCGTGGTCGTAGTCGACGGCGATGGCCTCGAAGCGGTCGGGCTGGCCGTTGCTGCCCAAGGTGACGATGCCGTAGCGCGCATGCGCCGAGCCCTGCTCGGAGACATGCGCCGGCGGCGTGGAATCGTCATAGGCAGGGCAGCCGATGCTGCCCGGATTGAAGATGACGGGACCATCGGGGACGCGGATCAGTTCCGCGCGGTGGCTGTGGCCGCACAGCGCGATGCGGCAAGCCGGGTCGAGCGCCTTCAGCCGCCGCCGGATCGCCGCCAGCGGCGCGCGCACCAGCTGGCCATTGACGATCGTATCGGCGAGATATTTCTCGTCATGGTCGGGACGGGCGTGGAAAGCGATGATTCCGGGTGCGATCTCCAGCGTCAGCGGCTGGGCGAAAAGCACCTGGCGCTGTGCCTCGGTCAGCCGCTCCTGCGCATAGACGTCGGAGGGCCACATGGTGTCATCAGCGGGGTCGGCGGCGACACGGCGGTCGTGGTTGCCGCGCACCGTCGGCAGGTTCAGCGCCTCCAACCGCGCAAACGTCTCGCGTGGCCAGAGCGGGCCGGAAACGCTGTCACCGAGATTGACGGTCAGGTCGGCGCCGCCGCGCCGGCGAAGGTCATCAAGCACGGCGTCGAGCGCCAGCACATTGCCGTGGATATCGGCGAGTACGGCGATGCGCATTTTCGGAAGGCTCCTGTGTGACGCCGCTTTTCCTTTTGCCCACGTCCGTGGGGCGAGGAACCCAAGTTCTGCAAGGTCAGGCGTGGATTTCGATGTCGTGGCCGCCGACCGCCGGCAGTGCCGGATCGTCGCCGGCGGCGGCGATGACGCTGTCGAGCAGGCCGGGGAAGCGGGCGTCGAGATCGGCGCGGCGCAGTGTGATCATGCGGTTGGTGCCGACCACCTCGGCGCGGGTGACGCCGGCCTCGCGCAATTTGGCCAGGTGGTAGCTCAGATTGGTCTTCGAGCCGAAATCGAGGAACTGGCTGCAGTTCAGCGGCACGCCTTGCTTGCTGGCGAGATAGCGCACGATGGCGAGCCGGGTCGGGTCGCCGAGCACGCCAAGCACGATCGGCAGGCTGATCTGGTCCGTATTGGGGTGTGGCAAGGTCATGGCTCGAAACTAAGCACAGTCGGGTCCGATTTCAACGCATCCATCATTGTTGGCCCGCACGCGGCCTTTCTCCGTCTCGCGCCGACCTGTGCTGACACAGGGCTGTCAGGAAGGTTAAGCTATTTTTCCCTGGCTTCATTGACATGATGCCCTATTATGTCCAATTGTTCAATAACTTTTGAACTAAGGACATCCCGCCATGGACAAGCGCCTTTTCTGGCTTGCGCTCGGATCGTTCACGATCTCGACCGAAGGCTTCGTCATCTCCAGCCTTCTGCCCGACATCGCGGCGGATGCCGGCATCTCCATTCCGCTGGCCGGCACGCTGATCACCGCCTTCGCGCTCGCCTATGCGATCGGCACGCCGATCCTGGCGACGCTGACAGGCGAGTGGGACCGGCGCCGCGTCATCCTGTGGACGCTGGTGTTCTTCGTGCTCGGCAACATCGCCGCTGCCTTGAGTTCCTCCTTCGAACTGCTGCTGGTCGCGCGCATCGTCATGGCGCTGTCGTCGGGCCTGTTCGCCGCAACAGCGCAAGGCACGGCGGTGGCGCTGGTCGATGATCATCACCGGGCGCGTGCCATCGCCGTCGTCGTCGGCGGCACCACTGTGGCCGTTGCGCTCGGTGCGCCACTGGGCGCGCTCGTTGCCACCGTTGCCGGCTGGCGCGGAACCTTTTTTGCCATCGCCGGCCTTGGTGCGCTTGCCGGCGCGATCCTGTGGTACCGGCTGCCGCGGGGCATCGTTGGCACCAGGCTGCCCTTGAAGCGCAGGCTGGCGGCAGCGCTGCGTCCCGGCGTGATGCCGATCCTGTTGACGACAGTGCTGGCGCTGATCGGCGCCTTCACCGTCTTTGCCTATGTCGCGCCGCTTGCCATCGAGGGCGGCGGTCTCAGCCAGATCGCGCTGCCCGGCATGCTGCTCGCCTTCGGCGTCGGCGCCGTCATCGGCAACATTGGCGGCGGCCAGGCTGCCGACCGGTTCGGCGCGACCCGCACCGTCGGCTGGTCGTTGGCGCTGAGTGCCGGCATGCTGGTCCTGCTGTCGGTCATCCCGACCTTTCTGCCGCCGCACATTGCCGGACCGGCGCTGATGGCGATGATGGTGCCGTGGGGCATCGTCGGCTGGGCCTTCCCGCCGGCGCAGGCCAGCCGCATCATCAAGCTGGCGCCCGACGCCGCCCCGATCGTGCTGTCGCTCAACGCCTCGGCGCTCTATCTCGGCGTGGCGCTGGGCGCCGTGGTCGGTGGCGCCGTGCTGCGCTACGGTGCGCCGGCCGATCTCGGCCTGGTCGCCGCGATCTTCCCGATCATCGGGCTTGGCATCGTGGTGGCCGGCCGCCGGGCGGCTCGGCCTGTAGAGATGCCTGCCGAGTGATCTCTTTGAAAGCCGTTGGCCGGCTCAGCTGGCCGGCGGCAGATCGAAATCGAGCGCGGCGACGTCATCCAGCGCCGCGCGCAGCTTTTCAGCCTTGTCCCTTCCGACGACATCCTCGAAACGCTGCTGGGCGATCTGCCACAGTTTCATCGCCGCCTCGAGCTTGGCCAGCCCCTGCGGCGTCAGCCGCACACGCTTGACGCGGCGGTCGTCCGGGTCGGCGAAGGTCTCGACATAGCCGTCGCGGATCAGTGGTTTCAGCGTATGGCCGAGCGCCGACAGGTCCATGATCAGCGACGCGGCGATGGCCCCCATCGCCGGCTCGTCGCCGATATGGATCTGGTAGAGCAGGCCCTGCTGTGTCGCCTTGAGGCCTGACGGCTCCACCACATCATCATAAAACTTGCCGAGCTTGCGCGCCGCGCGGCGCAGCGCGGCGTTGTTGCAGAGCGTGAGGCCGGGCAAGCTGTCCTTTGACATGATGGTCCTTGGCGCCGGCGAATGAAGCTCCGGCTGCTACCCTCAAATAATCCCCGTCCGTATCATTGACAAGATAGTGGCATATGCCTACTTCCCAATTAGTGGTATATGCCACTAAATCAATCAAGCGGCTTTCGGTAGCGCGGCAGATGCCACGGCGCCGGGTCAGTCGAAACGAACCAGATCAGTCGAAGAAGGAACAGGACAATGAGTGGACAGGGCAACAAGGGCACGGCGGTCGTCACCGGTGCTTCGTCGGGCATCGGCGCGGTCTATGCCGACCGGCTGGCGGGGCAGGGCTACGATCTGGTGCTGGTGGCGCGGCGCGCCGACCGGCTGGAGGAACTGGCCGGGAAGCTGCGCCAGACCTATGGCCGCAAGGTCAGCGTGATCAGCGCCGACCTTTCCAACGACGGCGACGTCCGCCGCGTCGAACAGGCGATCGCCAGCGACGACAGCGTGACGCTGCTGGTCAACAATGCCGGCCTTGGCGGCCAGTCCGTGGTGGCAATCGCCGATGCGGACGCTGCCGAACGCATGATCAAGGTCAATGTCATCGCCCTGACGCGGCTGACCCGTGCCGTGCTGCCGGGGTTTTTGGCGCGCAACCGAGGTGCGGTCGTCAACATCGCCTCGGTGCTCGCCTATGAGACCTCGTTCGGCGGCATCTACAGCGGTACCAAGGCCTATGTCGTCAACTTCACCGAGGCTCTGCACCGCGAGGTCGAGGGTACGGAGGTGAAGGTGCAGGTGGTGCTGCCGGGCGCGACACGGACGGATTTCTGGGAGCTTGCCGGCAGCGATATCGACCAGCTTCCGAAGGAAATCATCATGAGCGCCGACGATATGGTGGATGCGGCCCTTGTCGGCCTTGCCAGGGGTGAAGCCGTCACCGTGCCGGCGCTCGCCGAGCCGGCCAAACTGGACATTTTCCTCGGTGCCCGGCAGGCCTTCTACGGCAGCCTGCACGCCGACAAGCCGGCGGCCCGCTACGCGGCTTGAGGGCCACCTCTGTCCCCCGCTCTGTCGCTACGCTATGCACACATCTTCTGTGACTGGCGTGACTGATCGGTGTGAGGCTTGATTGCCACGTGGTTCCCCCAATCCGTCGCTGCTTCGCAGCGCCACCTTTCCCCCCTCCGGAGGGAAAGGAAGGGAGCTTTGCTGGACGAGCGTTGACGGCAAAAAGCCTGGCGCCTTTCCTCTACCCCGTCGATCGGGGGAGAGGTGGCTCGGCGAAGCCGAGACGGAGTGGGGGTCGACCAGCGCCGCATAAGAGCTTTGTTGGGGCAAGCCCCAGGTTCTGCAAGGCCGCCGCGTCCCTACACCGTCCGCCACATCGGAATGATCGAGGCGGCCAGCACCAGTGCCAGCACGATGTTGAGCGCGCGCCATTGCCATTCGGTCTTGAGCAGCCGCGCCAGCACCATGCCGGCCACGCACCACAGTGAAAGCGAGGCGGCGGCCGCGAGGCCGAAGGTGACGCCGAGCAGCAGCGCGAGCTGCACCGGTCCGCTGGCCAATGCCGCGAACGAAGCCGCGGCGCCCAGTCCCATCGCCCAGCCTTTCGGGTTCATCCATTGAATGCCGGCGCCGCCCAGAAAGCTGTTCGGCCTGGCCATGCTCACATCCAGATTGGGCGGTCCGCTGCGGCCGATCTTGATCGCCAGCCAGAGGAGATAGAGCGAGCCGATGACCTTCATGGCCAGTTGCAGCGAAGGCACGGCAAGCAGCAGACCGGCAAGCCCGGCGGCAGCGGCACCCGTGACGGTGGCGAGGCCGGCGGCGCTGCCGACCAGCAGGGGCACGGAACGGCGAAAGCCGAACTGCGCGCCGGACGCCGTAGACAGGGTCGTGGCGATGCCGGGCGTGGTGGTGGCGACGATGGCAAAAAGGATGAGTGGGAGAATGGGCTCGAGCATGCGGCGTCCTCTGTCAGAGGGCTGCGATCGTAGCTGCGTGCGAACTTCAGTAAATGCAATGTTTGCCATGATCAGCATTAGGATAGATAATGCCACCCATGATCCGAAATCTCGACATGGCGCTGATCCGCACCTTCATCACCGTCGCCGACAAGGCCAGCATGACGGCGGCGGCCAATGCGCTGCACCTGACGCAAGGTGCTGTCAGCCAGCAGGTCAAGCGGCTGGAGGAGGCGCTCGGCTCCAGCCTGTTTACGCGCGACCGGCGCGGCTTGCGGCTGACGCGCGCCGGTGAACAGCTGTTCGGCAGGGGCAAGCGGTTGCTGGCCTTGAATGACGAGATCTGGGCCGAGATGGCTGGGACTTTGGTGGCCGGCCAGGTGCGGCTCGGCGTGCCCTACGACCTTGTCGGCACCTTGCTGGCGCCGGTGCTGAAGACCTATGCCGAGACCTATCCGCAGGTCGAGATATCGCTGGTCTGCGCCTCGTCGCCGGAATTGGCGGCCGCCCTTGCGGCCGGGACCATCGACCTTGCGGTGATCGAGGAACGCGTCGGCCCGTCGGCCGGTGAGTGCCTTGCCATCGACCGGCTGGTCTGGGTCGGTGCCAAGGGCGGCATTGCCCGCGCCAAGCGGCCGCTGCCGGTCTCGATCGTCGCCGACACCTGCGCCTTCCGCCCGGCGGTGCTGGCGGCGCTCGGTGAGCACGGGCTGGAGTGGCGCACCGTGTTCGAAAACGGCAACATCGACGCGACGACGGCGACGGTGCGGTCGGACCTCGCCGTCACCGCCTGGCTGGCCACAACCGTGCCGGCGGATCTCGACATATTGCCAGCGGAGTCCGGCCTGCCGCCGCTGCCGAATTTTGCCATCAATCTGCATCTGCCGAGGCACGGTGTCGGGCCGGCCGCGCAGGAATTCGCGCGGCACATCCGCGATGGCCTGGCGCGGCGGCCGGTGGCTGCTTGAGCCAGGCAGAACTTGGGTTCCTCTCCCCCGTCGATCGGGGGAGAGGTGTCGAGTTGTCCGAACCGGATAGATAGGTAACAGAATGGACCGATAGCATGGGTGACAGTTTTCTTGCTGGTCGGGTATGTCTGTCTTGCGGCGGCGGCGCGATTGACGAGCGGCTTCCCCCACTCCGTCGCTGCTTCGCAGCGCCACCTCTCCCCCCTCCGGAGGGAGAGGAAGGGAGCCAACCTTTCTAAAGCTCGCGCCTTTCCTCTACCCCGTCGATCGGGGGAGAGGTGGCTCGGCGAAGCCGAGACGGAGTGGGGGTCGATCTTTCATCGTGGGGCGAGGAACCCAGGTCCTGCTACTTCCAGTTCTTGCGCCGTTCGAGCTCGGCCTCGGATGGCTCCCCTGTGACAAACGAGCCGACCTTGATCTCGCCTGATCGTTCGTAGGTCGCCATGATGACGCCGGTGCTGGTTGCCTGCGACTTGATGAGCTTGAAGGCGGCCGGCATCGCGCTGTCGCCGAACAGCCGCTTGCCCTTGCCCAGCAACAGCGGGAAGATCATCAGCCGAATTTCGTCGATCAGCCCGTTGGCGAGCAAGGTCTGGATCAGATCGCCAGATCCCTGGATGAGCAGGTCAGGGCCATCCTCCTGCTTGAGACGGCGCAACTCCGCAACGATATCAGGCCCGAGCGATTGCGTGTTCTGCCAGGTGAGGGTGTCAGGCCGATGCGTCGCCACATATTTGGTCGCGGGGTTGAAGGCATCCGCGATCGAATCTTTCTGATACGGCCAGTAGGCGGCGAAGATGTCGTAGGTTCTGCGGCCGAGCAGCAGGGCGAAAGGCTTGGAGAACAGTTCATCCATCGCCGCGCCCCCCGCCTCGTCAAATAATGGAAGGTCCAGCCGCCGAACTTGAAGCCGCCGACCGGATCCTCTTGCGGGCCGCCGGGCGCCTGCATGACGCCGTCGAGGCTGACGAATGTCGCAGAGATGATCTTTCTCATTCCAATGCTCCCGTTCTTCGGTCCACGCCGTCGTGGCCGGACTTCAGCCCAAGGACGGGCGACGAGCCACCGGTCCGACAGGACATATGAAATTTTGGTAAACCACCATCATTTGCGAGGCCCGGGGTGGAGATCTTCCGACGAGAACCAGACATCGCCCGATATGGCGGTGGCGGTGTCGTCCGGCGCCCTGTCCTGGACCAGCCAGATCGAGCGGCTGCGCGCGGCCTGCTCGCGCGTCGGGATCCTCGACGCTGAGTCTGCGAGCGAGGCGCCGACGCAGGGAATGAACCACGACCGCATGAACGGATCGCAGGCGAAGCCTTTTTCGGTGCGGATCACCATCACCGCCAGCGGGACGCGCTCGGCCGGGCGCCAGGGGAAGATCATGCGGCCGCCGGGCCGCAGCGCCTTCAGCCACCCTGCTGGTGGCGCTGCGACGCCAGCATTGACGTAGATGATGTCGGATGGCGGCAGGGGCGTCGTCACCGCATCGCCATGGACGACCGTTGCATTGCCATATGCTTCGAGATTTTTGCGCGCCAGATCGGCCAGTTTTTCGTCGAGTTCGAAGCCGGTGACGGTGCCGCCTGGTAAAACCAGCTTGGCCAGCACGGCGGTGTAGTAGCCGGTGCCGGCGCCGATATGAGTGACGGCCTCGCCAGGTTTAGCCGCAAGCTTTCCGATCCACATGGCATGCAGGAAGGGCTCGCCATTGTTGATGCCCTTGTCGTCGTCGAGCGTCACCAGCACGTTCTGGTAGACATGGGCCGGGTCGGCGCTCGGCGTCGTGACCTTGCCGTTGCCGGCGATGACCGTCCACGGACCGGGACCGAGAAACGCTTCGCGCGGCACCTCGGCGAAAGCCGCTTCCAGGCGTGGGTCGGGCGAGCCGGCATGGGCGACCAGCAGCCGCGCGTAGAATTTCCTGATGTCTTCGATCTGGGCCATGCTGCGGGACAACATAGCGCGGATTGCCGATTTGTCGCGAGACTACCCTTTGCGCACGGTAGTCGATTTTCGAAGCGGAGCTTAGCCGATGCCGAACATGGTGTCGTAGAGCAGCTTGAAGTTGAGCCCCAGGATGACCGCGGCGACTACCCAGGCAAGGGCGGCGACGCCGCGCGGAATGGCGAGATTGCCCATCTTCTTTTTGTCGGAGACGAACTGCACCAGCGGGACGACCGCGAAAGGCAACTGCATCGACAGGATCACCTGGCTGAACACCAGCAACTGGCCGGTGCCCTTTTCGCCATAGAGCGCGGTGACGACCACCACCGGGATGATGGCGAGGCCGCGCGTCAAGAGCCGGCGTGCCCAGTTGGGGATGCGCAGGCGCAGGAAACCCTCCATGACGATCTGGCCGGCAAGCGTTGCGGTCACCGTCGAGTTCAGGCCGGACGCCAGCAGCGCCACCGCGAACAGGATCGAGGCGATGCCAAGGCCGAGCAGCGGCGACAACAGCTCGAAAGCCTGGCCGATCTCGGCAACATCCTGATGGCCGGTGTTGTGGAAGGCGACCGCCGACACGATCAGGATCGCGGCATTGACGAACAAAGCCAGCATCAGGGCGATGGTCGAGTCCGTCGTTGCCCATTTGATGGCGTCGCGCTTGCCCTTTTCGGTGCGTTCATAGGCGCGGGTCTGCACGATCGAGGAGTGCAGATAGAGATTGTGCGGCATGACGGTGGCGCCGATGATGCCGATGGCGATGTAGAGCATCTCCGGGTTGGTGACGATCTGCGACGATGGCACGAACATGGCATGCAGGATCGAGCCGGCCGGCGGGGCGGCGACAAAGATCTGGATGGCGAAGCAGCTGAAGATGATGATCAGCAGCGCGACGACGAAAGCTTCGAGATAGCGGAAGCCCTTGTTCATCAGCAGCAGCACGAGGAAGGCGTCGAGCGCCGTCAGCATGGCGCCGCCGATAAGCGGAATGCCGAACAGAAGTTGCAGCGCGATCGCGGTGCCGATGACTTCGGCCAGGTCGCAGGCGATGATGGCCAGTTCGCAGGCAATCCACAGCACGAAGTTGACTGGACGGGGATAGTAGGCGCGGCAGGCCTGGGCGAGGTCGCGGCCGGTGGCGATGCCGAGTCGTGCCGCCAGCGCCTGCAAAAGGATCGCCATCAGGTTGGACAGCATGATGATGAACAGCAGCGTGTAGCCGAACTGCGCGCCGCCGGCGAGGTCGGTCGCCCAGTTGCCCGGATCCATATAGCCGACCGAGACCATGTAGCCGGGACCCATGAAGGCGAACAGGCGGCGGAACCAGACCCCCGAACTCGGAACGGCGATCGACGCGTTGACCTCGCGCAGGCTGGGCTCCTCGTCCTCGTCGGGCCTGGCGAACCGCCATGAGGAACGGGAGGCTGTGGCTTCGACTTCGGACATGGGGGAGGGCTTTCCGGGAGACTGGGCGATGTTCCTTTAAGCTATGCCATGGCTCAACATTATGCAATATGCTATATTTCATTGTCGGTGCTTTTTATTCTGCTGGCGGTATCGGGCGAACCCGCAATCGGAAGTCCGGTTGCACCTGTTGCGGAATGCAAATAAACGGCCTGAAGAATCAGAGCCCGTGCTATGAAAGCATGGATGGCAATAGTCCTGGGAGGAGCGCGTATTGGCGCTGAAGAACAGACCGGTCCCGCGCGAGCCGCTGCTCGACGCCGAAATTCATTCGGAGGGCTTCCGGCAGCAGCGCGAAGCGCGCCGCAGCGCGCTGGTCGAGGATTATGTCGAGCTGATCGCCGACCTGATCGAAGACGGCAACGAGGCGCGCCAGGTGGACATCGCCGCACGCCTGGGCGTCGCCCAGCCGACAGTGGCCAAGATGCTGACCAGGCTGTGCGCCGACGGCCTGGTGTCGAGAAAGCCCTATCGCGGCGTGTTCCTGACCGATGCCGGCCGCAAGGTCGCGGAGCAAAGCCGCATCCGCCATCAGACGGTGGAAGCCTTTTTGCGCTCGCTTGGTGTCAGCGCCGAGACGGCGCGCATCGACGCCGAAGGCATCGAGCACCATGTCAGCGCCGAGACGCTGGAAGCTTTCCGCAAGGCGATGACGGCGCGCTGAGCCGCCAGATTTCCGGCGCTGCCGGAACCGTCGCACGCCGGGCACGTTGCTCCCGACAGCGCGCGTTTTGTCGCGCGAACGGAGGAAGCGATGGGCATCGAACAAGCACCGACCGCAAAGGGCAAGCAGGCGGCCGCGGGACTGAAACAGGCGGCGGCGAGGGACGAGCGCAAGACCGAGGCGGAAACCGGCCGTCCGCTTAAAAAGGGCGCGGCGCGTTTCGAGGAACGGTCGAAGAGCTCTGACGGCAAGAGCGCCGGCGCCAAACAGGAAGATTAGGCGTCTGACGTGATTGGCTGCAGGCCAAGGCCGCTGTTGGACGTGGTTTACGTCCTTTCTTGCGGCAGTGTCTATCGCCCTCCGCTATGGCTGCGGGCGTTCGAGCCTTTTGAAAGGTCCAGTGGACCTTTCAATTTGCCTGCGGCAAACCGTTCCCTCACTCCCTGACATCCTGCACCCAGCTGCGCGGGTGGCCGTCGACGCGGAACTGGAAGATGAAATAGGGCGGGATGCAGGTGCCTTTGCCGGCTTTTGCCTGCACCAGATCGTCATAGCCTGCGGTGCAGATATAGTCCTCGCGGCAGGGATGCGCCTTGTCGCAGGCGCGCAGGCCGGCGGTCTTGGTGAATTCCTTCGTGCAGAATTTGTGGTCCTTGCCCGACGCGATGCAGTCGTTGAAGCCGGTCTTGGCCAGACGTCCGCACGTCGCCTCGTCGGGAAGCTTGTCGCAGCTCGCCTTGCGCAGCATGCCACCGGGAAAGCCGCCGGTCTTCTGCTGCGGATTGTCGTAGCGCTGGCGCGCCGCGCCATAGCCGGCGAGCTTGACCGGCGGCTTCTTGTCCCGCGCCGGGTCGATGGCGCAGGCCTTGGCGGTGGCCGGGGAGAGGCGGCAATACTGGTCGTTGCCCCAGGTCGACATCCTGATCTCGCCGAACTCGACCGGGTCGCCGACGGCCGTGCCGGCCTCGCTGACGCAGGTGCCGAAGCCCGGATGGATGGCGCTTTCATGGACGCCAGCGCAGCGCAGGCCGGTGCCGCAGGTCCAGTCCTTGAAACTTGGGTCCTCGCCGCGATAGCAGATCGAGCCCCAGCCATTGTAGAGGTCGGTGCCTTTCAGCGCCTCGGCATATCTGGCGTCCGGACGGGCGGCGAAGCCGCGCGTAAAGTCCGGGTGACTGCCGGCGGCGAACTGCTCGACGATGGCGCGGCGGCGCGGCAGGTCGGCGAAGAACACAGCCGAGCCCGGCACGAAGACGGCGTTGCGGCGCGGCTCGCTGGCCGGATCGGCGCCGGTGTAATGAAAGCCGGCAATGCCATGCGTCTGATGGCAACCGGTGCAGCTCATCTCGTTGAGCCGCAATTTGAAGCCGGCCGCCGACTTGATGGTGGCGAGCGTATTGCCCCTGGCGACGTAGTCCTTCAGCGCCTTGTCGATGTCGGCGTCGTCGACCAGCCCGTAGACGATGTTGTTCTGCGACCGGCTGAGGCCGCCGGGTGCGACGGAGACGGCGCTCCTGGCCAGGAATTTTTCATCGATGACCAGCCGGCCATGGTCGAGGTCGTAGATGTTGCGGTCGGTGAGCAGCCATTTGGCGAAAGACGGCTTGTCGGCCAGCACGGTGGCGCGGTCGATCTGGTTTTCCATCTTCGCTTCATAGAAGCTGGACGTCGCCGGATCCCATTTGAAGATCTTCAGGAGGTATTCGGCATGACCGCCGAAATCGCGCCGCGTCGAGGCAGACAGGCGCAGCACCTGCATGTTGAGTTCGAGTCGCATGATCTGCGACGAATTGAGCATGGCGCCCGACAGCGGCCCCTCGTCGGAGCGCAGCCAGGCGGCAAGCTGGTCGGGCGGCAGGTCCTTTTTTCCGGCTGCCAGCCAGCGCTGGGCAATATCGGCGCAGGACACATCGGTGGCGCTTGGCAGATCCTTGGAGGCGCGCGCTTGTGCCTGCCTGGGTTTGGCGTTGAACACCAGGCTCATGGTCAACGGCAGCCGCGAGGAAATGCGCTGGCCCGCCTTTCCCTTCACCGGCTTTTCAGCGATCGAATAGTGGAAGCGGTAGATCAGCCGGGTCTCGCCGCATTCGGTGTGGCCGAGATAGCCGCGGTCCATGCGGTTGACAACGCCGGTGAGGTCCAGCGTCGAGCCGTCGTCGTCGATGTATTTTGGATTGAATTTCTGGCTGGTGTCCTTCGATCTGGCCATGTCGGCGACATAGGGGTCCGGACTGGTCTTCGGCTCGTCGGCGATCTGCTGCTTGACTGTGTCGCGCACCGTCGCCAAAGCCGGTACCGAGAACAGACCGCGATTGTCGACCTCGCGGGTCAGGCCGAGCGCTGGCCCCAGCAGGCGGCTGATCGACAGTCCGCCGCGTTCCAATGCCTGCAAGGTGGCGGGGTCGGTGACGGCAACGCTGGAATCGAGCGTCACCGCGCCGGCTACCGGCGTGCCGAGGCAAAACAACGCCGCAATCAGCGACAGGAACGAACCGATCGTCTTCAAGCCCAATACATCCCCCATCCACGAGCAATGCTACAGGCCTTGCGCACTCTCGGCCAGAGCGGTGAGGCCGTCATGCCAGAACCGCCGCGGTCTGGAAAAATGCTGTGACTTGGAGCAACCATTGAGATAGTTGTTTGTTGGGTTGAGCCCCGCAACAACGGGGAAGTTTGCAGCGCGAGGAGTTGCCATGCTCTGGAGAGGCCGTCGTCAGAGTGACAATATCGAGGACGACCGCAGCGGCGGTGGCGGGCTCGGCGGCGGCGGTGGCCAGTTCCGCATTCCGATCGGCGGCCGCACCGGTGGCGGCGGCAGCATCTTCCTTGTCATCCTGGTGGTGCTGGCCGGATGGTATTTCGGCTTCGATCCGTCGACGATCCTGGGTGGCGGCGGACTGGCGCCGGGCGGCGGCGGCCAGATTACCGAGGACAGCGGCTCTGCTACGCCGGCCAATGATGAGATGAAGCAGTTCGTGGCGACCGTGCTGGCCGAGACCGAGGACACGTGGACCGGGATCTTCAAATCGCAGGGGCTGACATATGAGGACCCGAAGCTGGTGCTGTTTTCCGGCCAGGTCCGCTCGGCCTGCGGCTTTGCTTCAGCGGCGGCCGGACCGTTCTATTGTCCCGGCGACCACAAGGTCTATCTCGACATGACCTTCTTCCAGCAGCTCGACCAGCAGTTCGGCGCCTCGGGCGAATTCGCCCGCGCCTATGTGATTGCGCATGAGGTCGGCCACCACGTGCAGAACCTGACCGGCATCATGTCCAAGTTCAACCAGATGCGGCAAAGCATGGGTGAGGTCGAAGCCAACCAGATGTCGGTGCGAATCGAGCTTCAGGCCGACTGCTTTGCCGGCGTGTGGGCGCATTACACCGGGCAGAAAGGCATATTGGAGCAGGGCGACATGGAGAGCGCGCTGAACGCCGCCAAGCAGATCGGCGACGACACGCTGCAGAAGAAGACGCAGGGCTATGTCGTGCCGGAAAGCTTCAACCATGGCACCTCGCAGCAGCGGCAGACCTGGCTGGCGCGTGGTTACAAGAGCGGCAAGCTGTCGGAGTGCAACACGCTGAGTGGGCCGATCTGACCAGGCCGTTTTCGAGCTTCACCTGCCGGCGATGTTGCCGTCAGGGGCTGTCAGGATGAACGCATCCGGATTGTTCCCTTATTGTTCCTTGCCGCGAGCTCGCCTATAAGCTGCGTCCGCCTAAGCCTGAGGGCGAGCAGAGGAGCTTGACCCAGCATGATCGATCCCAAAACCGCCAGACGGGGCCTTGCGCTCGTCTTCACCACGCTGCTGCTCGACATTATCGGCTTCGGCATGATCATGCCGGTGCTGCCGGCCTATCTCAGGGAATTGACCGGGGTCAGCATCAGTGGCGCGGCGATCGAAGGCGGCTGGCTGTTCTTCGTCTATGCGGCGATGCAGTTCGTCTTCGCGCCGATCATGGGTGGCTTGAGCGACCGGTTCGGGCGGCGGCCGATCCTGCTCGCATCGGTGCTGACCTTCTCCATCGACAATCTGATCTGCGCGGTCGCCTGGTCCTACCCGATGCTGTTCATCGGGCGTGTGCTGGCCGGCATTTCAGGCGCCAGCTATTCGACGACTTCAGCCTTCATCGCGGATATCTCGAACGATGAGAACCGGGCAAAGAATTTCGGCCTGCTCGGTATCGCGTTTGGCGTCGGCTTCGTCATCGGGCCGGTTCTGGGCGGGCTGCTCGGCACGTTCGGGCCGCGCGTGCCATTCTATTTCGCCGCCGGGCTCGCCTTCGTGAATTTCCTCATTGCGTTGTTTTTCCTCCCGGAAACGCTCGATGACAAGCATCGCCGCCGCTTCGAGTGGAAACGCGCCAACCCGGTCGGCACGCTGCTGCAGATGCGCCAATATCAAGGCATCGGCTGGATCGGGCTTGTCTTCTTCCTGATGACGCTCGGACACATGATGTATCCGGCGGTCTGGTCGTTTGTCTCCAGCTACCGCTATGGCTGGAGCGAGCAGCAGATCGGCTTCTCGCTCGGCGCCTTCGGCCTGTGCGGTGCGATCGTCATGGCGACGGTGCTGCCGCGCGTGATCCCGAGGCTTGGCGAGTGGAAGACGGCGGTCATCGGCCTGACATTCACGGCAGCCAGCGCTTTCGGCTATGCCTTCGCGTCGCAAGGCTGGATGATCTATGCGGTGATCGTCGTCGGCTGTCTGGAAGCACTGGCCGATCCGCCGCTGAGGAGCCTCGCCGCCGCCAAGGTGCCGCCTTCGGCGCAGGGCGAGTTGCAGGGCGCGATGACCTCGATCTTCTCGATCACCTCGATCATCACGCCGCTGCTCTATACGGCGATCTTTTCCTGGTTCACCGGGCCAAGCGCGCCGGTGACCTTCGGCGGTGCGCCCTATCTGGTCGGCGCATGTTTTCTGACGCTGGCGGTCATCGTCTTCGTCACCAAGGTGGCGAGGCCCGCGGCGCGCGCAAATGTCTCCGCCGGCGTCGCCGAAGATGGAGCGCAGGTGTGAGCCATGACAGCCGCATTGCGCTCACCTGGGAGGGCCATCCCAGAAGCCAGCGAGGGCCGGTCGGTGGCTTGGACATTCCGATGCGTTCGCTGTGAAGCGCCAATCGTACCTGACGCTTGCGCCGCCCCTTGTATCTGCACGAGATGATTATGTGCGATGGAAGCGATTGAGCCTCGGGCCGGATGGCCATCCGGCCCGAGGCTTGGCGAAGTCGCCCGCTGCCCCTCCGGCTACAACCGTCAATGAGCTTGGGATCTTCGCCTTTGTCACGCACGACCGAATAGTCGCTTGG